>NZ_JACBYP010000074.1 GCF_018982965.1 Streptomyces mayonensis | reverse complement strand
GGATGGGGGCGGGATGGGGGCCGGGGTCCCGCGGCGTATTCGAGCCGGTGCCTGCTCCTGTCCGCCACGTGCTTTCGGGCCGCTATCCGCTCCCGGGCCGGGCGCGGCCGGCGGCGCCTCACCGGACGGCGGACCGGGTCAGTCCCCGTCCACGAACGTGCGGGCCAGCCGTTCGCCCGCCTTCTCGGCGGCGTCCGTGTCCGCGATGGATTCCGACTCGCTCCCCTTGAAGACGATGTACGTCACCCCCGAGGAGACGCCCCCGCCCGCCGGGTCGGCCGGGATGCCCAGGGAGCGCGCGGCGGCGTAGGAGGCCTCGCCGATGAGGTCGCGCGGGCCGACGTCGCCGACCACCGCGTAGCGCACCCGGTCCCCGTGGACGAGGGCCGCGAGCGCCCCGGCGCGGACGCCGTCCGCGCGGTGGTCCCAGATCTCGCTGGGCTCGGGCACGACGACGTAGGGCAGGCGCTCGGCGTCCAGCGGACGGCCGTCGGCCCCGGTGAACGCGGTGGCGGGGCTGAAGTGGGGGTCCGTACGGCCGTTGCACCGGTCGCCGGGGCGGCCGTCGCAGTCGACGTCCAGGTCGGCCTTCCAGTACACGGCATCCCGTGTACCGCAGACCGGGATGTCCGCGGGTGCTCCGGTGTCGCTGCGGTAGTTCCCGCGCGAGACGGGCTCGCAGTCCCGCACCCTGGCCAGCAGGTCGGCGGCGCGGACGGGACGGGACCGCTCGTGCCCATGGCTCTTCGGCCGGACCCGGACCGGGCCCGTGGACGGCGCGGGACGGAAGTGGGGCGCCGGTCCGACCCGGACCCCGGAGCGTCCCGCACGCAGGGGCGCGGGACGGGACCGGTCACCGGACACGTACCGCGCCGGAGGGTCGGGGCGCAGCGCGGGGGCGGTACCGGGCGGTGTCGTGGGGGCGAGCAGGGCGGCACTGGCCGCGACCAGTGTCAGCGACTGGACACGCACGATGTGGCCTCTCCTGGGGGACATGGGCGTCACTCGGCCCCATCTGTCCCCGGATCGCGCGTCCGGGCACCTTTTGCAGGGCCAGACGGTGCACGCCCGGACCGCCACCGGCTGAGGGCGACCGGGGGCGGACGGACCGGGCGTGTCCCGGTTCCGGCCCGTCCGGCCGCCCGCGCCGGCGCGGGATCAGCGACGACAGCGGCCCGCACCACCGGACCGAACTCGCCGATGAGCGCGGCGAGTTCGGACTCGTGAGCATCCAGCATACGTAACCGTCCCGGGTGGGTGTCACGACGGCACCCTTGATGCGGCCGCACCGCGGGGGTCATATTGGTCCGGACCATTCCGCTTCCGTGCAGTCGAGCCGACGCCCCTCTGGAGGCCGAGCCGTGCGAGACGCCCGCGTTCCCGCTCGACACACCGCCGCCCTGCGCGGCTGCGCCCTGCTCTGCACGACGGTCGCCCTGCTGGCGTCCTGCGGCTGGGGCGCCGACGGCGACGACCTCGAAGGCGTCCCGCTGCCGGGGGCGCCCATGGGCGTCACCGCCGCCGCGGGCAGCGCGACGAGCGTGCACGTCATGTGGCACGCGGTCGACGGGGCCGAGTCCTACGAGGTGTACCGCGGCGGCTCGCTCGTGAAGGAGGTCCATGCGACCGAGCGCATGGTGGACGTGACCCGGCTGCGGCCGTCGACGGCGTACGTCTTCACGGTGCGGACGCGCGACGCCGAGGGGCGGCTGGGGCCGCGCAGCCAGGAGGTGCGGGCGACGACTCCCGCCGCCGTCGCCGAGGACGGCACCGCGCCGACCCGCCCGGGGGACGCCGGGGGCCGCACGGCGGGCAGCCGGTCGGTGCGGCTCACCTGGTCCGCGGCCGAGGACGACCGCGAGGTGGTGTCGTACGACGTCTACCAGGGCGAGGCGAAGGTGCACAGCGTGGCCGGCGACCGGACCTCGGCCGAGGTCACGGGGCTGCGCCCCGGCACGCGCTACTCCTTCACGGTCCGGGCGCGGGACGCCGCCGACAACGTCTCCCCCGCGAGCGCCGCCGTGCGGCTCACCACCCCCGGATCCGACGACGGCCGCGCGACCGCGCCGACCGACCTGCGTGCCGCCTCCCACCGCGCCGACGGGGGTTACTACCTCGACCTCACCTGGGTCCCGCCGCGCACGGACGGGCCGGTGACCGAGTACCAGGTCCACCTGGACGGCCGCGCGGCGACCTCGCTGGTCTACGGGGCCGAAGCGCCGCGCGAGAAGGCCGAGTACAGCTTCTACGCGGGGCGCGAGGCAGGTGTCACGCACCGGGTGCGGATCCGGGCCAGGCTGGCCGACGGCACCTGGGGCGGTTTCTCCGCCGAGCGGAAGGTGACGACGGGCCCCGCCGGGTGAGGCCGAGGTGACGACGGGCCCGGCCGGCGTACGGGCGTCACCTGGGCGGTCGCGCTCGGCATGCGGGCGGGGTCGCCGGGCTGTTGGCTGCGTGAGGGGGCACGGGCGTTCCCGATCCGGCGGCGCAAGGGATGTACCGCCGACCGTGCCGCCGGAGGGCAGTCCACATGCGCATCTCTTCGCCTCTTCTCCGCTCCGGCCTGACCGCGGCAGCCGCCGCCGCGCTGCCCGTCGCCCTGGCCGCCGCTCCGGCCGCCGCCGGGCCGGGCATCTCGGTGAGCACCACCGGCACCACGGTGTCCGTCACGACCACGGCCTGCGCCCAGCTCAACGGCAGTTGGGGCACCGCCTCGCTGCTCAGCGGCAGCCAGCGGGACTTCGCGCAGGGCCGGCAGGTGGCGCTGTCCGGCAGCGCCTCCGGCCAGTCGGCGGCCTGGTCGGGCATCGCGCCGGGCACCTACACGGTGATCGTCATGTGCTCGAACAACAGCACCGCGGGCACCCAGACGGTCATCGTCTCGGCGGCTCCCTCCCCCTCGCCCTCGCCCTCCCCCAGCCGTTCCGCCACGCCCTCCGCGTCGGCGTCGCCCCGCGGTGTCATGGGCGGCCTCGGCGGAGCCGTCCAGGACTACGGCACGCCCACGCTGGTGGCGGGCGGCGCGCTGGTGGGCGCCGGTGTCATCGCCGGTGCCTGGTTCCTGCGCCGCCGCTCGAAGCCGTACCGGTTCTGAGCGAAGGCCCGGCGAGAAGCGAAGGTCCGGCTGGAAGCGGAGGTCCGGCGAGAAGCGGAGGCCCGGCGAGAAGCGGAGGCCCGGCGAGAAGCGAAGGTCCGGCGAGAAGCGGAGGCCCGGCGAGAAGAGGGGACGCGGGAGCCTCAGGCCGGTCCGTCGCCGGGCAGTTCGGCGAACTCCGCCAGCGCGTGTTCGAGCCAGCGGGTCCAGAAGGTCTCCAGGTCGAGACCGGCCCGCAGCACCAGGTGCCGCAGCCGGTCCTCGGCGCTGTCCCGGCCGGGTGGGAAGTCCCGCTTCTCGATCTCCTCGTACTCGGCCAACTGCCGCGCGTGCAGCTCCAGGTGGCGGCGGAGGTCCGCCTCGATGCCCGCGGTGCCGACGACCGCCGCGGCGCGCAGCCGCAGCAGCATGCCGTCCCGCAGCGGTTTCGGGTCCTGCGGGGCGGCGGTCCAGCGGGCCAGTTCGGCGCGGCCCGCCGGCATCACCTCGTAGGACTTCTTCTGCCCCCGGGCCGGCTGCTCGCCGGGCAGTGCGCGGATCAGGCCGTCGGCCTCCAGTTTTCCCAGCTCGCGGTAGATCTGCTGGTGCGTCGCCGACCAGAAGTAGCCGATCGACCTGTCGAAGCGGCGGGTCAGCTCCAGCCCCGACGACGGCCGTTCGGCCAGGGCGGTGAGGATCGCGTGCGGGAGTGACATGGGGCCATCCTAGGGACGGCCCCGCACCGTCTCCCTACAGCGCCGCCGCCAGTTCGGTGCCCTGCCGGACGGCACGCTTGGCGTCCAGTTCGGCGGCCACGTCGGCCCCGCCGATCAGGTGCGCGCTGCGCCCGGCGGCGACCAGGTCCTCGTACAGGCCCCGGCTCGGTTCCTGGCCCGTGCACAGGACGACCGTGTCGACCTCCAGGACCGTGGACTCGTCGCCGACGGTGATGTGCAGGCCGGCGTCGTCGATCCGGTCGTAGCGCACGCCCGGCACCATGGTGACGCCGCGGTGCTTCAGTTCGGTGCGGTGGATCCAGCCGGTGGTTCTGCCGAGCCCGGCGCCGACCTTGGACGTCTTGCGCTGGAGGAGGTGGACGGTGCGCGGCGGCGCGGGGCGCTCGGGCGCGGCGAGGCCGCCGGGGCCGCGGTAGCCGGTGTCGACGCCCCAGCGGCGGAAGTACGTCTCCGGGTCCTCGTGCGCCTTGTCGCCGCCGTCGGTGAGGTACTCGGCGACGTCGAAGCCGATGCCGCCGGCGCCGAGGATCGCGACCCGCCCGCCGACGGGTGCGCCGTCGCGCAGGACGTCGAGGTAGCCGACGACGGACGGGTGGTCGACGCCGGGGATGTCGGGGGTGCGCGGGGTGACGCCGGTGGCGACGACGACCTCGTCGTGGCCGGTGAGTTCGTCCGCGCCGACCCGGGTGTTCAGGCGTACGTCGACGCCGTGCGCCGCGAGTTGGGTGCGGAAGTAGCGCAGTGTCTCGTCGAACTCCTGCTTGCCGGGGACCTTGCGGGCGACGTTGAGCTGGCCGCCGATCTCGCTCGCGGCGTCGAACAGGGTGACCTGGTGGCCGCGTTCGGCCGCGCTCACCGCGCAGGCCAGTCCGGCGGGTCCGGCGCCGACGACGGCGACGCGTTTGCGCCGCCGGGTCGGGGCGAGGACCAGTTCGGTCTCGTGGCAGGCGCGCGGGTTGACCAGGCAGGAGGTGATCTGCCCGCTGAACGTGTGGTCCAGGCAGGCCTGGTTGCAGCCGATGCAGGTGTTGATCGCCTCGGGGCGGCCGGCCGCGGCCTTGGCGACGAAGTCGGGGTCGGCGAGCATCGGGCGGGCCACCGAGACCATGTCGGCCGCGCCGTCGGCGAGCAACTGCTCGGCCAGTTCGGGGGTGTTGATGCGGTTGGTGGTGACGAGCGGTACCGACACCTCGCCCATCAGCCGCCTGGTGACCCAGGTGTAGGCGCCGCGCGGCACGGACGTGGCGATGGTGGGGATGCGGGCCTCGTGCCAGCCGATGCCGGTGTTGATGAGGGTCGCTCCGGCGTCCTCGACGGCCCTGGCCAGGGTGATCACCTCGTCGAGGGTGGAACCGCCGGGGACGAGGTCGAGCATGGACAGGCGGTAGACGACGATGAAGTCCTCGCCGGCCGCCTCGCGCACCCGGCGCACGATCTCGACGGGGAAGCGGATGCGGTTCTCGTACGGGCCGCCCCAGCGGTCGGTTCGGTGGTTGGTCCGCGCGGCGACGAACTCGTTGATCAGGTAGCCCTCGGAGCCCATGATCTCGACGCCGTCGTACCCGGCCGCGCGGGCGAGGCGGGCGGTGCGCACGTAGTCGTCGACGGTGCGCTCGATGTCCGCGTCGGTCAGCTCACGGGGCACGTGCGGGCTGATCGGGGCCTGGAGCGGGCTCGGCGCGACCAGGTCGGGGTGGTAGGCGTAGCGGCCGAAGTGCAGGATCTGGAGGGCGATACGGCCGCCCTCGCGGTGGACGGCGCCGGTGACGACCCGGTGCCGCTCGGCCTCCTCCGGCGTGGTGAGCCGGGCGCCGCCCGGGTAGGGGCGGCCCTCGTCGTTGGGGGCGATGCCGCCGGTGACGATGAGGCCCACCCCGCCGCGGGCACGAGCGGCGTAGAAGGCGGCCATGCGCTCGAAACCGCCCTCGGCCTCTTCCAGGCCGACGTGCATGGAGCCCATGAGGACCCGGTTGGGCAGCGTGGTGAATCCCAGGTCCAGCGGGCTCAGCAGGTGGGGGTAACGGCTCATCGGGCCCTCCGTGCGCGGTGTGGTGCCTCAGTTGTAGAGGACCGCCGCGCTTTTGTGCAACTAGTTGCACAAAAGCGCGGCGCACACCACACCGGCACCCGCGGGGACCGGGCGTCAGCGGCTCTCGAGCCGCACGTGCAGCTCCCGCTCCTGGTCCCCGGAGGCCGTGCTGAGGTCGTGCACGGTGAACAGGGAGTCCAGGGTGGTGCGGAAGCGGTCGATCGCCCAGTAGCCGCCCTGGACGTCGGCGTCCACCGAGGCCGTCAGCCGGGCCGGGCCGCACTCGCCGTGCAGGTCCTCGGCCACGTCGAAGGTGCCGAGCCACACGGTCGGGCGCACCTCGTGGTACTCCCGGGTCGCGTCCCCGGCGTGCCGGTCGGAGGAGAAGCACGCGCACAGCGCGTCGAACACGGTCCGGGCGTCCTCCTTGCCGCAGCCGCTCAGCTCCACCGAGACGGATTCCGGATGCAGTCGCTCACCGTCCATCGTGATCGCTCCTCTCGTGGCGCACACCGCCTGCCGCGGTGCAGACGGCCCACGGCGGGACATGCCGCCGACTGTGGCGCACACCTCCAGAAAAACACCTCCCGCCTCCGGGCACTACCGGCGCGGGCGAGCCCCGTCTCCGGGCACCGCCGGCGCGGGCGAGGGGCCTCAGCCGCGGGTGAAGCGGTAGGTCACGCTGTCCGTCAGCACGCAGAAGCCGGGCGACACGACGATCACGCGCAGGGTGCCGGTACGCCGGTCGTAGTCGATGCCCTCCGCCTCGAAGTCGCCGGAGCACGCGCTGCGCAGGGGCAGCTGCCGCAGGGCGGTGACGTGGCCGGTGACGTCCGTGCCGTCCGGGGCGGCGGCCAGGTCGATCTGCAGCAGCGGCTTGGTGATGCCGAAGAGGGTGCCGGCCGGGTCGTCGGAGGAGCACAGCAGCGTGGTCGCGTCGAGGAAGTCGCAGCCCTGGACGTCGCGCACGGCGTGGTCCAGGTGGACCGTGGCCGCCTGGGGGAGGTTCGCGGACGGCGAGGTGTCCGGGTTGACGCCCGGCGTCGGGAAGACCAGCAGCCGGTCCATCGTGCCCCACTCGCCCGAGAGCATCCACTGACCGTCCGGGGAGATCGCCGACCAGGAGTTGTTCAGCGCCTCGCCGGCGCTCAGTTCGTGCACGTACTCCGACCAGCTCCCGTCCGGCGCCTGCACGCGGAACATCTTGGTGTTCCCGTCGTCGCGCTGGTACGGCTCGACGTAGTGGCCGTCGTAGGAGGCGTCGGGATCACCGACGTGGTTCCAGCCCCGGGTGCTGAGGCCGATCGGAACGGTGCCGATCCCGGTGTAGCGGTTGGGGCTGCCCGCGGGGACCTCGACCGAGGCCAGTCCCTGGCTCTCGGTCAGCGGGTCGGCGCGGTCGGAGCCGACCTCGTTCCAGGTGTCGGCGGCGGGCGCGGCCGACGCCGCCGGTGCGGTCAGGGCGAGGGCGAGGGCGGCGATTCCGGTGAGGACGGCGTGACAACGTTGCCGGGCGCGCGGTGACGCAGGACGCACGGGAGGCAGGAGAGGCATGGGGGCTCCTCGGTGGGGGGGCGGCACGGGCCCGGGTGCGAGCACTCGGCGGACAGTCTGGCCTGCCAACGAGGTCATGTACAGACCAACCCGCTCGTCCGCAGGCCGCCCTCCGCGGCCGGCCTCCGCCGCCACCCTCCGGTGACCGCCGCACGGCGACGGGAGGGGAAGTTGTACTATGCAACCGGAGCCGAGCCCTGCCGAGGAGGACCCGTGACGGCTGCCGAGACCCCCGACGACGACCCGGCCCTCGACCCCGGCGCCGGGCCCGGAGCCGGAGCCGGACCGGCTCGCCGCCCGGATCAGGGACCGGACCGCGGACCGGGCGCTGGAGCGCAGGCGCACGGCGGAACGGGGGACGGGCCGGCCGACGCCGCCGTGGAGACCATTCAGCGGGAGATGACGGTCTTCGCCCGCCGGGCCCGTGCCTCGGCGGGACGCATGCACCCGGAGCTGTCGCTGGTGTCGTACACGCTGCTCGGTCATCTGGAGGAGCGGGGCGGCTGCCGGGCCACCGACCTGGCCGCCCACTACGCGCTGGACAAGTCCACGGTCAGCCGCCAGGTGTCGGCGCTGGAGCGCGCCGAACTGGTCGAGCGGCGGGCGGACCCGGACGACCAGCGCGTCCAGGTCCTGCACCTGACGCGGGCGGGTCGGCAGGTCCTGGCGCAGGTCACGCGGCGACGCCGGGCGGCGTTCCGGGAGCGGCTCGCGGACTGGGCGGAGCACGACCTGGTCCGCTTCGCCGCGTACCTGGAGCGGTACAACGCGTGGCCGGACCCGGCCGACGAGGAGACTTCGGGCTGAGGGACGGGCCGGGAGCCTTCTCCGAGGACGTACCGTTGACGGCGTACGCACTGATCACGCCGGCCGGGGCGGTGCGCCCCGCCGGTCCGAAAGGCACCACCGCATGAACACCACCCGAGGCTTCACCGGGCCCTCGCGCGCCGCCCGGCCGGGGCTGCCGCCCGGTCAGTACGACGCGGGCGACGACTGGCCCGTGCTGTCCGCCGAGGTCACGCCGCAGTTGGCGGCCGACGACTGGACCTTCCGTGTGGGCGGTCTCGTGGCCGAGCCGCGTACCTGGGACCTGTCGGGGGCGCGGGCGCTGCCCGCCTCGGCGTACGCGGGCGACATCCACTGCGTGACCGGCTGGTCGAAGTTCGGCGTCCGGTTCGGGGGCGTGTCCCTGGACGCGTTCCTGGACGCCGCGCGTCCGCTGCCGTCCGCCACGCACGCCGTCGCCTACTCGCACACCGGCTACACGGCGAACCTGCCGCTCGCCGACCTCACCGGCGGGCGGGCCTGGATCGCGTGGGACCACGAGGGGCGGCCGCTCTCCCCCGAGCACGGCGGACCCGCCCGGCTGGTGGTGCCCCACCTGTACTTCTGGAAGAGCGTCAAGTGGGTCGCCGGCCTGGAGCTCCTCGACCACGACGAACCGGGCTTCTGGGAGAAGAACGGCTACCACCCGCGCGGCAACCCCTGGAAGGAACAGCGGTACTCCGGTGACTGAGACAGCCGCACCCCCGCCCGCCGCCTTCGCTCCCCCGACGCGTTTCGCCGTGCCCGGACGCATCGAGGTCGACGGCCGGGTCGCCGGGGCCTGGCAGCCGGCCACGCTCACGGAGATCCGGCGCGAGACGCCCCGCGCGTCCACCTTCCGCCTGGCCGTTCCCGGCTGGGCCGGTCACGTGCCCGGCCAGCACCTGATGCTGCGGCTGACCGCCGAGGACGGTTACACGGCCCAGCGGCACTACTCACTGGCGTCCGGGCCGGACGGCTCGGGGCACATCGAGCTCACCCTCGACCACGTGCGGGGCGGCGAGGTGTCCGGCTGGTTCCACGAGGTGGCGCGGCCCGGCGACCGGATCGAGGTGCGCGGTCCGCTGAGCGGCTTCTTCGCCTGGCCCGGCGACCGGCCCGCGCTGCTGCTCGGTGCGGGTTCCGGTGTCGTTCCGCTGATGTCGATGGTGCGGCACCACCGGGCGCGGGGGCTGACCGTGCCGCTGCGGATGCTGGTGTCCGCGCGCGGCCCCGAGGAACTGATCTACGCCCGTGAGTTGGGCACGGAGACGACACCCGTGTTCACCAGGAGGGCACCGGACGGGATGCCGGTCGGCCGGCTGAGTGCCGCGCACCTGGCACCGCTGCTGGCCCGGCCGCCCGCGGGCGGCTGGGAGGCGTACGTCTGCGGTTCGAACTCCTTCGCGGAGCACGCCTCGCGGCTGCTGGTGGCCGCGGGGCAGCCGGTGGAACGGATCCGGATCGAACGCTTCGGCTGAGACGCGGCCGGATTCCGCAGCACCGCCGGCCGGCCACCGCCCCGGGCGTTCCGGGCGCCGGCGTCGCGGTCGCGCGGTTCCGCGGCGGCCGACGGCCGGGCCCGTCCTTGCCCCGCCCGCCCGGACGCACGGACGCGTCCGCTGCCGCAGCGGACGCGCGGCAGGTGGTGTCCCCCGTGCCCCGGGACCGGACCGTCCGGCCGGTGAGCGAGCGTCGTCGGACTGGGTACCAGTCCTGTGCGGGCACTCGCACACGTGACGCGGCCCGGAGGTGCGACGGCCCTGTACGCACGCGTACGGGGGCCGTCGGGAACGAGACTCCGGTCGCGGTGATCACGGGGAGGTCGACCATGCGAACCCGGGTACGCGGCTGGCGCTGGCGGCACAATCCGCTGCGGCGCCGGTGCGACGTCGTCGAGGGCTGGACCGTACTGCTCGTCGCCCTCCTGCTGTTCGTGGGCGCGCCGCTGCTCGGCGCCGCCACCGCCTGGTGGGGCTACGACCAGGCCCAGGAGATCGTCGCCGAGCAGCGGACGGAGCGGCATCAGGTCCGTGCCACCGTGGCCGGCTCGGCCTCCGGCACCCTGCCCTCGACCCAGCTCGGCGGGCAGCACACGTACCGCGCCACCGTCCACTGGACCGCGCCGGACGGCACGGAGAAGTCCACCACCGCGCGGGTTCCGTCCGAGACCCGGCACGGCGACCGGGTGGACGTGTGGCTGGACGCGCACGGACGGAGCGTGCCGCCGCCCGCGAGCGGCGCCGAGGTGTGGCAGCACAGCGCCACCGTGGGCTCCTTCACCGCGATCGGGACGGCGCTCGCGGTGCTCCTCGGCCACCGCGCCGTGCGCGGGGTGGCCCTCAGGCGCCGGATGACGGAGTGGGACCGCGACTGGGCACGCACCGAGCCGCAGTGGACGCACCGCCGGGCGTGAGGACACCGTGCGCCCCCCGTGGCGGAAGGGCGGGACCTGGCGACGGTTCCGGCCGCTCACGTACGGTGTGATCACCCGTACGGTCCGGCGTGTTCCCTTGCGATTTTCCTGCGAAGGCGGTTCCCGATGGCCCTGTTCGACCTTCCGCCCGACGAACTGCGCGCGTACCGGAGCGCGTCGGCGGAGCCCGGCGACTTCGACGCGTTCTGGAGCGGGACGCTCGCGCAGGCCCGCGCCCACGATCTGGACGCGCGTTTCGAGCCGGTCGACACGGGACTGTCCACGGTGCGGGTGTACGACGTGACGTTCGCCGGGTTCGGCGGCCACCCGGTGAAGGGCTGGCTGGTCCTGCCGGCCGCGGCGGCGGAGCCGTTGCCCCTGGTCGTGCAGTTCCTCGGGTACGGCGGCGGGCGCGGGCTGCCGCACGAGCACCTGCTGTGGGCGTCCACGGGGCGGGCGCACTTCGTGATGGACACCCGTGGTCAGGGCAGTGCCTGGGGCGGCGGGGGCGGGACCGCCGACCCCGTGGGCGGCGCACCCGCGTACCCGGGGTTCATGACCCGCGGCCTGGACGCCCCGGAGAACTACTACTACCGCCGGGTCTTCACCGACGCCGTGCGCGCGGTCGAGGCGGCCCGTTCGCACCCGCTGACCGACCCGGCCCGCACGGTCGCGCTGGGGACGAGCCAGGGCGGAGGCATCGCGACGGCGGTGGGCGGTCTGGTGCCGGATCTGGTCGCGGTCGCGCCGGACGTGCCGTTCCTGTGCGACTTCCCGCGGGCGATCACACTCACGGACCGCCACCCCTACCGCGAGGTCGGTCTGTACCTCAAGACGCACCGCGGCCGGACCGAGGACGCGCTGCGGACGCTGTCCTACTTCGACGGGGTGCACTTCGCGGCGCGGGGCCGTGCACCCGCTCTGTTCTCGACCGCGCTCGAGGACCAGACCTGCCCGCCGTCGACCGTGTTCGCCGCCTTCAACGCCTGGGCGCACGAGGACAAGGCGATCGAGGTGTACGACTTCAACGACCACGAGGGCGGGGGCCCTTACCACGAGGCCGCCAAGGTGCGGTGGCTGCGGACCCGCGCCTGACCCGGTGGGTGGTGTTTCGGCCGAACCGGCGGACCGGCCTTCCCTGCCGGTTTGGGCCGGTGGTACTCCTGGTGGCGCACCGAGCCCGAGCGGCTACCGTACGTCAGCAACAGGAGGGCGCGGCATGGCGCGCACCACCCCGCACGACCACCCACCGGCCGACGCCCGGCCCCTTTACCAGCAGGTGGCGACCCGGCTGCTCGGCGAGCTGCACGGCGGGAGCGTTCCGCCGGGAGAGCGGCTGCCGGGCGAACGCCGGCTGGCCGAGCACTTCGGCGTGAGCCGGGAGACCGTGCGGCAGGCGCTGGACCTGCTGCGCCGGGACGGCATGCTCAGCACCGACCGGCGGGGCAGCCATGTCGCCCTGCCCGGGCAGCCGGCCGGTGGTCCGGCGCCCCTCGCGTTCCCGGTCGGCACTCTCGCGGACGAGCCCCGCAGCGGCGCCCGCGCCACCGTGGCCTGGGAGCCGCCCCCGGCCGAGCACGCCGTCGCCCTGGGCCTGGCGCCGGGCCGGCCGACCCTGGTGCACCGGTACCTGTCGCCGCCCGCCGCCACCGGGGGACGCCGGTCGGCCGTGACCTCCTTCTCGGCCGTGGCGCTCACCGAGGTCGACGAGCTGGCCCGCTATCGCGGCCGGGCCGACGGCACCGCGGCGGCGCAGCTGTGGCGGGCCTACGACTGGATGCGCCGGGCCGGTCTGACCCTGCACCACCGGGACACCATCACCCGCCCCACGGACACGGCGTCGGTCCGGGTCGTGCGGCGGGTGCACGACCAGTACGCCCGGCCGCTGGAGATCACCGATCTCCTCGTGGACGCCCGACAGGACGCCCTGGTCTACGAGTTCACGCTGCCGGCGGCCGGCTGACCCTCCCCCGCCGCGCCGGCCGCCCGGGCCACGACCAGCCGGACCCGCGGGCTGCCGTCCGGTCTGCGCCCGAACTCCGGCAGGGCGTGCAGGTCGGCCCGGAACCCCGCGCGCGACAGCTCGCGGCCCACGTCGCCCAGCCGGAACGTCCGGTAGTACATGACGAAGGGCGGCCGCCACAGGGCGTTGCGCACCCGCATCGCGGTGTCGAAGCCGAGCAGCGCCCAGTACCCCCGGGACCCGGGGCGGGGCGGGGCGGCCACGGGGAAGGCGAAGCGGCCGCCCGGCCGCAGGACGGAGTGCACCTGGGCGAACAGGCCCGGCAGTTCCCGGGGCAGGAAGTGCCCGAACGCGCCGAAGCTCACCACGAGGTCGAACTCCGCGCCGAACGGCAGCGCGCGGGCGTCCCCGCGCACCCAGGAGACCTCGGGGCCCGGCGGGGCGACGCGTTCCCGGGCGACGTCCAGCATGCCCGCGCTGAAGTCGAGGCCCGTCACCCTCTCCCGGCACACCCGGGTCAGTACGTCCACGCCCGCACCGGTGCCGCAGCACAGGTCGAGTCCGGCGCCGAACGGTCCCAGCGGGGCCAGCGCGCCGGCCACGGCGTCGAGCACCCGGTCCGGTGTGCGGTACGGGGTGTGGTCGAACTTCGGGGCGAGCAGGTCGTACCCGTGCTCGACCGACGACAGTGCCTGGACGGCGAGTTCGCGCAGGGTGGGGCCTTCGGGGCTGAACATCGCGTCAGCCTAGGGCCTGGCCGGGCGGCCCCGTGGGTCCGGCGGCAGCGTGCCGTTCGCCCAGCACGGTCAGGACGCGCTCGCACCAACGGGCGTTCTCCCGCTCGAAGGTGATCCCGGCGAGCAGGGTCAGGTAGGGCCCGACGCGGTCGGCGTCGCGCAGGTGCTCCTCCTCGGTGCGGCCGTCCAGGAGGCGTTCGCGGACCCGCTCGTAGCGGGCGAGTTTGCCCAGGGACCATACCCGGCGTTCCTCGACCAGCGCCCGGACGGCCCGCGGGTCGACGCCGTCCATGGCCTGCATCTTGATCAGGAACTCGTCGCGAATGGCGGTGGGGCGCCGGGTCGGCTCGGCGGCGAAGGCGGCCAGCTGTTCCCGCCCGGTCGCGGTGAGCGAGAACATCCGCTTGGTGGGCCTGCGTTCCTGCGGCACCGTCCGGGCCTCGATGAGGCCGTCGCCGGCGAGGCGCTCCAGCTCGCGGTAGAGCTGCTGCGGCGTGGCGGGCCAGAAGTTGGCGAGCGACACGTCGAACACCTTGGACAGCTCGTAGCCGGAGGCCTCGCCCTCCAGCAGGGCGGCCAGGACGGCGTACTTGAGAGACATGTCGACACGCTAACAAGCAGCGACTACTCTACTCCACACTTATTCAAATAGTTTAATATAGAGGGTACGGAGGAGTAGCGATGCAGGCATTCCGCGAGGCGGTCGAGGCCAAGGACATGGACACCGTCGAGGCGCTGCTGGCCGAGGACGTGGTCTTCACCAGCCCGGTCGTGTTCAAGCCCTACCGGGGCAGGGCGGTCACCGCGGCGATCCTGCGCGCGGTCGAGCGGGTCTTCGAGGACTTCCGCTACGAGCGCGTCATCGGCGATGCCGAAGGCCGCGACCACGCACTGGTCTTCGCGGCGCGGGTGGGCGACCGCGAGCTCGGCGGCTGCGACTTCGTCCATCTGGACGAGGAGGGCCGCATCGACGAACTGACGGTGATGGTGCGCCCGTTGTCCGGCGCGCAGGCCCTCCAGGCGGCCATGGCCGCGCAGTTCGACCGGATCGGCGAGGAGGCGCGCGAGGACCGGTCGTCCTCGGCCGGCTGAACCGGGCCGGTCCCCCGAGAAGACGGAAGCAGGGCGGAGGAAGGGCGGAAGGACGGCTCAGGGACTGCTGGAGGACCGCTGAAGGACCGCTGGAGGACTGCTGAAAGACGGTTCAGGGGCTGCTGAAGGGCGGCAGAAGGGCGGCACACCGGAACAGACGGCGCACCGGCAGCGTTGTGCCGGACAGGGACAGCCGGTCCCCGTCCCGCCGCGCCCGTCCCACCCCCCGTGGTACGGTACGGGAAGCACTTGTGTACGCCCCTTTCGGGCGCCGGTGCCAGTTTCCCTTCGGTTCGCGGACCCACCGGTCCCGGTGCGACCGGTATCCGCTTCTCGGCACAACTCGCGAGCGGGTCTCTTCCCGCTCCCGGCGAGGTGCTGTTCCCGCCGTGCACGAGTGGGTCGCCGCGTGCGCCCCTCGCCCGGCCTCTCCCTTTCCTCTTCTTCCGCATGTTCCGTGCCCGTGTCCTCGAAAGGACCGACCACCATGACCACCACACTCGAACACCCCCCTGTGCAGCAGTCCCCGGCCGAGATCGCGAGCGGTGTCCTCGACGTCGACGCGAGCGGGAAGGGACACCTGCGCGGCAGCAGCCTCACCCCCGAACCTTCCGACCCCGTCCTTCCCTCCGCGCTGGTCCGCCGCCACGCACTGCGCAAGGGCGACCTGGTCGAGGCGGTGCGCGGCGACCGGCGCGGCCTGACCGGCGTCGTCCGGGTGAACGGCCGCACGCCGGACCGCCACGACCGCCGGCGCCACTTCCGCGACCTGACCCCGCTCCACCCGCACGAGCGGCTGCGGCTCGAACATCCGGCGGCCGGCGCGACCGGGCGGGTCGTCGATCTCCTCGCCCCGGTCGGCAAGGGCCAGCGCGGCCTGATCGTGGCCCCGCCGAAGACCGGCAAGACCGTCCTCCTCCAGCAGGTCGCCGCCGCCGTGGCGGGCAACCACCCCGAGGCCCGGCTGATGGTGGTGCTGCTCGACGAACGTCCCGAAGAGGTCACCGAGATGCGCCGCTCCGTGGCGGGCGAGGTGTACGCCTCGACCTTCGACCGGAGCGCCAAACAGCACATCGCGCTCGCCGAACTCGTCGTCGAGCGGGCCAAGCGCCTCGTCGAGGCCGGTGAGGACGTCGTCGTCCTGCTCGACTCCCTCACCCGGCTGTGCAGGGCGCACAACAACGCCGCGTCCTCCGGCGGCCGCACGCTCAGCGGCGGCGTCGACGCCGGGGCGCTCCTGGGCCCCAAGCGGTTCTTCGGCGCCGCCCGCAAGGCGGAGGAGGGCGGCTCGCTCACCATCCTCGCCACCGCCCTGGTGGAGACCGGTTCGCGCGCCGACGACTTCTACTTCGAGGAGCTCAAGAGCACCGGCAACATGGAGCTGCGGCTGAGCCGGGACCTCGCCTCCCGCCGGGTCTTCCCCGCCGTGGACCTGCCGGGCTCGGGCACGCGCCGCGAGGAACTGCTGCTGTCCGCCGCCGAGACGGCCGCCGCGCGCGGACTGCGGCGGGCGCTGCAGACCCGGGACGGCCAGTCCGGACTGGAGACACTGCTGGAGCGGATGCGGCAGACGCCGGACAACGCCACGTTCCTGCGGCAGGTGCAGCCGACCCTCCCCGCCGACTGACGCCCGGCCGAACGGGGTCGCGCCTGAGAGGGACGGGGAGCGACAGGCCCGGACCGGCCGGCGGCCGTGGTGCGCTACGGCATCCGGGTGCTTGCCGACACGACGCGGCCCGGGGAGCGCGGTGGCTCGGGGGTCCGTTCCTACGTTTGCGGTATGACTATCGGATTCTCATCCCGGGCGGTTCGATCAGCCTGCGTACTCTGCGTAGCAGGACTGCTGACACTCATGCCCGCCGCCGCGGCCGCCCGCGCGGGGCGGCCGGACCCCGCTCCGCCCGGCGGGCCGCCGACGGCGGAGCAGACGTCGCCGCTGCACCGTTCCGGAACGCAGGTCCGGCTCCGTCACGGGGTGCCCGGGGTGCCCGACGTCTCCGCGCTGTCCTGGGTGGTCGCCGACGCCGGCACCGGTGATGTGCTGGCGGCCCACGACGCGCACCGCGCGCTCCCTCCGGCCAGCACCCTGAAGACGCTGTTCGCCCTCGCCGTGCTGCCCGCACTGCCGGGCGGGCTCCGGCACGAGGTGAGCGCGGAGGACCTGGCCGGCATCGGCCCGGGCAGCAGCCTCGTCGGGGTCGTCGAGGGCGGGACGTACCGCGTCTCCGACCTGTGGAACGGCGTCTTCCTCAACTCCGGCAACGACGCCGTGCACGTCCTCGCCTCCCTGGCCGGCGGCTGGAGCGCCACCGCCGCGCGGATGCAGGCCGAGGCCCGTGCCCTCGGCGCCCGCGACACCCACGTGCGCTCGCCCGACGGGTACGACGCGCCGGGCCAGGTGTCGTCGGCGTACGACCTCGCGGTGTTCGGCATGGCGGGGCTGCGCCGTCCCGACTTCGCGCGGTACTGCTCCAGGGTGGACGCGGCCTTCCCCGGCGGGAACGGGACCACGTACGGGATCATGAACACGAACCGGCTGCTCACCGGGGCCGACGGCGTGGAACCGTACCCGGGACTGATCGGTGTCAAGAACGGCTACACCAGCAACGCCGGCAACACGCTGATCGCGGCCGCCCGCCGCGACGGCCGCACCCTGGTGGTGACCGTGATGAACCCGCAGGAGGGCGGCGGCCACGCCGTCTACGAGGAGGCACGTTCGCTGCTCGACTGGGGCTTCGGGGCGGCCGGCCGGGTCGAGCCCGTGGGCTCGCTCGCCGACGGCGGATCCCCCGCCCGGCAGGGACCGCAGGCGGCACCCGCCGCCGCGGCGGTGGCGCGGCCCTCCGAGGACGGGCCCGGCTGGCCGGACACCGGGGCGATCCTGGGCGTCGCCGCACTCGGCGCGGGCGTCACCGCACTGGGCCTGCGCCTGCGGCTCGTACGGGACGACGGGAACTGATCCGGCCGGGCCCCCCGTCCGCCGGGCCCCGTTCGAGGGCGCACCACGGGCGAGGGAGAACCCCAGGCCGGGGGTGGTGCTGGCCACACCTCCGGCTCGGGGGCGGACGCCATTCTGCGGCGGCGCGCCCGTTCACATACTGAGGCGCATGGCCGATTCCATGGTGCTCCCCGAGAGCTCGCCCACCCGCGCGGCGGAAACACACGCGACCCGCACACAGGAACCACACGTACGTGAACCGCACGCACCGGACGAGGGGCGCGGGAAGGGAAGCGACTTCTCCGAACTCTCGCGGCGCATAGCCGACGCGGGGCTGCTCCGGCGGCGCCCGCTCTACTACACGGTGCGTTTCGGCGCCGTGGCCCTCGCCCTCGCGGGCGGTGTCGCCGCCTTCCTCGTGCTCGGCGACAGCTGGAGCCAGTTGTTCGTCGCGGTGGCCCTGGCCGTGGTCTTCGGCCAGCTGGGACTGGCGGCCCACGACCTCGCCCACCGGCAGGTCTTCTCGCGCCGGCGCCCCAGCGAGAGGGGCGGCCTGCTGGTGGCGAACCTGCTGCTGGGCATGAGCTACGGCTGGTGGATGAACAAGCACACCCGCCATCACGCCAACCCCAACCACGAGGAGAAGGACCCGGACGTCTCCCCCGACATCCTGGTGTGGTCGCGCGGTCAGGCGAGCAGGGCGAAGGGCCTGCCGCGTTTCGTCGGCAAGCACCAGGCAGCCCTGTTCTTCCCGCTGTTGACGCTGGAGGGACTCAACCTCAGCTTCAACAGCTTCAAGGCGCTGCGCAGTCCCTCGATGAAGCGGCCGGTCGTGGAGGGAACGCTGCTCGTCGCGCACTTCGTGCTGTACTTCGGCGGCCTGTTCACCGTGCTCTCCCCCGGCCGGGCGCTCGCGTTCGTCGCCGTGCACCAGGGTCTGTTCGGGATCTACCTGGGCTCGGTCTTCGCCCCCAACCACAAGGGCATGCCGATGATCGAGGAGGGCACCCAGCTGGACTTCCTGCGCCGGCAGGTCCTCACCTCCCGCAACGTACGCGGCGGTGTCCTCGTCGACGCCTTCATGGGCGGCCTCAACTACCAGATCGAGCACCACCTCTTCCCGAGCATGCCGACGCCCGCCCTCGGCAGGGCGCAGGCCGTCACGGAGGCGTACTGCGCCGAACTCGGCGTCCCCTACCACCAGACGGGGCTGCTCGCCTCGCACCGCGAGGCACTGCGCCACATGAGGAGCGTCGGGGAGCCGCTGCGCGACGCCGGCTGAGCGGCCGGGCGGTCAGCTGTGCAGCGCGCCCGCGCCGAGCAGCCCGAAGAGCAGGACGCCGACCGCGATCCGGTAGATCACGAAGGCGTTGAAGGAGTGCTTGGCGACGAACTTCAGCAGCCAGGCGATGGAGGCGTAGGCCACCACGAAGGAGACGAGGGTGCCGACCGCGAGCGGTGCGGCACCCGCCCCCGTGCCCAGGGCGTCCTTCAGTTCGTACAGGCCGGCGCCGGTGAGCGCCGGGATGCCGAGGAAGAAGGAGAGCCGGGTGGCGGCGACCCGGTCGAGGTCGAGCAGCAGGGCGGTGGACATGGTGGCGCCGGAGCGGGAGAAGCCCGGGAAGAGCAGGGCGAGGATCTGCGAACCGCCGACGAGCATCGCGTCCTTGAAGGACGTGTCGTCCTCGCCCCGCTTGTGCCGGCCGGTGCGGTCCGCCCACCACATCACACCGCTGCCGACGATCAGCGAGCCGGCGACCACCCACAGCGAGGCGAGCGGGCCCTTGATGAGGGGCTTGGCGGCCAGGCCGACGAGCACGATCGGAACGGTGGCGAAGACGACCCACCAGGCGAATTTGTAGTCGTGGTGGTAGCGCTCCTCCCGGTCGCGCAGTCCGCGCACCCAGGCGGAGACGATCCGCGCGATGTCCCTGGAGAAGTAGACGAGCACGGCGGCGATCGCGCCGACCTGGATGACCGCCGAGAAGCCGATGACGGCGTCGTCGTCGACAGGGATGCCCATCAGCCCCTCGACGATCTTGAGGTGTCCGGTGGAGGAGACGGGGAGGAATTCGGTCACCCCCTCGACGGCTCCGAGGACGACGGCCTGACCGATGCTGATGGCGCTCATGGCATCCAGTTCCTACTACACGCGGGTGAGCACTCCGCGTCATGCCCAGAGCGCGTCGGCCAGAGTCACCCCCGCGAACGCCGCCGCGAGGCCGGCCGCCACGCTGCCCGCCACGTTCGCGGCGGCCTGGAGCCGGGCACCGGTCCCGGCCAGCCGGAGGGTCTCGTAGGAGAAGGTCGAGTACGTGGTCAGGGCGCCGCACAGACCGGTCCCCAGAAGCAGCCGCAGCTCCGAACCGGCCGCTCCGGCCAGGGCGGCACCGGTCAGCAGGCCGAGGACCAGGCTGCCTGCCACGTTCACCGTGAAGGTGCCCCAGGGGAAGACCGAGTCGTGCCGGGACTGCACCGCGCGGTCGGTGAGATACCGCAGCGGGGCGCCGACCATGCCGCCCGCGACGACCAGCAGCCAGTTCACGACGACCTCTTGTCCTCGTACCGGACGACCTCGCAGTCGTCGAGGACGACCAGGCCGCCGGTGACCACTTCGTCGAGGAGCGGCAGGAAGGCCCGTACGCGCTCCTCGGTGTCCACGACGACGACGGCCACCGGAAGGTCCTCGCTCAGGGACAGCAGCCGGGTGGTGTGGATCAGGGACGAGGCGCCGAAGCCCTCCACTCCGCGGAAGACGCTGGCGCCCGCCAGGCCGGCGGCGTGGGCCCGGTGGACGATCTCCGAGTACAGGGGCCGGTGGTGCCAGGTGTCGTTCTCGCCCACGAGCACCGTCAGCCTGAGGGCCTTGCCGGTCGTTCTGGTCATCGCTGCCTCCGCTGCAGGACGCGGCGGGCCGCCCATGCGGCGAGCCACACCGCCGTGAGTGCCGCGAACGGGGTCGCGGCGAGGTACGCCAGGCCGGTAACGGCCCGGCCGTCGGCGAACAGGTAACGGGTGTCGACCGCGTAGGTCGAGAAGGTGGTGAAGCCGCCGAGCACGCCGGTGCCGAAGAAGGGGCGGACCAGGCGGTGGACGGGGCGCGCCTCGGTGATGACGACCATGAACACACCGATCACGGCACAGCCGAGGATGTTGACGCACAGGGTCGTCCACGGGAAGCCGCCGGTCTGTGTGGGCCACCCCAGGGAGGCCGCGTAGCGGGCGGCGGCGCCCGCACCGCCGCCGAGCGCGACGACGGCGACGACCGGTGCCTGGGAACGCCACGGGGACCGTGCCGGGGCGGGCGGCCGGACGCCGCCGGGGTTCTCGGTGCGCGGAACTGTCATGGACGTACGTCTCCTACTCGCCGGGCAGGGGGATGCCTCCGCTGCCTCCGCTGCGCAAGTAGGGACCGTTGGCGGCGTCCTTGCCGCGGTTCGGGTACGGCGGGCCCCACCGCCGTGCCGTGCGCCCGCAGGGGGCACGGCCGACCGCAAGCCTAGCGCCGGGGCGCCCGCTGGTCACCTCCGGACCCGGCCCGGCGCCCGGGCTACCAGCCCTTTTCGAACATCCGGGCCACCTCCGCGATCCGCACCTCGTCGCGCCGGTAGTACGTGCGCCCGCGGATCCTCCGGGTGCGCACGAGGCCGAGAGCGGTGAGCAGGCCGAGGTGGGCCTCGGCCACCCGGCGGGGCACGCCGAGCCGGGCGGCGACGAGTCCGGCGTGGACGCCGTGCGCGACGGGATCCACGCGGCGCTGGGGCGGGAGGTGCGCGACCGGGTCCCCGAGCCATTCCAGGATGTCGAGACGTGTGCCGTGCACGGGGGGTCCTCGGCATCTCGCGCTCCCTCCGTCCGGGCCCGCCGTACCGTGTCCCGACCACTCTCCCGCAGTCGGGGCCCGGCTGTCCGGGACTCCCGTCCGTTGACCGGTCACCCGGCGTTGGGCGGGCACTGGTTGCACGTTCAAGGAAGGGTGGTCCCGGTGTACCGTTCAGACATGGCAGCCAGGACGGCCGGTGCTCGGCTCGACGAACGGTGGCGGGGCATCCTCGCGGTGCACGCGCGCACGACGTGCGAGATCGACCGTGTGCTGCATCCGTACGGCCTGGGGGCGAGCGACTTCGAGGTGCTGGACCTCCTCATGACCGAGGGTCCCGAGGACGGCGCCCAGTGCCGGGTGCAGAACCTGGTCGGCCGGGTCCACCTGAGCCAGAGCGCGCTGTCCCGGCTCATCGCCCGGCTGGAGAAGGACGGGCTGGTGGAGCGCTCGATGTGCGCGGAGGACCGGCGCGGTGTGTACGTCGCCCTGACCCGCAGGGGGCGCGATCTGCACTCCCGGGTACTGCCGCTGCAGCGGGCCGTGCTGGCCCGCATGCTCGGCGGCGACGAGGGCTCGCAGCCCTAGGGTTCAGGGGCGGGCGAGCAGGGAGCGTACGCCGTCCGACGTCAGCGTGAGGCGGTGCTCCGATCCGGCGTCGATGGACAGCGACAGGTCGTCGGCGGGCCACTGCGCGGCGAGCGCGCCCAGCGGCACCATCCGGTAGCGGGAGACGTACGGCAGCAGGTCGGCCATCTCCAGCTCCGAGGTGAACACGGGCACCACCTGCCGGCCGCCCTGCTGCTCCAGTACGGGAAGGGCCAGCATCCCCGGGTCGGCGGACTCCTGGTCGTTCGCGTCGTCGGGCACGGGGATGAGGACGTCGCTGCTCGCGAGCGTGTCGAGCGCCGCCGTGTCCTCCGTGTTCTCGGCCAGCGTGTCCAGCGCGCGCCGCGCGGGCGTGGCGGGGTGGTGGTCGTTCGCGGGTGTGTCCATGGCAGATTCCCTGGTACGGCGGTGGTGGAGCCCGCGCGGACGATCGGCACGGGCGCGGTCCAGCCTCGCGTACCCGAACGACCAGGGCGCAATCATGTTCGAGGAACGGCTCCCTGCCCGCCCCCGGGTCCGCCTTCACCCGGTCCTCAGGTACTCATCTGATCGGGCAGGGGCCCACTTGATCGCACCATCGGGCGGTGGGGTTAGCATATGAGCGCCGCCTAGCTCGAAAGATAGATACGTGACTGTCAACGACGACTCGTTCACCGACTGGAAGCACCGCGAGGAGATCGCGGAATCGATGATCCCGATGATCGGGAAGCTGCACCGGGAGCGGGACGTCACCGTCCTGCTGCACAGCCGCTCCCTGGTGAACAAGTCGGTGGTCAGCATCCTCAAGACCCACCGCTTCGCCCGCCAGATCGCCGGTGCGGAGCTGTCGGTCACCGAGACGATGCCCTTCCTGCGGGCCCTGACCGCCCTCGACCTCGGGCCCTCCCAGATCGACGTCGGCATGCTGGCCGCGACCCACCGGGCCGACGACCGGGGGCTGACGGTCGAGGAGTTCACCGCCGAGGCCGTCGCAGGTGCCACGGGCGGCAACAAGATCGACCGCCGCGAACCCCGTGACGTCGTCCTCTACGGCTTCGGCCGCATCGGCCGGCTCGTGGCGCGTCTGCTCATCGAGAAGGCGGGCTCGGGCAACGGGCTGCGGCTGCGCGCGATCGTGGTCCGGGGCGGCGGTGACCGGGATCTGGTGAAGCGCGCCTCGCTGCTGCGCCGGGACTCCGTGCACGGCCAGTTCCAGGGCACGATCACCGTCGACGAGGAGAACAGCACGATCCTCGCCAACGGCAACGCCGTCAAGGTGATCTACGCCGACGACCCGGCGCAGGTCGACTACACGGCGTACGGCGTCAAGGACGCCATCCTGATCGACAACACCGGCAAGTGGCGCGACCGCGAGGGTCTGTCGAAGCACCTGCGGCCCGGCATCGACAAGGTGGTGCTGACCGCGCCCGGCAAGGGCGACGTCCCGAACGTCGTGCACGGCGTCAACCACGACACCCTCAAGCCGGACGAGCAGATCCTGTCCTGCGCGTCCTGCACCACCAACGCCATCGTGCCGCCGCTGAAGGCCATGGCCGACGAGTACGGCGTGCTGCGCGGCCACGTGGAGACGGTCCACTCGTTCACCAACGACCAGAACCTGCTGGACAATTACCACAAGTCCGAGCGGCGCGGCCGCAGCGCGCCGCTGAACATGGTCATCACGGAGACCGGCGCCGCCTCCGCCGTCGCGAAGGCGCTGCCCGACCTGAAGGCGCGGATCACGGGCAGCTCGGTCCGGGTGCCGGTGCCGGACGTGTCGATCGCGATCCTCAACCTCCAGCTCGCGCGCGAGACGACCCGCGAGGACGTCCTCGAGCACCTGCGGGAGGTGTCGCTGACCTCCCCGCTCAAACGGCAGATCGACTTCATCAGCGCCCCGGACGCCGTCTCCAGCGACTTCATCGGCTCGCGGCACGCCTCGATCGTGGACGCCGGCGCGCTCAAGGTCGAGGGCGACAACGCGATCCTCTACCTCTGGTACGACAACGAGTTCGGCTACTCCTGCCAGGTCGTCCGCGTCGTCCAGCACGTCTCCGGAGTCGAGTACCCCACGTACCCGGCGCCGGAGGCCTGAGCCCGCGGCACGGCGCGTACGCGCGAGGGACGGTGGGGTGCGGCCCCCGGTCCCTCGCGCGCCCTCGCGTGTACCGGGTCAGGGCGTGAGGCCCGCCACGAAGAGGCGGGTCAGCGCCGTCGGTGCCGTGATGGCGGTGCCGACGACGACGCTGTGCGCACCGGCCGCCAGGGCCCGTGCGGCCTGTTCGGGGGTCGCGATGCGCCCCTCGGCGATCACCGGCGTGTCGAGCGCGCCGGCCAGGTCGGTCACGAGCGCCAGGTCCGGGCCGGTCTGCACCGGGGATCCCGGCACGTAGCCGGACAGGGTGGTACCGACGAGGTCGGCCCCCTGGTCGGCGGCGGCACGGCCCTCGCCGAGGGTCGACACGTCGGCCATGACCCGGGCACCCGCCGCGTGGACGACCTCGACGAGTTGGGCGAAGGTGCTGCCGTCGGGGCGCGGACGCGCGGTGGCGTCGGCGGCGACGACCGCGGCGCCGGCCTCCACCAGCGCGAGCGCGTGGCGCACGGTCGGGGTGATGAAGACGCCGCTGTCGCCGTCCTTCCACAGCCCGATCACCGGGCAGTCGACGGCCGCGACGGTGGCCGCGACGACCTCGGGGTCGTTCACCCGCACGGCCGCCGCGCCACCGGACCGCGCCGCGAGGGCCATGCGGACCAGGGTGCCGGTGTCGCGCATCGGATCACCGGGCGGCGCCTGGCACGACACGATCAGGCGGCCCCTGAGAGCCTCGGCCGGAGACGCGGACGGGGCCGTGGTCGACGGGGTCGGGCGCGACGGGGCAGGGGGCGGGGTCATGACGGTGCTCCGGTGGTGTGGGGCGCGTGCAGGGGCAGGGTGCGGGTCAGCCCGGCCGCTCCGAGGACCGCGGCGTCGGCGCCGCCGTGCGGGTCGGCGGGGCGCAACGACCGCAGCGGGGGCATGAGTTCCGCGGCGAAGGCCTCGCACAGCGCGTCCCGGTACAGGGCGCCGATGCGGGGGACGCCGCCGGTGACGACGACGCGGTGCGGACCGAGCACGTTGGCGAGGCCGCCCAGGACACGGCCGGTCGCGCGGGCGCCGAGCGTGATGGCGGCGGTGGCGTGCCGGTCGCCGCGGGCGGCGCGTTCGGCGACGGTCTGGAGGCGGCCGGCGTCCTGGCCGCTGAGCCGCGCGTAGTGGGCGGTGATGGCGGGCCCCGCCGCGATCGCCTCCAGGTGACCGGTGGCCCCGCAGGTGCAGGGCAGCCCGTCCGCCTCGGGGCTGGGCAGGTGCCCGAGGTGTCCGGCGATCCCCGCGGCGCCGTGCAGTATGCGTCCTCCCGCGGCGACGGCGCCGCCGACTCCGGTGCCGACGGCCGCGTAGATCAGGGTGCCGTCGTCGCCGAGGCGCGCGAGTTCGGTCGCGGCGGCGGCGCGGACGTCGTTGTCGCAGGCCACGGGGAGTCCCGTGCGGGAGGCGAGGCCGGCGGCCAGTCGGGTGCCTGCCCAGCCGTGGAGGGTGTCGGTGGCGCTGGTGACCGTGCCGGAGACGGGGTCGATCACACCGGCCGCGGCGACGCCGACCGCCGCGGTGCCGCGCGCCTGCACTACGCGGGCGGCCTCGGCCAGCGCGTCCAGCACCGCCCCGGCGCCTCGCGTCGCCGGGGTGGGCCGGGTGTGCCGGGCCAGCACGGTGCCGTCGGCCCCGACGAGGGCGGCGGCGATCTTCGTGCCGCCCAGGTCGAGGCCGATCACCGGCGGTCCCGGGTGCCGTGCGGTCATCGGACCGGCAGCAGTCCGGCGCCGCGCAGGTGCCGCTCGACGTGGGCGACGGAGGCCTCCCCCAGCTGGATCTGCGGGGCGGCGGTGGTGCCGTGGGCGAGGACCCCGAGCAGCCGCAGGGCGTGCTTGAACGCGCCGATGGCGGAGGAGTTGCGGCCCATCTCGCTCTCGGGGCCCGCGTCGACGAGGCCGAACAGTTCGACGAGCCGCTCCTGTTCCCTGACGGCGCCGTCCAGGTCGCCGCCGCGTACCGCGTCGTAGAGACGGACGTACCCTGCGGGGTCGACGTTGCCGAGTCCGGGTACGACGCCGTCGGCACCGGCCAGCAGGGCGGCGTCCACGGTCAGTTCGGAGCCGGTGAGGATGCTGAAGGAGGGGGCGGGGCCGTCGGCGCGGCCGTGGCGTCCGCCGAGTTCGACGAGGAGCCGGCGCAGACCGCCCTCGTCGCCGCTGCTGTCCTTGAGACCGGCCAGCGTGCCGTCCTCGGCGAGTTCGCGCACCAGGGCGGCGGAGAGCTTGCTGTGCACGGAGACGGGGAGGTCGTAGGCGTACAGGGGGAGGTCGACGGTGGAGCGGATCGTACGGAAGTGCGCGGCCGTCTCGCGCGGGTGGGTGCGCGCGTAGAAGCCGGCCGTGGCCACCAGGGCGTCGGCGCCCGCCCTGCGGGCGGCCTCCGCGTGGACGAGGACCCTGGGGGTGGTCATGTCGATGACACCGGCGAGGACGGGCACGCGGCCCGCGACCGCCTCGACGACGGTGTCCAGGGCGACGGCACGCTGCCGGTCGGTGAGGAAGGCGACCTCGCTGCTGGAGCCCAGGGCGAACAGCCCGTGCACTCCCCCGCCGACGAGGTGTTCGACGAGACGGGCGAGCGAGGCGGTGTCGACCTCGCCCGCCGCGTCCAGTGGGGTGCAGACGGGCGGCACGACGCCGCGCAGGGGCTGGGACATGGTGTTCTCCTGGGTTGTGCTGCGGGTGGGGACGGGTGGGGACGGGCCGCCGGGCGCCGGGGTGCCGACGCCGGGCGGCCCGTGGCCGGCTACGGCTGGGTGACGGTGAACGTCTTGTCGCCGTAGGAGTGCCGGCTCCCGCGCACCTCGTAGGCGGCGGTGGCCGGCACGTTGCCCGCGGTGGCGTTCGCGGGGACCGTGACGGGGATCTCCGTGTTCGCGCCCTGGCCTGGAGCGAGCGCGGGCACGGTGACCTCCGGTGCGCTCCAGCCGTCCGGCAGGTCGAGCGAGACCTTGCCGGCGGGGAGCGCCACGTCGTTCTGGCTGACGACGCGGACGGTGACGGTGGTGGTCCGCCCCGCGGGCAGGGACGCGGGTGAGGTGACGGTGACCGGCGCGCAGACCCCGCCGAGCCACTGCAGGTCGAAGGACGAGTAGGTGATGTGGTCGACGTTGCCCCGCTCCCACAGCAGTCCCGTGCGCGGGTTGGCGCCCGTGCCGTCGCTGAGCGGGGTGAGCGTGGAGTAGGCGGCCGGGCCGGACTCGACGGTCTTGCGAATCGGCCAGTTCTCCCCGTTGTCGCAGGAGAGGCGGACGGTCAGGTTGCTGCGGCCGCCGGTCGTCGCGGTGTTGCTGAACATCAGCCAGGAGGCGCGCGGGTGGGTGGCGGCCACGTCCGGGGCGAAGCGGGTGACGGAGCCGTTGTTGGCCGGGTCCGGCAGCTCGGTGTCCTGCTGGAAGGGGGTGTAGGTGACGCCGCCGTCGGTGGAGTACGCGACCGTGCGGTACGGCGCGGAGCGGTTGTTGAGCATGATCCGGCCGTCGGAGAGTTCCACGGTCTTGTTCTCGTCGCCGCCGGGGCCGACGGGGGTGCCCGTCCTCCAGGTGGTGCCGTGGTCGTCGCTGTAGGCGCTGACCGCGTGGTTGGCGCCGTCCTTGCGGATGGCGTACTGCTGGATCAGCCGGCCCTTGTGGGTGCCGTGGCGCAGTTGGATGCCCTCGCCGGACGCGGCGAACATGCCGGCCCAGGCCGGGTTCTTGATGTCTGCGGTGATCCGCTCGTGCTTCCAGGTGAGCCCGTCGTCGTCGGAGTAGCTGTATTCGGCCTGGAGGACGTCCGGGTCGCTCTCGTCGTTGCCGGTGGCGGAGCCGGCGAAGCCCTGGTTCACGGAGGCCGCGTAGAAGACGAAGACGCGGCCGGTTGTGCGGTCGACCAGGAGGCTGGGGTCGCCGTAGCCCTGGGGTGCGGCGTCCTTGCGCACGACCTGCTGCGCCTGCCAGGTGGCGCCGCCGTCGGTGCTGCGCCTGAGGACGACGCCGATGTTGCCGGGCAGGTCACCCGCGTCGGGACGGGCGTCGTACGCGGCGATGAGCGTGCCCTCGGTGGTCCGGGTGAGGGCGGGAATGCGGTAGTAGGGAGAGCCGGTGCCCGCGGTGGCGAGGTCCTGCGAGGCGAGGGTGCCCGCTGCTGCGTTCGCCGCGGAGGGGGCGCCGTAGGCGGCGGGGACGGTGCCGGCGAGGACCAGCAGGGCGGCGGTGCCGAGGGAAAGAGTGACTCTTCGCTGCATGAGCAGGCCTCTTCTCGGGTGGGGATCAGACGGGTCGCGGAGCGTGCAGGGCTGGTTCGGCGGTGCGTGTTTCGGAGTCCGGGGTGGTGAACAGCTCACGGACCCAGGCGAGTTGTTCGCGGCGGTGGTGGCCGCCGCCGCCCTCGTGACCGTTGAACTCGTAGACGCGCAGGTCCTTGCGGCCGCCGTAGCGGTGGTAGGCGGCGAAGACCGTCGAGGGCGGGCAGATGTCGTCCATCATCGCGATGGAGAAGAGCGCCGGGGCCGTGGCGCGCGCGGCCAGCAGGGCGGCGTCGACGTAGGACAGGGTGGTGAAGACGGTGCCGGCGCGGTCGCGGTGCAGGCGCAGGTACTCGGCGACCTCGGTGTAGGGCGGCCGGGCGGCGATCGTCGCGCCGCGCCTGATGTCGCAGAGGAAGGGGACGTCGGGCATCACCCCGGCCAGGCCCGGCACGAGTCCGGCGACCGCGAGGGCGATGCCGCCGCCCTGGCTGACACCGGTGACGACGACCTGGTCCGCGTCGACGGCCGGATGGGCGCGGGCGGCCTCGACGAAGCGCACGGCGTCGGTGAACACCCGGCGGTAGTAGTGGTCGTCCGGGTGCTCGACGCCACGGGTGAGGAAGCCGGGGACGGTGCCGTTCAGGGCGGCGGTGTCGGGGGTGTCGCCGCCCGCGGTGGACCATCCCTGGCCGCGCGTGTCCATGACGAAGTGGGCGTGGCCCGCGTTGGCCCAGAGCACCTGCTCGTGCGCCAGGCCCCGGCCGCGGCCGTAGCCGAGGAACTCCACGACGCAGCCGAGCGGTCCGTGCGCCCGGGCGGGCAGGTGCAGCCAGCCCCTGACGGGCTCCCCGGCGAAGCCCGGCACCGCGACGTCGTACGTCGTCACCTCGGTCAGTCCGGTGTCCACGCGGGTGAAGCCGGGCGTGCCGCCGCGCTCGCGGGCCTCGTGCAGGGTGCGGTCCCAGAAGGCGTCGAGGTCGGCGGGCTCGTGGAGGTCGGGCCGCAGTGCGAGGCACTGGGCGAGGGTGAGGTCCGTCAGTGGCATGGAGGGCCCCGGTGGGTGAGGCGTGCGCGCGGCGCAGCGCGAGGAACGGGACGGGCTCGGCCGAGCCGGACCCGACAGTCAGCGAGAATGCGAGAGCAGACGTCTGATGTCTGCTGTCCGAGGACATTAGAGACCGGGCCGACGACCGTCAAGTGGCCGGGCCGGAGGCCGGGGTTCGCGGACGGGCGGGCCGGACCGCGGGGGCGAGCGGGAGCCGGACCCGTGGGCGGGAGGAGGGGCCGCCGGCGGGCCGCGTCGCGGGCCGACCGAACGCGCACAGGCCGCGTCGCGGGCCGACCGAACGCGCACAGGCCGCATCGTGGGCCGACCGAACGCGCACAGGTCGCGTCGCGGGCGAGCGCGGGAAGCGGGCCCGTGGCCCCGGGACCGTGGGCGCGCACGGCAGGGGCGCCCCGGGCGGGGCCGTCGGCGAGGGCACCCCGGCAGGGGCACCCCGGCGGGGGCACCCCTGTCGCCGGGACCCGGCGGGTCAGCGGCGGGCGCGGGCCTCCTCGATGCGCCGGCGCACCGGGGCGTAGTGCTCGGCGAGGGCCGCCGAGAACTCGACCGGGTCGCGGTCGCGCACGGCGTCCACGATGCGCTGGTGGTTGGTGATGGTGGCCGCCTCGTGCTCGCTGGTGAACACGTCCAGGTGGGGCGCGACGATGACGTAGACGTCCCAGAAGGCCGTGGACAGCTGGCCGATGAGGTCGTTTCCGAGCGGGGCGAGGAGCAGGGTGTGGAAGGCCCGGTCCGCCTCGACGAAACCGTGTCCCTCCCCCGCCCCGGCCCTGCGCATCTCGTCGACGTGGGCCGCCAGGCGGTCGATCTGCTCCTCGTCCAGGGAGGAGACGAGCCGTTCGGCCATGCCCCGCTCGAACAGCTCGCGCACCTCGACGAGGTCGCTCATCACCTGGAAGTCGTCGTCGGGGCTGAGCAGACCGCGGAAGGTCAGACTCTCCACCAGCGCCGACAGACTCAGCCGTCCGACATAGGTCCCGTGGCCGTGCCGTACCTCGACGATGTCGAGGGCGGTCAGGATCCGGATCGCCTCGCGCACACTGGACCGGCTCGCGCCGAGCGCCTCGCACAGGGCGGGCTCGGTCGGCAAGGGGTCCCCGGGGCGCAGTTCGTTGCGCAGGATGTAGGACTTGATGCCGTCCACCACCTCCTGTCGCAACGGTTGTCGTGCCGTCTTGGGCTCCGGCACCGACTGCCGAACCGCCCTTTGCCCCACCGCCACCTCTTGACCCCTTTCCTTTGCCCGGCTACGTTCCCACGTTATCAAGCATCAGACATCAGACGTCTGATGCACTGTCGGTGAGGCGCCGGCCACACTCGCCTCCCCCGGCTCGACCTCTCCCGTCTCCCGCCTGGAGGACTCCTTGTCCGCGCGCAGTGCAGCCGGCGTCGATCGCCGTACGTTCATGAGATACACCGGTGCCGTCGGTGTGGCGACCGCCGTCACCACGGGCCTGACGGCCTGCGGCGGCCCGGCTTCCACCGGGGACGGCGCCGGGGACGCGGGCAGTGGCGGCGACACCGTCGAGGCCGGGATCTCCTACCCGCTCTCCACCGGCTTCGACCCGATGATCACCTCGGGCGCGACTCCCTACGCCGCCAACATGCACATCTTCGAGGGCCTGGTGGACCTCGACCCGGCGACGCTCGTGGCGCGGCCGGCGCTGGCCACCGAGATGCCCAGGAAGATCAACGCGACGACCTACCGGGCCACCCTGCGCGAGGGCGCGACCTTCCACGACGGGTCGGCGGTCACCGCGGACGACGTGGTGTTCAGCTTCGAGCGCGTCCTGGACGAGAAGAACGCCTCACTGATGGCGCAGTTCGTCCCGTTCGTCGACAAGGTCACCGCGGTCGACGGGTCGACGGTCGAGTTCAAGCTGAAGTACCCCTTCGCGCTCTTCCCGTCCCGCATCTCCGTGGTCCGGATCGTGCCCGAGAAGGTCGCGGGAGCCGACGCCAAGGCCTTCGACTCCAGGCCGGTCGGCTCCGGCCCGTACCGGTTCGTGTCGGCGGTCCGCGAGGACAAGATCGTCATGGCGGCGTACGACAAGTACAACGGGCCGCACCCCGCCAAGGCCAAGAAGCTGGTCTGGCGCCTGATCTCCGACCCGTCCGCCCGGGTCAGCGCGCTCAAGTCGGGCCGGGTGCAGGCCATCGAGGACGTGCCCTACATCGACGTCGAGGGCTTCACCGGCAAGGACGAGGTGGAGTCGGTCCAGTCCTTCGGGCTGCTGTTCCTGATGTTCAACTGCGCGGACGCGCGGTTCGAGGACAAGCGGGTGCGGCAGGCCCTGCACTACGCGCTCGACACCGAGAAGATCATCTCCACCGCGCTGCTCGGCAACGCCGAGGCCGCCACCGGATACGTCCCGGCCACGCACCCCGACTACCACAGGGCCGCCACCGTCTACGGGCACGACCCGGCCAGGGCCAGGAAACTGCTCGCCGAGGCGGGCGCGGGCAAGCTGTCCTTCACGCTGATGCTCACCGACAACGGCTGGGTCAAGGACATCGCGCCCCTGATCAAGGAGAGCTGGGCCGCGGTCGGTGTCGACGCCGAGCTCGACATCCAGCAGTCCCCCGCGCAGTACGCCAAGGTCGACCAGGGCGACTTCGACGCCCTGGCCGCGCCCGGCGACCCGTCCGTCTTCGGCAACGACGCCGACCTGCTGCTGCGCTGGTTCTACTACGGCTTCTGGCCGGAGAACCGTTACGGCTGGAAGGGCAGCGAGGCCTACAAGCAGACCAGGTCGCTGCTCGACAAGGCCGCGGCGGAGGCCGACGAGGGCAGGCGCAGGGAACTGTGGGGCCGGGTGACCGACCTGGTCGCCGACGAGGCGGCGCTGTATCCGCTGCTGCACCGCAAGCTGCCCACCGCGTGGCGCGAGGGGACGCTGACGGACTTCAAGCCGCTGCCCACCACCGGGCTGTCCTTCCTCGACGTCGGCCGGGCCTGACCCGCGGCTCACCCCCGGGCCCGACCGCCCCACACGCCCGGGCCCGACCCGCGTCTCGACTCCGGGCCCGACCACCCCACACGCCCGGGCCCGGCCCCGCGTCTCACCTTCGGACCTGACTGCACCTCAGGCCGCCGGGCCGCCGCAGCCCGTACCACCCGTCGCGGCGGCTCTCGCCCCAACCGCTAGGAACCTCACGATGGTTGCATTTCTCCGGCTCGCGCTGCGCCGCGTCGCGATGATGCCGGTGATGGTCCTCGGCATCACGCTGCTGGTCTTCGTGGTCCTCCAGTTCTCGCCGACCGACCCCGCGTACAACGCGCTGGGCGAGTCGGCGAGCCCGGCGGCACGAGCGGCGTTCGCCGAGGCCAACGGACTCGACGACCCCCTGCCCGTACGGTACTTCGCCTTCCTCGGCGATCTGCTGCGGGGGGACCTCGGCGTCACGATGTCGCCCAGCCAGCCCGTCACCGACCGGATCGCCACCGCGTTCCCGCTCACGCTGCAGCTGACCCTGCTCGGCCTCGCGCTCGCCGTCGTGCTGGCGCTGGTCTTCGGTGTCCTCAGCGCCGTCTACCGGGACCGCTGGCCGGACCAGGTCTTCCGGGTGCTGTCGATGGCCGGCATCGCCCTGCCCTCGTTCTGGCTCGGCGTCCTGCTCATCCAGCAGTTCGCGCTGAACATGCCGCTCCTCCCGACCGGCGGCTACGTCAACCCGGCCGACTCCTTCGGCGGCTGGCTGGAGAGCATGACGCTGCCCGCGGTGTCCCTCGCCCTGCCCGTCGCCTCGTCGCTGGCCCGGCTGATCCGCACCTCGATGGTCACGGAACTCGACCGCGACTACGTGCGCACCGCCCGCGGCAGCGGCCTGCCGCCGTCCCTGATCATCCGCTCGGTGCTGCGCAACGCCCTGGTCACCCCGCTGACGGTGCTGGGCGTCAAGGTCGGCTACATGCTGAGCGGCGCCGTGGTCATCGAGGCGATCTTCGACCTGCCCGGCATGGGCAAGCTGATCCTCGAGGGCGTCAACGGGGGCGACGTCGGGCTGGTCCAGGGGACCGTGCTCACCATCGCGATCGCCTTCCTCCTGGTCAACGTCGTCGTCGACCTGCTCTACCTGCTCGTCAACCCGCGCATCAGGACGGTGTGATGTTCGCTCCACGCTCCCTCGCCGGGCGTCTCGCCCGGCCCGGCACCCGCCTGCGCCGGCTGCCCGTGACCTCCCGGATCGCCCTCGGGATCCTCCTCGTGGTGGTGCTGGCCGCGGTGTTCGCCCCGCTGCTCACCCAGGACCCGCTCGCCACCGGCATCCCCGCCCGGGCTCCGGGCGCCGACCACTGGTTCGGCACCGACCGGGCCGGGCGCGACGTGTTCGCCCGGGTCGTGCACGGTGCCCGCTACTCCCTCGTCATCGGGCTCGGCGCGACCCTGGCCGCCCTGGTCCTCGGCTCCGCCCTGGGCGCGCTGGCGGCGACCTCGCGCAGGCTCGCCGACGAGTCGGTGATGCGCACCCTCGACGTCGTCATGTCCTTCCCGCCGATCGCACTGGCCGCCGTGCTCGTCGCGGTCTTCGGGCCCAGCGTGCCGGTCATCATCTTCACCATCGCGTTCGTCTACGCGCCCTCGCTCGCCCGCGTGGTACGGGCCAACGTGCTGGAGCAGTACGGCGAGGACTACGTCGCCGCCGAGCGGGTCGTCGGCGCCCGCCGAGGCCACATCGTGCTCCGGCACGTCGCGGTCAACTGCGCGGCGCCGGTGCTGGTGTTCGCGACGGTCATGGTGGCCGACTCGATCATCTTCGAGGCCAGCCTGTCCTTCATCGGCGCCGGTGTGCAGGACCCCGACCCGAGCTGGGGCAGCGTCCTGGCCTACGGCCGGCAGATCCTGCTGTCGGGCGGCTGGTGGGCGACGCTCTTCCCCGGGCTGTGCGTGTTGGTCACGGTGCTCGCGCTGAACGTCCTCTCCGAGGGCATGACGGACGCCGCCGCGTCCCCGGACACGTCCCGCACCGGCAACGACGACACCGACGAGAACGCCGCCGCCTCCGCGCCCGCCGCCGACGGGGCCGAGGTGGACGCCGCGCTCGCCGAACTGGCGTCCCGCCTGCGGGCGACGGAGCCCGCCGTGCCGCCGCTCGCCGGGGACGCGGCCGACCTGCTCGTGGTGCGCGACCTGTCCGTCCGTTTCCCGGACCGGTACGGCGACGTCCGCGTCGTCGACGGCATCTCCTTCACCGTCCGCGAGGGCGAGACCCTCGGCCTGGTCGGCGAGTCGGGCTGCGGCAAGTCCGTCACGAGCCTGGCGGTCATGGGCCTGCTGGCCCGCAACGCCGAGGCCCGGGGCGAGATCCTCTACCGCGGCCGCGACCTGCTGAAGTCGGCGCCGAAGGAGCGCCGGGCGCTGATGGGCCCGGAGATCGCGATGGTCTACCAGGACGCCATGTCGTCCCTGAACCCGTCCGTGCTGATCGGCACCCAGCTGAAGTGGCTCACCTCCCGCGGCGGCACCCGCACCCCCGCCGAGCTGCTCGAACTGGTGGGGCTCTCCCCCGAACGCACCCTGCGCAGCTATCCGCACGAGCTGTCCGGCGGCCAGCGCCAGCGCGTGCTGATCGCGATGGCCCTGTCCCGCAGTCCGCGGCTGCTCATCGCCGACGAGCCGACCACCGCCCTCGACGTCACCGTGCAGGCCCAGGTCGTCGAGCTGCTGGTCCGGCTGCGCGACGAACTCGGCTTCGCGATGGTCCTCGTCTCCCACGACCTCGCCCTGGTCGGCGACCTCGCCCACCGGGTCGCGGTCATGTACGCCGGGCAGGTCGCCGAGGCCGGCGAGACCCGGGCGCTGCTCACCGACCCGGCGCACCACTACAGCCGGGGGCTGCTCGGCTCGGTGGTCTCCCTGGAGTCGGGTGCGCAGCGCCTGCACCAGATCCGCGGCGTCGTACCGGCCCCGAAGGCGTTCGGCGCGGGCTGCCGGTTCGCGTCCCGCTGCGCCGCCGCCACCGAGCTGTGCGCCACCACGCCGCCGCCCGCCACCGACCGCGCCGCGGGCCCCGACCACCTCTTCGCCTGCCACCACCCGGCGTCGACGAGCGGGCCCGCTGCGGCGGGCGGGTCGGCGAAGTCGCTGGAGAGTGCCCGATGACCGCACCGAAGGACAGCACCATGGACCCACTCGTCCGGCTCGACGGCATCCACGTCAGGCACCGGGCCCGCAGCGGCGGCCTCCTGCGCCGGGACTCCGTGCACGCCCTCACCGACGTCACCCTCGAAGTGGGCCGGGGCGAGATCCTCGGCCTGGTCGGCGAGTCGGGCTGCGGCAAGTCCACGCTGGCCCGCGTGGTCACCGGACTGCAGCGGCCGACCGAGGGCAGGGTGTCCTTCCGGGGCCGCGACCTGTGGGCGATGAGCGCCGCCGAACGCCGTACCGGGTTCGGTGCCGCCGTGGGCGTGGTCTTCCAGGACGCCTCCACGGCACTGAACCCTCGGCTGCCCGTGCGCCGGATCCTGCGCGACCCGCTGGACGTGCACGACCGCGGCACCCGGGCGGAGCGCGAGGACCGGGTGGAGGAACTGCTCGATCTGGTCGGGCTGCCCGGTCACACCCTTCAGGCGCTGCCGGGGCAGCTGTCCGGCGGTCAGCGCCAGCGCGTGGCCATCGCCCGAGCCCTCGCGCTGGAACCGGAGCTGATCGTCGCCGACGAGCCCACCAGTGCCCTGGACGTGTCGGTGCGCGCCCAGATCCTCAACCTGCTGGTGGACCTGCGCGCCCGGCTCGGCCTGGGCATGGTGTTCATCTCGCACGACGTGCAGACGGTGCGCTACCTGGCGGACCGTATCGCGGTGCTGTACCTGGGCCGCGTGGTCGAGGAGGGCGGGGCCGCGGAGGTCTCCGGGGCCTCCCGCCACCCGTACACCGAGGCGCTGCTGTCCGCCACGCCTAGCCTGCTGGAGCGGCCGGAGCGGATCGTGCTGCACGGGCCGGTGCCGTCGGCGACCAACCCGCCCTCCGGCTGCCCGTTCCGCACCCGCTGCTGGAAGGCGGACGACGCCTGCGCCATCGTGTTCCCGACGGCGACCGAAGGGTCCGGCGGTCACCGGTGGCACTGCGTCCATCCTCAGGAGGGCGCCGTCCCGCGGGAGGTCGCCGGCGGGAAGTGACGGGTATCGGCCGGCCCGGGCCGGGGCATGCGTGTGATGGCGCCCCGCCCGGGTGCCCCGCACGACGGCCCGCCGAGACGAGAATGGCTCCATGGACGCACTGCTACGGCGCTCGCCCCGGCTGGGGGCGCTGGCCTGGTGCGTGGCGGTGCTGAGCATGACCGTGCTGGCCGCGGCGGCCGTCGTGCGCAGCACGGTCCTCGATCCCGGCTTCTACGACCAGGTGCTGGAGGACGAGCACGCCTACCAGCGCTTCTACGACGAGGTGCTGGTGGATCCCGGCAGTACGCCGCTGACCAGCGAACTGCTCGACCGGCTGCCCGTCCCGCAGTCGACCATCACCTCGAACCTCAAGGTGGTGATCCCGCCGGAGACCCTGCGCACCATGGGTGAGGGGCAGATCGAGGAGGTGGTCCACTATCTGGAGGGCGACCGCGACCGGCTGCGGATCACCGTCGACCTGGAGCCCGTCGTCGCGAACGTCGAACGGCTGAGCCAGGCGTACTTCGGTGACGCGGTCGCCGCACTGCAGGAGCGCTCCGAACCTGACTTCCAGGCCTTCGTGCAACGGCTGTCCGACCTGGTCGCCCAGGTGGTGGCCGGTGAGGCGCCGCTGGACGAGCTGCCCACGCTGCCGCTCTCGCACAGTCAGGCACTCGCGGCCACGGACGCGTTGATGCGTCTGGTGCCGGACGACGCCGCGCGGGACGGCATCGAGGACACCGTGCGCACGGCGCTGGACCGGGGCGACGTGGCCTCGGCCCTGGCCGCGCTCGCGCCCCTCGCCCTGACCGACCAGGTCCGCGAGGCCGCCGGGGAGCTGCTGCGGGAGGCCGAGCGGGGCACGTGGGTCGTGACGGTGGACGTGGATCCGTCGGCCGAGGCGCTGGCGCCGCTGAACCGCGCCCGCAACGTGACCCGGCTCTTCCAGGACGTGGTGGAACCGGCGGCGGCCGTGCTCTGCGCCGCCGCGCTCACCCTGCTGTGGTTCTCCACCCCCGCGCCCGCCGGGCGCCGGCTGATGCCGCTGGGCTGGGTGCCGGCGGCCGCCGCCGCGCTGACGGCGCTGACGGTGCTCGCGCTGCGTCTGGCGCTGGGCGGTGCCCTGTTCGCCTCGCCCGAGTCGTGGCCCCCGGCGGCGTCGGGGCTGCTCGCCGACGTCCAGGCCGCCGCGCTCGACCGGCTGCTGACCACCGCCGTCGTCGTCGCGGTCATCCTGCTCGCCGCGGGCGCCCTGCTCATCACCGTCGGCTGGGCCCGGCAGACCCGGCCCAGCGTGCCGGTCCTCACCGACCCGCGGCACGTTCCGGCGCTGACGTTCGCCGTCACCGCCTGCGCCCTGGTCGGGACGATGCTGGCGCCGGTGGCGATCACCGGTTCCTCGCCGCGGATCTGCCAGGGCAGCGCCGAGCTGTGCGACGCCCGCTACGACGAGATCGCCCAGCTCGCGTCGCACAACGCGATGGCGACGACGGCGGACCGGTTCATCGGCCCGCTGCAGGACCCGGACATCGTCGGTCAGCTGGACGCCGGGGTGCGGGTGCTGCTTCTGGACACGCACCGCTGGGAACGGCCCGAGGAGGTGGCCGAGCGGCTGAACACCTCGGACTTCTCCCCGGCCGAGCGGCGGCGGCTCACCGGGATCCTGGAGCGGGTGAACCCGCCGCACCCGGGGCTGTGGCTGTGCCACTCGGTGTGCGGCGCCGGGGCCCTGGAACTGACGCCGACGCTGCGGCAGATCGGTGACTGGCTGCGCGACAACCCCTCGGACGTCGTCACGCTGATCCTGCAGGACGGCGTGGACGCGGTGGCGACGCAGAACGCCTTCCGGCAGGCCGGGCTCTCCGACCTGCTGTACGAGCCGGACCGGGACCCGGACCGTCCGTGGCCGAAGCTCGGCGACATGGTCGACAGCGGCCGCCGGCTGGTCGTCTTCGCCGAGAAGGCGGACGGCCCCGCACCGTGGTACCGCAATCTGTACCGGTACGGCATGGAGACGCCCTTCGCCTTCCGCAGCCCGGACGAGATGTCCTGTCTGCCGAACCGGGGAGGCGCGGACAAGCGGCTGTTCCTGCTCAACCACTTCGTCACGGCCGGCGGCGGCCTGCGGCTGGACGCCGGGGTCGTCAACTCCCGGCAGCGGGTGCTGGAGCGGGCGCACACCTGTGAGCGGCAGCGCGGCAGACCGGTCAACTTCGTCGCGGTGGACTACGCGACGATCGGTGACGCGCTCGGCGCGGTGGAGGAGCTGAACGCCGAGCGGCTCCGGGACGACACCCGCGTCCCCGTCGAACGGTCGCCGGACCGGCTGCGGGACGCGGGTGCTGCCCGGCGGCGCGGTGGTGCTCCGCGCCGCCGGGCGGGTTCCGGCTGGGCCTTCCTGCAGGCCGGTTCCTAGCGGCCTGCCGCTACTGGTCGATGGTGAACTGTGAGCCCGGTTCGATCCGTATGTCCTCCTCGGCCGAGCCGGTGATCGTCACGTCGGTGAGCGTCGCGCTGCCGCGGGCGCCGCCCATGGCGAGGATGCCGGAGCCGTTGTTGGACTTGTCGATGCGGACGTTGTCGATCTTCACGTCCGGCATCGCACCGCCTCCCGTCTTGAACTGGATGCCGTCGTAGGTCGAGTCGAGGATCTCGGTGTCCTTGATGGTCACGCCCGGGATGTCCTGGCCCTGCGCGAAGAGGGTGATGGCGCCGAACTCCTGTGCCTCGCCCCAGAACGCGCCGCCGGTGCGGTGCAGGGCGTTGCCCGCGATGAGTGTCTGCCCGGAGAACGGCAGCGGGTCGTGGTCGGTGGCGAGCATGATGCCGGGGTAGTTCATGGTGTCGGAGACGACGTTGTTCTCGACGGTGTTGCCGTAACCTCCGTACACCGCGATGCCGTTGGCCCGCCAGGGCAGCTGGATGGTGTTGTTGCGGAAGTGGTTGTCGTGGCCGACGTCCACGGACGTGTCCTTCACGTACTTGTTCGCCCAGACGGCGAGCGAGTCGTCGCCGGTGGTGCGGAAGGACGAGTTGTGGACCGTGGAGTTGCGGGTGCCGTTGGAGAAGTTGATGCCGTCGGCGAAGGTGTCGCGGATGCGCATGCCGGTGAACTCCAGGCCGTCACCGGGCCCCCACAGCTCGGGGATGTTCGAGTAGTCGCGGCCGACCCAGACGCCGACGTTGGCGTGCTCGATCCACACGTTGCTGATCCTGGTGTCCTTGCCGAAGCGGCCGTTGAGCCCGACGCCGCCCTCCTGGTTGCCGTCGCCGCCGCGGATGGTGCCGGAGCCGAAGATGGCGAGGTCGGAGATCTGCGTGTTGTCGTCGATGTCGAAGCCGAAGTTGCCCTCGTGCGGGTGGTTGATGCCGCCGGCCTCGTGCGGCGGGGTCAGGGTGTAGAGCTGGGAGTGCCACATCCCGGCGCCGCGGACGGTGACGTCGCTGATGCCGACCTGGTTGTACTGGCCGCGGTCCTGCGGGTCGTCGGTGAGGATCTTCTGCTCCTGGCGCCACTGTCCGGCCGGGATCCACACGCAGTCGATCCTGCCGTTCTGGTCGTCGGTGACGGCGCGCTGGATGGCGTCGGTGTCGTCGAGTCCGTCGCCGGGGACGGCGCCGTACTCGGTGATGGACGTGCACTCGGCCGGCTTCTCCTTGGGCGGCGCGACCTGCTCCAGGTCGATCAGGTCGATGACGTAGAAGTCGGCCGAGTCGCCCGCGTCGCGCTGCAGGCGGAACTCGGTGCCCTGCGGGAAGGTGCGGTCGAGGAGTGCGTGGGACTCGTCGAAGAGCCGCCGCGCGTCGCCGCCGGGCCGGTTGGTGAGCCCTTCGGGGTCGTCGGTGCTGCCGTACAGCCAGCTGTGCTTGGACGACAGGGTCAGTTTCTGCACGAACTCGCCGTCGGCGTAGAGGCTGATGGTGGCCTCGGTTCCGCCGCCGCCGGGGGCGTCGGGGATGGAGTTGCGCACCACGACCGAGTTGGTGGGTGTGGTGGAGGTGAACTCGACGTACTCACCGGTGGAGTCGAGCCGGACGGACTTGCGGCCGGAGGACTCGGTGCCGAAGTTGGTGTGCCCGAAGGTGCGCTTGGCGTCGGCGGTGAGCAGTGTCCCCTCGTAACGGCCGTCCTCCGCCTCGTACTCGGTGTACGGCACGGCGGCGCCGCGTCCGACGACGAGGGACTTGGCGAGGACGTTGTTGTTCTCGTTGGTCTCGGCGACGACGTCGGTGGCGTCGGCGGTGGCGGAGAGGGTGACCCCGCCGCCGGTCGCCGTCCAGACGCCGCTGACCGGCACGTTCACGGTGGCGCCCGCGGCCACCTCGGCGGTCTCTCCGTCCAGCGTGGTGGATCCGGCCCGGACGCGGGTCACCGAGCCGGCTTCTGCGGGGCTGGTGCCCCGGTTGTGCACGGCGACGGTGAAGGAGACCTTCGCGCCGACCGCCGGGTTGGCGGGGCTGGTGGTGATCGAGCGCACCTCCAGGTCGGGTCCGGGGGCCCGGCCGACGACCAACTTGTCGGTGGCGGCCCGGCTGTTGTTGGTGTCGTCGAGTTCGGCGACGGTGTCCTTCGGGTCGGCCACCGCGGTGACCGCGTAGCTCCCGGCCGCGTGGGTGCCGGTGGCGACGGCGACCTCGGCGGACTCGCCGGGTTCGAGCGCGGGGACCGCGGCGCTGCCGGCCGTGGTGCCCTCCACGGTGACCTCGGTGGTCGTCGCGGCCGAGGGCGCGGTGCCGGCGTTGCGGACCGTGGTGCCGACGGTGACCTCGTCGCGCTCGTCCGGCTCGGCGGGCGACCAGTCGAGGCCGGTGACCGTGAGGTCGGGGGCGGGCGCGGCGGTGCCGAGGACCTGGAACTCGGCGACCTGGCCGCCGGGTGCGCCGGTGTTGGAGAAGAACCGGAGCCGTACGTCGGCGGCCCGCCCGCTGACCGGGATGGTGACGGTGTTGTCCCGGGCGGGGCTGAAGGCATGGTCGGCGCGCTCGCTGAGCGCGGTGAAGTCGTCCTCGCCCTGCGCGCGGCCGAAGACCTGGATGTTCTGGGTGCGGGCGGACCAGGCCGGGTCGGGGTTGAGCTTGACCACGACGCCGCCGAGGTCCGCGTCGGAGCCGAGCTCGACGGTGAGGTCCGCCGGGTGGCCGGCGGCCTCCCAGTACGTGGACGTCGAGTCGTCGGTGGCGTTGGCGGCGACGTAGTTCTGCGTGGTGGAGGTGGCCTCGGCCGGCTTGTTGCGGGCGAGGTTGGTGCCGGCGGGCGGCGGGCCGGTGTCCGCCTCGTCGCCGTACACCTCCAGTTCGGCCAGCTGTGCGGCGTTCCAGCCGGTGTTGCCGGTGATGTCGACGCGGACGTAGCGGGCCTCGGCCGGTGAGGCGAGGTCGACGGCGACGGTGCCCGCCTGCGCGGGGCCGAACGTCCGTGCACCGGCGGCGTGGAGGGTGCGGAAGGTGGAGCCGTCGGTGCTGCCCCGCAGGGAGAGGGTCTGGTTGCGGCTCTCCCAGCCGGCGGGCAGTTTGAGGACCACCCGGTCGACGTCGCGTGCGGTGCCGAGGTCGACCTGGAGCCACTCGGGGAAGGTGCCGGCCGGTCCTTCCCAGTAGGTGGCCTGCTGTCCGTCGGTGGCGTTGCCCGCCGGGTACGCGCCGTGCGAACCGCCCGCCGTGGCGGGGCGGCCGAGGGCCAGGTTGACGTCTGCGGCGGCCGTCCCGGTGCCGGTGGCCGCGTGCGCGCCGGCCGCGAGGGGGAGGGGCAGCAGCCCGACCGTCATCAGCCCGGCGACGACGGCGCCCGTGAGCGTCCGCCGGCCGAGATGTCTCCGTCTCATGGGGGTCCTCTGTTCCGTGGGGAGTCGGGGAGCGGGCGCGACGGTCCGGCAAGTTGAGGGGAGCACCGAATCTGCGCGCCAATTGAGCAGAGCAGTCGATTCTTTGCGGAAAGTGCGTCATCAGGTTTCTAGCGCGTTACTCGTTTGTCAACGGTCGCGACTGGGACGCGAGTTGACACGTAAGTGATTTGCGCGGCTTGCCATGCGCTTGCGCAGCACTTGAACTGGCAGTCAACGTCCGAGGGGCGACGGACGGGCCGCTGGAAGCCCGCAAGAGACGCAAGTCATGCGCGGGACAGAGAAACGGGACAGGGAAACGGGACAGGGAAAACAGAAGGCCGGGGCCCCCCCCGGGGGGGGGGGGGGGGGGGGGGCGGGGGGGGGGGGGGGGGGGCCGGGGGGGCGGGCGGGGGGGGGGCGCGGCGCGGCGGGGGGCCGCGCGCCCGCGCGCCGCGCGCGCCCGGGGGCGGCGGGG
>NZ_JACBYP010000073.1 GCF_018982965.1 Streptomyces mayonensis | reverse complement strand
GCGCCCCCGGCCCCGGCCCCGGGGGGGGGCCGGGGGGGGGGGGGGGGGGGCCCGCCCGCGGGGGGCGGGTCGGCCGGGTGACGGCCGGTCTGCTGCGGCCGGCCGTCACCCGCGTTTCGTCAGCCCAGGCCGCTCACCGCGGTCCCCGCGTCGGGGGCGTGGCCGGGCCTGCCCGGCTCGCCGGGGCCGGCGGGGACGGCCGGCCGGCGTGCGGGACCCGGCGCCCACGAGATCACCAGGGCGCAGACGAGGGCTGCCACGATGACGTAGACGCCGATCGCCCAGGAGGAGCCGAACTTCTCCAGCAGCAGGGTCGCGACGATCGGGACGGGAGCCGCCGTCACGGCGCCGCCCAGGTGGTAGGCCACCGACGAACCCGTGTAGCGCACCCGCGAGGGGAACAGCTGGGCGATGAAGCCCGCGACCGGCCCGTACACCAGGGCGTGCAGGACGGGCAGGGCGAGCAGGAAGGCCGCGAACGCGCCCACCGCGGTGCCGGTGTCGAAGAGGAGGAAGACGGGGAAGGCTCCGACGACGAGGGCCGCGCAGCCGGTGACGAGGAACTTCTTCGCGCCCGTCCGGTCGGCAACCACCGAGAACAGCGGCAGTGTCACCACCTCGAGGGCGGAGGCGGTCATCAGGGCCGTCAGGACCAGGGGGCGGCTCAGCTTCAGGTCGGTCTGGCCGTAGCTCACGAAGAAGGTACTGGCCAGGTAGAAGACGGTGTTGGCGGAGAACATGCAGAGCATGCCGATGAGCAGCGCCTTCTTGTGTCTGACGAAGAGCTCCTTGGCCGGCACCCTGATGACGTCGCCGCGCTTTTGCACGTCCAGGAACGCGGGGGACTCCGTCACCCGCAGGCGGATGTAGAGCCCGACGACGATCAGGATCGCCGAGGACAGGAAGGGCAGGCGCCAGCCCCAGCTGAGGAGCTGGTCCTCGGGCAGCAGGGTGGTCACCAGGAAGAAGGCGCCGGTGGACAGGAACGTGCCGGCCGGCACTCCGCACTGGGAGAAGCTGGCGTAGAAGGTCCGGCGGTTCTCCGGTGCGTGCTCCATGCTCATCACGACCGCGCCGCCCCACTCGCCGCCCACGGCGAAGCCCTGGACGAAGCGCAGCGCGACCAGCAGGACGGGGGCCCAGATGCCTATGACCTCGTAGGTCGGCAGCAGTCCGACGGCGAAGGTGCCGAGCCCCATCATGACCACCGACAGGACGAGCATCTTCTTGCGGCCGATCCGGTCACCGAAGTGTCCGAAGACCAGACCGCCCAGGGGGCGTGCGAGGAAGGCCACCGCGAGTGTCGCGAATCCGGCGAGGGTGCCGGCCAGCGGGTCGAGGGTGGGGAAGAAGAGCGGATTGAACACCAGGACGGTGGCCAGTCCGAAGACCAGATAGTCGTACCACTCGATGGTGGTTCCGATGAAGCTCGCCACCGCGACCTTCATCGGCGTGGGCCTGCTCGGGACGGATGAGGCGGAACGCGTCGTTGACATTCCTGGCTCCCATGGGATTCGGGCTACTGGATGCTTCGGCCACCGTCGACGTCCAGACAGACTCCGGTGAGGAAGCCCGCCTGGTCGGAGGCCAGGTAGAGGGTGCTGTTGGCGACGTCCTGCGGCGACGCGGTGCGAGCCATCGGAATGCCGGAGACCCAGTCCTTGCGGAGGTCGCCGGGAAGGACGTCGGAGCCGGTGAGGCTCTTGACGAAGCCGGTCTCGGAGACCACCGGGTTGACGGCGTTGACCCGGATGTCGGGGGCGACCTCGCCCGCCAGGCCGCGGGTCATGGTGATGACCGCGCCCTTCGTGGCGTTGTAGACGGTCAGCCCGGGACGGGGGCGTTTCGCCGCGACGGAGGCGATGTTGACGATCACTCCGCCGCCGCGTCGGCGGAGCGCGGGCACGGCGTACTTGCAGCCCAGGAAGACGCTGCGGATGTTGACGGCGAGCTGCCAGTCGACCGTGCCGACGTCGAGGTCCACGAGGGCGCCCTTGCGGTGGGGCACGCCCGCGTTGTTGACCATGACGTCGATCCCTCCGTACGCCAGCTCGGCGGCGTCCACGAGGTCGCGTACGGCGTCCGGGTCGGTCACGTCGGTGGTGACGGCGATCGCCGACGGCAGTGCGGCGGCCAGTTTCCCGGCCCCGTCGGTGTCGATGTCGGAGACCACGAGGTGTGCGCCCGCCGCGGCGAACGTCCGCGCGATGGAGGAGCCGAAGCCTCCGGCGGCGCCGGTCACGACGACGGTCTTGTCCTTGAACGAGAGCTCCATGGCTGCTCCTGTGGGGTTCGGTTCTCCGGCTGCCGGGCTGTGCGAGAGGGGCTCGTCACGGGGCCCGCCGCTCCTGCTCCCTGCGGCCCGGTCCGGTCATCCGCCGCGGATCGAGCAGCTCGGTGAGTTCCTCCTCCGCCAGGTCGGTGCGCTCACGGGCGACCTCGCGGACGGTGCGCCCGCTGGTGCGGGCCTCGGCGGCGACGGCGGCCGCCTTGTCGTACCCGATCCGCGGGGAGAGGGCGGTGGCCGTCATGAGGCTGCGTTCGACCGCGGCCGGTCCGGCGGCGGTCGCCCGGATCCCCGCGATGCAGTGGTCGGCGAAGACGGTGGCGGCGCCGGCCAGGAGCTCGATGGACTCCGACAGGCTGTAGGCGACGACCGGGGTCATGACCGTGATCTCGAAGTTGCCGCGGCCGCCGGCCAGGGCGATGGTCGCGTCGTTGCCCATCACCTTGGCCGCCACCTGGCACACCGCCTCCGCGACGACCGGGTTGGTCTTGCCGGGCATGATGGAGGACGCCATCGACAGGTGGGGCACCTCGATCTCGCCCAGCCCGGTGCGCGGTCCGCTGCTCATCCAGCGCACGTCGTCGGCGATCTTGAGGAGACTCGCCGCGGCCGTGCGCAGCGCGCCCGAGGCGAACACCACCGCGTCGAGGCTGTTCTGGGCCTGGAAGTGGTTCTCGGTCTCGCGCAGTTCCACCCGGAACTCGTCGGCCAGGGCCGTGACGACGCGGCCCGCGAACTCGGGGTGGGTGTTGAGGCCGGTACCGACCGCGGTCCCGCCGAGTGCCACCTCGGCGAGGCCGCTCTGGGCGGCCCGGAACCGCTCGACGCTGCGTTCGATCTGGCCGGCGTGGCCCCAGAACTCCTGCCCGAGCCGGATCGGGACCGCGTCCTGCAGATGGGTGCGGCCGGTCTTGACGACGTCGTCGGTGCGCTCGGCGAGCCCGCGCAGCGCCTCGGCGAGATGCGCGAACGCCGGCACCAGCCGGTGCTCGATCTCCGTCTGGGCCGCGAGGTGCACGACCGTGGGCGTGACGTCGTTGGAGGACTGCCCGAGATTCACGTGGTCGTTGGGATGAACGGGGTGCTTGGTCCCCAGGGGCATGCCGAGCATCTGGTTCGCCCGGTTCGCGATCACCTCGTTGGCGTTCATGTTGGTGTTCGTGCCGCTGCCGGTCTGGAACACGTCGACGTCGAAGTGCGCGTCGAGGAGTCCGTCGGCGACCTCGCCCGCCGCGGCCACGACGGCCCTGCCGAGCGCCGGGTCGAGGAGTCCGAGGTCGGTGTTGACGCGGGCCGCGGCCCGTTTCAGGGCTCCGAGGCCACCGATGTAGCGGCGCGGCAGCCGCAGGTCGCTGATGGTGAACGTCTGGATCGCGCGTTGCGTCTGCGCTCCCCACAGGGCCTCGTCGGGCACGGTCACCGGGCCGCCGAAGTCGACCTCCTGCCGGTGTCCCGGCAGGTGCGCCGGGTCCGGTTCGGCGGTGGCGGGAGCCGTCCGGTCGGTACTCATCGCCCGACGCCCACAGCCACGTACTTGACTTCCAGGTACTCGTCGATCCCGACCGTGCCGCCCTCCCGGCCCAGGCCGGACTGCTTCATGCCGCCGAAGGGGGCGGCGGCGTTGGACACGAGTCCGCGGTTGAGGCCCACCATCCCGGTCTCCAGGCCCTCGACGAGGTGGATCGCCCGCTCGACATCACGGCTGTAGACGTAGCCGACCAGTCCGGAGTCGGTGTCGTTCGCCGCGCGGAGCACGTCCTCCTCGTCGGTGAAGGTCTGGATCGCCGCGACCGGCCCGAAGATCTCCTCCTTCGTCAGGCGCGCGGCGGCCGGGACGTCGGTCAGCACCGTCGGCGGGTAGAAGTAGCCCGGCCGGGACGGCACCGTTCCTCCGAGGCGTACGGCGGCACCGCGCGCCACCGCGTCGTCGACGAGTCCGGCGACCTTGTCGCGCTGGGTGGCGTCGATCAGCGGGCCCACGTCCGTTCCGTCGCCGTCGCCCGGGCCGACCCGGAGGGTGCTCATCCTGGCCGTGAGCCCGCCGGTGAACTCCTCGGCGACGTCCGTGTGCACGTAGAACCGGTTGGCCGCGATGCAGGCCTCGCCGATGTTGCGCATCTTGGCGATCATCGCTCCGTCCACGGCCGCGTCGACGTCGGCGTCCGCGCACACGACGAACGGGGCGTTGCCGCCGAGTTCCATCGAGGTGCGCAGCACCTTGTGCGCCGAACTCGCGATCAGCTTCCGCCCGACCTCCGTGGACCCCGTGAAGGACAGCTTGCGCAGCCGGCCGTCGTGGATCAGGGGTTCGGCGACCGCTTCGGGCATCGAGGTGGGGACGACGTTGAGGACGCCGTCGGGCAGTCCGGCCTCGGCCAGTACGGAGGCGAGCAGCAGCGCGGTGAGCGGCGTCTGCTCGGCCGGCTTGAGGATCACGGTGCAGCCCGCCGCGAGCGCCGGACCGATCTTGCGGGTGGGCATGGCCAGGGGGACGTTCCACGGCGTGATCAGCAGGCTCGGGCCCACCGGCTGGCGCATCAGGACGACCCTCCCCGAGCCTCCCGGCTCGACGGTCCAGTCACCCCGGATGCGGACGGCCTCCTCGGAGAACCAGCGGAAGAACTCGGCCCCGTAGGCGACCTCCGCCCGGGACTCGGCCAGTGACTTGCCCATCTCCAGCGTGATCAGCAGGGCGATCTCCTCGGTCCGCGCGACGAGGAGTTCGTAGGCACGTCGCAGGATCTCGCTCCGCTCGCGCGGTGCCGTCGCGGCCCAGGACCTCTGCGCTGCCGACGCCGCGTCGAGGGCGTCCAGGGCGTCCTCGCTGGAGCCGTCGGCGACCTCGCACAGCGGGGTGCCGGTCGCCGGATTCTCCACCGCAAAGGTCCGTTTGCCGGCTGCCGCGCGGAAGCGTCCCGCGATCCACAGCCCCTTTTCGATACCACCGAGTACGCCGTTTTCGGTCACCGTGCCGCTCATCGTCCGAGGTCCTCACTCTCGCCCCATGCGCTTCGACGTGCGTCACTGTGCACCCCCGGAATGCCGCTGTCACGTGCGACGATGCGACAGCGGGGGCACTCGTGGACCGGCCCTCCTGTGCCGTGGGTCACAGCCTGGTCCTATGCAGATCCGGCGGTCACCCATCCATTTCTGGCCGACTGCCGCGAGGCGCCCGGAACATCCGTCCGCTTCCCTCGACGTCCCGATATGTGGTGTGACCCGTGCCACCCCATTACCATGCGCCAATGCCGTCACCCTCGACCACCATTGCGGCCGACCTGATGCCGCGGCTGATGCTGCTGCTCGCGATGCGGGAACAGGGCCATCTGAGCGCGGCGGCGGAGGCGGTCGGCGTGCCCCAGCCCACGGCGACGCGCTGGCTGACGGCACTGAGCCGGACCGTCGGTGTCGAACTCACCCGTCGGACCGGCCGCAGGGTCGAGCTGACCCGGGCCGGCGCCGCGCTGGCCGAGGCGGTGGCACCGGCGCAGACCTCCCTGGCGGTGGGTGTCGCGCGCGCCCACGAGGCGGCCGACCCGGGTCAGGGACATGTGGTCTTCGGCTTCCTGCGCACCATGGGGGCGAGCAGGGCTCCCGAACTCCTGCGCGGTTACCGTGTGGCGCGCCCGCGCGTCCGCCTGGCGCTGGTGCAGGCCTCGCACGAGGAACTGATCGAGAAGCTGCACGACGGCACGGTCGACGTCGCCATGACCTCGGTGCGCGCCACCGACGTCGATGTCGTCGCCACCGAGCTCTTCAGGGAGCCCTTCGTCCTCGTCGCTCCGGCCGATCACCGGCTGGCGCGTCGTGCGTCGGTCCGCCTGCAGGACTGCCGCGACGAGACCCTGGTGGGGCTGTCGGCGGGGATCGCGCTGCGCCGCCGGGTCGACGAGATGTTCGCGACCGCCGGGGTACGGCCCCGGTACGGGTTCGAGACCGAGGAGGTCGAGACGGTGCGGGGGATGGCGACCACGGGGGCCGGTGTCACGGTCCTGCCCGCCCGGCACGGCGGCCCGCTGGCGGGCTCCGTCGAGGTGCCGATCCTGCCGCGCCGCTACCGCCACATCGGGTTGCTCGTCTCGACCCGGCGTCCCCTGGAACCGGCCGCGGAGGGCTTCCGGCGATGGGCCTCGCAACACGGCTGACCGTGCGGCCCGCGCGGCCGGCCGGGCAAGAAGGCGCTGCCGCGATGGACGCGCCGGCCGCGCGTCGGCCCTCAGCGGGCTGCCCGTCCGCGGCTGCCGCCCGCGGTCTACGGCTTCACGAACGCCCGCAGGGAGAACACCGGGTCGGGGCGGGGCCGGTCCTGGTCGGGCAGGGACGCGAGCCGCGCGGCGAAGTCCGCCGCGAGCGGTTCGCCCGGCGGCAGCGTGACGAACCAGCCGCGCCGCAGGTCGGCGACGGTACGCCGGGGGCTGCGGCCCTGACCGTGGCCGGTGAAGCGGGCCCGCCCGGCCGGGCGCAGGCCGTGCGCGCGGGCGTGGGACTCGACGTGGTCGGCGGCGTCGTGGGCGGTACTGGGCGGGCGGGAGGCGAGGACGGCGTCGATGTCGCTGCCGACGTTGTGCGAGGCACCCTTGTCGACCGTCGTCACGTACACCCCGCCGGGCCGCAGTACGCGGGCGCACTCGGCGACGATCGCCCGCACGTTCTCGCCGCCGCCTGCCAGGTGCAGGAGCCACACGCTGGTGACGGCGTCGAACTGCCCGTCCCGGAAGGGCAGTCGGCGGCTGTCGGCGAGCACGACGGCGCCGGGCAGCCGGGCGGCGGCCCGGCGGGCCATGGCGGGGGCGAGGTCGACGCCGGTGATCCTCAGGCCGTCGCGTGCGGCCGCCACCCGGCGGGTGACGATGCCGGTGCCGCAGGCGACGTCGAGCAGCCTGCGGGCCTGCCGCGGCACCAGGCCCAGTACGGCCTCCGCGGCGGCCGCCGCCCGGGGCTCGCCGCCGCGCGACGCGTCGTAGCGTTCGGCTTCCTTGTCGTAGTCGAGCACATCGTCAGTGTGCCCCGTGGCCGGGGGCCAGGTCCTCCACCCTGCGGGCGAGCTCGACGTCCTTCTCGGTGACGGCGCCGCCCGCGCTGTGGGTGTGCACGGCGAGGGAGACGGTGTTGAACCCGAGGGTCAGGTCGGAGTGGTGGTCCAGTTCCTCCTGCACCTGGGCGACGTGGACGACCATCGCGGTCGCCGCGAAGTGCGAGCCGAGCCGGTAGGAGCGGGTGAGACGGCCGGCGTCGAGGGACCAGCCGGGCAGTCCGGCCAGCCGCTCCTCGATCTCCTGCGCGGACAGCGGTGCGACGGGCATGGGCGGCGCTCCTCTCGGACGGCCCGCCCCCGAATGGGCGGTGCGGCGGGTTCAGCGGGTGCGGCGGATTCGGCGGGTGCGGATTCGGCGGGTGCGGCAGGTCCGGCGTTTCGGGCGGGTCTTTCCAGCCTGCCACAGCACGGCCGCCGGAACCGCGCCCGCGGGGTCCGGTCGCCCGGCCCGGCCCGGCTTCGGCTACCGTTCGGGATCATGACCGTACCCGCCTCCGGCACCGCCTCCCACCGGCCGTGGCGCGGGCCCGTTGCTGCGGGCCCGGCACGAACGACGGCGGGCCGGGGGATCGCGGTACCGGCCGGCCACCTCCGCTCTCCCTGTGCTCTCTGCCCCGAGCAGGGCTCCGCCCGGAATAGAAAGATCCACGAACACCCTTGTGAGACCGGGCGGGATGCATGGCAGACTGCGGTGAACCTTGGGCACGTTGGGGAGGCGTGGCGTGAGTGAGCGGCGGGCCGCACCCACCGTGGGCCAGGTGGTCCTCGGCAGACGGCTGCAGGAACTGCGGGAGAGGGTGGGCCTCAGACGCGAGGAGGCCGCCAAGGTGCTCCGGGTGGCCCCGGCGACCGTGCGGCGCATGGAGATGGCCGAGGTCGCCCTGAAAATACCGTACGTCCAGATACTGCTGACGGCGTACGGCGTCGCCTCGGACGAGGTCGCCTCCTTCGTCGCGCTCGCCGAGGAGGCGAACCAGCCGGGCTGGTGGCAGCGGTACCACGACGTGCTGCCTGACTGGTTCAGCATGTACGTGAGCCTGGAGGGTGCCGCGCGCATCGTCCGCTCCTACGAGCCGCACTTCGTGCCGGGGCTGCTGCAGACCGAGGACTACGCACGCTCGGTCCTGGAGGCCGGGACGATCGGCAACGCGGGCGGCGAGGCGGTGGAGCGGCACGTGTCGCTGCGGATGGAGCGGCAGCGGCTGCTGGACCGCCCGGACCCGCCCCACCTGTGGGTGGTGATGGACGAGACGGTGCTGCGGCGCCCGGTGAGCATCCACGGCCGGGTGATGCGCGAACAGCTGGACAAGCTGCTGGAGTTCACGGCACGGGACCGGGTGACCCTGCAGGTGGCCGAGTTCGAGGACGGGCCGCACCCCGGGACGTACGCGCCGTTCTCCCTGTTCCGGTTCGCGGAGCCGGAGTTGCCCGACATGGTGTTCACCGAGTACCTGACCGGTGCCCTGTACCTGGACTCCCGGGCGGAGGTCTCCGCGCACCTGGAGGTCCTGGACCACATGACGGCACGCGCCGCCTCGACCCACCGCACCGAGAAGATCCTGCGCGAGTACCGCGAGAACTTCTGAGGCGGGCGGCGGGCCGGCGGAGTGCGTGCCGGGGCCCGACGCGGACGCCGTTTCGCCACCTCCTGACCCGTACGGGCGTCGCGAACGGGTGCGCTCGCGCGCCCGCCCCTAGGTTCGGGAACCAGGGCGAGCAAGGGAGCGCACGTGACCGACACGCGGACACCGCCCACCGAGCCGTGCGCGGCGCGGTTCTTCCGGCCGGGTTCCGCCGCTCCCGGCGTGCACGGCCCCGGACCGGTCGGCGGCGGGGAGGCGGACGCCTGCCACCGGGACCGCCGGCAGGGGCGGCGACGGGCCGTCGGCCGGTCAGGACCCGGGACGCAGGCGGCTGCCGCTGACGCGGGTGGAGAACGTCCCCGTCCTGCGCCGGCGGCAGACCGCGGACGACGAGAGGGAGCTCTGATCCGATGCCCGGCTTCGAGGTGCTGTACCAGGCGGCGGCGCTCTGTCTGACGTATCCCGACGACGACTTCCGCACCCGGCTGCCGCTGCTGCGCGAGGCGGCGCCGCAACTGCGCGCTTTCACCGACCACGCGGCGGCGACCGGGCAGGGTGAACTCCAGGCGCACTACATGGAGGTCTTCGAGTCCAGGGACCGGCACAGCCTGTACCTGAGCCGGTGGACCGGCGGCGACACCCGCGAGCGCGGGATGTCCCTGGTCCGCTTCAAGGAGCTGTACCGCGCCCACGGCCTGGAGTTCACCGGCGAGGAGCTGCCGGACTTCCTGCCCGCGGTACTGGAGTTCGCCTCCCGCACCGGGGACACGGCCGTGCTCACCGAGCACCGCGACGCCCTGGAGCAGCTGCGCTCCCGGCTCACCGCGTTCGGCACGCCCTACGCGTGCGTCCTGGGGGCGGTCTGCGCGACGCTGCCGCCCCCGCCCGCCGGAGCCCGCGCCTGAACGTCTTCCTGCTCAGGCGCCCCACGCCCACCGGTCGCGCGACCCCGGGCAGCCGGGGCCGCGAGGACCGGCGGCGCTGGGAGCGGGCTCCCAGCGCCTTGTCCCCCTAGGCCAGCTTGGCCGACAGGGTGATCGTCGTGCCGGTCAGGGCCTGGCTGACCGGGCAGTTCTTCTTGGCGTCCTCGGCGGCGGCGACGAACGCGTCCTCGGTGAGACCGGGGACGGTGCCCTCCACGGTGAGGTGGATGCCCGTGATGCCCTCGCCGGGCTGGAAGGTGACGTCGGCGGAGGTGGTGAGCTTGGTGGGCGGGTTGCCGGCGCCGGTCAGGCCGTTCGACAGCGCCATGGAGAAGCAGCTGGAGTGGGCGGCGGCGATCAGCTCTTCGGGGCTGGTCCTGCCGTTCGCCTTCTCGGCGCGCGACGGCCACGACACCGGCTGCTCGCCGATGCCGGACGAGTCGAAGGTGACGACACCGTTGCCCTCGGTCAGGTTGCCTTCCCAGACGGTGTGTGCGGAGCGCGTGGTTGCCACGGCGGGTCCTCTCGAATTCGCTTGCTGTACTGGGGCGGTGGAGGCCCGTTCCCGGGTCCCCGCCCCCCATCCGATCACACTCCGGCTCAGCTCACCCGGAAGACCGGCCCCCGGGCGGTGAACGGCAGCCGCGCGCCCCGCGGAATCAGGTAGGCGTGCTCGCGCCGCACCCGCAGGACGTCGCACCATCCGTCGGTGATGACGAGCACCGGCGCGGCGGGCGGGAAGTCGTCGGCGCGCAGCAGCAGGTCCACGCCGGGCTGGAGGACGGTGCCGCCGCGGCCGTGCACGCGCACCCGTCCGGCGATCTCGGTGACGGGCAGGTAGCCGGCGTCGTGCGGGGCCGCGTCGCAGAACACGACGCGTGCGGCGGGCACGTCGCGGGCCTCGGCGTAGGAGGCGATGGCGCCGAGCGCCTTGCCGAGCAGGGTGCGGTCCATGGATCCCGAGGTGTCCAGGACGACGCCGAAGGTGCAGCGGGCGATCTCCTCGGGCGGGAAGTACCGTCCGGCGCGCGGGATGCCGGGGGTGGCGGCCTGGCGCCGCGAGGGGCGGGCGTAGGACCGGACGGGCTCGGGGCGGGGCACGTACTCGTCGAACCACCGGGCGAGGCGGGCGTCCCAGGGCAGCGGCGGGTGGCTGAGGGTGCGGATCTCCTGGACCAGGCCGCCGGGCAGGAAGCCGCAGCCCTGCTGCTGGTGCAGGTCGAGGCCCTGGGTCAGGCCCCGGCGGTAGAAGCCGTCCAGGTCGACGCAGTCGCGGGGCGCGCCGAGCGGGGCGCCGAGGACGTCGCCGACCCCCTTGCCGCGCGGCGTGGACAGTCGGCGCATGCGGCGCAGGTCGCCGGCGATGCGGTCGTAGACCTCCTCGGCGGACAGCCCGGCCAGTGCCGGGTCGTGCAGGAGGCCCTCGGGCATGGTGCCGACCTGCATCTCGACGAGCCAGCCGTTGATGACGTAGTCGCAGGCGACGTTGAACAGGTACGGGTCGCGGGTGCCGCAGCGGTCGCCGTGGCGCAGGGCGGCGTGCAGCATCTCGTGGGCGAGGACGAAGCGCCACTCCTCGTCTTCGTACCGGCGCAGGGGGTTGACGTAGATCTCCCCCGCCTCGGGATTGACCGCGGCGACGGAGATGCCGTGGGCGCGGGCGAGTTCGGCGTCGGCGACGAGGGTGATGCCGGCGGCGATGCCGCCGAGCAGGGGGTAGGAGGAGACGAACCAGCTCAGGGCCTGCTGCCAGGGCTGCAGGCGGGTGGGGCCGCCGCGCATGTCGTCGCGCCGGCCGCCCGCGAGGTCGAGGGCGGTGGACATGGTGCGGGTCAGGGCGTGGGCGAAGGCCAGCTGCCAGTCGGGGGCCTGTCCGTTCCACCTGTCCCACGGCATGAGCAGCAGGTCGGGTTCGTGGCCGGCGGTGCCGCAGTGCTCGTGGGCGGCCGGGACGCCGCCGGCGCGGCGCCAGGCGGCGGCGATGTGCTCCTCGTCGCCGTCGGGGTAGGTCGCGGGCAGGTCGTCGGGGGTGCGGCCGACCGGGAAGGTCTGCAGGAAGCGGTTGACGACGGCGCAGCGGGCGGCGAGGTCGTAGCGGTCGGGCTGGACGCGCTCACCGGTGGCGGCGGGCACGTGGCCGAAGCCGAGGTGGATCAGGGCGTGGGCGATGGCCCAGGCCCACTCGGCGGGCGCGGCGTGCCGGGTGGGGTGCAGATGGATCCGGCCGTCGGAGTCGACGCGGACGAGTCCGTGCCGGGGCGCGACCGCGCACTCCTCGTGGCGGCACAGTTCGGCCTCCATGGCCGCGAGTGCCGGGTTGGACCGGGCCAGCCGCACGCCCTCGGCACAGGCCTCGGCGGCCGGGTCCTTCTTCTTGCGCTGCTTCTGCCCGCGGGCACGGCTCATCGGCGGGCCTCCACCAGCCGGGGCATGTCGCGGGCGGCCTCGACCAGGAACCAGGCGGGCAGGACCGGGTTGCCGTCGGGGTCGGAGGCGATGACGCCCTGGGCGACCTCGACGGAGATCTCCGCCAGCTGCACGAGCAGCGACTTGGCGCGGTAGGCGGTCTCGCGGCCGTGCGCCGACATGTGCTCCTTGTCGGCGGGCAGTTCCTTGACCAGCCGGCCGCGGAAGGACTCGGCGAGGTAGTAGAGCAGGTCGCGGTCCTGGAGGCGGTGGGGCCAGCGGGCCTCGCCCTTGAGGATCGCCCCGATGCCGAAGCGGCTGCGGACGATCTTGACGTAGCCGCAGAAGGCGGTCGCGTGGGCCGGGGTGAGCGTGCCGTGGGCGAGGACCTTCAGGGTCTCCTCGTCGAGGTCCTGGCCGAAGGAGTGCAGGGCGTCGGAGAGCATGTGCCAGGAGCGCGGGGTGGAGAACGGCTCCTCGGTCTTGGGCGGCTTGGACCACAGGTGGTCGGGGCGGTCGGTGAGGTGGTCGGTGATCCAGGGGTGGATGCCGTGCTCGCCGGCCCACACCAGCCAGTCCGTGGCGGAGGCGTCCAGGTGGACGTGGGTGAGGCGGTTGACCAGCGCGGAGGCGATGGGGCGGGCGAGCGCGTTGTCGGTGGCGCGGTTCCCGGCGCCGATGACGATGGAGCCCTTGGGGAGTTCGTAGCTGCCGATGCGGCGGTCGAGGATGAGCGAGTAGAACGCCTTCTGCACGTCCGGGGTGGCCGCGTTCAGCTCGTCCAGGAAGAGGCAGTACGGCTCGTCGCGGGCGATGGACTCGGGCGGGCAGAACACCGACCGGCCGTCCCGGATCTGCGGTACGCCGATCAGGTCCTCCGGCGCGAGCTGGGTGCCGAGCAGGCTCACGCACTCCAGGCCCAGGGAGTCGGCGAAGCCCCGCACCAGGGAGGATTTGCCGATGCCGGGTGCGCCCCACAGGAAGACCGGCCGCACGGTGGCGAGGCCGAGCAGCAGCTCCGGGAGGCGGGCGGGGGTGACGGTGACGGCTGCCTGCACGCAGGGACTCCTTGACGGCGGGGGAGGATGGGGGCGCGACCGCCCCCAGTGTGGGCATCCCCGCGGGCCCGGCGCAGCCGAATTACGGTGCGGGCGGCTCCGCACGGCGCCCCCGCACGGCGACTGCGGGCCGCCGTCCCCCGGGCCAGGACGGGGAAGGCCGGCAGGACCGGCACACCGGTCGAGCACGCCCGCGCGGCGCGGCAGGGGGCCGGTGACGGTCGTGCACCGTTCGGGATCAGGCGCTCTTGTCCTGCACGAACCCGTCCGCGACGGGGAAGGGTGCGCCCTCGACGACGTCCGGCCGTCGATCGTCCGCGTCCACCGGCACCTGCGGGCCGTTCGACTCGCGCAGCCAGTGGCGGAGCACCCGGTGGACCTGCTCGGCGCCGACGATCTCCTCGCCCTGGCCGGCCGGCGCGGACAGTACGGTCGGCGACAGCAGGAAGGCGCGCGACTGGGCGCCGCCGAGGCCGCCGTGGGAGCCGATCTGCTCCTCGAAGGCGAGGACCTCGCCGTCGGCCGGGTCGTGGAAGGAGTTGACCATGATGTCGGCGGTGTGCGGGAAGGAGTGCGTGCGGCGTACGGCGTCGGCGGCGCCCGGACCGAAGGCGGCGAGCGGCCCCGGGTCCTCGTCGAGCCGCTCCAGGGGTACCTCGGCGCCGCGCGCGCCGAGCACGACCCCGCCGTGTTCCTCGCTGCGCACCAGCAGGAAGCCGATGCCGGGGTGGTTGGCGAGGGTCGGCAGCAGGGCGGGGTGGCGGGCGTCGATCTCCTCGCGGCTCATCCGGTGCGGGACGTCCGGGAAGGAGACCAGGCCGAGGTTGCCGGAGGCCAGCACGATCGGTTCGGAGCGGCGGCGCCCCGTGGGGGTGTCGGCGGGCCGCTGCTGCTCGGCGCCCTCCTCGACGGGACGGTGCAGGGCGGCCCGCGCCATGTTGCGTGCCTCGGCGCCGCTGCGGGTGCGCCGGGCGCGCCGCGGCACCGGCAGTCCGCAGCCGGCCCGCACCAGGTCGCCGAGGGTCAGGCCGTAGCGGGCGCGGAAGGTCTCGCCGGGGCTCTGGCCGTGGTCGGAGAGGACGACGATCCGGTACGGGCGGGGGGCGTGCTCGGCGACCTTCTCGATCAGGGCGAGGGACCGGTCGAGCCGGCCGAGGACCTTCGCGGCGTCCCGGCCGCCCGGCCCGGAGTGGTGCGCGACCTCGTCGTAGGCGACCAGGTCGGCGTAGACGGCGGTGCGGCCGGCGAGCATGTCGCCCATCACCGCGGCGACGACGACGTCACGTTCGACGACGGTCGCGAAGGCGCGGACGAAGGGGTAGAGGCCGCCGCGGGAGACGCGCGGGCGGACCTTGTGCACGCGGGCCCGGGTGGACTGGCCGATCTCCCGGCAGACCTCGGCGGCGAAGGACATCGCGGTGCGCACGGCGTTGGCCGGGTCGGAGAAGTAGGCGAAGTAGCCCGATCTGGAGCGGGTCTCGCGGCTGCGGCGGCGGGTGGCTATGGACAGCACGAGGGCCTGTTCGTCGGCGCCGCCGCCGAACAGGTTGCCTCGGCTGGCGCCGTCGAGGCTGAGCAGTCCGCCGTCGCCGGTGTGCCGGACGGCGCGGTGCTGGAGTTCGGCGGCGCTGGTCGGGCGGTTGCAGACCATGACCTCGCCGGTGTCCTTCTCGTACCACCGGAAGGCGGGGACGTCGTGGTTGCTGCCGTGCAGGATGCCGAGCTGGCTGGCGCCGGTCTGGCTGGACCAGTCGGTGCGCCACAGGTCGAGCCGGTGGGTCGCGGAGGTGCCGTCGCGGCCGAGCCAGCGGGCGACGGTGGGCATGACGCCCGCGTCGACGGCGTCGCGCAGGACGTCGTGGCCGACGCCGTCCAGCTGCAGGAAGACGGTGCCGGGGCCCGCCGGGCAGGGCGGGTCGGATCTGCGGCGGCGGTCGGCGAGGCGGTAGAGGCGGCGCCGGTAGGCGTCGTCGTCGCGCACGGCCAGGGCACCACCGGTGGCGGAGGCCACGGCGGACATGACGGCGGCCACCACGACCGCCGTCTCGGGCGCGACACCGCCGCGCCCGGCCGGGTTCACGTCGATCGCCAGGAGCAGCAGTCCGCCGTTGAGGAAGAAGACCAGCAGACCGAGGACGAGGGCCGGCACCAGGAGCAGCAGGCGGACCAGGACCGGCCAGACCAGGGCGGAGAGGAGCCCGAAGGCTCCGGCGCCGATCGCGGCGGTCATGGCGATGTCGGTGGCGCTGTCGCCGTCGGGCGACTGGAGCCGGAAGTCCGGCAGGATGCCGGCGAGCACCAGCATGGTGAGGGTCGACACGGCCCACACCGTGACGCTCCGCCCGATCTGACTGGCGACCCGGCGCCAGCGGCCTCCACCCACGCTCCGCACACCTCACGTCCCGGCCCGTCGTCCGTGCGGGCCTTCCCCACCCTGCCACAACGCTCGGGAGCACCTGTTTGTCCCCCCGGGTCCGGTTCACACCCCCGCCCGGTGACGGGCGCGCGCCGTCGTGGTGCTGCGGCCGGGGCCGCCGCCTCCTGTTCCCCCTCCCCTTGTCCATTTGCTCCCGGCGGCCGTGCCGGTCTTCGGCCCTGCCGTGCCGGTCTTCGGCCCTGCCGTGCGGGTCTTCGGCCCTGCCGTGCCGGTCTTCGGCTCTTCGGCTGGGGCCGTGTGGTCTTCGGCACTCCGGCCGGGACCCTGGTGGTCCTCCGGCCGCCGGCGGTCACCCGGCGGTCACCCGGTCGGTGACGGGCCGTCGCGGGTGGTCAGCGGCCGTCGTAGCCGGCGGTCGGCATCGAGAGTCTGCGGTGGACGCAGGCCTTCATCCGGGCGTCGTAGGACGGTTCCGCGTGGCCGGCGATCTCGACGCGGACCCCGCGCCGCGCGCATTCCGCGGTGAAGGCGTCGACCGAGGACAGCGCGCTCTCCAGCACCCGGCGGCTGGGTGCGACGAACACGTCCCGGCCGGGGCGCACTCCGTCCCACAGCGCGTCGTGGTCGGCCCGTACTCCGCTGACCAGCAGTTCCCTGGCGACGACGTAGCCGTGCTCCGCCGCCCAGCGGGCGCACATGGCGTGCTGGCTGCGGGAGTCGACCAGGAAGGGGTCGTCGTCCAGCTGTTCCAGTGGCGTCAGACTCGCGATCGCCGTCACCCGCAGCGGCCCCATGGTGTCCCCCTCACCTCCCGTCACCTCCCGTTTTCGCCGCCGACCCTACTCCTGGACGTAGGCTTCGGGGAGTCGCGCGAGGGAGGCAAAGAGGTGCCGGTGGAGCTCACGTGGTGGGGTCACGCCACCTGCACGGTCGAGGATTCGGACGTCCGCGTGCTCACCGACCCCCTGTTCGCCCGCAGGCTCGCCCACCTGCGTCGCAGGCGTGGCGCGGTGCCGCCGCCGGAGGCGTGGCGCGCGGACGTGGCGCTGGTCTCGCACCTGCACGCCGACCATCTGCATGTGCCGTCCCTTGCGCGGCTCGCGCCGGGCACGCGCCTGCTTGTGCCCCGGGGCGCACGCCGTGCGGTACCGGGGCTGCGCCGGCTCGGGCACCTGGAGGTGCACGAGGTGTCCGCGGGCGAGGTGACGGACGTCGGTGACCTGCGTATACGGGCGGTGTCCGCCCGGCACGACGGGCGGCGGCTGCCGGTGGGCCGGCACCGCGCCCCCGCGCTCGGCTACGTCGTCGAGGGCGAGGCGCGGACGTACTTCGCCGGGGACACCGGGCTGTTCGACGGCATGGCGGAGGAGGTCGGGCCGGTCGACGCGGCGCTGTTGCCGGTCGGCGGCTGGGGCCCCTACCTCGGGTCGGAGCACCTGGACGCGGGGCGGGCGGCCGAGGCGCTGGCCCGGCTGGCGCCGCGCACGGCGGTACCGGTGCACTACGGCACGTACTGGCCGATCGGGATGGACGCCGTGCGCCCCCACGAGTTCCACACGCCGGGCGACGAGTTCGTGCGCCTGTCCGCGCTGCGTGCGCCGGGGGTGGCGGTGCACCGGTTGGGGCACGGCGAGAGCGTGCGGGTGGAGGTCGCGCGGTGAGCTGGCTGGGGGACGCGGCCGTGACCATACCGACGGAGCCGACGCAGCAGGCGTTCGGCTATCCGTCGCTGTTCCTGCTGGTGCTGATCGGGGCGCTGGTGCCGGTGGTGCCGACGGGCGCGCTGGTGAGTTCGGCGGCCGTGGTGGCGATGCACCAGACGCTGCCGTTCGCCATGCTGATGGTGTTCGCGACGGCGTCGCTGGCCGCGTTCTGCGGGGACATGGCGCTGTACTGGCTGGGCCGGCGCGGGGTCGGCTCGAAGAACGGGTCGCGCTGGCTGGCGGCGATCCGGTCCCGGGCGCCGGAGGACCGCCTGGAGCAGGCGCAGGGCAAGCTCGCCGAGCACGACGTCGCGGTCCTGGTGCTCTCCCGTCTGGTGCCGGCCGGGCGGATACCGGTGATGCTGGCCTGCCTGCTCGCCGAGTGGCCGCTGCGCCGCTTCGCCCGCGGGAACCTGCCGGCCTGCCTGGCCTGGGCGGCGACGTACCAGCTGATCGGCGTGCTCAGCGGCGCCCTGTTCGACGAGCCGTGGGAGGGCGTGGCCGCGGCGATCGCCCTGACCGTGCTGGTCAGCGCGGCACCGGGGGTGTGGCGACGCATCAGGGGGCCGGAGAAGGCGTAGGCGTACGCCGGGGCAGGAAGAGAGGGCATGGGCGTACGCCGGGGCAGGAAGAGAGGGCATGGGCGTACGCCCGGGACGGGCGGGCCGCTACTCCAGCACCCGGGAGCCGCCGACCGGCAGGTCCCACAGCCGCTCGCGGGGCAGGCCCGCGTTCCGCCAGGCGGCGCGTACGCGGATGAGGGGTTCCAGTACCGGTTCCGCGGACAGGACGAAGGTGCCCCAGTGCATCGGCGCCATGTGGCGGGCGCCGACGTCCTGGGCGGCGCGCACCGCCTCCTCCGGGTCGCAGTGCACGTCGCTGAGCCACCAGCGGGGATCGTAGGCGCCGATGGGGAGCAGGGCCAGGTCGATGCCGGGGTAACGGCGGCCGATGCGGCCGAACCAGTGGCCGTACCCGGTGTCCCCGGCGAAGTAGACGCGCTTGCCGTCCGGGCCGGTGAGCACCCAGCCGCCCCACAGGGTGCGGCAGGTGTCGGTGAGGGTGCGCTTGGACCAGTGGTGCGCCGGGACGAAGTCGAACCGGACCCCGTCCAGCTCGGTCGCCTCCCACCAGTCCAGCTCGGTCACGCGTGTGAAGCGGCGGCGGTGGAACCAGCGGCCGAGGCCCGCGGGCACCAGGACCGGGGTGTCGCGCGGGAGCCTGCGCAGCGTGGGGGCGTCCAGGTGGTCGTAGTGGTTGTGGCTGATGACCACGGCGTCGACGCGCGGCAGCTCGCTCCAGGGAACGCCGACGGGGGTGATGCGGGCCGGGGTGCCCAGGATCCGCCGGGACCAGACCGGGTCGGTGAGTACCGTGAGGCCGCCGATCCGCACCACCCAGCTGGCGTGTCCGGCCCAGGTGACGGCGACGGTGCGCGCGTCGGCGTCGGGCAGCGGGCCGGGGGCGCAGGGCAGCCGGGACACGTCGGCGAGCCCGGCGGGCCCGGGTCTCGTCGCGCCCTCGCGGGCGAATCTGGCGAACGCCTTCAGGCCGGGCAGCGGTGCGGTCAGCCGGTCGTGGAACGCCCGCGGCCACACCCGGTGCTCCGCCGGCGGCCGGGGAGCGGCGAGCGGCGGGTGCCCGGGGGCGGGGGCGGTGTCCCCGGCGGACGGGACGCCCGTGGTCGACCGGTGCCGCTGCGTCATCGCCTGGGCTCCCCTCGCTGAGCGGCGCGGAGACCGTCGAAGACCGATTTCAGGCCGGTCAACGCGCGGTGCACCTGTGGCAGTTCCAACGGGTCCGGGGCCGCGAGGCATTCCGTGCCCGGCGCCCCGGTGCACGCGGCGACCAGGGGGCCGGTGGCGAGCCGGACGCGCAGGGCGGAGAGGTCGTCGCCGAAGCGGTGACCGCCGGGGGCGGGCATGCCGAGCCTGGCGGTGAGGAAGTCCTCCAGTTCCTGTGCGTCGCCGACGCCCTCGGCGCCGAGGGCGTCGCGCAGCGGGCCGAGGTCGGCGTAGAGATGCCGGCCCGCCTGCGGGGGCCGCGCGGTGGCGCCGGCGGCGACGACGGTGGCGTGCGCGGCGGCGGCCACGCGCGCGTGCAGGCGTACGGCGGCCGAGCGGCGGGCGGTGACCGGCTCCGGCTCCCCCAGCGCGTACCCGGCCGCGGCGGCCACCGGGGCGGCGAGGCGCGCGCCGAGCGCGGTGAGCACGTCGAGCACGCGCGCGTGCAGGCCGTCCCCGGCGGCGGAGGCGGGGAAGCGGGCGACGGCGGCCGGCCAGCCCGGCGGCAGCAGGGCGCCGGCCAGGTCGGTGACGACGGTGACCCGTTCGGGCAGCATCTCGGCGGGGCTGAGCAGCACGGTGGCGTGCGGGTCGTGGAGGGTGTCGCGCCAGGTCTCGTCGCTCACCAGGTGCAGCCCCTCGCCGGCGGCGGCCTCGACGGTCTCGTGCAGCAGCTCGGGCGGCGCGACGGTGCCGGTCGGGTCGTCGGCGACGGACAGCACGAGCAGCCGGGGGTCACCGCCCTCGGCGCGGATCCGGCGGACGGTCTCCAGCAGCGCGTACGGGTCGGGCACGCCGCCGGACTCGGCCGGGGTCGGGACGTGGAAGACGGGCCTGCCGAGCAGCCGTGCGTACGGCGCCCACCAGGCGGCGCAGGGACGCGGCACCAGGACGTCGCCACCCAGCGCGGCGGTCAGCGCGAGCAGCAGGGCGGCGGCTCCGGGCGCGGCGGCGAGGTGTCCTGGCCCGGTGGGCAGCCCCCGCCGGTCCCAGTAGCCGCTCGCGGCGTCCAGCAGCGCGGGGGAACCACCGGCCGGCTCCTCGCCCCCGCGCCCCGCGGCGGCGGCGAGTACGGCGGCCGCCTCGGGCAGCACCGGCAGCCCGTCCCCGGGCGACTGCGGACCGTACCGCACGGGACCGTGGCCCACCGGGTCGTGGCCCGAGGAGTGGCTGCGGCCCGAAGGGTGGTGGTCGCCCGGAGGGTGGCCGTGGCCCGAGGGGTGGTGGTCGTGGGCTTGGGGGTCGTGTCCCGCGGGAGCGTGGGGCGCGTGGGCCTGGTGCGCGCGGTCGTGCGGTGCGGAGCCCGGCGGTACGGGCCCGTGCGGCGCGGGGCCGGGCGGTTCGGGGTCGTTCCGCGCGGGATCCTTCCGTGCGGGATCCTTCCGTACGGCATCGTCCCGTGCGGGGTCGTCCCGTACGGCATCGTCGGCCGGGCCGGTGGCGGCCTCCGGCGGGGTGGACGGGCCGGTGGCGGGGTTCCTTCCGCGGTCCGTGTGCCGCATGCGTGCCTCCCCGCCGTCCGTGGTGCCGTGTCCCTCGCGTGCCCTGCCGTCACCGGACGGTGTGCTCGTCGCGCCCGTCACCGGTCGTTGGTCCCAGTACCCACCGGGGCGCTCCGCCATGGCTCGCGTCACCGTTCGCGGCGCGGTCGGACGGGTCAGCGCTCGCCGTCCTCGCCCCGCAGGCGCAGGCGCAGCCGGTGCGCCGCCGCGCCGAAAGCACCCGCGATCAGGAGGCCGCCGGCGACCAGGGCGGGCACCGAGTCGCTGAAGCTGCCGCCGTTGCCGGCCTGCACCCCGTGCTCCGCGGTACCGCCCCCGCAGGACTTGCCCGGTGCGGAGGGCTCCCCGCGGCCGGCGGTGGGTTCCGGGCACGGCGGCTTGGTGGTGGCACAGGGAGTGCCGTGCGAGGAGGTTCCCGTGCGCGGCGCGGTGGATGCGCGGCACCCGGGCTCGGCGCCGCCCTCCTCCGGCATCGTCATGGTCGCGCTCCACGGGTCGCCCTCGCCGCCGGAGGCGTCCGGACAGGCGCCGTCCACGGTCCAGTCGTCCGCGGTGCCCGACCGGCCCGCGGCGTTCCCGGCGTTCCCGGGGTCCTCCGGGTTCTCGGGAACGGCCAGGTCGTCCGGGGCCACGGGGGCCTCCGGGGCGGCTGGGTCCTCGGGCGCCGGAGGAGCCGCCGGGTCGGCCGGGTCCGGCGGGTCGGGCAGGTCCGGCGCGCTCCGGTCGGCCTCGGGCTCCCCGGCGGCGGCTATGCGCGCGGTGCCGCGGTAGGACGGCCCGGACACCGTGGCGTCGTCGCCGGTCACCTTGCGCAACGCGACGGTGCCCCCGTCGAAGGCCGGTGAGGTGGCGTCGAGGGTCGCCGGTGCGGCCCCGCCGGTAGGGCCGCACGACACCGAGACGGTGACGGTGTCGCCCGGCGCGACGTCGGCCGGACTGACCTGTGCCAAGGCATCTCCGGCCGGCGGCGGGGGCACGGCTTGCGGGTCGTCGGCGGACGGCGGGGCAACGGGCTCCCCGGCGTCGGTGGGCGGCGGCACACCCGGATCGGCCGCGGCCGGCCCCGCGAGGGCACCGAGGGCGGCACTGGCCAGTACGGCGGCGGACAGGGCACTGGCGGTGCGGCGCATGGGGCGGGCTCCTTCGAGCGACGGCTGCGGGGGCACGGCACTCGCGCCCCCTCGGCCATCACAGCCCGCCCGGCGCGGACCCGCGCGTCACCGTGCGCCGTTCGCGCGAACGGGCCGCCGAGTGAGTGAGCCGACCACCGGCCACGGAGGCCCCTGCCCGGCACGGAGGCTCTCCGGGCCACGCCCCGACCGCCTGCCCGACCGCCCGGCCGTTCCTACTCCTCTCACCAGTCGGCCGACCGGCTGCAGGCCTTCACGCCCGGCCGGCCGGTGAGGGGAGTCGGCCGGCCGGCCGACTGCCACTCCTGGTTCCGGGCCCCCGGCCCGGCCGCTCACGCCCCCGGATCGCGGAGGACCTGTTCCCGTACCCGGTCGCAGCAGCGGCTGATCAGGCGGGAGACGTGCATCTGGGAGATGCCGAGCCGGTCGGCGATGCGGCTCTGGGTCATGTCGTCGAAGAAGCGCATGTAGAGGATGGCGCGCTCCCGGTCGGGCAGTTCGGCGAGGCGGTCCTTGACGGCCTCGCGGTCGACGACGGTGTCGAGGGCCGGGTCGGGGGCGCCGAGGGCGTCGCTCAGCGAGTAGCCGTCCTCGCTGCCGGGGAGTTCCGCGTCCAGGGACAGCGCGGTGAAGCTCTCCAGGGCTTCGAGCCCGACCCGTACCTCCGCCTCGCTGAGGTCGGCGTGTCCGGCGATCTCGGCGACGGTGGGCCCGCGGCCCGGGACGGTCTGGGACAGCTCCTGGCGGGCGAAGCGCACCCGGTTGCGCAGTTCCTGGACCCGGCGCGGCACGTGCAGGGTCCACATGTGGTCGCGGAAGTGCCGCTTGATCTCGCCCGTGATGGTGGGTACGGCGTAGCTCTCGAAGGCGTTGCCGCGTTCCGGGTCGTAGCGGTCGACGGCCTTGACCAGGCCGAGGGCCGCGACCTGGCGCAGGTCCTCGTAGCTCTCGCCGCGGCTGCGGAACCGGCCGGCGAGTCGCTCGGCCATGGGCAGCCAGGCCTCGACGATCCCGTCGCGGACCGCGTCGCGCTCGGGACCGCCGGTCAGGGTGGCCAGCCGGCGGAAGGCGCCGGCGGTGTCGGGGGCGTCGTCGTGCGGGTGCTTCACACTGGCGTGGATCGGCATGGTGCGTCGCAACTCCCTCGGAGCGCGGGGCCCTGTCGCCGGCGACGGGCGTCGGCCCGCTCGGAGCGTCCCGCACGGAGCCGGGGCGGGTCCGGAAGAACCCCCGGCAGGCGGGCGGCACCGGTCGACGACACGGCCCTTGGTTCGGGCGGTCACCGTGGGAGGGCGTCCGGGCCCGGACGGACTCATCCGTGGCGGCGTCGCGCCGCTCCCACGGACGTGCCTCCTGTCCGAAGCACTGAGTGTGCGCCTGCCCCCTGCTGCCCACGGCAAACACCCGGAATACGCCGCACGCGCCGCCGGTACCGGTCCTGCCGCGTCCTGCCGGCTCCGCCGCAGGTCAGCCCTTGCGCGGCTGGTTGAACCGCAGCATGTTGCCGGCCGGGTCGCGGAACGCGCAGTCGCGGACGCCGTAGGGCTGGTCGACGGGTTCCTGGAGGACCTCGGCCCCGGCGGCGCGGATGCGTTCGAAGGTCGCGTCGACGTCGTCGGTGGTGAAGATGACGCCGCGCAGCATGCCCTTGGCCAGGAGTTCGGCCATGGCCTTCCGGTCGGCGGCCGGGGCGTTGGGGTCGGCGAGCGGCGGTTCGAGGACGATGTCCACGTCGGGCTGGGCCGGGGAGCCGACGGTCACCCAGCGCATCCCTTCGAATCCGACGTCGTTGCGGACCTCCATGCCGAGTACGTCGCGGTAGAAGGCGATCGCCCTGTCGTGGTCGTCGACGGCGATGAAACACTGCGAGAGGTTGATGTCCATGCACGTCAACCTACGGGCGGAACCCCGCGCTCGGCTTCTCCGTTCCTGACCGGCCGGGTGTAGACCTTGGCGACGCAGGGCGGGACGGCGGCGCCGTCGGCGTGGTCGCGCTCGCGGTACGCGCTGGGGCTCTCGCCGACCAGTTCGGTGAAGCGCGAGCTGAACGACCCCAGCGACGTACAGCCGACCGCGAAGCAGACCTCGGTGACACTCATGTCGCCGCGCCGCAGCAGCGCCTTGGCCCGCTCGATCCGGCGCGTCATCAGGTAGCCGTACGGCGTCTCGCCGTAGGCGGCGCGGAAGCTGCGGGAGAAGTGGCCCGCCGACATGAGGGCGACGCGCGCCAGCGCGGGGACGTCGAGCGGTTCGGCGTACGCGCGGTCCATCAGGTCGCGGGCCCTGCGCAGCCGGGCCAGGTCCTCGAGTGTCGTCACCGGTCCACGATCCCACGGCGCCCGCCGCCGCGGGCGGGCGGCGCCGTGGGAAGCGTGCGTGCTCAGGCGCCGACGTACGCCGCGAGGTGCTGCCCGGTGAGGGTGGAGCGGTCGGCGACGAGGTCGGCGGGGGTGCCCTGGAAGACGACGCGGCCGCCGTCGTGGCCGGCGCCGGGGCCGAGGTCGATGATCCAGTCGGCGTGCGCCATGACGGCCTGGTGGTGCTCGACGACGACGACCGACTTGCCGGCGTCGACCAGCCGGTCGAGGAGGCCGAGCAGCTGCTCGACGTCGGCGAGGTGCAGGCCGGTGGTGGGTTCGTCGAGGACGTACACGCCGCCCTTGTCCCCCATGTGCGTGGCCAGCTTGAGGCGCTGGCGCTCTCCGCCGGAGAGGGTGGTGAGGGGCTGGCCGAGGGTGAGGTAGCCGAGGCCGACGTCCGCGAGCCGGTCGAGGATCTTGTGCGCGGCGGGGATGCGTGCCTCGCCCGCGCCGAAGAACTCCTCCGCGCGGGCCACCGACATCGCGAGCACCTCGCTGATGTCCCGGCCGCCGAGCCGGTACTCGAGCACCGCGGGCTGGAACCGCTTCCCCTCGCAGTCCTCGCAGGGCGCGGCGACGCCGGCCATCATGGCGAGGTCGGTGTAGATGACACCGGCCCCGTTGCAGGTGGGGCAGGCTCCCTCGGAGTTGGCGCTGAACAGGGCGGGCTTGACGCCGTTGGCCTTGGCGAAGGCCTTGCGGATGGGTTCGAGCAGCCCGGTGTAGGTCGCCGGGTTGCTGCGGCGCGAGCCCTTGATGGGGCTCTGGTCGACCGATACGACGTCGGCGCCGGCCGGGAGCGAGCCGTGGACCAGCGAGCTCTTGCCGGAGCCCGCCACGCCGGTGACCACGCAGAGCACACCGAGCGGGACGTCGACGTCGACGTCCCGCAGGTTGTGGGTGTGCGCGCCGCGGATCTCCAGGGCTCCGGTGGCCTTCCGCACCGTCTCCTTGAGCGAGGCCCGGTCGTCGAGGTGGCGGCCGGTGACGGTGCCGGAGGCCCGCAGTTCCCCGACGGTGCCCTCGAAGCAGACGGTGCCGCCCTTGGTGCCGGCGCCGGGGCCGAGGTCGACGACGTGGTCGGCGATCGCGATGGCCTCGGGCTTGTGCTCGACGACGAGGACGGTGTTGCCCTTGTCCCGCAGGCGCAGCAGCAGGTCGTTCATCCGCTGGATGTCGTGGGGGTGCAGCCCGACGGTGGGCTCGTCGAAGACGTACGTGGTGTCGGTGAGCGAGGAGCCGAGGTGGCGGATCATCTTGACGCGCTGTGCCTCGCCGCCCGACAGGGTGCCCGCGGGACGGTCGAGCGAGAGGTAGCCGAGGCCGATCTCCACGAAGGAGTCGAGAGTGTCGCGCAGGGCGGTGAGCAGCGGCGCCACCGACGGCTCGTCGAGACCGCGGACCCACCCGGCCAGGTCGCGGATCTCCATCGCGCAGGCGTCGGCGATGCTGGTCTTGCCGATCCGCGAATTCCGGGCGCCCTCGCTGAGGCGGGTGCCGTCGCACTCGGGACAGGTGGTGAAGGTGACGGCGCGCTCCACGAAGGCCCTGATGTGGGGCTGCATCGCTTCCTTGTCCTTGGACAGGAACGACTTCTGGATCTTCGGGATCAGTCCTTCGTAGGTGAGGTTGACGCCGTTGACCTTGACCTTGACCGGCTCGCCGTACAGGAAGTCGCGCAGTTCCTTCTCGGTGTACTCGCGGATCGGCTTGTCGGGGTCGACGAAGCCGGACTGGGCGTACACCTGGACGGTCCACTGGCTGTCCGACTTCCAGCCGGGGATGGTGAAGGCACCCTCGGCGAGCGACTTGGTGTCGTCGTACAGCTGGCCGAGGTCGATGTCGGAGACGGTGCCGCGGCCCTCGCAGTGCGTGCACATGCCGCCGGTGCGCTGGAAGGTCGCCTTCACCGCCTTCTTGTTGCCGCGTTCGACGGTGATCGCACCGCTGGCCCGGACGGAGGCGGTGTTGAAGGAGTACGCGCTGGGCGGGCCGATGTGCGGGTCGCCGAGCCGGCTGAAGAGGATGCGCAGCATCGCGTTGACGTCGGTGGCGGTGCCGACGGTGGAGCGGGGGTCGGCGCCCATCCGCTGCTGGTCCACGATGATCGCCGTGGTCAGGCCGTCGAGGACGTCGACCTCGGGCCGCGCCAGGGTGGGCATGAAGCCCTGCACGAAGGCACTGTAGGTCTCGTTGATCAGCCGCTGGGACTCGGCGGCGATCGTGTTGAACACCAGGCTGCTCTTGCCGGATCCGGAGACTCCGGTGAAGACCGTCAGGCGGCGTTTGGGGATCTCGACGCTGACGTCCTTGAGGTTGTTCTCGCGGGCGCCGTGCACGCGGATCAGGTCGTGGCTGTCGGCCGTGTGCGCCCCCGGCGCCTGTGTACGGGTCCTCTTGGCGCTGCTCATGGTCTCTCCGTCCGTCGGGGGCTCGGGTGAAGGGTGATGCCCACGGTCGTCACACGCTAGAGGGACGGTCGCGCCTCGCGCTTCTCGATTACTGACCGCTTTCACCGGCCTTTCCCCGGGCCCGTCCGCCCGGGGTCGGCGCGTCCTTCCGCCGCGGAAAACCGGAGCGGAACCGTCCGGGTGAATCCGTGTCGGCTCCGGGTGTCCGGGTACGCGGTCGGCACCCCCTGAGGATGTGGAGGGAGACATGCAGCGAGGCAGCGACCGGATGAGCGTCCACCGCGACGACGAGATGAAGCACGAACTGCAGGGTCTGCTCAGGTCCGGGCACCCCACCCGCAGCGAGGAGTGGAACGATCCGGAGCCGGCCGCCGAGGACGACCCCGACGTCATGTACGGACCGGTGACGCCGGGCCGCGGGCCGACGTACCTGGAGGCGCTGCGGCTCGAGCTGGCACGGAACCTGACGCGGGCGAGCTTTCCCGCGTCGCCGCGGGAGCTGACCCGCACCCTGCGACGCGGCAACGCGCCGGACGCCCTCGTCGAGAACCTCGAACGGCTGCCGCACAAGGCCCGCTACGACAACGTGCAGGAACTGGCGGTGGCCCTGACCGAGAACGGCGGAACCGGAACGGACGGGCCGCCGGCCAGGTAGCGGACGGCCCTACGACCCCACACGGACCCCACACGCGCGCCGGGCGGCGACACCGGCCGGGGCGCCGCGAAAGGAACCCGAACCCCATGCGCATCGCATTTCTGAGCGCGCCCGAGGGCGTGGAACAGGTGGAGCTGACCGAGCCGTGGCAGGCGGCGAAGGACGCGGGCCACGAGCCGGTGCTGGTCTCCACGCAGTCCGGCGAGATCCAGGGCTTCGACCACCTCGACAAGGCGGACACGTTCCCCGTGGACGAGGTGGTGGGCGACGCCTCGGCCGACTCGTTCGGCGGGCTGGTCCTGCCCGGCGGCGTGGCCAACCCCGACTTCCTGCGGACCGACGAGCAGGCCGTGGCGTTCGTGAAGGCCTTCTTCGACCAGGGCAGGCCGGTGGCCGCCATCTGCCACGCGCCGTGGACGCTGATCGAGGCGGACGTCGTACGCGGCCGGGTCCTGACCTCGTGGCCGAGCCTGCAGACGGACCTGCGCAACGCCGGCGCGACGTGGGTCGACGAGCAGGTGAAGGTCTGCGACCACGGCAACAACGTCCTGGTCACGAGCCGCAAGCCGGACGACCTCAAGGCGTTCTGCGAGACCTACCTCGCGGAGTTCGCCAAGGCGGGCGGCTGAGCGCCGGCGCGGACGACCGAGCCCGGGCCCGGGCCCCCGGTGCGACGCGCCGGGGGCCCGATCGTGCCGGGGCCCGGTCGCGGCGACCGTGACAACGAAACCGTGACAACGAAACCGTGACGGCGACCGCGACAACGACGACACCGACAACCGCGCGCCCAGCGACCGCGGGCCCACAAGTGCTGGGCCCGGCGACGGCGGGCTCGGCGACCGCAGGCCCAGCACTCGTGGGCGCGGCACGCGCGGGCCCGGGCGGCGGGGGGCCAGCACTCCCGGGCCCGGGCCCGGCACCGCGCGGCCCTGGCGGTGGGTTCCGCGGGCGTGCCCGTTCCTACTCACCGGGCGCGGCGGACTGCCCGCAGCCCCGTTCCCGGGCGCCCTCGCGGGTGCGGCCCGCGGCGACCGGGCGCCTGGGGTTGCGGCGCAGCCACTCGCCCTCCAGCCGGGCCATGCGGTCGTTGTGCGCCCGCAGCGCGTCGTTCGACCCGTACAGCAGGGTGTCGTGGCGCGTGCGGTGGATGGTCTCCAGCTCTCTCATCAGCTGCTGGTCGTCCAGGCGGCCGGGATCCACTCCGGTCGTGGTGCCGTCCCGCGTGTCGTGTTCGTTCATGCGGTCCGGGTACCCGCCCCGCAGCACTACCACCCCCGAGCGGCACCCGGGAGGGAGCCATGGATCTCGCGTTTCTGCATCCCCTCTACGAACACCAGGGGCCCTGGGCCTCCGTCTACGTCGATCTCTCCCGGCACACGGAGGACACCCCCCACGAGCGTGAGCTGACGGCCGCCGCGGTGGCCCGGGAGCTGGCGGAGCAGGGCGCGGACGACGCCACCTGCGAGGCGGTGCGGGAGGCGGTGGACGCGCTCCGGCACGCCAGTGACCCGCACGGCCGGGCCCTGTTCGCGCGGGCCGGCGAGGTGGTCCTCGACCCCCGGCTGGCCCGGCCCCCGTACGGCGGGACCACCGCCGACTGGGCGCCGCTGCCCCACGTCACGCCGCTGCTCGACCTGGCCGGGGAGGACCCGGTGTGCGTGGTGGCGTACGTCGACCGCAAGGGGGCCGACTTCGAGCTGCGCAGCGCGCTGGGCAGCTCGGACGCGGGCGGGGTGACGGGCAGGCAGTGGCCGGTGCACCGCACGAGCAGCGTCGACTGGTCGGAGCGCCACTTCCAGCTGCGGGTCGAGAACACCTGGGAGCACAACGCGGCGGAGATCGCGGACGCGCTCGCCGTGTGCCAGGAGGAGACCGGCGCCGACCTGCTGATCCTGGTCGGCGACGACCGGGAGCGGCGTTCCGTGCACGAACGGCTGCCCAAGCGGCTCCAGGGGCGGATCGCCGAGGCCTCGCGCGGCGCGGGCAGCAGGCTGCTGGACGACGAGGTCGAGCGGCTGCGCGACGACCACGTGCGCTCGCGCGCCCAGGAGGACCTCGACCGCTTCCTCGCCGCCCGGTCGCCGGACGACGAGGGCCGGGCCGGCGCCGCGGAGGGCGTGCCCGCGCTGGTCGAGGCGGCCCGTGAGCACCGTATCGACGAGCTGCTGGTCATCCCGGACGCCCCGGACACGCACCGTGAGGTGTGGATCGGCGAGGACGCCGACCAGCTGGCGGTGCGGCGTACGGAGCTGAAGACGCTCGGTGAGCAGCACTCCTGGTCGGCGCGGGCGGACGACGCCCTGCTGCGCTCGGCGGTGACGACCGGTGCCCCCGCGATCTCGGTGACGCCGGTGCTGCCGCCGGAGACCGCCGGCAAGGCGCCGGTGGGCGGCCTGGGGGCGCTGCTGCGCTGGAAGTGATCCCCCGCGCCGGCCCTCGCACGCGCACGGGCGCCCGGGAGTCGCCCGTGGGTCAGCGCGCCCGCTCGACCCGGCGTTCGTCCCAGACCGGCTCCGGCGTCTCACGGACCCGTCCGTCGCTGCCGAACACCAGGTACCGGTCGAAGGAGCGGGCGAACCAGCGGTCGTGGGTGACCGCGAGGACCGTGCCCTCGAAGCCCTCCAGGCCTTCCTGGAGGGCTTCGGCCGACTCCAGGTCGAGGTTGTCGGTCGGCTCGTCCAGGAGCAGGGCGGTGACGCCCTGGAGTTCGAGCAGCAGGATCTGGAAGCGGGCCTGCTGGCCGCCGGAGAGCCGGTCGAAGGCCTGCTCGGCCTGCTGGGTCAGCTCGTAGCGGCGCAGCCGGGACATGGCGGCGCCGCGGTCCTGGGCGTGCTCGGTCCACAGGATGTCCAGGAGGCTGCGGCCGAGCAGTTCGGGGTGGGCGTGGGTCTGGGCGAAGTGGCCGGGCACCACGCGCGCCCCGAGTTTCCACTTCCCGGTGTGCGTGACGTCGTCGCCGGCGAGCAGCCGCAGGAAGTGCGACTTGCCGGAGCCGTTGGAGCCGAGGACCGCGACCCGTTCGCCGTAGAAGACCTCCAGGTCGAAGGGTTTCATCAGGCCGGTCAGTTCCAGCTGTTCGCAGGTGACGGCGCGGACGCCGGTGCGGCCGCCCTTCAGGCGCATCCTGATGTCCTGCTCGCGCGGCGGCTCGGGCGGCGGTCCGGCCTCCTCGAACTTCCGCAGCCTGGTCTGGGCCGCGGCGTAGCGAGAGGCCATCTCGTGGGAGACGGCGGCGGCCTGACGCAGCGTCAGCACGAGCTTCTTGAGCTGTGCGTGCTTCTCGTCCCAGCGCCGCCGCAACTCCTCGAAGCGGGCGAAGCGTTCCCGGCGGGCCTCGTGGAAGGTGGCGAAGCCGCCGCCGTGCACCCAGGCGTCGGCGCCCGCGGGCCCGGGCTCGACGGAGACGATCTTCTGGGCGGAGCGGGCGAGGAGTTCCCGGTCGTGGGAGACGAACAGGACGGTCTTGCGGGTCTCGGCGAGCCGCTCCTCCAGCCAGCGCTTGCCGGGCACGTCCAGGTAGTTGTCCGGCTCGTCGAGCAGCAGCACCTCGTCGGTGCCGCGCAGCAGTGCCTCCAGGACGAGGCGTTTCTGTTCACCGCCGGAGAGGGTGCGCACCTGCCGCCACTGGGCCTTCTCGTACGGCACCCCGAGCGCGGCCGTGGTGCAGATGTCCCACAGGGTCTCCGCCTCGTACCCGCGCGCCTCGGCCCAGTCGGCGAGCGCCTGCGCATACGTCAGCTGGGCGGCCTCGTCGTCGACCGTCACGAGGGCATGCTCGGCGGCGTCGACGGCGCGGGCGGCCTCGCGGATCCTGGGCGGCGCGACGGACACCAGCAGGTCGCGCACGGTCGTCTCGTCGCGTACGGAGCCCACGAACTGGCGCATCACGCCGAGGCCGCCGCCGACGGTGACGGTCCCGGCGTGCGGTTTCAGCTCCCCGGCCAGCAGGCGCAGCAGCGTGGTCTTGCCCGCGCCGTTGGGGCCCACCAGCGCCACGACGGCCCCCTCCCCCACCCGGAAGGAGACGTCGCCGAGGAGCGTCCTCCCGTCGGGAAGGTGGTACTCCAGGTGCGCGGCTTCGAGATGACCCATGGGACCGGATTCTGCGGCTGCGGCCGGGCCGCGGGCAAACTCATTTCGCCCGGCGCCCCCGGCGCCCGCCGTGCCCGTCCCCTCCCTCCGGTGCCCGGCGCCTCCCCCGCGGGCCGGGACGTGCGGCGCGTGACGCGGACCACCGGCAGGTATCGCCGCCCGCTGGGTAGGCGGGGTCCATGAGTCCCGACGTAGACCTCACCGCCGCCACACCCGGACCGCATCCCGTCCGCAACGGATTCCTACGGCTGGACCAGCGGGTGTTCGAGGCCGTCGCCGCGCGCACCTGGCCCGGCGCGGACTCCCTGCTGCCCCGGCTGAGCCGCGGCGCCAACCACGGGGTGCTCTGGTTCGCGGCGGGCGCCGTCCTGGCCGCCTCCCGCACTCCGAGGGCGCGGCGCGCCGCCGCCCGGGGTCTGGCCTCGCTGGGCCTGGCCTCCTTGACGATCAACACCCTCGGCAAGCGCTCGGTCCGCCGGCCCCGGCCGGCACTCGACCCGGTGCCGCTGGTCCGGCAGCTGAAGCGGCAGCCGATCACGACGTCCTTCCCGTCGGGGCACGCCGCGTCGGCGGCCGCGTTCGCGACGGGCGTCGCGCTGGAGTCCCCGGCCTGGGGCGCGGCCATCGCCCCGGTGGCCGCCGCCGTCGCCCTGTCCCGGGTGTACACCGGCGTCCACTTCCCGAGCGACGTGCTGGCCGGTGCGGCGCTCGGCGCGGGGGCCGCGTTCGCCGTACGGGGCATGGTGCCGACGCGCGCCCAGCACGTGCCGCCGGCCCGGCCGCGCGCCGAGGTCCCGGCGCTGCCCGGCGGCGAGGGCCTGGTCATGGTCGCCAACATGGGCTCGGGCAGCTCGGACCGGGTGCGGGCACTGTGCGACGCGCTGCCCGAGGCGGAGGTGGTCGAGTGCGAACCGACTGACGTACAGGCAGAGTTGGAGAAGGCGGCGGGTCACGCCCGGGTGCTGGGCGTGTGCGGCGGCGACGGCACGGTGAACGCGGCGGCCGAGATCGCGCTCCGGCACGGGCTGCCGCTCGCGGTGCTGCCCGGCGGCACCCTCAACCACTTCGCTTACGACCTGGGCGTGGAGGACGCGCGGGACCTGTGCGGGGCGCTGGAGCGGGGCGAGGGGGTGCGGGTGGACGTGGGCCGGTTCGTCTCCGGCGGCCGGCGCGGCGTTTTCCTGAACACCTTCAGCCTCGGCGTGTATCCGGAGCTGGTCCACGAGCGCGAGCGCTTCTCGTCCCGGATCGGCGGCTGGCCGGCCGGGGTGGTGGCGGCCGTACGGGTGCTGCGCGCCGACCGGCACCCGCTGACGGCGGAGGTGCGCGGCCGTCGGCGCCCGCTGTGGATGCTGTTCGCGGGCAACGGCACGTACCACCGCAGGGGTCTGGCCTCGGGTCGGCGACTGGACCTGGCGGACGGGCAGTTGGACGTAAGGGTGGTGCACGGCGGACCCCGGCCCGCGCTGCGGCTGCTCTCGGCGGCCTTCGCCGGACCGCTGACGCGCTCGCCCGCGCACGCGGCGGTGCAGGTGCCGCGGCTGCGTCTGTCGGGCGTGGCACCGGGGACGCTGATGGCCTACGACGGTGAGCTGACCGAGACGGAGGGCGAGCTGACCCTGGAGAAGCTGCCCGAGGCGCTCACGGTCTACCGGCCGCTGCCCGGCGAGGGCCTGCTCTCCTGAGTCCGTTCGGACCCTCTCGGTCCGTCGGGCTCTTCCGGCCTGTCTGTCCATTATTCGATACGGCCGTCTCACCATGCGAGGTGCGGGCGTACGGTGACCGGAGTGTCGGGAGAGCGACCGGGAGAAAGTGATCCGCCATGCGCAAGAAGCCGGACAGGCCCGAGAAACCGGAGAGGCCGCGCGAGACGGCCGTCTACACGCACGGGCACCACGAGTCCGTGCTCCGCTCGCACACCTGGCGCACCGCCGCCAACTCCGCCGCGTACCTGCTCGGCTCGCTGGAGCCGCACATGAGGATCCTGGACGTCGGCTGCGGACCGGGCACCATCACCGCGGACCTGGCGGAGCTGGTGCCGGACGGCCACGTCACGGGTGTCGACCGGGCGCCGGAGATCGTGGCGCGGGCCCGGGCGACAGCCGCCGGACGCGGCCTGGCCAACACCGAGTTCGCGGTGGCGGACGTGCACGCACTGGACTACCCGGACGACACGTTCTGCGTGGTCCACGCCCACCAGGTGCTCCAGCACGTGGGCGACCCGGTCGGGGCCCTGCGCGAGATGCGGCGGGTGACGCGGCCGGACGGGATCGTCGCCGTGCGCGACTCCGACTACGGGGCGATGACCTGGTATCCGGCCTCCGCGGGCATGGACGACTGGCTGGACCTCTACCACCGGGTGGCGCGGGCCAACGGCGGTGAGCCGGACGCCGGGCGCCGGCTGAAGGCGTGGGCGCTGGAGGCGGGGTTCACGGATGTCAGGGCGACCTCCGCGACCTGGACCTTCGCCACCCCCGAGGAACGGGAGTGGTGGAGCGGCCTGTGGGCGGACCGCACCCTGGCGTCGGCGTACGCGGAGCGCGCGACCGGAGGCGGCCATGCCACCACGGAGCAACTGCGGGCTGTCTCGGCCGCCTGGCGCGCATGGGGAAAGCAGCCGGAAAGCTGGTTCAGCGTCCTGCACGGGGAAATTCTGTGCCGAAAGGAAGCCTTTTCCACGCCTGTTCGGTGAATTCCGGGAAACCAGTAGAGCAGGAGGTTATACATCATGGTTCCGCTTCTGCTCGTACTGCTTCTGGCGATCGTCCTTTTCGGCGTCGGATTCGCGGTGAAGGTTCTCTGGTGGATCGCTCTGGCGGTCCTGGTCCTGTGGCTGGTGGGATTCCTGGCCCGCGGGACGAAGACCGGCGGCGGAAGGGGCCGCTGGTACCGGTGGTGAACGACCGCTGGTGAGCGACCGGTGACGAACACCGCGTGACGAGGCTGCTGCCCCGGGAGACTTCACTCCCGGGGCAGCAGCGGTCCCAGCGGCCCGAGGTCCAGGTTCAGGTCCTCGGGCCGCAGTCCGTAGCGGTCGCGCAGCTCGGTCATGCGGTCGTCCAGGAGCATCAGGGTGAGCCCGATGCGCTCCTCCTGCTCCTCGCTCAGGTCACCCTCGTCGACGCGGCGCAGCGCCTGGCGTTCCATGAGCTGGCGCAGCAGCTCGACGACCGTCAGCACCAGTTTGACCAGGTCGCGCTCGACCGTGTCGGGTTCCAGGTCGAGGCGCTTGCGGGGCTCCGGCTGTTCACTCACCGGCTGTTCACTCACGGGCTGTTCACTCACATCGGTCCCCGAACGGTGACGGTACGTTGCGGTTGACCGAGCTGATCAACGCGTTCAGGTCGATCCGGACCAGGTCGACGTCCGCGATGCGCAGCGTGACGTCACCGGTGATGACGACGCCGCCGGCCAGCAGCCGGTCGAGCAGGTCCACGAGGGCGATCTCGCGGCGTTCGACGACGGTCATGATCCCTCCCCCGCATTCTTTTCCTCTTCTCCGGCGAATGAATAGGCTGCCCAGGGTCCTGTGAGTTCCACGCGGATTCCCGGGGCGTCGTCCTTCGTCCGGTCCACTCTTTCGACGAATTCCTCGGAGGCGTCGCGGCGCACCAGATACGCGGCATTGAGCACGTTCCGCCCGGCGGCACCGGAGAGGCGGGGGTTCTGCGGTGCGTGCAGCCGGGCGTCGTCGGCCCGGTCGGACAGCGTGCGGTGCAGGTCCGTGGCGAACTCCTCGGCCCGGCTCCACAGGTCGTCGTCCGCCCTGGACTGCCGGCGCCGCTGCCGCAGGTAGTCCCGGCCGGAGGCGGGCTTCGGCTCGGGCCGCGCGGGTTCCGCCGCCTGTTCGGGCCCTTCGACGTACACCTTCATGCCCCACTCCACCCGCCCGTCCAACCGGTCGAGCGTGCACCCGAAAGCTTCTGCGCGCTCCTCCAGCATGAGGCGTACGCCGCTGTCGTCCCGGAAGACGGTGGCCAGCCGCAGCGGCAGCGGGGTGGTGACCGCGGTGAGCGCGTCGACGACCTGCTGGTGGGCGCGTGCGGTGCCGGTCAGCCAGTCCAGGTCCTCCAGGTGGTCGTGCAGCGCCTCCTCGTTGAAGTCCGCCTCGGGCACCCGGCTGACGACGGCGACCAGGTCCCCGTGCGCCAGCAGCCGCGGCGGGTCGCCCGACACCCCGGTGAGCTGGGCCTGGAGGGGCGTGTCGAAGGGGCGGCAGACGGCGTAGACGTAGCGCAGCGCGGTCACGGCGCCTCCCTCGGTACGCGGCCCGGGTCCAGTTCACGCAGGCGTTCCCGCAACGCGGCGTTCTCCCGGGTCAGTTCGTCCTGCCGGGCGCGGGAGGAGAGAGCGGGATCGCTCTCCCACCAGTCGATGCCCATCTCCTTGGCCTTGTCCACGGAGGCGACGACGAGCCGCAGCTTGATGGTCAGCAGCTCGATGTCGAGCAGGTTGATCCGGATGTCGCCGGCGATGACGACACCCTTGTCGAGCACCCGCTCCAGGATGTCCGCGAGGTTGGCGCTCTGCCCCTGGCCGTAGGGGTCGGGCAGCCGGCCGGGAGTGGTCATCGACGCCTCCCGCCCTCGGCGCCCTCGTACTCCTCACGGGGCGCCTCCTCGTCCTCGTACTCGTCCTCGCCGGTTTCCTTCTCCTCCTCGTACTGGTCCTCCGGCTGCTCCTCGGCGTACTCCGGCTCCTCGTCGTACTCGTCCTCGGGCTCCTCGTCGTACTCGTCCTCGGGGCCGTCGTCGTACTCCCCCTCGGCTTCGTCGTGCTGCTCCTGCCCGGGCTGCCGCTCCTCCTCTTCCGCGACCGCGTCCTCGTGGCTGCGGACGACCTCGCCGTCGCGGATCTCACCGCGCCAGCCGTCGTCGGCCTCGCCCTTGAGGGTGATGTGGCGGACGTAGTTCTTCAGGTCGAGGCGGGCCCGGCGGCCCTGGGCGCGCCAGATGTTGCCGGTCTTCTCGAACAGTCCCTTGGGGTAGTACTCGACGACCAGGACCACACGGGTCAGGCTGTCGGCGAGCCGGTGAAAGCTGACGACGCCCTTGGTGGAGCCCTTGGCGCCCTCCGAGGTCCAGGAGATCCGGTCGTCCGGCACCTGCTCGGTGGTCGTCGCCTTCCAGCTGCGGTTGGACCAGAACACCTTCAGCTGCCAGTCGGAGGACGTGTCGTCGGCGCGGTTCGCGCTCTTGACGCCCTTGGCGAAGGTGCTGAAGTCCTGGTACTGGGTCCACTGGTCGTAGGCGGTGCGCAGCGGTACGCCGACGTCGACGTACTCGATGATCACCGTCGGCTTCTGACCGCCGCCGCCCTTCTTCCTGCCCTTGCCGCCGGTGAGGTTCTTGAATGCGCCGACGACGTTGTCCTTCACCTTGCCGGCGCCGACCTCGAAGGCGGCCCGCACCGGGCCCTTGCCCTCGGCGAGCTTGCGTCCGCCGTCGAGGGCGAGCTTGCCGAGTCCGGGGCTGTTGCCCTCGGCGATGTCGTTGAGCTTGCCGGTGGTCTCGCCGAGCTTGGTGCCGACGCCGGTCAGCAGCCGGGTGGCCTGGGCAGCCAGGTAGTCCTGGACCTCCGCCTTGAGGCGGTCGGCGGCCTCGCTCTGCGCGACGTCGGCCAGCGGGTTGTGCTTCGCGGCCTTGCCTGCCGTGGAGGCCGCGGAACCGAGTGCGCCGGTCATCGTTCACCACCGCCCTTCGACGGCCGGGCCCCGGCCGTCTTCCTGCCGGCTGCCTTCTTGACGGGCTGGGCCCGCTTCGTCGCGGTCTTCTTCGCGGGGGCGGCGGTCTTCCTGGCCGGCGTCTTCTTCGCGGGGGCCTTCCCGGCCGCCCTGCGCGCGGCGGGCGCGGCCTTCTTCGCGGGCCGCCGCTCCTCCGGTTCCTGCTCGGCGCGCTCGTCCCGGTCGTCACGCTCACCGCTCTCGTCCCGGTCGTCGCGCTCGGCGCGCTCGTCTTGGTCGTCCCGGTCGTCGTCGTGTTCCGCGTACTCCTCCGAGTCCTCCGAGGCCTCGGAGTCGCGGGAACCGACGCCCGGCGCCTTCGACGCCACGCCGGAGAGCTGGTCGCGCACCTCGGCGGTGCGGCCGTGCAGCCGGTCGGCGAGCGCGTCGATCTGCCGCTCGACCATGGCGCCCGAGGCGGCCTTTCCGACACCCCTCAGGTCGGTCCGCAGCTGGTCCCCGATCTCCTTGAACTGCGGGTTGTTCTCCAGGTGGCCCGAGACCAGCTCGGCGACGCCCTTCGGAGTCAGGTTCAGCTTCTTCCCGGCCACCATCGTGCCCACGGCGACCGCGAGTTTCAGTTTCCTCGTGCGTCCCAGCAGATATCCGGCCCCTATCGCGAGGCCCATTCCGACTCGGTTCATGGTGCCGTACCGTTGCCCAATCCCGCGCTCGTGCGCGTTGCGATCTCCAGTCGGTCCAGCAGCGCGTCCTCCTGCCGGTCGAACTCTTCCCCGGTGATCTCTCCGGCCTCCAGCTGCTCTTCCAGACGGGCCAGTCCGGCCCGGATCGTGGCGGGGTCGTAGTAGATGCGCTCCGCCTCCCGCAGTACCTGCCCGATGGCCCAGCCGCTGCCGCGCACCGGTGCGAACGGCAGCAGCAGGACCTCGGAGATCAGTCCCACGTCGTCACCCCGCTCCCGCGTCCGTGCCACCGGCCGCGGTGCCCGCGGGCTCGGCCGGGCCGGGCTCGACGAAGCTGTACGGCGGCAGCGGTCCGTTCACCCGCACGTCCAGGTGCGGCAGCCGCCCGCGGGCCTGCTCCACGGCCGTCAGGAACCGCTCGGCCGACTCCCGCTTCACCAGGAACGACACGTTGGCCAGCCAGCCGGTGGACTCGGGACCCACGCTCACCGCGTCGGCCTCCTTCTCCAGGGCCCGTTCCAGCACGGTGGCGTCCTCGGCCTCCTTGCCCTTGACGGCCGCGGCGACCAGCTCGCCGAGCTGGATCTTGCTCTCGTAACTCCCGCCCCCCGCCTGCCGGTTGGACTCGGCCAGGGCGCGTATCTCGGGGTTCTCGGCCATCACGTGGTGCAGTACGGCCTCTTCGACGTGGGTGGCCTTGATGTTGTACTCGACCCGCCCCTCCAGCGCGCCCAGGCGTTCCGCGTAGTGCTCGGCCCGCTCGGCCAGCACCCCGGCGACGGCCTTGTCGTCGGGGGCGACGCTGCCGAACCGCATGGGCAGCACGCAGCCCTCCTCGCCGATCCCGCTCAGCACGTTCTGGTGGGCGAGCAGCTCCCTGCGCTTGGGGCGCAGCCCCTCGGGCGCGTCGCTGACGACCGCCGCGAGTGCGCCCTCCTTGAGGACGCGCACCTCGCGGGGAGGGTCGCCGACTCCGCCGGTGCCCTCGGGGAGCGAGGGGTGCGTGGCGGCGGTGATGCCGTAGACGTACGTACTCACTCCTGCTCCTCCTTCCGGCGCGAGGGCGCGGCCTTGCGGGCACGCGGACGCGAGGCCGGCTCGCGCTCACGCTCGGAGCCGCCCTCGTCACGGGCCTGCTTGAACGCGTCGGAGATGGTCTCGGCGGCGCCGGACAGCGCCCCCTTGGACTTGCCGCGGGCGCCGGACTCGGTCATCTCGCCGACCAGGTCGGGCAGGCCCGGGTCCTTGCGCGGCCCGGCCTCCAGGTCGAGCCGGTTGCACGCCTCGGCGAAGCGCAGATACGTGTCCACGCTGGCGACGACGACGCGTACGTCGATCTTCAGGATCTCGATGCCGACCAGGGAGACACGCACGAAGGCGTCGATGACGAGCCCCCTGTCCAGAACAAGCTCAAGCACGTCGTAGAGGCCGCTGGTGCCGCCTCCGCCGCCGGTCTGTTGTGCCGGTACGACAGTCATGCCTGCTGTTCCTCCATCTTGTCGTCAGTGGATGTGTTCGATGTCCTCGGTGCGTTCTGCGGGTGTGTTCGGTGTGCGCGGACCCGCGGTCCGGCCTAGCGGCCGCCGCGCGCGTCGGCGCGGCCGCGCTCGTAGCGGCGTACGCGCCGGTAGCCCGTGAGCTGCCCCTCGGTGTCCAGCTCCACCTGGTAGCTCGCCATCAGGCTCATGGTGTCCGGCACCCGCTCGAGCTCGAGCACCTCGACCTCCAGGGCCCAGCCCTCCTCCGTCTGCTCGAAGGACGACACGGACTCGGCGGTCATACCGGTGAGCTCGGCAAGCTGGGCGCGCGCCTCACGCAGCACCTCCATCGGCTTGCGACGGCGCGGCTCCTGTGACTGCTGTGCTTGGTGTGAGGGCTGTGACTTCCGTGAACTCTGTTGTGAGCCTTGCGATTCGGGCGTGTTCTTCGTGTTCGACATGGCCACCTCGTCACTCGGGTGGCCGTATGTGTGTTCGCCAAACCTCGCGCGGTCGTGCGGGACCGCACGCGCGCGGCGGGGCTCACGCCAGTACTCCTGAGTACGCGTGCGGCGGGGGTACTCCCGTACGCGTGGCCGGCTCAGTCGCGCAGGGCGTTCAGGCGCCGTCCGGCCGGGCCCAGGGACCGGGCGCGGCTCATGATCCCGGCCCAGGGCCGGGTGCGGGCCTGCTCGACGGCGTTCTCGATGGTCCAGCGCCGCGCGTGCAGAGCGGGGTCGTCCAGCTGGTCCCAGGAGACGGGGGTCGCCACGGGCGCGCCGGGCCGGGCGCGGACGGTGAAGGGCGCGACCGCGGTCTGGGCGTAGGCGTTGCGCTGGATGTCGAGGTAGAGCCGGTCGCCGCGGTCCTTCTTGCGGGCCGCGGTGGTCAGCCGGTCGGGGTGCGCGGCGGCCAGTACGTCGGCGACGTTCCGGGCGAACTCCCGTACGGCGCCGAAGTCCTGATGCGGCGTCAGGGGAACGACGACGTGCAGGCCGCGGGAGCCGGTGGTCATCAGGGCCGACGGCAGCCTCAGCTCGTCGAGCAGTCCGCCCAGCAGCCGGGCGGCCGACCGGACCTGCTCGAAGTCGTCGCCGGACGGGTCGAGGTCGAAGACCATCCGGTCCGGCCGGTCGGCCTTCCCCGTCCGCGACAGCCAGCGGTGCAGGGTGAGGGCGGCCTGGTCGGCGAGGTACAGGAGGGTGGCGGAGTCGCCGCAGACCGTGTGGCAGACGGTGCCGCCCTCCTTGCCGACCTCGACGCGCTCGATCCAGTCCGGATAGTGCTCCGGGGTGTTCTTCTGCATGAACTGCGGGCCGTCGACGCCGTCCGGGTGCCGTTCCAGCATCAGCGGGCGGCCCCGCAGGTGCGGCAGCATGAACGGGGCGACGGCCCGGTAGTAGTCGACGAGGTCGCCCTTGGTGTACTCCTCGTACTCCTCGGTGTGCTCCTGCCCCTCCCCGGCACCCGCCGGGAAGAGCACCTTGTCCGGCCGGTGGACCTCCACCGTGTGCGGGCCGGCCCGCACGGTCCGGGTGCCCCCTGCGCTCACGGCACGATCGCCTGCTCCACCAGCATCCGTCCGGCCGCCGCGACGGACTCGGCGTCGATCCCGGCGCCGTGCAGTTCCTCGGCGGGAGTGGCGGAGCCCGGCATCGTCCGGACCGCGAGCCGCACCAGCCGCGGCACGGGCCGCCCGTCCGAGAACGCGTCGAGGACGGCGTCGCCGATGCCGCCCTCGCGGCGGTGGTCCTCGACGGTCAGCAGGCAGCCGGTGTCCTCGGCGGCCCGGCGCAGGGTCTCGCGGTCGACCGGCTTGACCGAGTACAGGTCGATCACCCGGACCTGGATCCCCTCGCCGGCCAGGGTGTCGGCCGCGGCCAGCGCCTCGTGCAGGGTGACACCGGCGGCGACGACCGTCAGCCGGTCCTCGTCCGAGGAGCGCAGGACCTTGCTGCCGCCGACCGGGAACTCCTCCTCGGGGCCGTAGATCACCTTGCTCCCGCCGCGCGAGGTGCGCAGGTAGCGGATGCCCTCCAGCTCCGCCATCTCGGCGACGAGGTGCGCGGCCTGGTTGGCGTCGCACGGGTACAGCACGGTCGAGCCGTGGATCGCCCGCATCATCGCGAGGTCCTCCAGACCCATCTGGCTGGGCCCGTCCTGGCCGATGGCGACGCCCGCGTGGGAGCCGACGAGGTTGATGCCGGAGCCGCTGATCGAGGCCATCCGCACGAAATCGTAGGCGCGGGTCAGGAACGCGGCGAACGTCGTGGCGAACGGCACCCGGCCGCGCGCCGCCAACCCCACCGCCGCGGCGACCATCTGCTGCTCGGCGATGTAGCACTCGAAGTAGCGCTCGGGGTGCTCCTTGGCGAAGAACTCGGCCCGGGTGGAGTCGCCGACCTCGCCGTCCAGGGCGACGACGTCTCCGCGGGCGGTCCCGAGTGCGGCCAGCGCCTCGCCGAACGCGTTGCGCGTGGCCACCTCGTCGCCCACCTCGTAGCGGGGCAGCTCGATCCGGCCGGTGCCCGCGGAGTGCGGCGCCGGCGCGTCCTCCGGCTCGTGCACGCGGACCCGGATGTCGCGCCTGCCGCCGAGTTCCGCGATGGCGTCCTCCGCCTCGGGCAGCGGTTTGCCGTGCTGTCCCTCGCGGTTCTCGACGGCCTCGACGCCCTTGCCCTTGAGGGTCCGGGCGATGATCGCGGTGGGCTGGCCCCTGGTGGACAGGGCCTCGCCGTAGGCGCGGTCGACGGCGTCGACGTCGTGGCCGTCGACCTCGATGGTGTGCCAGTCGAAGGCGTGGAAGCGGCGCGCGTACGCGTCGAGGTCGTGGCCGTGCCGGGTGGGGCCGCGCTGGCCGAGCCGGTTGACGTCGACGATCACGACGAGGTTGTCGAGGTGCTCGTGCCCGGCGTGTTCCGCGGCCTCCCACACCGAACCCTCGGCCATCTCGCTGTCGCCGCACAGCACCCACACCCGGTAGCCGGTGTGGTCGAGCCGCTTGCCGGCCAGCGCGATGCCGACCCCCACGGGCAGCCCCTGTCCGAGGGAGCCGGTGGCCGTCTCGACCCACGGCAGCCGCTGGGGCGTGGGGTGACCCTCCAGCCGGCTGCCCAGCTTGCGGAAGGTCAGCAGTTCCTCGTCGTCGATGGCACCGGCCGCCTTGTAGGCGGAGTACAGCAGGGGCGAGGCGTGTCCCTTGGACAGCACGAAGCGGTCGTTGCCGGGGTGGGCGGGGCGCTCGAAGTCGTAGCGGAGGTGGTTGGCCAGCAGTACGGCCATCAGGTCCGCGGCGGACATGGAGGACGTCGGGTGCCCGGAGCCCGCGGCGGTGGACGCCCGTACGCTGTCGACGCGCAACTGCTGTCCGAGGTCGACGAGTTCATCGGTGTTCATGAGTCTCCTTCCGCGGCCCGGCGGTCGGTGCGCCTGACGGGGCCGGGGGCGATGTCGGGTCCGGGGGGCGGCTGGTCGGCCG
>NZ_JACBYP010000072.1 GCF_018982965.1 Streptomyces mayonensis | reverse complement strand
CCGCCGCGCCGACCGCGGCACCGGCCGGTCCCCCCTCCCCACCCCACGAAGGGAAACGGACCTCATGTCCACGCAAGCCGTCACCCAACCGACCTACGGGAACTGGCGTCGGCCACGGCGGCCGGGGCTCGGTCCGCTCGGGCTCGTCGGCACCTTCGGTGTCTTCGGCGGGCTCGTCGTCACCCTGCTGGCGTCGCTCATCTCGCTCTACGCGGCGCTCGTCGTGCTCGTCCCGGTCGTCGTGTTCCTGGTGCCCCTCGCCGTCCGTACCCAGGACGGGCGCAACGTCTACCAGTTGCTCGCCCTGCGCATCGGCTGGCGACGCCGTAAGGCGCGGGGGGCGCACCTCTACGTGTCCGGGCCCCTCTCCGCCCGCCCCGGCGGCCGATACCGCCCGCCGGGGCTGCTCACCAAGGTCACCGCCTCCGAGGGCCGGGACGCCTACGACCGGCCCTTCGGCGTTCTGCACCACCCCGAGCGCAACACGTACACGATCGTCCTCGGCTGCGAACCCGACGGCGGCTCACTCGTCGACCCCGACCAGGTCGACGTATGGGTCGCGCTGTGGGGCGAATGGCTGGCCCGGCTGGCCCACGAACCGGGCCTGCGCGGCGCGTCCCTGATCGTGGAGACCGCGCCCGACCCGGGCACCCGGCTCGCCCACGAGGTGCTGCCCCGCATCCAGGAGGACGCGCCGCCCGCCGCGCGGGCCGTGATGGAGGAGGTCGTCGAGCGCTACCCGACCGCGTCCTCCGAGATGCACACCTACGTCAGCCTCACCTACGGCGTTCCCCCCGGCCAGAAACGTTCGCGGGACGACGTGATCGCCGACCTCGCCATCCGCGTGCCTGGCCTCCTCAACGGGCTGGTCGCGGCCGGCGGCGGAGCCGCGTACCCGTTGTCGGCCGAGCGGATCGCCGAGGTGGTGCGCGTCGCCTACGACCCGGCCGTCGCCGCCGACGTCCTGACGGCCCGTGCCCAACACGGCGGTACGGGTCTGGAGTGGGACGACGCGGGACCGGCCGCCGCCGTGGAGACCGTGAACAGCTACCAGCACGACTCGGGAGTCTCCCGCACCTGGCTCATGACGCTGGCGCCGCGCGGCACCGTACGGGCCTCGGTCCTGCGGGGGATGCTGGAGGCGGCTCCCGGTACCCGCCGCAAGAGGGTCGCGCTGGTGTACCGGCCCATCGACCCGGCCACCTCGGCCCGGATCGTCGAGTCCGACCGGCGCAGCGCCCAGTTCATGGCCAACTCCGGCCGCGGCATGGTGCAGGCCAGGGCGGCCTCCGAGGTACGGGCGGCGGAACAGACCGCGGCCGAGGAGGCCTCGGGGGCCGGGCTGGTGGAGTTCTCGCTGATGCTGACGGTCACCGTCGACGACCTGGAGCAACTGGCCGACGCGACGGTCACCGTACGCAACCTCACCGCCGCCTCCCGCGTGCTGATGCGCCCCGCCGACCGGATGCAGGCCGCCGCGTTCAGCTGCACCCTGCCCGCCGGGATCCTCCCGTGGGAACAGACCCTGGTCCCGCACGAACTGCAGGAGGCGCTGTGAGCCGCCGTAGCGAGGAGAGAAGGGCCGAACGGGCCGACCGGCTGGCCGAGCAGCGGGCGCGCGAGGCGCTGGACAACGGGCCGGCGGCGCTTGAGCGTACCGGGACCGAGCGGGAACCGAGCGGGGCCGGGCCGGCCGGACGCCGAAGGAGCAAGCCGCGGAAGAGCGGGTCCGGCACGACCCTCGAACCGGTGGAGTCCGGCGCCGGCCGCAGGGGCCGCCCACGGAAGTCCGCCTCCCGCGGGCAGCAGCAGACGGCCCGGCAGCAGCAGGAGACAGCCCGACCGCAGAAGCAGGCCCGCCCGCGGGAGCCGTACGTCCCGCCCCGCGGCTGGTCGGGACCGGGCGGCGGACGGGTCGGGTACCTGGACCCGCCCACCATGTGGCGCGCCACGACCGTCCAGGCCTGCGGCATGTGGCCCTTCGCCGCCGGGTCCGGTTCCCCCATGACCGGTGTGCCGCTGGGACAGCACCTGTTCACCGGCGCCACGGTCTGCGGCGACCCGCTGAACTGGTTCACCCGGGCCCGCTACATCTCCAACCCCTCACTGTTCATGCTGGGCATGCCGGGACTGGGCAAGTCCACGCTCGTCAACCGGATGCTCATCGGGCTCTCCGCGACCGGTGTCGTCCCGCTGGTCCTCGGCGACCTCAAGCCCGACTACGCCGACACGGTCCGGGCCCTGGGCGGCCAGGTGATCTCCATCGCGCGGGGGCGGGGCGGCATCAACATCCTGGACCCGGGCGCCATGGGCGCGGCGGCGGAACGGATCGGCGGCCAGGCGGGCGAGATGCTGAAGGCGGAGACGCACGGCCGGGTCCTGAACATGGTGGCCGCGCTCATCACCATCGTGCGCGGCCGGCCGATGGACGACCACGAACAGTCCGTGCTCTCCGCCGTGCTGCACCACCTGCGGGAACGTACCGCGCCCGGACGCCCGGCGCTGCTGCCGGACGTGCTGCGGATCCTCGCCGAGGGGCCCGACCGGGTGCGCGCGGTCACGCTCGACCGGGGGGACGACACCCGCTACCGGGACGCGGTCGACCCGCTGCACCGCTCCCTGCTCGGCATCCTCGACGGTCCCCTCGGCGACACCTTCGCCTCCGAGACGTCCACCCGCATCGACCCGAACGCGCCGGCGGTGTGCATCGACATCTCCGGCATCGGTGAGGCCGACACCCAGCTGACCGCCGCGGCGATGCTCGCCGCCTGGTCCGACGGGCTCGGCACGGTGGCCGCCTCGCACGCCCTCGCGGACGCCGGACTCGCCCCCAGGCGCTGGTTCTTCACGGTGCTCGACGAACTGTGGCGGCCGTTGCGCGCCGCCTCCGGCATCGTCGACCGCATCGACGCGCTGACCCGGCTCAACCGTTCCCTCGGCCTCGGCGACGCCAAGATCACCCATACCCTGAAGGACGCCGAGGCGCTCGGCACCGACGCCGACCGGGCCAAGGCCCGCGGGTTCGTGGAGCGGGCCGGGATGGTGGTGTGCGCCGGGCTGCCGAAGGCGGAGATGGAGGACCTCGGGAAGGTCGTGGGCCTGTCCCGGCGCGAGATCGAACTCGTCTCCTCCTGGTCCTCGCCGCCCGGCTGGGGAGTCACGGGGGACCACGAGGAGCCGCCCGGCCGGGGCCGCTTCCTCATCAAGGTCGGCGGGCGGCCCGGCATTCCGATCAAGGTCGCCATCACCGACGCCGAGCGTCGGCTGCACAACACCAACACCCGGTGGACGCCGAACGAGGAGGCGGTCGAGCAGGCCGTGGCCCACACCGCCGAGCAGGTGGCACGGGCCGCGCTGGAGGGTGCCCACCCGATGCCCGGTGCACCCGGTGCGCCTCTCGAACCCGGTGCGCCCGGTGTGCTCCTCGAACCCGGCGTGCCCGGCGGTCCGCTCGCGTCCGGGCACCCCGGCCCCCCGGGGCCGCCCGCCCGTGAGGGCGACGCGCCGGACGGGAGGTGGACCGCGTGAGCAGCCCCCGTTCCAGCGACCTCGACCAACTCCTGCCCTGGGCCGTCGTGGCGGTGGCGGGCGCCGGACTCACCGTGTTCACCGTCGTCTGGTCCGGCGGCACCCTCGGCTCGGGACTGAGCGGTCACGGCTGGCAGGCTCCGCCGTTCACCCTGTCCACGATGGCCCGGATGGCCTCCGACGGGCCCGCCGCGTCCTGGCCGTGGGCACCGGCCGCCGCCGTGTACGGGGGCGTTCTGGGCGTCCTGGCGCTCATCGTGCTCCCGGTCGCCCTGCTCGTCGGCTTCCTGGTGCGCGAGGGCGCAGGCCGCAAGGGCCTGGCCGGCCGCCGTGAACTCGCCCCCCTGTGCCCCAAGGGCGTCGCCGCCCGGGCCCGGGAACTGCGCCCCGGACTGCGCGGCCGTGAGCACCTGCGGCCGGACGAGACCGGCAACCTCCTCGGCGACCTCGCGCCCCACGGCCCCGAGCTGCGCAGCAGCTACGAGGACGTGGAACTCGACCTCATGGCGCCCCGGGCCGGCAAGTCCACCGGCATCGCTGTCCCCCGGGTGCTGCGCGCCCAGGGTGCGGTCCTGCTCACCTCCAACAAGTCCGACGTGTACGCCGTCACCCGCGCCGAACGCGAGAAGGCGGGCACCGTGTGGACCTTCGACCCGCAGGGCATCGCGCACGCCCCGCGCACCATGTGGTGGGACCTGCTCAGCGAGTGCCGCAGCACCGAGGGCGCCCGCCGGCTGGCCGGGCACTTCGTGGCGTCGGTCAACGACGACACCGCGAAGAAGGACTTCTGGATCTCGGCCGCCCAGAACACCCTCACCGCCCTCTTCCTCGCCGCCGCCCGCAACCGCGCACCGCTGCACGAACTGCTCGGCTGGCTCGCCGACCCCGGCGACCGCACCCCGGTCGACCTGCTCCGCGACGCCCGACTGATCGCCATGGCCGAGCAGTTGCAGGGCACGGTCCAGGGGGCCGTGGAGACACGGGACGGCATCTACGAGACCGCCCGGCAGACCGTCTCCTGCCTCCTCGACCCGGAGATCCTCGCCTGGGTCACACCCGACCCGGACCTGCCCGAGTTCCGGCCCGACCAGCACGTCCTCGGCCAGGACACCCTCTACCTCCTGTCCAAGGACGGCGGCGGCTCCGCCGCGGGCGTCATCGCGGGACTGGCCGACGCGACGATGCGGGCGGGCGTGGTGGCCGCCGAGCGGATGGGCGGACGGCTGGACCCGCCCATGACGGCGGTCCTCGACGAGGCCGCCAACGTGTGCCGCATCTCCGACCTGCCGGACCTCTACTCACACTTGGGCTCCCGGGGCATCAACGTCGTGACACTGCTGCAGAGTTACCGTCAGGGCACGCGGGTGTGGGGCGAGGTCGGCATGGACGCGCTGTGGAGCGCGGCGACCGTCAAACTCCTGGGAGCAGGCCTCGACGACGCCGACTTCGTCCAGAAGGTCTCCACGCTCGTCGGCCAGCGGGACGTGCGTACCCCCACCATCTCCCGCAGCAAGGACGGCACATCGCGGTCCTACTCCTACCGTCTGGACCCGGTGCTGCCGCCCGACCGCATCCGGGCCCTGCCCAAGGGCACGGCCCTCCTCCTGGCGACCGGGATCAAGCCGGCGCTGATCCGGCTGCGCCCCTGGTACAAGGAACCGGGCGCCGACGTCATCTCGGCCGCCGCCAAGGCGGAGACCGCGGCCATCACCGAACGCGCCGCACGGCGCCTGATCCCCGGGATGCCGCAGACTGCGGACGGGACGGAGGCGACGGGGATCCCGGGGCCGCCGGGCGTGCACCTGTCGAAACCGGCCGCCGACGGCGGGCAGCGGGGCGCCGCGCCCGCGTGACCGTACGCAGCACGAACTCGGCCGGGCCGTACCGCAGGTGCCGCCGGAGCAGGGCCCCGGCGGCCAGCTGGACCGCGTAGAGCACCACGCAGCCGGCCAGGACGGCGAGCGTCCCGGCCCGGTCGTACAGCGCGAACCCGTACCCGGTGAACACGAACGAGAGGACCAGGGACTGGGCGAGGTAGTGGCTGAGGGCCAGCCGCCCGGCCGCCCCGAGCACCCGGGCCGCCGCCGGCCGGCAGAGCTCAAGCAGCAGGAGCAGCCCGCACGCGTACGACGCCGTGAGCAGGGGTGCCGTCAGCACCGACACCGCCAGCCCGACCAGGAACCAACGGCTGTCCAGCGGCCCGGCCATGCAGCACGCGGCGACCGCGCCACCGGCCAGACCGGCCGGCAGCAGCCGCACCACGACGCCCCGCAGCCACACCCGGTCCCGGCCCCGCCGCTCGGCCAGAGCGGACTTGGCGGCGGCGAGCCCCGCGAGCATGGCGGCCAGTATGGCGGGCGCGTGGAGCAGGTCGGCGCCGATCGCCCCCGGAAGGCCCGCCAGATGCGCGCCCACCACGGACCGGAACCCCCCGCGGTACGCGGCGACGGCCTCCGCCTCCTCGGCAGTGCGCCGGGCGGCGCCGAGCGGCTCGGTGACGGCCACGGTCAGCAGTCCGTACGCCAGCATCAGCGCCGCCAGCACCACCAGCAGGCAGGCCGCGAGACGCAGGGCGGCCCGCGGGGACAGCCCGCGCAGCCCGTACAGCACCAGGGCCAGCGCCGCGTACGTCATCAGGATGTCGCCCGGGTACAGCAGTACGGCGTGTACGAGCCCGATCCCGAACAGCGTCGCAGCCCGCCGCAGATGACGAGGGCCGTGGGCGGCGCCGTCCCACTCGGCGGACCGCGCCTGGAGCACGAAGCCGTAGCCGAAGAGGAAGGAGAAGAGCACGTAGAACTTGGTCGTGACCAGGGCGGTCACCGCCCAGGCCGCGACCCGGTCGGCCCCGGAGGCGTCCGGTCCGGGCGCCGCGTACGGCCCCGCCGTCAGCAGTGCGTTGGCGAGCAGGATGCCCAGCAGGGCGAAACCCCGGAGCACGTCGAGTGCGTCGACGCGCCGGGGGAGCGCGGGCGGACCTCCGGCCGGCCTCACCGCAGCGCCACCGCGCCGGTGCCGAAGACCAGCGTCGAGACCAGGAACCATCCGAACGACGGGGCCAGCAGATGCCGGAGCGTCCCGAGCCTGGCCCGGCCGGGTCGGCCGCGCGCGTACACCACGGGGACCGTCCCGCCCACCGGCGGCACACCGTAGAACGGGCCGTACCGGCCCGGGTCGAGTACCAGCTCCCGTCCCAAGTGGTCGAAGAACAACACGAGTTCACCCTGCCGCCCGCCGGTCCCCGTACGGGCCGTCACGAATCCCATGACCCGCTCCCCGCGCAGCGCCAGCCCGACGGCGCCCGCCGCCGCCCGCACCGCGAGGTACAGGAAGCCCAGCCCCGACCCCGTACACAGCGCGAGCAGCACCAACCCCGCGTCCACGCGCGTCCCTCCCCTTGCCCGTTGCCCCGTTGCACGGATTCGGCACGCACAACGGGCAACGGACCGGGCCGGTTCACGTCCGTCCTGAACCGCCGGACGGTGCGGCGCCGTTGTCGGGACGCACCACCGACCGCCCTCGCGCACGCGCTGCGTACGCGTACGCACCGGCACAAGAAGGAAGTTGCGGCCCGGAATGAGACGGATCCCACGCGCGCGCGGCCACCGCCGGACGGCCGCGACCGCCGCCCTGACCCTCAGCCTGACGGCAGCACTGCACCAGCCCGTCGCCGCCGAGCCGCAGACGCTCTCCGAGGTGCGGGCCGAGATCGAGCTCCTCCACCACGACGCCGAGGTCGCCACGGACCGGTACAACGCCGTCGACCAGGAGGTCACCCGGCAGACGAGGCAGGTCCGCTCGCTGGGGGCCCGGATCCGCCGGACGGAACGGGACCTGAACCGCCTGGTGCCGCTGGCCGGAGCAGCGGCCCGCGCCCAGTACCGCGGCGGCGGGCTGCCCGCGGAAGTGCAGTTCGCCCTCGCCCCCGACCCCGCGCACGCGCTGGACGCCGCCGCCCGGACCCGCCAGGCGCAGCACACCACGAACCGGGTGGTCACCACCCTGGCGGCCCTCCGCCACCGGCTGCGCACGCTCACCGACGACGAGTCCGCGGAACTGTCGCGCCTGCGCGAGAACCGCCGTGCCCTGGCAGCCCACCGCCGCACCGTCGAGAAACGCATCGACAAGGCCCGGAAGCTGGAGTCCCGACTGGCCGAGGACGAGCGCAGGCGACTGGCCGAACTCGACACGGCCGCCGGCGACGCGGCCCACGCACAGTGGGTGAGCACCGGCATCCTGAAGCACCTCGGCACCGAGGCCGGCGCCGCCGGCAAGAAGGCCATCGAGTACGCCACCCGGCAACTCGGCAAGCCCTACGTCTGGGGCGCCGAGGGGCCCGACTCCTTCGACTGCTCGGGCCTCACCTCACAGGCCTGGCGGTCCGCCGGCATCACGGTCCCCCGCACCTCTCAGGACCAGTGGCGCCTGCTCGAGCACGTACCGGTCGAGGAGATGCGGCCCGGCGATCTGATCATCTACCACCCCGACGCGAGCCACGTCGGCCTCTACACCGGCGACGGCAACATGATCCACGCCCCCCGCCCGGGCCGGTCGGTGACCGTGGCCCCGGCGGGCTCCATGGTGATCCTGGGCGTGGTCCGGCCGGACGCCTGAACCGGACGCCTGAACCGGACGCCTGAACCGGAAGCCGCCGCCGGAAGACAGCAGGGAGAACCATGACGACCGCACCAGCGGAGAAGACCGAAACCCCGGACACCGGGCCGGACACCGAAACCCCGGACACCGACGCCCCGGACACCCGGCCGGACACCGGCGCCGGGCCGCCCGGCACGGCGACCCCGGACAAGGAGCCCCCGCCCCCGGCCTTCATCCTCTACATGCAGGGCCCCGCCTACGCGCACGAGCTGCGCCAGCTGACCCTCTGGACCCACCACGTGCTGCTGCCCGTCTACGGCAGGGAGGCCTCCTCCGGGCTGCCCTGGTGCCCCGTGTGGTGGGAACACCCCGAAGCGGTCGCCCAGCTCCACGGTCTGTGGCTGGCCTGGGGAGACCTGACCGGCCCGGGCTCCCCGCCGACCGGCCCCGCCATGTGGCACCGCGACTACCTGTTCCCGGCCATGAGCGCCCTGCGGGACCCACAGGGTCCCTTCGCCGGCTGCAAACCCGGCATGCACCGCCCGAAGACACCCCCACCGATCGACACCCTGGACCCCTTCGGCCCACCCCCGCCCCCGCCACCACCGGCCTGACGGGAAGACACCCGGCCGCCGGATGAACCGGCCATGACGGCGGGCACGTTGATGCCGTGTCATCACCCGCCACACGACGGGACGAACCGTGCCGAAGCACGACCGGGACAGCTGCATCTCCCCAGAAGCCCTCGCATCCGCAGCAGCCCTCGCAGCAGCCGATCACCTGAACCGCACTCCGACCCAGGCCGGCCCTCCGGCTCAGGACGGACCGGGAAGTGGATCCGGCAACGAACCTGTTGCCGGATCCGGATTCGGGCAGCAGGGCCGACAGAGGAGGAACGAGCTCGCCAGCAGCACGAGGCGCAGCGCCGCAGCGCAGAGCGAAGCGCTGCGGCGCGGGCCGAGCAGGTGGCGCTCCGTGAGCGGTGGCAGAACCCCTTGCAGGTCGCAGCCGATCGGCACGCCGCGCTTGTGCGTGTCCAGCAGCCCCCAGCCACTCGGCAGCAAGGCCTGCCCTCCTACGGAGACCAGCCACCCACAGCAGCCGCACCTGGCGCGCCCACGATCCCGGCCTATGCGCCCCTGCCCGCGGTCAGTCCGGTGCTGAGCCAGGCAGGTGCCCATCTGCAGGAAACGGCACGGCCCTCGTCCGGTGCGGCCGACCCGTCCCGTGGAGGGGCCGCCCAGGGACAGAGCAGTGCTGGGACTTGGAGCACGTGGCAGGACATGCAGGGGCGGCAGTTGCAGGGCCGGCAGACCGGGCGTGGCGGTCCTGGCGGCAGTGGCGGGAAGTGAGCCGTCCGTCCTCGGGGTGGTCGCTGCCGAACCGGGGGCCCGGGATCACCGTTCCACCAGAGTGAGTCCCCAGGGGGCGTCGGCTGTTGAGGCCGGCGCCCCCGAACGCTGTTCGCGGCGGGACGAATCTCCGGCGGAAAGTTGAACCGGGCTCACCTGTCGCCCGTTGTACGGGATGCTCGGCCGTTTCCAGCCCCACGCCGGAGCGGTCGGGCACCTGTTTCTGTTCGGAGGGAGGGGGCAGGTCACGCCAGGCGGTCGAGGCGCTCCTGGATCTTCTCGGCGTCCGCGTGGTCGCAGTCCGAGAGGATCTCCAGAGCCTCGAGCCAGGTGCTGCGCGCCGCTTCGGGGTCCTCATGCATCTGTGCGTCACCGAGGTTGCCCAGCGTGTAGCCCTCTCCCCATCGGTTCCCGACCTCTCGATGGGTTGTGAGTGCCTGGTGATAGAGACTGACCGCGTCGTCGTAACGGTGAAGGCGCCGGTACACCGTGCCGAGCATGTCGAGGGCGACGCCTTCGACCCAGCGGTTGTCATGCTTGCGCAGGAAGGTCAGGGCCTGCTCCAGGCAGGTGACGGCCTCGTCCAGTCTGCCGAGCCGCCGGTAGGCGTCGCCCAGATTGGCCAGCCCGATGCCCTGGCTCCAGGCGTCGTCCTGGTCCCGGGCGATGGCCAGTGCCCGGAGGGTGTACTCGACGGAGTTGCCGGGCTGACCGGACAGCAGGTACGCGTCGCCCAGGTTGGCCACGATCGTCGACATGCCGGCGGTGTCGCCGAGTTCCTCGCAGATGGCCATGGCTTCGTGCAGGGGGCCGATCGTCTCCTCCAGCATCCCGGAGCCGCGCAGCGCCGCGGACGTGTCCACGAGCCCCTGGGCCTCGCCCCGGCGGTCGCCGGCGGCCCGGGCGGCGGCGAGCCCCGTGGTCGTGGTGTCCAGCCAGTCGTGCGTGTGGCTGCGCAGATAGAAGAACCCCCACAGGACGGCTGGAAGTCGCCACGCAATGCCCGCGTGTCCGGATCCGGCGGCCTGGTGCACCGCGTCGACCAGGTTGCCCCGCTCGGTCTCGCACCACTCCAGCGCCTCCTCCCGCGTGGTGAACTCCAGCGGCCGGCAGCCGGCGGGCGGCGCCTGCGCGGGGATCCGGGGCCGGTTCGGAGTGATGTGCGGGTAGGCGGCGTCGGCGGTGTGCAGGTACCACGCAAGCAGCCGCCCGACCGCCTCGTCCCGCTCCCGTTCCGTGTCCTCGGTCCCGGCCAGCTCCCCGGCGTAGTCGCGCAGCAGGTCGTGCAGGACGTAGCGGCCCGGGAAGTGCTCCGTCAGCAGGTGGGCGCGGGTGAGTTCGGCGAGCACCGCGCGGATCTCGCGCAACGGCACCCCGGCGAGCGCCGCCACGGCGGGTGCCGAGATGTCGGACCCGGAGTGCAGGCCCAGCAGCCGGAACAGACGCGCGGCCGGTGCGGGCAGCGCCCGGTACGACCAGGAGAAGACCGCCCGTACGTCGGTGGCGCTGTCGTCGCCCCCGGCGAAGGCGTCGAGGCTGCTGTGGTTGTCCCGCACCTCCTCGGCCATCACACTGAGCGGGAATCCCGGCCGGGCGGCCGCGTGCGCGGCGACGATGGCCAGCGCGAGGGGCAGCCGGCCGCACCGCGTGATGATCTCGCCGGCCGCCCTGGGCTCCGCCGTCAGCCGTTCGTCGCCCAGGCGCGCGGCCAGCACGTCGAACGCCTCGACGGGCGTCATCTGGTCCAGGGTCAGCGGATGGGCTCCCTCGCTCGCGGTCAGGCCGGCCAGGTGGTTGCGGCTGGTGACGATGACCAGGGAGCCGGCAGATCCCGGCAGCAGGGGACGCACCTGTTCGGAGTCGCGGGCGTTGTCGAGCAGGAGCAGTACCCGGCGCCGCGCGAGCGTACTGCGGTAGAGCGAGACCTGGGCGTCGAAGTCCGACGGGATCCGCGCCGGGGACACCCCGAGCGCGTCCAGGAGGATGCGCAGGGCTTCCTCGGGTGCCATGACCGGCCGGTTCGGGTCGAAGCCGCGCAGGCTGACGTAGAGCTGACCGTCGGGGAAGCGGTCGGCGACCTCGTGGGCCCAGTGCACGGCCAGGGCCGACTTGCCGATGCCCGCCATGCCGCCGATCGAGCTGATCACCAGGGTCGCAGGAGGACCCCCGTTGTCCGGCAGCAGCGTGCGCAGGTGGTCCAGCTGGGACTGGCGACCGACGAACGTCGGCAGGTCGGAAGGGAGTTGTGCCGGACTGGGAGGCTGCTCGGCGGGGGCGGACGCCTGGTCGGCGGGCGGGGCGGGTGCGGCCGCGGTGCCGGGCCGATGGGGCTCCGCGGCGGCGGGGTCCCCGGCCTGAGCGGGCGCGGCGGAGGGGACCGGGCCGACCGGGCCGTGGGCCGCGGCCGTGGGCGGATCGAGCGTGGGCGGATCGAGGAGGGTCCGGTCGCCCGCGAGGATGCGGTCGTGCAGGTCCCGCAGGGACGCGCCCGGTTCGATACCCAGCTCGGCCACCAGAGAGCTCCGCGCGCTGCGGTAGGCCGCCAGCGCCTCGGCCTGTCTGCCCGACCGGGACAGCGCCAGCATGAGCAGCTGGCAGAGCTGCTCACGCAGCGGGTGCTTGGCGGTCAGCGCGAGCAGCTCGGGAACAGCCGTGTCGTGACGGCCGAGTACGACGTCGATGTCCAGCCTGGTCTCCAGCGCACCGAGCCGTTGCTCGGCCAGCCGCGACTCCTCCGACTCCGCCAGTGGGCCGGGGAGTCCGGCCAGCGCCGGCCCCTGCCATGCGTCCAGCGCCTCGCGCAACAGGGCGGCGGCGTCGGCGAGGTCACCGGCCGCCTGCAGCTTCTTCGCCTGGGCGACCCGCCTTTCGAACACGGCGAGGTCCAGTGAGTCGTCCCCGACCCGGATCAGATAGCCGTCCCCGACGGAGACGAGCAGCTCGGGCAGCCGGCCCTGGGGCCCGGTTTCCAGGACCTTCCGCAGACGTGACGCGTACGTCCGGACGACGGAGACGGCAGCCTTCGGCGGCTCCTCGCCCCACACGGCATGAATGAGTTCGCCGAGGGCGACCGGTCGCCCCCGGCCGAGTAACAGTGCCGCGAGCGTGACGCGTTGCTGTGGTGACCCGAGGTCCAGCTCGTGTTCACCGCGCCACGCCCGGACCGGGCCCAGGACAGAAAAGTAAAGAGAAGGTTCAAGTTCGGTCATGGCGTTGACTCTATTGACCGACCGCTGCGCCGTATTCGCTTCGACGGAACATTCCGTTCCGCCGGAACCTCCCCGTCGTGGGCCTTTGTCGTGGTTTCACGGGGCGGGGTCGTCCTCCGATTCCGGGTGAACCGTTTCCGTGTTCTGCCCGTTGCAGTCGCGAGCCCGCGAAGGCGGGACCGACCGGGCCACGCGGCCGGAACAGTCAGGAGGGAAGGGAAACCCATGGTGCGGGACGGAGAAGAGGGCGAGCCGGGCACGGCGGGCGGGGATGCCGAATCCAGGGAGGCGTCCGAGCCGGTTTCCCACTTCGAGGTGGTCGTCTCGGGTGACGGCTCCGCCGACATCGACGGCGAGCGGGTGAGGGTGGCGGAAGGGGAGACGGTCGACACCGCGATCCTCGGACTCCTGGCCGCCTACGCCGACGGCCGGGGCGCGCCCGTGACGGCCACCGTCTCGGACCCCTCCGCGGGCTACGTGGCCGTCGTCGAAGTCTCCCCCGACGGCTCCAGCAGGCTCCTGGAACAGTACGAGAGCAAGGACCCGCCTCAGAAGCCGCGGTCCGGCGGTACCGCACCGCCGCCCTCCCCGACCGCCGCCGTCACGGCCGATGGTGACGGCGGCGGTGACAGCGACGGCGACGAAAGCGACCCCTGCGCCTACGAGGACGACGGCGACGGTCGCCGCGGCGACGGCGGCGGCGTCGTCGATGCCGACGACTACGACGACTACGACGACTACGACGATGATGACGACCGCGATGACGACCGCGATGGCGACGATGGCCACCGCGAGGGCGATGACGACGACCGCGATGACGACGACCGCGATGACGATGACGACGGCGACGATGACGACGGCGCGCCCGGGCAGTTGAGCCCGGTTCCGGTGGGCACCCGGTCCGCGCCGGTCCCGGCGGTCCCCCGTGGCGGCGTCCCGCGTCAGTCCGACGACGAGTACCGGACGACCGGAATGCTGCGGAAGCCGCTGGTCGTCGGCCCGGCGGCACTGGTCACCTCGGCCCTCGTGATCGTGCCGCTCATCATCCTCGGCAGTTCCGGTGACGGGGACCAGCAGGCCGGCGGCGCCGTCACGGACGCGAGTGCGACGCCTGCGCCGGGGGAGTGGCTCACGCCCGAGCCGACGTCGCCCAGCCCCTCTCCGGCGTCCCCCAGTTCCACGTCCGCCTCACCGACGCCCACCGCCGGGAAGTCCGGGGCGGAGAAGCCGGCGGGCGCGAAGGGCGCCCGGGCCACCGTGACCGTGACGGCACCCGCTCCGAGGAGTACCAGGACCGTCACCGCCGACGCTCCGGCGGAGACCGCCGCCTCGGCGGTCCGGCGGATCGCCAAGAAGGACCCCTCCGGCCAACACGTCTGCTACCGCGCCTTCGTGGCCGGACAGGGCTGGCAACTCCCGGTGTGCGACGGCACGGTGACCGGCACACCCGGGGGAGGCAAGGCGGTCAAGGCCCTCAACATCGCGGTGTACGGCGTCGGCGGGTCGGACGCCAACGCGTTCGTCCACTCCTCCAAGCCGACCAACGGCCGGGGAGAGTGGAAGCCGGAGTGGACGGGCGTCGTCGCCGACGGCAAGGACAACTACATCGGCAGTACGAAGGGCGGGGCACCGGACATGATCGCCTTCGCGGTCAACGTCGGGAGCGGAGGGGTCTGCCAGAACACGTACGTCCACGAGATCGGATGGGGCGAGAAGGGCTGCGCCGGCGGCCGGCCCGAAATGGTCTCCGGCGGATCCTTCGACAACGACCTGTGGCTGGAGGCCGTCAAGTTCACGGTCTGAGCCCGGCGGCTCGCTCAGCGCGCGTCCCGGGCGGCGCGCCTCAGCCGGAGGGCGGAGAGGAGGAAGAAGACGCCGCCGAGGAAGGCGTAGCCGGCGAGGCTCCCCAGGGAGGCACCGTCCTTGCCGGCCTGCGCGACGAAGGACGCGCCGGCGAGCGTCGAGATGGCACCGCTGGCGATCATCGCCCACTGGCCGCCCAGCCGGCGGCGAAGGGCGCCGACGACGAGCTGGACGAGGCCCGCGGTGACGGCCCAGGCGCCCCAGACGCGCAGGACGGCCGGGATGCCGGACGCGGCGGCGACGGCCAGGCCGACGCCGGTGAGGGTGCTGAGCGCGATGTTCGCGTACAGGCCTCGGACCGGGCCGCCGGCCTCCCGGGCGGACCGGACGTCGACGACCGCGCACGCCACGTCGAACAAGGGATAGACCACCAGCAGCGTCACGCTCACCGGGCCGAGGGAGCCGGCGGTCGTGAACAGCAGGGCCGCCCACACGGCGGCGAACGCGAAGCGCAGGAAGTACAGCTTGCTCAGGGCCGTGGTGTGGCCGGTCGGGGCGGTGGGGGCGGTGGCGACGACGGTGTCCATGGGCACGCCTTTCGAGTCGATGAGGGAGTGATTGAGGGAGTGATTGAGGGGGTGATGAAGGGGTGACGGGTGGAGCGATGAGGGAGAACGTTCGGTCTCTTTCTGTATTCAAGAAGAGTCGGCGCCCACTGTCAAGACCGAACGTTCTCCCTCGCGGCTTGCTACGGTGGACCCATGAGTCGGGACACAGGAGGAGGCGGCAGCACGTCGGCGGCGCGGTCGCGGCTGCTCACCACGGCGACCAGGATCTTCTACGCGGAGGGGATCCACTCCGTCGGCGTCGACCGGATCATCGCGGAGGCGCAGGTCACCCGCGCCACGCTGTACCGGCACTTCACCGGCAAGGAAGAGCTGGTCCTCGCCTACCTCGGCCAGGCAGACCTGGGCATCCGGGCCCAGGTCGAGGCCGCACGGGCGGGCGAGGAGTCGGCCGCCGGCCAGGTCCGCGCCGTTGCCCGCTCCATCGCCGACGGCATCCGGTCCCCGGGTTTCCGGGGCTGCGCCTTCCTCAACGCGGTGGCCGAGTACCCCGACCCGGCCCACCCGGTCCACCGTGCCGTCCTGGCGCACCGGCAGTGGTTCCTGGACACCGTCACGGAACTGCTGGCCCGGATCGGCGACGCGCCCGCCGACGGCGACGGCCGGCACGTCGTCATGCTGAGGGACGGAGCCATGGCGGCCGGCTGCCTCTTCGACCCCGAGCTGGTCTGCGAGACCTTCCTCGGCGGTGTCGAGGACGTCGTGCGCTCCCGCGAGGCCTGAGCCCCCTCCGTACCGCCGCGGGACCGACGTCGTGCTCCCGCCGGGTCAGCGTCCGGTCGAGCCGTCGATCAGTTCGCGCAGGATGTCCGCATGGCCGGCGTGGCGGCCCGTCTCCTCGATCATGTGGGTGAGGGCCCAGCGGACGCTGGGCGCGGCGCGGCCCGGCGCGGATCGGGGGAGCGGTGCGCCGAGGTCGCTGCACGTGTCGAGGACCCGGTTGGCGCCCGCGACGGCCTCCCGGTAGCGGGCGAGGACCTCCGCGACGCCGTCCTCCGGCGCCGCCCGGAACGTTGCCGGCCAACTCCGCACCTCCTCCCCGAGGAAGAGCGCGCGCTCGACGTGGACGAGGTGGTTGAGAAGCCCGAGCAGGTTCGTGCCGGACGCCACCGCGGCCGTGCGGACCTGCGGTTCGGGGGCGCCGTCGACCTTGTCGGCGATCGAGGCCCTGAGGTGGTCGAGGAAGCCGCGCAGGGTCTCGGCCTCACTGCCCCCGGTGCGCGGCGGCGGGCTGTCCCGGCGGGGGCCGCGGCGGGCGGCGACGGGCATGGTGGCCTCCTTCTCGTGGTGCGGGACGGCGTACGGTCCGTCAGTCCTCCCGGTCGACGGGGGCGACGGGGTCGACGGTGTCGACGAGGCGGACGAGCAGGACGTGGTCGACGACCTCCGCGGTGCTGCCGTCGGGGCCGGTCGCGATCCGGCGCGGTGCGTCGGCGCGCTCGGTCCGCCACGCCGCCGGGTCGAGAGCCAGGCCGTCGGCGACCTCCCGGGGCGTCGGGTGGTGGACGTCGGGGTCCTGGTTCCACGACCACGGCGCGGTCGAGCCGTGGTCGACGACCAGCAGCCGTCCGCCCGGACGCAGCGCCCGCGCGGCCGTCCGCAGGACCGCCGACCGGTCCATGTCGAAGGGGGTGTGGAAGTAGTGCGCGGTGACCAGGTCGAACCGCCCCTCGGGGAAGGAGACGCCCAGGTCGTGCCGCTGGGCGTCGACCATGTCGCCGAGCCCCTGGGCGCGGGCGCGTCCGGTGAGGCGTTCGGCCGCCACGCCGGAGATGTCCACGGCGGTGACCCGCCATCCCCGGCGGGCGAGCCACAGCGCGTCGCCGCCGGGGCCGCACCCCAGGTCCAGGGCGTCGCCGGGCGGCAGGTCGGTGACCGTCTCGACGAGCCGGGCATTGGGCTGCGGGTCGCCCGCCGGCCGGTGGGACGCGTGGAGGTCGTCCCAGAAGGTGACCGCGTCGGTGGTGTGCACAGCAACTCCGTAAGTCGTCGGGCGGCCCTGGAGGGCCCGTTGCGGTCAGTCTCGGCAGCGCCGCCCGGTGTGGCACGGAAACTTGCTGTTGTGGCAAGGTGAGCCGGATGGACGCCGGAACGGACGACGTGCTCGACGCGGTGGGCCCGCGACTGCGTGCGCTGCGCCGCGAGCGGGGCATCACCCTCGCCCACCTCTCGGCCGCGACCGGCGTGTCCGAGAGCACCCTGTCCCGGCTGGAGGGCGGGCAGCGCCGGGCCGCCCTGGAGCTGCTGCTGCCGCTCGCCCGGATCTACGACGTTCCGCTGGACGACCTCGTCGGGGCCCCGCGCACGGGCGACCCCCGGATCCACCTGAAGCCGGTACGGCGCTTCGGCATGGTCTTCGTGCCCCTGTCCCGCCGGCCGGGCGGGACCCAGGCCTTCAAAATGATCATCCCGAGGCGGCCGGCACCGCTCGAACCGACCCCGCAGACACACGAGGGCCATGAATGGCTGTACGTGCTCAGCGGCCAGCTGCGGCTGCTGGTCGGGGAACGCGATCTGACGCTGTCGCCCGGGGAGGCGGCGGAGTTCGACACGTCCCTGCCGCACTGGCTGGGCAGCGCCGACGGCGGCGCGGTCGAACTCCTCGTCCTGTTCGGCCTGCAAGGCGTGCGCGCACACGTGCGCGGCGACTGAGCGGTCGACGCGCGCCGCCGTCCCGTGTCGTTCCGCGGCCGTTCACCGCGCGGAGCGTCGTGTCCGCGATCCGCGTACCGTCGACTCGCACACCGACGCCCCGCGCACCGGCGACCCGCATACCGCCCCCGCGCCGCCCGTGCCTACCATGCGCTCAGTCGAACGCCCGGCCACCCGAGACCCCCCGGCCACCGTCCGCGGCGGCCCTCCGCGTCACCGCCCGAAAGCAGGAGCACGGTCCACGTGTCCACACCGCCGCCGCCCGGGTCCCACCAACCCCAAGGACCCCAAGGACCCCAAGGGCCCGAAGGACCCCACGGGCCGCACGCCCAGGGGCCGTACCCGCAGGGGCAGCAACCGCCGCAGGGGCCGTACCCGCCGCACCCGCATCCCTACCTGCCCCCGCAGCCGGTTCCCGGCCCCTGGGGACAGCCCTCCGGCGGCCACGGCGGCCACGGCGGGTACGGCGGCCAGGGCGGGTACGGCGGGCTCCCCGGGCAGACCGCCAGGCTCAACGGGCTCGCCGTCGCCGCGTTCGTGCTCGGTGTCCTGTGCTTCGTGCCGGCGGTGGGGCTGGTGCTCGGGCTGATCGCACTGGCGGGGATCCGGAAGCGCGGCGAGCGGGGCAAGGGGTTCGCCGTGGCCGGGTCCGTGCTGTCCGGCGTGGGGCTGGTGCTGTGGGCGGTGTTCCTCTCCACGGGCGCCGCGGGAGACTTCTGGGACGGCTTCCGGGACGCCGCGCGGGGTGAGGGCACCGCGTACGCGCTCGAGAAGGGCCAGTGCTTCACCACTCCCAGCGGTTCCCTGCAAGGCGTGACGTACGACGTCGACGAGGTGCCCTGCGGACAGGAGCACGACGGCGAGGTCTTCGCCTCCTTCACGCTGCCCGGCGGTGCCTTCCCCGGCGACACGGAGATCACCCGGGCCGCCGACGACCGGTGCTACGCGCTGCAGGACACCTACGCCATGGACCGGTGGGCGCTGCCGGGCGACGTCGACGTCTACTACCTGACACCGACCTCCGCCAGCTGGCGGACCGGCGACCGGGAGATCACCTGCCTGTTCGGGAACAGCGACGAGCGGGCCTCCCTGACCGGCTCGCTCCGCAACGACGGTGCCCGGCTCGACGAGGACCAGCACACCTACCTGCTGGCGGAGGGTCACCTCAACCGCGCCATGGACGAGATGCCCGGCGCGGCGGCCGTCGAGGACGACCTCGCGGGCTACCGGGTCTGGGCGGGACGGGTGTCGGAGGCGCTCAGGACCGAGACCACGATGCTGGACCGGCACCGCTGGCCGGGCGGCGCCGAGGGGCCCGTCACCGAACTGGTCGCGGACCTGGAGGCGGCGCGCGAGGAGTGGGGCCTGGCGGCGAAGGCCCCCGACGCCGACACCTACTACGCGCACTACGGCAAGGGCTACGACCTCCTCGCTGCCGACACCACGGTCACCGCCCGCGAGGCGCTGGGCCTGGCCACCACGCCGCCCGACTCCGAGGCGGACGGCGGCAGGGGAGACGGCGGCGGGGGAGACGACCCCGGCCTGGAGGTGTGAGGGCCGTCATGACGGGGACGCCATAGCGGGGAGAAAGTGCCTGCGTAAAGCCCTCGGGCGATACATGTCATCACATCGAGTGATTCTCTGGCCTTTGCTTGCCTGTCCCAACCTACGGTTGCCAGGCTGTTGCTGTCTGTACAACCTGATGGGAGCGGCCAGTGACATTCGGTGAGCAGCCGGCGTATCTGCGTGTCGCGGGTGATCTCCGCAAGAAGATCGCCGACGGCCTGCTGCCGCCCCACACCCGCCTGCCGTCCCAGGCGCGGATCCGCGAGGAGTACGGGGTCTCGGACACCGTCGCCCTCGAAGCGCGCAAGGTGCTGATGGCCGAGGGGCTGGTCGAGGGCCGTTCCGGTTCCGGGACCTATGTGCGCGAGCGGCCCGTGCCCCGGCGCATCGCCCGCTCCGGGTACCGGCCGGCGGGCGGTGCCACCCCGTTCCGCCAGGAGCAGGCGGACGGCGAGGCGCGCGGCACCTGGGAGTCGCGCAGCGAGCAGGCCGAGGCGAGCGGTGCCGTGGCCGAGCGGCTGGGCATCAAGCCCGGCGACCGGGTCATGTGCACGCGGTACGTCTTCCGGGAGGCCGGCGAGGCCGTGATGCTCTCCACCTCCTGGGAGCCGCTCGACCTCACCGGCCGCACCCCCGTGATGCTGCCCGAGGAGGGTCCGCTCGGGGGCATGGGCGTCGTGGAGCGCATGGCCGCCATCGACGTCGTCGTCGACAACGTCACCGAGGAGGTCGGTGCCCGCCCCGGCCTCGCGGAGGAGCTGCTCGCCCTGGGCGGCGTCCCGGGCCACGTGGTCCTGGTCATCCAGCGCACCTTCTACGCCTCGGGCCGGGCGGTCGAGACGGCCGACGTGGTCGTCCCCGCCGACCGGTACCGGGTGGCGTACCACCTGCCCGTCAAGTAGCGGCGCCGCCGGGGGACTTCGGGCTCGCCTCCGTGGTGTGAGATGGCGCACGCCTCCCGTGCGCCTCTCGCGCCCCTTCACCCTGCCCGCGGGCTCGCCCGGCATGGCCCGCTGCCATCCGGGCGGCGCCGGAATCCGGTCGTCTCCGCAGGTCGTGTCCGCCGCCCCCGCCATGCCTCCGACCGGAAGCGTTGATGCCCGCGGACGGCGCGTTCCATCCCGTGCGCCCCCTGCGTTCTGGCTGGTTGCGTACCTCTTTGTGCAAAGCCGTATTCGCTGAGTGAAGGTTGGGCGTAGGGTCGGGCATATGCGGATCGGGGTTTCCTTACCGGGTGGGGCGCGGCGCGGGCCGCGGGCGGGAAGTGGAGGGGCGCGATGAACGACAGCACGGTCACTCTTCCCTGGCTGGTCTTCCGGCAGGACGACAACGGCAATCGCTACCGCGTGGGGCGGTACGCGACCCGGGCCGAGGCCCAGAAGATCGCGGACACGCTGCACGACCGCGGGCACCAGCAGCTCTACTGGGTCGAGAGGCTCGGCGCCAAGAGCGCGGGTGACTGACCGCGGCCCACCGGACGCGGGGCGCCGAGGCCGACCGCGACCGGCCGGGCCGGCGAGGCGGCCGGGGTGTTCCGGTCCCGCGCCCGCGGCGCCCTCCGGCCGGCGGGACGGCCCGACAGCCGGGTGGCCGGACGGCCCCGTAGGCTCCGGCGCATGACCGAACGGATCGTGGTGGGCGCGGCCCTCGTCGACGGCGGGCGTCTGCTCGCCGCGCGCCGCAGCGCGCCGGCCGACCTGGCCGGACGCTGGGAACTGCCCGGAGGCAAGGTCGAGGCGGGCGAGACCCCCGAGGCGGCCCTCGTGCGCGAACTGCGCGAGGAACTGGGCGTGACGGCCGAACCCGGAGAGCGCGTCCCCGGGTGGTGGCCCCTGCGGGCGCCGTTCGTCCTGCACGTGTGGACCGCGCGCCTGCTCCCCGGCTCCGCCGCCCCCGAGCCCCTCGAGGACCACGACGCCCTGCGCTGGCTCACCCCCGACCGGATCTGGGACGTGCCCTGGCTCGACCAGGACGTACCGGCCGTCGAACGGGCGATCGCCCACCTGCGGTTCGACACGGTGTGTCCTCCCGGCGGTACCGCGCCCGAATAGGGGGTATGTGCCCATTAACCCCATGAAAGCGGACATGGGTGGGTGCGCCGACCGGGGATGTGAGCGGCGTGGACGACAGCGAGGGCGGCTGTGCCGAGTGGGTCTTTCCCGCGGCGCCGGACGTCGTGCGCACCGCCCGTTCACTGGTGCGCCGCACGCTGTCCGAGTGGCGGCTCGACGGCGTCGGTGACATCGCAGCCCTGCTGGTCAGCGAGTTGGTGACCAACGCCCTGCGGCACGCCGACGGACCCATCGGCGTCCGCCTGGTACGTGGCCCCGGCGGGGCGGCCGGGGTCCTGCTCGTGGAGGTCTCCGACCCGCTGCCGGACCCGCCCCGGGAGCGGGTGGCCCGTCCCGACGACGAGGACGGCCGGGGGCTGCAGTTGGTGGCGGCGGCCGCACGCCGCTGGGGGACCCGGTCCGGCGGCACGGGCAAGACGGTGTGGTTCGAACTCGCCGTGCCGCACCGGCCCTGACCCGCCGTCGCCACCGTGCCGGGACGCTCCGCCGCAGCCCCGTCGACGCGCCCGCGACACCCCGCTGCCGGGCGCCGTCGGGTTCCGGCCGACGGCAGTTGTGCAACTCCGTGATTCGATGCCGTGTCCGCTGGTTAGAAGACTGGTTGTGTTGTCACGGTCCGGGCCGAAAACATCGGGACCGTGATGTGATCGTGAACACCGTGTCGTGCGGCGCCGTAGTGCTGGATACTGCGGGCAGCCGCCTCCGGTGACCGGTGCCGGATGCGGTGAGCTGGAGGGGACGGTTCGCGTGAGCGAGATACCAGCGAGGGCCAAGGAGTCCACGGAGTCCAAGGGGTCCACGGGGTCCATGGAGTCCGGGAGGCCGTCGCACGGCGCGCCACTCGGTGACGCGGTGTGGCAGAGCAGCCCGCCCGGGTCCATCTACGACTACATCAAGGTCGCGTCCTTCTCCATCGGCCCCGACGGCCTCGTCGACCAGTGGAGCCTGCGCGCGGAGCAACTGCTCGGCATCCCCGCCGAACACGCCGTCGGCACCGACCCCATCGACGCCTTCGTCGACCCCGACCTGCGCGAGCGCGGCCAACGGAAGATGGCCGAAATCCTCGACGGCCGGGAATGGACCGGCGTGGTCCCCTTCCGCGTACCGGACCCCTCAGGCGGCGAACCGGGCCGGAGCGACGAACGCGGAGGGGAGCAGGCCGGAGGACGCGGAGACGAGCAGGGCACCGGGCGCGGACACGTGCGGGGGCGCGGGCGGCGCGGGCTCGCCGAGGTGTACGTCATGCCGACCCGCACCGAGGACGGGGAGAAGGCCGCCGTCTGCATCGTCGTCGACGTACGGGTCCTGCGCAGCATCGAGACCGACCTCGCCGCCTCGCAGGCCATTTTCGGCCAGTCCCCGTTCGGCTTCCTGCTGATCGACCCCGACCTGCGGGTGCGCCGCGCCAACCAGCGGTTCGCCGCCACCTTCGGCGGCACACCCGACACCCACCGCGGCAAGGGCGTCCACGACTACCTGCCGCGCGCCGAGGCCGACCGGGTCTCGGCGACCCTGCGCCGGGTCCTGGAGACCGGCAACTCCATCACCGACATGCACGTCACGGGCTTCGTGCCGGGATCGGAGGGACGCCGGCACTGGTCCGTCAACCTCTACCGGGTGCACAGCGGTTCCGGCCGGCCCATCGGCGTCGCCTGGCTGGCGACCGACATCACCTCCCGCCGCCAGGCCGCCCGCGAGGCGGCTGCCGCCCGGCGCAACCTCGCCCTGCTCAACGAGGCCGGCGCCCGCATCGGCAACTCCCTCGACCTGGAGACCACCGCCCGCGAACTCCTCGACGTCGCCGTCCCCGGCTTCTGCGACCTGGCCACCGTCGACCTCTACCAGGGCCTGCTGGCCGGCGACGAGACCCCGCCCGGCCTCGCCGACGGCAGCGCGGAACTGCGCCGCGTCGCCTTCTCCAGCGCCGTCTCCGACGCCCCGTTCCTCGGCACCGGCGAGCGGGTCAAGCTCGGCGCCGTCCACCACTACCCGTTCAACTCGCCCTGCGCCGACGCCCTGCGCACCGCCCGCCCGCGCAGCGTGCCCGCGGAGGAGGGCGGCCTCGTGCAGTCCACCCTCGCCGTGCCGATGGTCGCGCACGACACGGTCGTGGGACTCGCCCAGTTCGCCCGGACCAAGGGCAGCGAGCCCTTCGGCGACCGCGACCGGGACCTCGCCGTGGAGCTGGCCGCTCGCGCCGCCGTCTGCATCGACAACGCCCGCCTCTACCGGCGCGAGCACGAACGCGCGCTGATCCTGCAGCGCTCCCTGCTCCCGCCCGGCGACCCCGAGGCGTCCGGCCTCGACATCGCCTGCCGCTACCTGCCCGGCAACGCCGCCACCGGCCGGGCCAGCGAGGTCGGCGGCGACTGGTTCGACGTGATCGAACTCCCCGGCCACCGCACCGCCCTGGTCGTCGGCGACGTCATGGGCCGCGGTCTGCGCGCCGCGGTCGCGATGGGCGAACTGCGCACCGCCGTACGCACCCTGGCCCAGCTCGACCTCGAACCGGCCGAGGTGCTCGCCCAGCTGGACGAGATCGCCCGCGGCCTCGGCGCACCCTCGGGCGTCCAGCAGGCCACCCGGGCCGCGCGCCGCCCCCGCGAGGCCGACCTCTCCGAGGTCTACCTGGCGACCTGCGTGTACGCCGTCTACGACTCGGTGACCAGGCGCTGCACCTTCGCCAACGCGGGCCACCTGCCGCCCGTCCTGGTCGAGCCCGGAGAGACCGCGCTGATGCTGGACGTACCGCCCGGCCTGCCGCTCGGCGTCGGCGGGGAGCCCTTCGAGGAGGTGGAGGTCGAACTGCCCGAGGGCGCCCTGCTCGCCCTCTACACCGACGGACTGGTCGAGAGCCGCGACCACCCCCTCGACGAGGGGCTCCAGGCCTTCGTGGGCGCCCTGACCGACCCGGCGCAGCCGCTGGAGGACGTCTGCGACCATGTCCTCAACACCCTGGACAGCCACCACGGCGAGGACGACATCGCGCTGCTCATGGCCCGCGTCCAGGGCCTGCCCAGCGACTCGGTCGGCGACTGGACCCTGCCCCGCGAGCCGCGCAGCGTCGGCCGGGCCCGCGAGCTGGCCCGCGCCAAGCTGCTCGACTGGGACATGGAACCGCTGGTCGACACGACGGAGCTGCTCGTCAGCGAACTCGTCACCAACGCGCTGCGCTACGGCGAGGGCGAGATCAGGCTCCGCCTCCTCCTCGACCGCACCCTGGTCTGCGAGGTCTGGGACTCCGGCCTGGTCCAGCCTCGCAGGCGCCGCGCCCGCGACACCGACGAGGGCGGCCGCGGCCTGCAACTGGTCGGCCTGCTCAGCGCGGCCTGGGGTTCGCGCCGTACGCCGCGCGGCAAGACCGTCTGGTTCGAACTGCCCCTGCCGGGCGCCGACACCCAGCTGACCGACCCGGCGGAGGCCCTGCTCAGCCTCTTCTGACGCCTCCCGCGGCCCGCCCCGGAGTCGTCCGGCTCCGGGCCCGCCGGACGCGGCGTACGTGGCCGTACCCGGCCAGCAGCAGGACCGCCCCGGCCGTGACCAGGGGCGGCACCAGGTCGACGGAGATCATCGCCACGCACCCCCGACCGCAACCGGAACACCGGTTCGAGTCGTCCCTGCCGGCACCACGCTCGGAGCGTATGCGCGGCGACCGGCCACCGCGACCGGAGCCGGCCCACAGGGAGGGGACACCGTGGACCACACGGAACCGAGAACCACGGAACCGAGAACCACGGAACCGAGCACCACCGAACCGACAGACACCGAACCGAGCACCACCGAACCGTCGGCCGCCGACGGCGACCAGCCCCCACCGGGGCCACCCGCACTTGACGACGAAAGCCGCACGGGTGGCGCGGGTGGGAACCCGGACGCCGAAGGCGAAGCCGAGGCCGAGGCCACCCCACGAACAGAAACCCGCACCCGCACCCGCGTCCGCATCCGCAGAACCGCCCTCGCCGTCCTCCTCGTCCTGCTCCTCCCCCTCCTCACCGCCGAGACCGCCCTGCGCGTCAACTACACCGGCGACCCCGCCGAAGGCACCCGCACCCGCAACCGCGACGCGATCTGGCTCGGCCACGCCTGGGTCGACGGCCGCAAGAAGGACGCGGACCTCACCGCGCTGGCCCGGAGCCTGAAGACCACCGGCATCCGCGACCTCTACGTCCACACCGGCCCCATGGAGCACGACGGCACCCTGCCCGAGGGCCTGTACCCCAAGGCCCGCTGGTTCGTCGACGGCGTGCACCGCGAGTTGCCCGGCGTCCGCGTCCAGGCGTTCCTCGGCGACGTCCTCGCCACCGAGAGCCCCGACGGCATGCGTCTGGAGAAGGCCGCCACCCGCGCCGCCGTCGTCGGCTCGGCCCGCCAGGTCCTGGACGTCGGCTACGACGGCGTCCACCTCGACCTGGAGCCGCTGCACTCGGGCGACGGGAACTACCTCTCCCTCCTGGACGACGTCCGCGCCGTCACCCGCGCCCGGGGCGCGCAACTGTCCGTCGCCGCCCACCAGATCGACCCGCTCCCGGGCTTCCACTCCTTCTGGGGCACGGTCGCCGGACACCCCAAGTGGTGGTCGCAGGAGTTCTTCGGCCGGGTCGCCCGCCGCGTCGACCAGATCGCCGTCATGTCGTACGACACGATGCAGCCGCTGGAGAGCCTGTACGGCGGTTACGTCGCCCAGCAGACCTCGCTGGCCCTGGAGGTCACCCCGCCCACGACCCACCTGCTGATGGGGCTGCCCTTCTACCACGAGAACCGCTTCGGCCACTGGGCGCACGCCGAGACCGTCGCCGCCGCCGTCCGAGGCGTCCGGCTCGGACTGTCCCGTACGGACGCCGACCGCGAGAGGTTCGGCGTCGCCGCGTACATCGACTTCGCGGCGACGGACGAGGACTGGGCGTCGTACCGGGACGACTGGGTCGGCTAGGAACGGTCCCGGCCCCGGTCCCCGTCACGAGTCCGGCGGCCGATCTTCGAGCCCAGCCACACCAGCGGGTCGTACTTTCGGTCGACGGCCCGCTCCTTCAGCGGGATCAGCGCGTTGTCCGTGATGCGGATGCCCTCGGGGCACACCTCCGTGCAGCACTTGGTGATGTTGCAGTAGCCGAGGCCGTGCTCGTCCTGGGCCGTGCGGCCGCGGTCCAGGCCGGTGTCCTCGGCCGCGTCCAGCGGGTGCATGTCCAGCTCGGCCACCCGCATCAGGAAGCGCGGGCCCGCGAAGGCCGGCTTGTTCTCCTCGTGGTCGCGCACCACGTGGCAGGTGTCCTGGCACAGGAAGCACTCGATGCACTTGCGGAACTCCTGCGAGCGGTCCACGTCCTCCTGCATCATCCGGTACTCGCCCGGTCCCAGCTCCGCGGGCGGCACGAAGGCCGGGACCTCGCGCGCCTTGGTGTAGTTGAAGCCGACGTCCGTCACCAGGTCCCGGATCACCGGGAAGGCGCGCAGCGGCGTGACGGTGATCGTCTCCTCGCGGGTGAAGACGGACATGCGGGTCATGCACAGCAGCCGGGGACGCCCGTTGATCTCCGCCGAGCACGAGCCGCACTTGCCGGCCTTGCAGTTCCAGCGCACGGCGAGATCGGGGGCCTGGGTGGCCTGGAGGCGGTGGATGATGTCGAGGACCACCTCGCCCTCGTTGACCTCGACCGTGAAGTCCTCGAGGCCACCGCCCTCCACGTCACCGCGCCACACCCTGAAGCGGGCCTCGTAGCCGCTCATCCGCCCAGGCCCTCCAGTTCGTCGTCGCCGAGGTACTTCACCAGCTCCTCCTTGTCGAAGAGGGCGAGCAGGTCGGGCCGGATCGGCTCGGTGGTCTGCCGCTCGAGCGAGATCCGCCCGCGCTTCGGGTCCGTCGCCGCCAGTTCGCCCGCCGGGTCGGCCAGCGAGCACAGCAGGTTGGCCCGGCGCCAGCGCCGGTCCATCGACGGGTGGTCCTCGCGGGTGTGACCGCCGCGCGACTCGGTGCGCTCCAGCGCCGCCCGCGCCACGCACTCGCTGACCAGCAGCATGTTCCGCAGGTCCAGGGCGAGGTGCCAGCCGGGGTTGAACTGCCGGTGCCCCTCCACTCCGGCCCGGCGGGCGCGCACCCGCAGCTCGGCCAGCCGCTCCAGGGCCTGCTCCATCTCCGGCGCGCGGCGGATGATGCCGACCAGGTCGTTCATGGTCTGCTGCAGTTCCTGGTGGAGGGAGTACGGGTTCTCCGGCGGGCCCTCGTCGGGCTCGTGGGTCTCGGCGGAGAACGGCCGCAGCGCCTCCGCGGCGGCCGCGTCGACCTGGGCGTCGTCGACCGGGACGCGGACCCCGTCGCCCCTGTCGCCCCCGTCGTCCGCGCCGCCCGGTCGTGCCGCCGCGTACTCGGCCGCGTACCGGCCCGCCCGGCGCCCGAACACCAGCAGGTCGGACAGGGAGTTGCCGCCCAGCCGGTTGGAGCCGTGCATGCCGCCGGCCACCTCACCGGCCGCGTACAGCCCCGGCACCCCGCGCGCCGCGGCCGTGTCGGAGTCGACGGCGATGCCGCCCATCACGTAGTGGCAGGTCGGTCCGACCTCCATGGCCTCCGACGTGATGTCGACGTCGGCCAGCTCCTTGAACTGGTGGTACATGGAGGGCAGCCGGCGCCTGATCACCTCCGCGGGCATCCGGGTCGACACGTCGAGGAAGACGCCGCCGTGCGGTGAGCCCCGGCCCTCCTTCACCTCGGCGTTGATCGCGCGGGCCACCTCGTCGCGGGGGAGGAGTTCGGGCGGGCGCCGGTTGTGGTCCGGGTCGTCGTACCAGCGGTCGCCCTCGGCCTCGGACTCGGCGTACTTCTCCTTGAAGACGTCGGGGACGTAGTCGAACATGAACCGCTTGCCCTCGGAGTTCCTGAGCACCCCGCCGTCGCCGCGCACCGACTCGGTGACGAGGATGCCCTTGACCGACGGCGGCCAGACCATGCCCGTCGGGTGGAACTGCACGAACTCCATGTTCAGCAGCGGCGCCCCGGCCAGCAGCGCCAGGGCGTGGCCGTCGCCGGTGTACTCCCACGAGTTGGACGTCACCTTGAAGGACTTGCCGATGCCGCCCGTGGCGATCACCACGGAGGGTGCCTGGAGGACGAAGAAGCGGCCGCTCTCGCGCTCGTAGCCGAAGACGCCCGAGACGCTGCGGCCGTCCTTGAGGACGCGGGTGACCGTGCACTCCTGGAAGACCTTCAGGCGGGACTCGTGGTCGCCGGTCTCGCGGAAGTCCTCCTGCTGGAGCGAGACGATCTTCTGCTGGAGGGTGCGGATCAGCTCCAGGCCCGTGCGGTCGCCGACGTGGGCGAGGCGCGGGTACTCGTGGCCGCCGAAGTTGCGCTGCGAGATCCGGCCGTCCTGCGTCCGGTCGAACAGCGCTCCCCAGGTCTCCAGCTCCCACACCCGCTGCGGCGCCTCCTGGGCGTGCAGCTCGGCCATCCGCCACTGGTTGAGGAACTTGCCGCCGCGCAGGGTGTCGCGGAAGTGGACCTGCCAGTTGTCGCCGGAGTTGACGTTGCCCATGGCGGCGGCGATGCCGCCCTCGGCCATCACGGTGTGCGCCTTGCCGAACAGCGACTTGCAGATCACGGCCGTACGGGCGCCGCGTTCGCGGGCCTCGATCGCGGCGCGCAGCCCGGCGCCGCCCGCGCCCACCACGACGACGTCCCAATCCTGCCGGTCGACCACGGACATCAGAACAACCTCGGATCGTCGAAGACACCGGACGCGACCAGATACACGTAGAAGTCGGCGAGCGCCACGCTGACCAGGGACGCCCAGGCGAGCTGCATGTGCCGGGCGTTGAGCCGGCCGACCAGCTGCCACGCCCGGTAGCGCACGGGATGCCGGGAGAAGTGCTTGAGCTTGCCGCCGACGATGTGCCGGCAGGAGTGGCAGGAAAGGGTGTACGCCCAGATGAGCGCGATGTTGGCGAGGAAGACCAGCGTGCCGAGCCCCATGTGGCCCCAGGCGTAGTGCTCGTCGCGGAAGGCGAGCACGGTGTCGTAGGTCAGGACGACCGCGACCAGGAGCGCCGCGCAGAAGAAGTACCGGTGGATGTTCTGCAGGACCAGCGGGAAGCGGGTCTCGCCGGTGTACTTCTTGTGCGGCTCGGCCACCGCGCAGGCCGGCGGGGACGCCCAGAAGCCCCGGTAGTAGGCCTTGCGGTAGTAGTAGCAGGTCAGGCGGAAGCCGAGCGGGAAGATCAGGATGATGATCGCGGGGGAGACGCCCCACCAGGAGCCGAGGAGTTCCCAGTTGGGCCCCGAGCGCATCGGCGCGCAGTTCTCCGCCAGACAGGGGGAGTAGAAGGGCGAGACGTAGGGGGCCGCGTAGTAGTCGGCGTTCGCGAAGGCCCGCCAGGTCGAGTAGACGACGAAGGCCAGCAGGCCCGCCGCGGTGGCGGCCGGTGCCAGCCACCAGCGGTCGGTGCGCAGGTGCGGGGCGCGGATGGCGGCGCGCGTCCGGGTGTGGACGCCCCCGCCCCGGGGATGGTCTTCGGTAGCTGGCGGTTCCGTACCAGTGGCCACTGGGCGACTCCGGTCGGTCGGGTCGGGTTGAGGACCTGTCTCGTCTCCCCGGGACGGGGCCTGGGAGCGCGTCCGGGGACGGGTCCCGGGAACGGATTCCCGCAGCGGGCCCCGGGAGCGGGTTCCCGGAACGGGCCCCGGGAGCCGGTTCCCGGAACGGGTCCTAGGGGGCGCGGCGGTCGCGGGCGCCGAGACCCTCGTCGTCCGAGTCCGTCCACAGCGAGCCGTCGTACGGCGTGTCGGGGATCGGGACGAGGTCCGGGCGCCTGGGCGCGTCCGGCGCGGCCGCCGCCGCCCGCAGCAGCGCGACGCTCTCGCGCAGGTGGTCGGTGTCGGTGCGGACCCGGCGGACCTCCAGGTCGCCGCTGCCCAGCTGCTGCTCCAGCCGGGTCACCGACCGGGACAGGTCGTCGAGACTGCGCTGCACCGATGACAGGTCGTCGTGCACGGACATGACGTGACCTCGCTTCCGCCGGAGCTGGTGCCGGACGTCCGCAGGACGCACGGCAGGGGCCGGACCCTGGGTGGCGACGCTCATGCGCCTGCGAGTGTCGCGCGTCACACCTGCCGCTGGGAAGGGATGTGCAGCGATTGGCCGGGGCGGATCGGCGCACCACGGGTGGCATTGCGCCGCACGAGTGGCGTTGCGCGCCGCCGTCGCCGTGTCTCCGAGCGCGGCCGAACCGTTTCCTCTTCAGTGGCCGCATCCCTCGCCCGGATACAAATGATCAACTTCAATACCGCAAAACAACCCGCAAACAAGGCGTACCGCGGCATAACGCGCACCGCGCGACATGCCGCCCCGAGCGCACACCACGGCCGCGGCCTTCCGGAGGTAGCAGAGATGTCCCACGTCCGCGTCGGACCGCGCGCCGTCACGCGCTCGGTCGCCTTCCTCACCGCGGGCCTCCTCGCGGTCACCGCGCTGGCCGGCTGCACCTCCGAGGAACCGCCGGGCAAGCCCCTCGCCGCACAGGACGTCGGCGCCGCCTCCCGCGCCCGGGTCGCCGACGGCGGCACCCTGCGCTGGGCCGTGGACACCGTGCCGGAGACGCTGAACGCCTTCCAGGCGGACGCCGACGCCACCACGACCCGCGTCGCCCAGGCCGTACTGCCCTCGATGTACCGGACGGACGAGACCGGCCGGCCGGTGCGCAACCCCGACTACCTGGAGTCGGCCGAGGTCGTCGACACCGAGCCCAAGCAGGTCGTCGTCTACAAGCTGAACCAGCAGGCCGTCTGGAGCGACGGCCGGGAGATCGGCGCCGCCGACTTCGCCGCCCAGTGGCGCGCCCTGTCCGGCAAGGACAGCGCCTACTGGACCGCGCGCAACGCCGGCTACGACCGCATCGAGAAGGTGGAGCGCGGCGCCAACGACCTCGAGGTCAAGGTCACCTTCAGCCGCCCCTACGCCGACTGGCAGTCCCTGTTCACGCCGCTGTACCCGAAGGACGTCACGGGCACTCCGGACGCCTTCAACGACGGCGCCCGGCGCGAGCTGAAGGTCACCGCCGGGCCGTTCGCGGTGAAGAAGGTCGACACCAAGGGCGACGAGGTCGTACTCGCCGGCAATCCGCGCTGGTGGGGCGAGCCGGCCAAGCTGGAGCAGATCGTGCTGCGCGCCGTCCCCCGCGACAAACGCGTCTCCGAGCTGGTCGCGGGCGACCTCGACCTCGCGGAGATCGACCCGGAGACCGCCGACGAGGTCGGCCTGGCCGCCGGCCCCCGCGACGCCGGCACCGGCACACCGCTCATGGGCCCGCAGGGCACCCCGGCCGCGGGCGCCCCCGGTTCCCCGCTCGCCGGGGGCCAGGGCAGGTCCGCGGCGCAGGCGCTGCGCTCCTGGGCCGTGGCCAACGGCTCCGACGAGGAGGCCGCCGAGGAGGAGGTCCTCGCCCGCGAGGAGCGGCGCGAGACGGAGGCGAAGGCCCAGCGCCGGCAGCAGGCCCTGAGCGGCTACGAGGTCCGCAAGTCGCTGGAGCCCGCCTACACCCAGCTCGCCCTCAACGGCGCCGAAGGACCCCTCGCCGACGAACGCGTCCGCAGGGCCGTGGCCCGCGCCCTGGACCGGAAGAAGCTGGCCGAGGCGGTGCTGAAGCCCCTGGGCCTGCCGACCGAGCCCGTGGGCAGCCATGTGGCGCTGGCCGGCCAGCCCGCCTACGCCGACGGCAGCGGCGCACTCGGCGACCAGAACGCCAAGGAGGCCCGCGCCCTGCTCGCGGACGCCGGGTGGGTGCCCGGCGGACCGGTGAAGAAGACGGAGGAGGGCGAGAAGGCGGCCGGCGCCGAGGGCGACAAGGACAAAGAGAAGGACAAGGACAAGAAGGACGGGGACAAGGACAAGGACACGGATGGAGGCAAGGACAAGGACGAGAAGAAGTCCGACGGCGGCGACGGCGACGGCGACGACGGCACGTACATCGTCGGCGAGGAAGACGGCCAGGACGGCGGAGGCAGCGAGAACAGCGGCGAAAACGGCAGCGACGGCAGCGGCGCCGGTGACGGCGGCGACGACGGCAAGAACGCCGCCGGCGAGGCGCAGGCCGACGACGATGACGCCGACCGGGAGAGCGGCGAGAAGCACAGCAGCGGCAAGAACACCGCGCAGGGCGGCGCCCCCGGCGCCTACGCCCCCAAGGGCACGGCCGCACCGGCCGCCGCGGCGGCCCCCGTCGCCAAGGACGGCAAGGCGCTCACCCTCCGCTTCGTGCTCCCCTCCGGCCCCGGCTCCGAGGCGCTGCGCACCGTCGCCGGCCGGGTCTCGGACATGCTCGACGAGATCGGCATCGACACGGACATCACCAAGGTGCCGGACGAGAGCTACTTCAAGGACCACATCGCCTCCGGCGAGTACGACCTCGCGCTCTACTCCTGGCCCGCCACCGCCTTCCCCGCCACCGACGCCCGCCCCATCTACGCCAAGCCCGTGCCGGCGGCCGACGGCTCCCTGAACGTGGCCCAGAACTACACCCGGGTCGGCACCGACCAGGTGGACCAGCTCTTCGACCGCGCGATGTCGACACTGGACCGCAAGGAGGCCCGGGACCTGCTGCGCAAGGCCGACTCCCGGATCTGGGCGGCGGCCGGCTCCCTCCCCCTCTACCAGCGCCCCCAGCTGACGGCGGCCCGCAAGAACCTCGCCAACGCGGGCGCGTTCGGTTTCGAGACGCCGGTCTACGAGGACATGGGCTTCCTGAAGAAGGGCGCCCAGGGCTCCCGGCCCTCGGCCTCCGCGTCCTCGTCCCCGTCCTCCTGACCGTCCTCCTCATCGTCCGACCGTCCTCCTCACCGTCCGGGGGCGCAGCCCGGTCCCCGGGGCACAGCCCAGTGTCCGGGGCCCCGTACCATTGGGTGAGGCCGTGGCATGTACCGCCCGGCAGGCCCGCGTGACACGGACGTCCGCGAGGGCCGTCCTCACACCCTCCGGGAGTAAGCCACTTATGGCCGCGTCTACCACGCGTCACGACATTCGCAACGTCGCCATCGTCGCCCACGTCGACCACGGCAAGACCACGATCGTCGACGGGATGCTCAAGCAGGCCGGTGCCTTCGCCGCGCACCAGCTCGACTCCGTCGACGACCGAATGATGGACTCGAACGACCTGGAGCGTGAGAAGGGCATCACGATCCTCGCCAAGAACACGGCGGTGAAGTACCACCCGAAGGACGGGGGGGACGTCATCACCATCAACATCATCGACACCCCCGGCCACGCCGACTTCGGCGGTGAGGTCGAGCGCGGTCTGTCGATGGTCGACGGCGTCGTGCTGCTCGTGGACGCCTCCGAGGGGCCGCTGCCGCAGACCCGCTTCGTGCTCCGCAAGGCGCTGAGCCAGCGGCTGCCGATCATCCTGTGCATCAACAAGACGGACCGCCCGGACGCCCGGATCGACGAGGTCGTCAACGAGACGTACGACCTCTTCCTCGACCTGGACGCCGACGAGGAGCAGATCGAGTTCCCGATCGTCTACGCCTGCGGCCGGGACGGCGTCGCCTCCCTGACCAAGCCCGACGACGGCACGGTCCCCTCCGACTCCACCAGCCTGGAGCCGTTCTTCTCGACGATCCTGGACCACATCCCGGCGCCGACCTACGACGAGGGCGCCCCCCTCCAGGCGCACGTGACCAACCTGGACGCCGACAACTTCCTCGGCCGTATCGCGCTGCTCCGCGTGCACCAGGGCGAGCTGAAGAAGGGCCAGACCGTCGCCTGGATGAAGCGCGACGGCTCGGTCAGCAACGTGCGCATCTCCGAGCTGATGATGACCGAGGCGCTCACCCGCAAGCCCGCCGACAAGGCGGGCCCCGGTGACATCTGCGCCGTCGCCGGAATCCCGGACATCATGATCGGCGAGACCCTGGCCGACCAGGAGAACCCGGTCCCGCTGCCGCTGATCACGGTCGACGAGCCCGCGATCTCCATGACCATCGGCACCAACACCTCCCCGCTGGTCGGCCGCGGCGCCACCGGCAAGGGCGCGGACAACAAGGCGGCCGTCAAGGACCGCAAGGTCACCGCGCGCCAGGTCAAGGACCGTCTGGACCGCGAGCTGATCGGCAACGTCTCGCTCCGCGTCCTGGACACCGACCGCCCCGACGCCTGGGAGGTGCAGGGCCGCGGCGAGCTGGCGCTGGCCATCCTCGTCGAGACGATGCGCCGCGAGGGCTTCGAGCTGACCATCGGCAAGCCGCAGGTGGTCACCAAGGAGGTCGAGGGCAAGACGTACGAGCCGGTCGAGCGCATGACGATCGACGTGCCCGAGGAGCACATGGGCGCCGTCACGCAGCTCATGGGTATCCGCAAGGGCCGGATGGACAACATGTCCAACCACGGCTCGGGCTGGGTGCGCATGGAGTTCGTCGTGCCCTCCCGCGGACTGATCGGATTCCGGACGGAGTTTCTCACCCAGACCCGCGGCACCGGCATCGCCCACTCCATCCACGAGGGCCACGAGCCCTGGTTCGGCACCCTCACGACCCGCAACAACGGCTCGCTGGTCGCCGACCGCTCGGGCGCCGTCACCGCGTTCGCGATGACCAACCTCCAGGAGCGCGGCGTCCTGTTCACGGATCCCGGTACCGAGGTGTACGAGGGCATGATCGTCGGCGAGAACTCCCGCGCCGACGACATGGACGTCAACATCACCAAGGAGAAGAAGCTCACCAACATGCGGTCGTCCACGGCCGACGTGACCGAGTCGATCGTCCCGCCGCGCAAGCTGTCGCTGGAGCAGTCGCTGGAGTTCTGCCGCGACGACGAGTGCGTCGAGGTGACCCCGGAGGCCGTCCGCATCCGCAAGGTGAACCTGGACGCCCGCGAGCGCGCCCGCGCCGCGAGCCGCGCCAAGCACGGCTGACCCGCCGGGACAGCACAAGAGGAACCGGGACAGCACAAGAGGAACAGGGGGCACCGGGCACCACGGCGACGTGGCGTCCGGTGCCGTTTCGTGAGCGCAGCCGCGCGACTCGTGAGGGCACCCGCCCGACGTAGGGAAAACCCTCGACTTCCCGGCGGCACGAGGCCGGGGCGGGCCGGCACCCACTAACCTGCGCGGAAGCGCGCGAGGCGCCGCGGCCGCCGACGGCGGTCGTTCGCGGCGCAAGACAGAGCTGTCTGTCAGCCTGCACCTCCCGAGCGTTACGCGCAATCAATTTCCACGACACGGACGTCCGCTATACGGACAGTCACCTCCGTTAGATGTGTAACAAGTCCGTTTCGCAGCGATCTCGTACCAAACCCTTTGTCCGGATTTTGAAAGGTCTGGCCCCTATCTGTGATCGAACCGAGACCTCGAACCAGTGGTTCGTTCCCCGGAGGATGGCAGATAGTTAGGCGCGTAGAGCTCGGATAAACGGGTCACGCGCTGACGGGGCGCAGGCTCGCGAGCGTGAGGGCGCCCGACGATCTCATCACCGGTCAGTGGCCGGTGTGTGTCGCGTGCTCCTCTTTGCGGTGAACCAGCGGATTCATGAGGAGGAACCCATGCGAGGTGCCACAAGCGCCATATGGGTCGCATCGTTCCCGATGGCAGGTGTAGGCCCCGCGGGTGCGTTCAGTACCGTCCAGGTCGATGCGGCCGCGGCGAGGCGTCGCGAACTTCCTTGACGACGCGTGCCGTCGGCCGGTGCCACCGGTCGCGAGCCAGGGTTCCCCAGGGGTATGTCGCCCCTCCGTCGTTGTTCCCCTCGCGCGCTGCGCCTGACATACGCCGTGCGAAGGCCGTCGGACCCCCCATACTCCCGACGACCTCCAACCTGTGAAATGGACGAATCATGACGAGTCCAATCGAGATTGAGGGTGCTGAAGCCTCTCCCGTCTTGGACAAAGAGAGCGCGCCGCAGGGTGACGCCCCGAAGCCCAAGGAGCCGGAAGGGCGCAAGCCCGGCCAGTTGATGTGGGCGCGCTTCAAGCGCGACCGGGCCGGTGTGGTCTCTGCCTTCGTCGTCCTGTTCTTCTTCGTGGTCGCGGCGGCGGCGCCACTGATCTCGAAGGTCTACGGCAAGGACCCGTACACGCTGTACGGGCAGGACAACCCCGACCTCCTGGACATGTTCACCATGCCCGCCGCACCGTTCGGCGGCATCAGCGGTGACTTCTGGTTCGGTATCGAACCGGGCCTGGGCCGCGACGTGTTCACGCAGCTGCTCTACGGGATGCGCAACTCGATGGCCACCGCGCTGGCGGCGACCCTCATCATGACGTTCCTGGGTGTGCTGATCGGTCTGGCCGGCGGCTACTTCGGCGGGAAGATCGACTACTGGCTCGGCCGGATCACCGACTTCTTCATGGCCCTGCCCAGCCAGCTGTTCTTCGTCGCCGCGATGCCCGTCATCACCACCGTGTTCGTGGCCCCGGACAAGGAGACGCCCACCTACGTGCGCGCCGCCGCGATCATCATCGTGCTGTCCTTCCTGGGCTGGATGAGCATGGCCCGCATCGTCCGCGGCGCCACGATGTCCCTGCGCGACCGGGAGTTCATCGAGGCGGCCCGCATCTCGGGGGCCTCGCCCTGGCGCATCCTCCGCAAGGAACTGCTGCCCAACATCGTCACCCCGACGCTGGTACAGGCGACGCTGACGCTGCCGAGCACCATCCTCAGCATCGCGTTCCTGTCCTTCGTGGGTGTGGGGTACGTCGAGCCGACGCCGGACTGGGGGCGGATGTTCTCCATCGGCGCCAACATCGTCGAGCAGGATCCGTACTACATGCTCTTCCCCGGAGTGGCCATGGTGATCTTCATTGTGGCCTTCAACCTCCTCGGCGACTCGGTGCGGGACGCCTTCGACCCCAAGGGAAACCGCTGAGGCCCAGGGGACATCCCCCCACATCCTCGCCCGGCCGGCCCGGCGCCGCCCAGCCCGGTCCCGGCCACGTACCAGCAGCGCTCACTACTCACAGGCAGGTGGATTCGTCCCAATGAGCATTCTCCGTAACCGCACCGCGACGGCCGCGATAGTCGCGGTCGCCGCCGGCGCCCTGACCCTCACCGCCTGCGGTGGTGGCGACAGCGACAGCTCCTCCAAGGACAACAGCAAGCAGAAGGAGGACGCCAAGTCGCAGTCGAAGCCGGTCCAGATCGGCGACGCGCAGGCGTCCACCGGCCCGGCCCCCGACGTCGAGGGCGCCAAGTCCGGCGGCACCATGACCGTCTACCAGACGGCGGACTTCTCCCACCTGGACCCGGGGCAGATCTACGTCTCCGACGGCAAGCTGCTCAGCCGCCTGATCTTCCGCGGTCTGACCCAGTACGACGAGGACGAGAACGGCAACCTGACCGTCGTCGGCGACCTCGCCACCGACGCGGGCAAGGAGTCCGACGGCGGCAAGACCTGGACGTACACCCTCAAGGACAACTTGAAGGACGCGAACGGGAACCCGATCAACTCGGCGGACATCCGCCACACGGTCGAGCGGATGTACGCCAACTACATCACCGACGGCCCGACCTACCTCCAGCAGTGGCTCTCCGGCGACGGCACCACCTACCGCGACGCCTACCAGGGTCCGGACAAGGGCAAGCACCTGCCCGACGACGTCCTGGAGACGCCGGACGACAAGACGATCGTCTTCCACTTCGACACCCCGCGTCCCGACCTCCCGCAGATGCTGACGATGCCCGGCTACAGCGTCGTCCCGGAGGAGACGGACACCAAGGAGAAGTACGACTCCGCGCCCGTCGCCGTCGGCCCGTACAAGATCTCCGAGTTCAAGCCCGGCAAGTCCATGAAGCTGGTCAAGAACACCCAGTGGGACCCCAAGTCCGACTCGGTGCGCCACCAGTACGTCGACGGCTTCAACATCGAGATGAACCACGACGACGAGGACCAGACCAAGACCCTCCTCGCCGACCAGGGCGGCGCCAAGAACGCCATGATGTTCACGGGTCAGGTCGCCACCACCCAGCTGCAGAACGTCGTCGGCGACAAGCAGGCGATGGAGAACCGCACGATCCAGGGCTACGCCCCGTACGTGTGGCAGCTCAACTTCAACATGGACCGCATCAAGGACAAGAAGCTCCGTGACGCGATCACCCTGGCCCTGCCCTCGGACGCGGTCTTCAAGGCCGACGGCGGCGCCTACGGCGGTGAGGTCGCCAACTCGCTGATGTCGCCCACGACCCCGGGCTACGACGGCACGTTCGACCCGTTCAACCGTGAGAAGAAGCCGAACGGCGACGTCGAGGCCGCCAAGAAGCTGATCAAGGAGGGCGGCTTCGAGGGCAAGAGCCTCGTGTACGCCTACGGCAACACGCCGGAGCGGCAGAAGCAGGCCGTCCTGATCGCCACCGCGCTGGAGAAGATCGGTCTCGACATCCAGAAGAAGGAGATCGACTCCGCCACCTGGTACGAGCAGGTCGGCAAGGTCAAGAACGGCTACGACCTGTACATGACCGGCTGGGGCCAGGACTGGCCGTCCGGTTCCACGGTCATCCCGCCGGTCTACGACGGCACGCAGATCCAGGACGGTTCGTCGAACTACTCGCACATCAACGACGACCACGTGAACTCCGAGATCAAGCGCATCCAGAAGATCACGGACACGGACGAGGCCACCAAGGCCTGGGCCGAGCTGAACGAGTACATCTCCAAGGAGATCAACCCGGCCGCCCCGATCTACTACACCAAGGTCTTCCAGATCTTCGGTTCGAACGTCGGCGGCATCCGCTACAGCTCTGACTCGAGCTACGTGGACGTGACCCGGGTCTTCCTCAAGAAGTAGCCCGACCGGTCGGGAAACGGTGGTGGGCGCGCTGCGGAGCGCCCACCACCGGGCCCGGATCTCCTTCAGCCCTCCCCATCCCCCCGCCGCAGTCCTGAGAGCAGCTGTCTGCCATGCTTCAATTCCTCATTCGCCGGTCCTTCGGCGCGGTGCTGATCCTGGTGTTGATCAGTGCCTTCACCTTCTTCATGTTCTTCGCGATCCCGCAGGACCCGGCCATGCTGGCCTGTGGCAAGAACTGCACTCCGGACGCGCTGGAGATCATCCACAAGAACCTGGGCCTCGACAAGCCGGTCACGGTCCAGTACTGGAACTTCCTGATCGGCATCTTCGCCGGGCGTGACTTCGCCGTCGGCCACTGCGCGGCCCCCTGCTTCGGTGTGTCCTTCGCGAACAACCAGAACGTCTGGGACACGATCATGGACCGCTTCCCGCTGACGGTCTCGCTGACCATCGGCTCCCTCGTGGTCTTCCTCATCGCCGGCCTCGGCGCCGGCCTGCTGGCCGCCCGCAACCGCGGCACCTGGGTCGACAAGGTCTTCAGCTCCGGTTCGCTGGTCGTCAGCTCCCTGCAGATCTACTTCCTCGGCCCGCTCGTGCTGCTGGCGCTCGTCTACAGCACCGGCTGGCTGGACAAGCCGAAGTACGTGCCGTTCTCCGAGGACCTCGGCGGCTGGTTCATGGGCCTGCTGATCCCCTGGCTCGTCATGGCGACCATCTTCACCGCCAACTACACCCGCATGAGCCGGTCGTCGATGATCGAGCAACTGCAGGAAGAACATGTGAAGGCGGCCCGCGCCAAGGGCATGTCGGGCAACTACACCTTCTTCCGCTACGCCTGGCGCGGTTCGCTCGTGCCCATCGTCACCATCCTCGGCATCGACCTGTCCTCGCTGATGGGCGGCGGCATGGTGACCGAGATGACGTTCGGCCTGGCCGGCATCGGCCGGCTCGCGCTGGACTCCGTCACCAACAAGGACCTGCCGATGTTGATGGGCGTCATGCTGGTCAGCGCCGCGCTCATCATCGTCTTCAACCTGATCGTGGACGCCATGTACGCCGTCATCGACCCGCGCGTGCGCCTGTCCTAGGAGAACCACCGTGACCACTCAGACCAAGCCCGAAGAGGCCCCGGCCGCCGCCGCGGGGGACGCGTTTCTCTCGGTGCGCGACCTCAAGGTCCACTTCTCCACCGAGGGCGGCGTCGTCAAGGCGGTGGACGGTCTCTCCTTCGACCTGGAGCGGGGCAAGACCCTCGGCATCGTCGGCGAGTCCGGCTCCGGCAAGTCGGTGACCAACCTGGCCGTCCTCGGCCTGCACGACCGCCGCAAGACCGCCGTCGACGGCTCGATCACCCTGGACGGCCAGGAGCTGACCGACGCGAGCGAGAAGCAGCTGGAGAAGCTGCGCGGCAAGAAGATGGCGATGATCTTCCAGGACGCGCTCACCGCGCTGTCGCCGTACTACACGGTCGGCCGGCAGATCGGCGAGCCGTTCATCAAGCACAACGGCGCGTCCAAGAAGGACGCCCGGGTGCGCGCCATCGACCTGCTGCAGAAGGTCGGCATCCCGCACCCGCAGAAGCGGGTCGACGACTACCCGCACCAGTTCTCCGGCGGTATGCGCCAGCGCGCCATGATCGCCATGGCCCTCTCCTGCAACCCGGACCTGCTCATCGCGGACGAGCCGACCACGGCCCTCGACGTGACGGTGCAGGCCCAGATCCTCGACCTGCTCAAGGACCTCCAGCAGGAGTTCGGCTCCGCGATCATCATGATCACCCACGACCTGGGCGTGGTCGGCAACATGGCCGACGACATCCTGGTCATGTACGCGGGACGGGCCGTCGAGCGCGGCACGGTGCGCGAGGTCCTCAAGTCGCCGCAGCACCCGTACACCTGGGGTCTGCTGGGCTCGATGCCGAACCTGTCGTCCGACGTCAACGAACCGCTGATGCCGATCCCGGGATCGCCGCCCTCGCTGATGAACCCGCCCTCGGGCTGCGCGTTCCACCCTCGGTGCGGCTTCACCGACCTGGTCACCGGCGAGCGGTGCTCGGGCGAGCGTCCGACGCTCGACCTGGGCCGCGGTGCCGCCTGCCACCTGACGGGCGACCAGCGGCAGCAGGTGTTCATCGAGAAGATTCAGCCCCGGCTGGGCTGAGCGGAAACCGGCGACTGGGGCATCCACACCATGAGCGACAACAGCAAGACGACCACAGCGGTGGCCGACACCTTCCCGCAGCAGCGGGACGGCGACACCGCGCCGCTGCTCAAGGTCAGCGGCCTCTCGAAGCACTTCCCGATCAAGGGCGGCTTCCCCATCAAGCGCACCGTCGGCCACGTCAAGGCCGTCGACGGCGTCGACTTCGAGGTCTTCCCGGGCGAGAGCCTGGGCCTCGTCGGGGAGTCCGGCTGCGGCAAGTCGACCACCGGGCGGCTGCTGACCCGGCTGTACGAGCCCACGCAGGGCACCATCGAGTACCGCGGCAAGGACATCACCCGCGCCAACCGGCGGGAACTGGCACCGATCCGGTCCGAGATCCAGATGATCTTCCAGGACCCGTACGCGTCGCTGAACCCGCGGCAGACCGTCGGCACGATCATCTCGGGCCCGATGGAGATCAACGGGATCAACCCGCCCGGAGGCCGGGAGAAGCGCGTCCGCGAACTCCTGGAGATCGTCGGTCTCAACCCGGAGCACTACAACCGCTTCCCGCACGAGTTCTCCGGCGGCCAGCGCCAGCGCATCGGTGTGGCGCGTGCCGTCGCGCTGCAGCCGAAGCTCATCGTCGCCGACGAGCCGGTCTCCGCCCTGGACGTCTCCATCCAGGCCCAGGTGGTGAACCTCCTCCAGGAGGTGCAGCGGGAGATGGGGATCGCGTTCGTCTTCATCGCCCACGACCTGGCGATCGTGCGGCACTTCTCGCAGCGCGTCGCGGTGATGTACCTGGGCAAGGTCGTGGAGATCGCGGACCGCGACTCGCTCTACGAGCGCCCCCGTCACCCGTACACCCACGCGCTGCTCTCGGCGGTGCCCGAGGCGGACCTCGACGCCGACAAGCGGGAGCGGATCCGGCTGGAGGGCGACGTCCCGTCGCCGATCTCGCCGCCGTCCGGCTGCCGCTTCCGCACCCGGTGCTGGAAGGCGCAGGACAAGTGCGCGACCGAGGAGCCGCCGCTCGTGCAGCTCTCCGGCAACCGCGAGGGCCACCTGACGGCCTGCCACTTCCCGGAGGAGGGCACGACGGAGGCCAGGGCGGAGGACGTCGTCATGGATCCGGGCCTGAAGGCCCTGGAAACGGACACGGACGGTGACCCGAAGGTCACGAAGGCCTGACGCCGCCACCCGCAGCCGCATGCCGCCCAGCTACGGGCGGTCGTGCCACCCCAGCTACGGGGCCGCCGCGCCCCAGCTGCGGGCAGTCGTGCCGCTGGGGCGGCACGGGTGGGCGGTGGGGGCACCTCCCAGGCCGTTCAGGCACTGGGGGAGGCACCCCGTAAGCGCCGGGCTGCGCGACCCTCCCCCGCCCAGCCC
>NZ_JACBYP010000071.1 GCF_018982965.1 Streptomyces mayonensis | reverse complement strand
TTCGGGGGGTCTGCGTGTCCGGTGCGCGGGGGTTCGTACGGGGGCGGCGGTACGGCGTGGAGGTACCGGGGCGGCGGTACGAGGTGGGAAGCACGGGGACGGCGGTACGGGGCGGAGGCACGGGACGGTGCTACGGGGCGGAGGTGCGGGCGGGTCGCTCGGTCGGCAGGCCTGCACGACTGTCCGCACCCCGCACCCCGCGCACCCGCCCGGCCGGTGCGGCTGTCCGCAGCCGCATGCCGGGTTCGGTACCGTCGTGCGACGGGTTTTGCCGCGCACCGTCCCGGAGGGGAACGTGGGGATCGAGAGCGATCAGGTCGTCTTCGAGTATCTGAGCCGTGTCGGCGACGTGGCCCAGCAGCGGCAGTTGCCGTCGGCGGACCGCATGCGGCTGGTGTCCGAGCTGCGCAACGAGATCGACCGGCACCGCTCCAGGACCACCGTGGACAGCCCCGCGGCCGTACGCCGCATCCTGGACCGGCTCGGCAGCCCCGACGACCTCGTCACCGCGGCGGGCGGCACCGGCCCGGTACGGCAGCAGGCCGCGCCGTCCCCCACCGCCGTACCCGAGCAGCGGGACCCCGCGCCCCGCGACGCCCCGCCCACCGGCGAACCGCGCGGCACCGAGCGGCGCGGCACCGAGCGGCGCGGTGTCGAGTGGCGCAAGGGCAGGCGGCGGCCCGCTCCGCCGCCCCCGGCCGCCCCTGCGGCGGCCTCCCCTCCGCACCGGGCGGGCGCCCACGAACTGGGCGACGGCGAGGACGCGCAGCCGGACTGGTGGCGGGTCGACGACGCACCGTTCGCCGGCGTGGGCGGCCTCGGCGACAGCGTGCCCGGATTCGTCGGCGGCGTGGAGATCCCCGAGCTGCTCAAGCCGCCGCCCGGACCGGAGGACGAGGCGGAGAAACAGGGCGCACCGGGCGGAAAGGAACCCGTGGAGGCGGCGGAGATCGTCGAGCCGGTCCCCGGTACGGCCGGGGGGACCGGGCGCCGCCGGCTGCCCCGCGTGTGGCCCGACGGCGGCTGGAACAACCCCCTCCTGCTGCTCGCCGCCGCCCTGCTCGTCGCCGGTGCCGTCCTCGGCAGCCTCGTGCCGCTGGGCCTGGGCTGGCTGATCGCCTACCTCTCCCGCCGGCTGACCCCGGCGCAGTCGAAGTGGGCGGTGCTGGGCCTGCCCGGCACGGTGGCCGCCGCCGGTGCCGTCTGGCTGTGGGGCCGTGTCGACGGGCGCTGGGGCGACCCGATCGCCGACGGGCACATCAACGACGCCGTCGCCGACACCTGGCCCTGGGTACTGCGCACCGCGGCCGTCGCCACCGCCCTTTACCTACTCTGGCGCTCCCGCGCACCCCGCGGCTGACGGGCACCGCCGCTGTGGGCGCACCCCGCCCCGCGCCTGACGGGTGCCGTCCGGGTTGACCGGGCCGGGACCGGCCGGGGGGAGGGGGGAACGGATTGACCGGGACCGGCCGGGGGCGGACGGGCTGCCCGGGACCGGCCGAGGGCCGGACGGGGGTGACCCGGACCGTTCGGGCCGACCGGAAGGGGCCGGGAGCCAACGAGGCAGACGGGGCCCGGCCGGCCCCGTGGCGGCGCCCGGCACAATGGGAGTCATGTCCTCCACGACCAGCCGCCCCGCGCCCACCGTCGGTTTCGACCTCGACATGACGCTGATCGACTCGCGCCCCGGCATCCGGGCCTGCTACCTGGAGCTGAGCGCGCGGACGGGGACGTACGTCGACGCCGACCTGGCCGTCACCCGGCTCGGGCCGCCGCTGGCCGAGGAGTTGGCCCACTGGTTCCCCGCCGAGGAGATCCCGGCCGTCGCCGACCTGTACCGGGAGATCTACCCGGCGTACGCGGTCGAGCCGACGCCCGCGCTGCCCGGCGCCCGTGAGGCCGTCGAGGCGGTGCGCGAGGGCGGCGGGCGGGCGGTCGTCGTCACCGCGAAGCACGAGCCCAACGCCAAGCTGCACCTGGCCCACCTCGGCATCGAGCCGGACGCCGTGATCGGCGGCCTGTGGGCCGAGCAGAAGGCGGTCGCGCTGCGCGAGCACGGCGCGGAGGTCTACGTCGGCGACCACGTCGGCGACGTACGCGGTGCCCGGGCCGCGGGCGCCCGCTCGGTGGCCGTGCCCACCGGCCCGTGCGACGCGCGGGAGCTGCGCGCGGCCGGTGCCGACGTCGTCCTGGCCGACCTGACCGCGCTTCCGGCCTGGCTCGTCGCCTACCGGGACGGCGACGCCGAGGGGCTCGGCGGGCTCGACGCGGCCCGCGCCTGACGCCGCCCGGCCGCGATCGACTGGATCACCCCGGCCCCCGCGACCAGGAAGCCCACGCCCATCAGCATGCTCAGCCCGAACATGTAGGTGGGGAAGGGTGTCGTACCCAGCAGGAGCGGGGCCACCGTGACCAGTGTGGCCACGGCGCCGACGAAGAAGACGACCGCTCCGGCCCGGATCAGCCGGTCGCCGGGCGCGGCGGAGTTCACTCGGGTTTGTTCACGCACCCGACCAGAGTAGTTCCCGGCCCCCGCCCGCCCCGGTGCCCGGTGCCTACTGCCTCTTCGGGGCGTCCGCCTTCTCCAGCTCACGGACGACAACCTGCTTGCCCTGGCCCCACGCGGTCTTCTCCAGGCTGTTGTTGCTCTTGCGGGAAAACCTTTCTCCGGCGGCGACCTCCTCCTCGCTCAGCACCCGTCCGCACCACTCCCCCCGCCCCACCACCTGATCGTCGAACGGCACGGCGGCACCCTGCCCGAGGACGACCCACTGGCCCTCGGACCAGCGCAGGGCGAGGATGTAGGTGTGGCCGGTCTCCAGCCGGGAGGCGGACGGGGCCGTCTTCTTGATCCGCGTGCCGCTCCGGTACACCGACCAGCCGGGCGCGGTCATCTCGAACTCCTCGGCCAGCGTCTGCCGGGGGCGTTCGGCGGACCACAGCACCTCCTCCGCGCGCAGTGCCACCGACCGGTCGACCGTGTACTCCAGCGCTCCCTCGCCCATGTCCTCCCTGTTGGTCTCCCGCTCGCTGGTCGGTGCCGCCACCACCACGTGGTCCGCGTTCGCCTTCCAGTCGGCCGCGGTCCGGGAGGCGTAGGCGTCGCTCACCAGGCCGCAGCCCACCACGGTCTGCAGTCCGTCCTGTCCGACCAGTACGCCGCCGACGAGACCGGCCAGGCCGAGGACGGCGACGACAGGAGCGCCGGAGGAAGCAAGACGTCGGGCAAGGTTCAACGTGGAACACCTCATAAGCAGATATACGAAGATATTGGGCAGGCAGGGCCGGGCCGGTCGGATGCCGACCTGCTGTCTCCCGGGACGACCGTGCTGTGCGGCGCGTTCCGCCGCGGGAGGGAAAGCGCCGTGCCGGAGAAGTGGAGCGCCGGGCGGGAGAGGGGGAGCGCCGGGCGGGAGAGGGGGAGCGCACGGGCCTGTCGGCGCGTGGGGGCGGACCGGCCGGCACGAGGGCGTCGCAGCAGGGGCCGCGTCCGGTGGCCCTCACCCCTCGGGCGCCGCCGTGGCTGCGGCGGAGCGGAGGATCTGCTCGACGCCGAAGCGGAACCGCGTCTCGAAGTCGACGGACATGAACTCCTCCAACACCGAGTCCAGGGCGGCGAAGCGCTGTGCGTCCACGTTGGCGCGCAGGCGCTCGCGCTCGTCGGCGGGCGCGGCCTGTTCCTCCTGGACCAGGCCCAGGGTGAAGTAGAAGAGGTTCCAGGCGGTCCACGCCGCAGTCCTCGGAGTGGGGCAGGCCTCCAGGAGCGCGGTCATCAGGCGGTCGGTGAAGGCGAGGGTCCGCGGTTCCGCGGGGAAGGTGCCCGCCACGAGCAGGGCGCCGTCGCGGTGCCCGAGCATCGCCCGGCGTAGTCGCCGCACCAGTTCGGCCGCCTGCTCGTGCCCCTGACCGGGCAGGTCCTCCAGGGAGACCTCCCCGAGGACGGCGTCGGCCATCGTGTCCAGGAGCCGGTCCTTGGTGCGGATGTGCCACATGACGGTGTTCATGCTGACGCCGAGTTCCGCCGCGATGGTCCGGGTGGAGAGCTTGGCGACGCCGCCCCGGTCGAGTACGTCGAATGCCGCGCCGACCACGTGGTCGAGGGTGATCCCGACCTTGGCGCGGTCGGCGGTTTGTTTCTTGGTCACCGATCGAGTATATCTGGGTCCCATCGCTCTTGGTCACTGTTAGAGAGGCTGGGTATGGGAAAGAACGTTGTCGTCGTCGGCGGTGGGCCGACGGGCATGTGGCTCGCCTGCGAACTGCGCTTGGCAGGCGTCCCCACGGTGGTTCTCGAACAGGACGTGGACATCGACCAGCACTCCCGGGCGCTGACGGTTCATCCCCGGACGATCGAGACACTCGCGCTGCGCGGCGCACACGGCGACCTGCTGGCCGAGGGCGGCCGGATCCCCAGCGGGCACTTCGCGGTCCTCGACGACCGTCTCGACTTCCGTCCGCTGGACACCGACTTCCCGTTCACCCTCACGATTCCGCAGGCGCGGACCACGGAGCTGCTGCAGGCGCGGGCCGTGGCCCTCGGGGCGGACGTGCGGCGCGGTCACCGGGTGACGGACTGCGCGGCCACCGGCGCCGAGGCGACCGGCGGTGAGGTGGCCGACGGCGTGGTGGACGGCGGTGAGGTGGCCGTGTCGGTCCAGGGGCCGGACGGTGCCTACGTGCTGGAGGCCGCCTACGTCGTCGGGTGCGACGGCACGCGCAGCCTGGTGCGGGAGCGCGCCGGGATCGACTTCGACGGCACCCGTTTCACCGCGCTCGGGGCACTCGCCGACGTGGTCCTCGCCGACCCGCCGTCCGGGCCCGTCACGAGCGAGTGGACGACCGACGGCACGCTGATGCTCGTCCCGCTGTCCGGCGGCCGCCACCGCATCGCGCTGCACTCACCCGAGGACCTGCGCACCGACTGGCCGGGCGAGCCGACCCTCGAGGAGATCCGCGCGCGGGTCCGCCGCATCGCGGGTACGGACTACGGGATGCACAGCCCGTCCTGGCTGTCCCGTTACGGCAACACCAGCCGGCTGGCCCGGCACTACCGCAAGGGCCGCTTCCTGCTGGCCGGTGACGCGGCGCACCAGCACATGCCGATGGGCGGTGTCGGTCTGAACGTGGGTGTGCAGGACGCGATGAACCTCGGCTGGAAACTGGCCGCGACCCTCCAGGGCCGGGCGGGCGACGCGCTGCTGGACACCTACCACGACGAGCGGCACCCCGTGGGCGCCGACACGATCGAGCACACCCAGGCCCAGACCGCCCTCATGGCCGGTTTCTCGCCGCAGGGAAGCGCGCTGCGGTCTCTGCTGGGCAAGCTGATCGCGCAGCAGCCGCAGCTCCGGGACGCTCTGGCGGGACGCCTCTCGGGGCTGTCCGTGCAGTACCCGCCGCCCGGCCCGCACCACCATCCGCTGACGGGGCACCGGGCCCCCAACCTGCGGCTCTCCGACACGGAGCACCTGTTCGACCTCCTGAGGGACGGCCGCCCCGTCCTCGTCGACTTCGGCCGCGTCGACGGACTCGGCACCGGCGGCGTCGACGCCCGTACGAACCGGTACCGGTGCCCGCCGGGCGGAGAGCAGTCCCGCCCGGCCTGGGCCGCCGTCAGCGCCGCCCTGATCAGGCCGGACGGATACGTCGGCTGGGCGTCGGACGAAACCGACCCCGACGCGCTGTCGGCCGAGACCGGGAAGGCCGTCGCGGCCCTCCACCACCCCGAGCCCGAACACCCCGAGCCCGAAAGGCACCACGCATGATCCACCGCATCGAACCGGACGGCGTCTTCGGCCTTCCCGACCTGATCAGCCAGGTGTCGGTCCCCTCCGGCCGCGACCTCGCCTTCCTCAGCGGGCAGGTGGCCTGGGACGAGGAGGGCCGTGTCGTCGGCGAGGGCGACCACGTGGCACAGGTCGAGCAGATCGCGCGCCGCATCGACCGCGTCCTCCTCGCGCTCGGCGCCGGGCGCGAGGACATCGTCAAGGAGACGGTCTACGTCGTGGACTACGCCCCGCGGCTGGCCCCGGCCCTCCTCGGCGCCCTGCACGGTACGCCTCCGCCCTCGTCCACCCTGGTCGGCGTGGCGCAGCTGTTCGCCCCGGAGTTCCTGATCGAGGTCGAGTGCGTGATCGCCCTGCCCTCCGCGGCGGAGGAGCTCGTGGGATGACGGACACCGACACCGACACCGGCACCCACACCCACACAGTCGCGGGCACGAGCACGGGCACGGTCCGGCCCGGGCGGGCGCTTCTGGCGCTCACCCTGACCGTCTCGGCGGTCCTGCTGGGCAGCACCGTCCTCAACGTGGCGTTGCCCACGATGCAGGAGGACCTCGGCGCGAGCACCACCGAGCAGCAGTGGTTCCTGAACGCCTACACGCTCACCTTCGCCGCGTTCCTGCTCGTCGCGGGCAACACGGGCGACAGGTTCGGCCTGAAACGGCTTCTCGTGTGGGGGTCGGCCGCCTTCGCCGTCACGACCTCGGTCACCGGCCTGCTCGACTCGTCCGCCGCCATCATCGCCGCGCGTGCGCTGACGGGCGTGGCCGCGGCCGCCATCATGCCGACCACCCTCGCGGTGATCCTGCGCGTCTTCCCGCCCGGCGAACGGGCTCGCGCCATCGCCTCGTGGGCGGCCGCCTCCGGGCTGTCCATCTCACTGGGCCCGCTGCTCGGCGGGGCCCTGCTGAGCGCGGGCCTGTGGTGGGGGTCGGTCCTCGAACTCGTCGCCCTGCTCGCGCTCCTCGGCCTGGCGGCCGCATGGGCGTGGATCCCCGCGATCCCGGCGGGCGGCCGGGGAGAACTGCGAGTGGCGCCCGTCGCGGCGTCCCTGGCCGGCATCGGTCTGCTGCTGTTCGGAGTGGTGCACGCCACGGACCAGGGGTGGACGTACGTGGGCACCTGGCTGCCCGCGGCGGTCGGCACCGTAGTCCTGGCGGGCCTCGCCGTGGCCGAGGCCCGCCACCGCGAACCGCTGCTCGACGTCGGCCTCTTCAGAAACGCCTCGTTCACCGTCGCCGCGGTGGCCCTCACCCTCGGCTCGTTCGTCGTGTTCGGCTATCTGTACTTCACCACGTTCTACCTGCAGATCCTGCGCGGCTATTCACCGCTGCGGACCGGGCTGCTGCTCATACCCCTGTCGGCGGGCCTGGTGGTCGGCGCTCCGCTCTCGCGCAGGGCGACGCAACGGTTCGGTGCCCGGGCGACGATCGCCACCGGCCTCGCGATCATGGGCGGGGCCTTCGCGGGCGTCACCGCGCTGGGCGCACGTACCGGGGTCGGCTGGTTCGTCGTGGACGCGTTCGCCCTGCAGCTGGGGTTCGCCCTCGCGCTCGCCCCCGGCACCACGCTGGCCTCCTCGGCGCTGCCCGCGGAGCGGGCGGGAGCGGGGTCGGCGCTGCTGAACACGCTGCGCCAGCTCGGCAGCGCGCTCGGCGTGGCCGTGCTCGGATCGGTTCTGTGGTCCCGTTACGCGGGCGCGGTGCACGACCGTCTCCAGGGTTCCCCGGCGAGTGTGCGGGACACGGCGTCCGAATCGCTCGGCGCGGCGCTCGCCACGGGCGACCCCGCGGCGGTGGCGGCCGCCGGACCGGCCTTCCTCGGTGCCATGCACACCGCCGCACTCGTCGCGACCGGAGTGTGCGGGGCGGCCGTGCTCGTCACGCTGTTCACCCGTACGTCCCGGGGCGAGGGCGGCGAGAGCGCCGTGGCCCGGAGGCCGCCGGCACGACGCAAACGCACCGCCCAGCGCGTGTGACGCCCCGCGGGGAGCGGGCGTTCCGCGCGACGGGCGCCCTGCTCCGCGCCGGACGGCTGTGCCGGGCCTCCGCGTCGAGCAAGCATCCTTCCCGGGCATCCGGTCCGGGGCCCCGCGTCACTCCGGGACGTGGACGTGGGCGCGGACGCGGACGTGGGCGGTCACAGTCCTGTGGCGGTGCGGATCAGTCCGGCCAGGGCGAGTGAGCGGCTGTGCGCGGGCCAGGCGAGGTGGGTGACGACCGGGGGCGCGTCGGTCAGGGGGACGGCGGCGTGTTCCGCCCACAGCCAGGCGCGGGCCGAGTCCGGGTAGACGGCCACGGTGCGCCCCAGGGCGATCAGCTGGGCCAGCTGTGTCTGGTCGTGGATCTCGGGGCCGGGGCCGGGCGGGAACGTGCCGTGGCGGGACCAGCGGGCGAGGGGGAGGCCGGGGACGTCACTGACGTCGGCCATGGACAGAGACCCGCGCGCGGCCAGGGGATGTCTGGCGGGCAGCACGGCGATCTGACCCTCGGTCATCAGCTCCTCGCTGTCGAAGCCGGTGAGGGAGTTGAAGGGCTTGTGCATGAGCGCCGCGTCGGCACGGCCGTCGCGCAGCATCCCCTCCTGCTCGCACGTACCGCTCGGCAGCACCTCGATCTCGGCCGCGTCGGGCTCGGCCGCGTAGGCGTCGAGGAGCTTGTGCAGCAGCTCGTGGGACGCGCCGGCTTTCACCGCCAGCACCAGGTGGCTGCGAGGCCCACCCGGTCCACCCGGCCCGGCGGCGCCACCGGCGCGGCGGGTGCGGCGTGCGGCGGCGGTGGTCGCGTCGAGCGCCGCGCGGCCCTCGTGCAGCAGCATCTCTCCGGCCCCGGTCAGTTCGACCCCGCGGCGGTCGCGTTCCAGCAGGCGGACACCGAGGCGCCGCTCGAGCCGCTGGACGGCCCGGGACAACGGCGGCTGCGCCATGCCGAGTCGCTGGGCGGCGCGGCCGAAGTGGAGTTCCTCGGCGACAGTCAGGAAGTACCTCAGCTCACGGGTCTCCAAGGCGTCCATGGTGTCCGTGGTGTCCATGGCCAGAGCGTAACTCGCTGATACCCGCCCGGTATGAGAGCGCGCGGCATCGGTATTGGATGCGCCGCCCGTCCCCGAGTGAACATCGACTGCGTACGCGGACGAAGACCCGCGCCGGTGGCCCGCAGGAGAGCGGGGAGACACCGCATCCGGCGCGCGAGCAGCACCCCGCGCAGGCAACCGCCCGCGATCCGGCTCAGCGCGAAAGCGCTCAGCGCGCCAAAAAGACACGGAAAGACACGGAAAGAAACCTCAGCATGAACACATCTCCCACGTCCCTGCCCGGCGGCACCCTCGCCCTGGGCGACCTGACCGTCACCCGCTTCGGCTACGGCGCCATGCAGCTCGCCGGCCCCGGGGTCATGGGCCCGCCCGCCGACCGCGACGGCGCGCTCACCGTCCTGCGCGAGGCCGTCCGGCTCGGGATCACCCACATCGACACCGCGGACGCGTACGGGCCACGCGTCACCAACGAGCTGATCCGCGCGGCGCTCCACCCCTATCCCGACGAACTGCACCTCGTGACGAAGGTCGGCGCGGTCCGTGACGAGCAGGGCGGCTGGCCCCCCGCCCGGCGGCCCGACGACCTGCGCCGCGCCGTCCACCGGAACCTCGAAGACCTCGGCCTCGACGCGCTCGACGTGGTCAATCTCCGGCTCGGCGACGCACAGGGCACCCTGCCGGGCTCCCTCGCCGAGCCGTTCGAGACGCTCGTCGCGCTCCAGCAGGAGGGCCTGATCCGGCACCTCGGGGTGAGCAACGCGACCGCGGAACAGATCGCCGAGGCGCAGACGATCGGACCGATCGTGTGCGTGCAGAACATGTACAACCTCGCCCACCGCCAGGACGACGAACTGATCGACGACCTCGCCGGCAAGGGCATCGCCTATGTGCCGTTCTTCCCGCTGGGCGGCTTCACCCCGCTGCAGTCCACGGCGCTCTCCGCCGTGGCCGCCCGGCTGGACGCGACGCCGATGTCGGTCGCCCTGGCCTGGCTGCTGCGACGGTCACCGAACATCCTGCTCATTCCCGGCACCTCGTCGGTGGCGCACCTGCGCGAGAACATCACCGGTGCGGGCCTGGAACTCTCCGACGAGGACCTCGTGGAACTGGACCGGATCGGCGGCTGAGCGACCCGCTCCGACCCGGCTGACACCCGGCTGACACCCGGGCGGAGAAGGAGTGCCGGCGCCCCGGGATTCCCACTGGCCCCTGCCCCCACGGGCGGGGGCCCGGTGCTGTTCACGGGCGTGATTAAGGCCGTGTGCCGTGGGGGAGACCCCCGGTAGGCTGTCTCAACGGCAGTTCAATGGGCGTCCGGCCAGTCCGGCGGCGACAAGGGAGCGTGTGCTTTGCCGACTGGCAAGGTCAAGTGGTTCAACAGCGAGAAGGGCTTCGGCTTCCTCTCCCGCGACGACGGCGGTGACGTCTTCGTGCATTCCTCGGTCCTCCCCGCCGGAGTCGAGAGCCTCAAGCCCGGGCAGCGCGTCGAGTTCGGGGTCGTCGCCGGACAGCGCGGCGACCAGGCCCTGTCCCTGGCCCTGCTCGACCCGGCTCCCTCGGTCGCCGCCGCGCAGCGCAAGAAACCGGACGAGCTGGCCTCCATCGTCCAGGACCTGACGACCCTCCTGGAGAACATCACACCGATGCTGGAGCGAGGCCGCTACCCCGAGAAGACCGCCGGCAAGAAGATCGCCGGACTGCTCCGCGCGGTCGCCGACCAGCTCGACGTCTGAGACGTCCGGGACGCCCGACCGTCCGCCCGTCCACCGGTCCGCGCTCCCGGCCCGGTACTACGGGAACGCCAGTGCGTCGGGGCCGAGGGCCGGCACCAGTCCCTCGGCCGCCGCGCGGGTCAGCAGGCCGCGGATCGCCGCGTAGCCGTCCTCGCCGAGGTCGGCGGTGAACTCGTTGACGTACAGCCCGATGTGCTGGTCGGCCACGGCCGGGTCCATCTCCTGGGCGTGCTCCATGACGTACGGCCGGGACGCCTCCGGGTCGTCCCAGGCCGCCCGGACCGAGGCACGGACCGCGTCCGCCAGCCGGGTCAGGGCCTGTTCGCCCAGCGAGCGCCGGGCGATGATCGCGCCGAGCGGGATCGGCAGCCCGGTGGTCCGCTCCCAGTGCTCGCCCATGTCGGCGAGCTTGTGCAGCCCGTAGTTCTGGTACGTGAAGCGCGCCTCGTGGATGACCAGTCCGGCGTCGACCTTCCCGTCGCGCACCGCGGGCATGATCTCGTGGAAGGGCATGACCACGATCTCGCCGACCCCGCCGGGCACGGTGTCCGCCGCCCACAGGCGGAAGAGGAGGTAGGCGGTCGACGTCTCGCTGGGCACCGCGACCGTCCGGCCGCGCAGATCCGCGCCGGCCTCCCGCGTCAGCACGAGCGGGCCGCAGCCCCGGCCCAGCGCGCCGCCGCAGGGCAGCAGGGCGTAGTCGTCGAGGACGTACGGCAGTACGGCGTACGACACCTTCAGCACGTCCGACTCGCCGTGCTCGGCCATGCCGTTGGTGATGTCGATGTCCGCGAACGTCACGTCGAGGGCGGGGGCGCCCGGGACGCGGCCGTGGGCGAGGGCGTCGAAGACGAAGGTGTCGTTGGGGCAGGGGGAGTACGAGATCCGCAGGGTCCCGGCGGTCCCGGTCGAGTCGGTGGTGTCGGCAGTGTGGGCGGTGTCAGCCGTGTGCGTCATGTGGGGTCCAACTCCTGAGGACGGGGGCGAGCTTCCCGAAGGCTTCCGTCAGTGCTCCGAGTGCCTCGCCGATGCGCCAGGCGGCCCGGTCGCGCGGGCCGACGGGGTTCGAGACGGCACGCAGCTCCAGTACCGGCACGCCGTGTGCCGCGGCGGCCTCCGCGACGCCGAAACCCTCCATCGCCTCGGCGAGGGCGCGCGGGTGGCGCTCGCGCAGCAGCGCGGCGCGTTCGGCGGTGCCGGTGACGGTGGACCCGGTCAGGACGGTGCCCGGACGGGCGCCCGTCGCGTCGGCGGCGGCGACGACGAGGCCGGGCGGCGGGTGGTGGGTGACGGTGCCGAAACCGAGGTCGGTGACCGGCAGGAAGCCGTCGGCGGTCTCGGCACCCAGGTCGGCGGCGGTGATCTCGTCGGCGACGACGAGCGAGCCGACGGGCGCGCCCGGTGCGAACCCGCCGCCGATGCCGGCCGAGACGACCAGGGCGTAGGGGGCGCCGTCGAGGGCCGCGGCGGTCAGCGCGGCGGCGGTGGAGGCGGCGGCGAGGGCCGGGCCGACACCGGCGGCCAGCAGGTCGGGGCCACCGTCCGGGAGCCGGTGCAGGACGGTCCCGGGGCGGGGCAGCTCGGTGACCGGTCCCGGGAACGCCCGTGCCACCGCGTCCCGTTCGACGGGCACCGCGGTGGCGACGAGGATGCGCGCGGAGGACGTGGTCAGCTGTCCTTCTTCAGCTTGAAGGACCACAGACCGGTCGCCTTCTCGCTGCCGGTCTTGCCGTCACCGGCCTTGATGGTGACGAGCGTGGAGTCGCCCTGGGCGCCGTACTGGGCGTTGAAGAACACGCTGCCCGGGACCGTCCGGTACGTGTTGTCCGTGTCGTCCGTCAGCTGCTGACCGTTCATCAGGATCGTCCAGCGCTGGTCCGCGACGTCCGGGTCGACGCCGAAGCGGACCGTGTCGTCGGGGTTGACCGTGATGGACTTGACGCTGTCGTCCTGGAGGCACTTCTGGATCTCCGAGGTCTCCAGGACCTTGTCGTCGCCACCGCAGGTGGCCTCGGAGCTGACCGAGTCGCTGCCGACCGTGACCGTCGACATCGGGGTCGGCTCGTCACAGGCGGACAGCAGGAGCAGTCCGGCGGATACGGCGCCGGCGGCGGCGACGGCGCGGCGGCGTCGCACTACGCCGTGTCCGATAGCGGCAGTGCCGCGGGCAAACGTGGTCATGGGCGAAGGCTATACGGCGCCCGGGGCCCGCTCCCCACCTGGGTACGGCGCGGCGTGGTCACGCCACCCTCGGGCGCGCCGGGCCCCCGTGCCGCGCCGAGTCGAGCAGGCCGCGTACGGTCGCCAGCCACCCGGCGGCGACGATCGCGGCGGCCACCGACAGGCCCAGTGTGCCGTTGAGCGGCAGCACGATGCCGACCGCGCCGCCGAGCACCCAGGAGACCTGCAGCAGCGTCTCCGAGCGCGCGAATGCCGAGGTGCGCACCTGTTCCGGCACGTCCCGCTGGATCAGCGCGTCCAGGGACAGCTTGGCCAGCGCCTGCGCGAACCCCGCGACCGCCGCCAGGCACGCCACCAGGAAGGCGCTGAAGAACACCGCGGCCGTGACCGCCGTGCCCAGCACGACCGCGACGACGGTCACGATGATGATCTCCGGCGCGCGGGAGCGCAGCCACGCGCCGACCGCCGTGCCCAGCGCGTTGCCCGCACCGGCCGCGACGCCCACGATCCCGAGCGACACCGCCGCGCTCTGCCCGGTCATCGGGTGCACCCGCAGCAGGAACGCCAGGAAGAAGATCAGGAACCCGGACAGACAGCGGATCCCGGCGTTGGCGGCCAGCGCGTGCGTCACCGCCGGGCCGACCGTACGCAGCCCCGGCCGCTTCGCCCGGCCCCGCAGCGGCCCCGGCAGGTGCCCCTCGTCCGAGGCGAGCAGCGCGCGGTCCTCGCCGCGCGCCGAGTCCACCTTCCGCGGCAGCGTGAACGACAGCACCGTGCCCGCCACGAAGATCACGAACGCCCCGTACAGCGGCCAGCGCGGCCCGACCTGCTGCAGCCCCGCCCCGATCGGCGCGGCCGCGCCGGTGGCGAGCAACCCGCACAGCGTGACCCGTGAGTTCGCCTTCACCAGGGAGACGCGGGGCGGCAGCAGCCGGGGCACGACCGCGCTTCTGACCACCCCGTACGCCTTCGAGGCGACCAGCACGCCCAGCGCGGCCGGGTACAACTCGATGCCGCCGGTGGCGACCGCTCCCGACAGCACCAGCGCGAGCAGCGCGCGGGCGCCCATGGCGGTCGCCATCGCCGCGCGGCGGCCGTGCGGCAGCCGGTCGAGCAGCGGGCCGATCACCGGCGCGAGGAGGGTGAACGGAGCCATGGTGATCGCGAGGTAGAGCGCGACCCGGCCGCGGGCCTCGTCGGTCGGTACGGAGAAGAAGACGGTGGAGGCCAGCGCAACGGTGATCATGACGTCGCCCGCGCCGTTCACGCCGTGCAGTTCGATCAGCTTGCCGAGGCCCGACTCGCCCGCCCCGTGCGCGTGCGTCGCCCGGCGGATGCCGCGCGCGGTGCCGGTCACCGGCAGGCGCAGGACCCGTCCGAACGCACGGAACCGGGAGCCGGGTCCACGCCTCCGGCTCCCGCTCTTGAACTCCGTCCGTGCGGCTGCCACCCCGTCATAGTGCCCCGAGAGCCGGGGCTGTAGCGCACATACGCCACGGACGACGCTCCCGAAGCCGCACCGATGACACACTGCGGCCTCCGCTGCGGCCCCGCTGCCGCCTCCACTGCGCCCCCCCGCACTGCGGCCCACTGAGGCCTGACTGCGAGGACACTCCGGACACCGAAGCCCGGCCCGGGACGGGACGGCACCTGGCGGCGGGGCGGGCGGCATCCCGTGCGGGCCCCGCGGGCCCCGCGGACCCCGCGGACCCCGCGGGCCGGGGGCGGCTTCGGCGACAGCGCTGTGAGCCCCGTGCGGGCCGGGACGACACCCCGGCGACACCCCGGCGACACCCCCGGGCAGGACGCGGCGACATCCCGGGCAGGACCCGGCGACACCCCGGGCGGACCCGGTGGTCTCGTGGTCGTTGCCGGACCGTACTCTGCTGAAACTCCCGTCGGTGTAGGCCCAGGGCACGTGAGCAGGTAGCGTGCGTAGCGCGCCGTGGCGAACGTTCTCGGCCGCGCGCCGTACGGCCATCCCGCAGAATGGATGACGTAGGTGCGCCCGAGCGCGATCGGGCGCGGACGTCGACGCGGTCCACAGGTCCGCTCCGTCCGCCCCCTCGCAGGCAGCGGCGCACTCGTGAGACGGCGTATGGAGAGAAGCGATACCTGTGAGCGCAGCGACAACGCGAAGCCGCACCCCTGACCGTCTGTGCGCCGAGGCCGTCGACCTCGCCCGCGCCGCAGCCGAGGAGGCCGCCGCCCCCGGCGTCGTCGGTGAGCACGACGGCATGGTCTCGGAGGGCGACCGGGTCGTCACCCACTTCTTCGCCTGCAAGGAGCTGGGCTACCGCGGCTGGCGCTGGGCCGTGACCGTGGCCCGCGCCTCCCGCGCCAAGGTCGTCACCGTGGACGAGGCGGTGCTGCTGCCCGGCCCCGACGCGCTGCTCGCCCCCGAGTGGGTGCCGTGGAGCGAGCGGCTGCAACCCGGCGACATGGGCCCCGGCGACCTGCTGCCCACCGACGCCGAGGACCTGCGCCTGGAGCCCGGCTGGACCGGCGAGGACGAGCCGCCGCCGAACTCCGCCGTCTCCCACGAGATGGCCGACCTGGTCGAGGCCGAGGACGCCGAGGTCACCGCGGGACCGCCGGCCGAACTGTCCGCCGTACCGGCACGCGGGACGATCTCCGCGGTCGCCGAGGAGCTGGGCCTGCGCCGCACCCGGGTGCTGTCCCGGTACGGCCTGCACGTCGCCGCCGACCGCTGGGAGGAGGGCTACGGCCCCAAGACCGCGATGGCCCAGGCGGCCCCCGCCTCCTGTGTCAGCTGCGGGTTCCTGGCCCGTATCGGCGGCTCGCTCGGACAGGCCTTCGGCGTGTGCGCCAACGAGTTCTCCCCGGCCGACGGCCACGTCGTGTCGCTGGCGTACGGGTGCGGCGGGCACTCGGAGGCCGCGGTCATGCCGAAGCCGCCGCGGGTGGCTCCGCCGGTGATCGACGAGACGCGGGTGGACCCGTTCCCGCTGCGGCCGGCCTCGGACTCGGGCTCGGTCCCGGCGACGGAGGACGCGGCCTCGGCGGAGCTGGGGCATTCGTAGCCCTGCCCGGTCCCTGCCCGGTCCCTGCCCGGTCCCTGCCCGGTTGTCCCTGCCCGGTTCCTGCCGGGTCCCTGCCGGGCTCATCCCTGGCGCTGTCCAGCCCGTCTCGGTCTCTGTCGGGTTCGTCTCGGTCTCTGTCGGGCTGGTCCCGCGGTTCGTGCCGGGCCCTGTCCCACGGTTTGTGCCGGGCTCGTCCTGGTCTCTGCCGGGCTCGTCCCGCGGTTCGTGCCGGGTCCCGTCCCGCGGTTTGTGCCGGGCTCGTCCTGGTCCCGCCGGGCTCGTCCCTGCCCGGTTCCTGACCCGTCCCTGCCCGCTCCCTGGCCAAGTCCCTGCCTGGTCGCCGCCCTGTCCCCGCCCAGCCCGTGCACGGGGCTCCCCAGCCTGTCTCAGGCATTGCCCAGCCCGTCTCAGGTGCTGTTCAGCCTGTTTCAGGTGCTGCTCAGCCTGTTCGAGGGGCGCTCAGCCCGTCTCAGGTGCTCCCCAGCCCTGCTCAGCCCGCGTCGGAGCCCCCGTTCGTCTCTTGAGAACCGCCTGCTCAGGGCCCGGGCGGCGTCGGCGGAGGGCCTGAGCGGCCCCGGCCGGTCCGGTCGTCCCGGAGCGGTGCGGGTCCGCCCTCGCGGTACCTTCGTGGTCCGTCGATGAGGAGAGTCACCGTGAGCATGTTCGTACGGCCTGCCGCCGAGGGTGCCGACCCGTTCGGTACGGCACGTCTGCGGCGCGGGGTGCTGGACGCCTGGGCGACGAGCCCGGCCCGGTTCCGTGAGGACGCCAACGCGGAGGAGGACCTCGTCCTCGGCGGCTACCGCGACCGGCTGGTCGTCGAGCTGGCGCAGAACGCCGCCGACGCCGCCGCACGGGCCGGCGTACCCGGCCGGCTGCGGCTCACCCTGCGCGACGGCGTCCTCGTCGCCGCCAACACCGGCGCGCCGCTCGACGCGACCGGCGTCGAGTCGCTGTCCACCCTGCGCGCCTCCGCCAAGCGGGACGCGGGGGACGGCTCCGTCGGCCGGTTCGGGGTCGGCTTCGCCGCCGTCCTGGCCGTCACCGACGAGCCCGCCGTCGTCGGCCGGCACGGCGGGGTGCGCTGGTCGCTGGCCGAGGCCCGCGACCTGGCCGCCGACACCGCCCGGCACAGCCCCGGCCTCGGCGACGAGATCCGGCGGCGCGACGGCCACGTCCCGCTGCTGCGGCTGCCGTTCGCCGCCGAGGGCAGCGCCCCCGACCCCTACGACACGGCCGTCATCCTCCCGCTGCGCGACCCGGCCGCCGCCGACCTCGCCGAACGGCTCCTGCACGGTGTGGACGACGCCCTGCTCCTCGCCCTGCCCGGCTTGGCGGAGGTCGTGATCGAGGCGGGGGACGAGACCCGTACGCTCTCCCGCCGCGGCGAGGACTCCCTCACCGTCGTGGACGACTCCCGCGCGGGCACCACCCGCTGGCGCACCGCCACCGCGCACGGCCCCCTCACCCCCGACCTGCTGGCCGACCGGCCGGTGGAGGAACGGCTGCGCCCCCACTGGTCCGTGACCTGGGCCGTGCCCGTGGACGCCGACGGCGCCCCCGCCCGCCCTCGTACCAGCCCCGTGATCCACGCGCCCACGCCCAGCGACGAGCCGCTCGGCGTGCCCGCCCTGCTCATCGCGTCCTTCCCGCTGGACTCCACCCGCCGGCACACCGCGACCGGCCCGCTGACCGACTTCCTCACGGAACGCGCGGCCGACGCCTACGCCGGTCTGCTCGCCGACTGGCGGCCGGTCTCCACCGGCCTCATCGACCTGGTGCCCGGCGCGCTGGGCCGGGGCGAACTGGACGGCGTGCTGCGCCGGGCGATCCTCGAACGCCTCCCGCGCACCGCCTTCCTGCCGCCCGCCGTCCCCGCCGAGGACCGGCGCGCGGAGGACGACGACCTGCCGGAGTCCCTGCGCCCCCGCGACGCCGAGGTGGTGGAGGGCGCGGGCGCCGACACCGTGCGGGTCCTCGCCGAGGTGCTGCCGACCCTGCTGCCCGCCGGTCTGGAACGCCGCGCGGAGCTGCGCACGCTGGGCGTGGCCCGGGTGCCGCTGACCGACGCGATCGACCGGCTGGCGGGCCTGGAGAAGGCCCCCGGCTGGTGGCGCGAGCTGTACGACAGCCTGGCCGGGGTCGACCCCGACCGGCTGTCCGGACTGCCGGTGCCGCTGGCCGGGGACGCCACCCAGCCGCCCGGCACCGGGGCGGGACGTACGACGATCGGGCCCCGGCAGGTGCTGCTCCCCTCCCCGGAGGCCGCCTCCCTCGACCCCGGGGTCCTCACCCGGCTCGGCCTGAAGATCGCCCACCCGGACGCCGCCCACCCGCTCCTGGAGAAGCTCGGCGCCCTCCCGGCCACCCCGCGCGCCGTGCTCACCACCCCGCAGGTCCGGGCCGCCGTCGCCGCCTCCCTGGACGACGAGGGCGCGGCGAACTGGGAGGAGGACGCCCTCGACGCCGACGAACTGGCCGACACCGTCCTCGGCCTGGCCCGCGACGCCGGGCTCGACGCCGGGGACGAGCCCTGGCTGGGCGCCCTCGCGCTGCCCGACGAGGACGGCGAACTCTCCCCGGCGGGCGAACTCGTCTTCCCCGGCGGCCCGTTCGCGCAGGTCATGCGCGAGGACGAACTCGCCGGCGTGGACGCCGAGCTGGCCGCCAAGTGGGGTCCCGAGCCGCTGGCCGCGTGCGGCGTGCTCGTCACCTTCGCCCTGGTCCGCGCCACCGACGTCGTCCTCGACCCCGACGAACTGGAGCCCCGCGAGGGGGACTTCGCCGAGCCGGACGACGCGGGCCTGCTGGACGCCGTGGACGTGTGGAGCGAGGACGTCCTCGACCGCTTCCCGGACAGCCCCGTGCCGCCGGTCGCCACCGAGATCGTCGCCGTGCGCGACCTGGACCTCGTCGACGACGACCGCTGGCCCGAGGCCCTCGCCCTGCTGTCCCGGCCGCCGCTGCGCGACGCGCTCGTGCAGCCCGTGCGCGTCCTGCTGCCCGACGGCACCCACGAGGTCGTACGGCCCTACACCGCATGGTGGCTGCGCGGGAACCCGGTGCTCGGCGGGCGCCGCCCGGCGGGACTGCGCGCGGCGGGCGGCGACCCGCTGCTGCGCGGCCTGTACGACGACGCCGACGCGGCCGGCTTCGAGGACGAGCAGGTGCTGCGGGCGCTGGGCGTGCGCACGTCGGTCGCCGCCCTCCTCGACGAGCCCGGCGGCGCCGCCGAACTCCTCGACCGGCTCGCCGACCCCGACCGCCCGGTCGCGGCCGCCCAACTGCACGCCCTGTACGGCGCGCTGGCCGACCTCGACCCGGAGCAGGTCACCCTGCCGGACGAGGTGCGGGCCGTCGTCGACGGGCGGGTGGAGGTGGTGGACGCCGCCGACGCCGTGGTGGTCGACTCGCCGGACCTGCTGCCCTTCACCTCCGGTGTGCCGCTGCTGCCGGTCCGCCCGGCCCGGGCCGCCGAGCTGGCCGAGCTGTTCCAGGTGCGGCGGCTGAGCGAGTCCGTCACCGGCCGGGTCGACTCCGAGGGCACCGAGCACGACGTACCGGAGCCGGTGCGGGTGCTGCTCGGGGCGCGGACCCCGGCGTCGTACGTGGAGCACGAGGAACTGGTCGTCGACGGCGTGGAGATCGACTGGCGGCTGACCGACGACGGCGTGCTGCACGCCGCGACCCTGGAGGGCGTGGCCGCCGGCCTCGCCTGGGCGGCCGGCCAGTGGCCCCGCCGCTTCGAGGTGGCGGCCCTCCTGGAGGACGAGTCCCGCACGGACGAACTGGCCCGGGACCGCTGGTTCGACTAGCGGGTTCCACCCTCACCCGGGCGCCCGGCGGACGCCTCATCCGGGCACCCGGACGCCCGGACGCCTGGGCACACGGTGGACGCCTCGCCCGGGCACCCCGGGCACCCGCCACCCGGGCACCCGCCACCGGGCCCCGGCGGACGTCTCGCGCCGGCACCTCAGGCACGCCCGGCACCCCCGGCACCCCCGGCACCCCCGGCACCCCCGGCACTAAGCATCACACCGGGAAGCGCCGGTCCACCCACCGCCACACCAGTTCCAGCAGCCCCGCTCCGGCCACCGCGATGGCGACCGCGGTCCACGGCATCGTCACGCCGACCAGCTTCAGCGCGAAGAAGTCCTGCAGCCACGGCACCGCCAGCACCACCAGGAACGCCAGGCCCATCGCGGCCACCAGCAGCACCCGCCACCAGGTGTAGGGCCGGGCGATGATCGCCAGTACCCACATGGAGATCAGGAACAGCGTCAGCGTCGCCGCGCTCGTCTCCGCGTCCAGCGCGCCGGGCCCGGAGTAGTGGCTGCGGGCGACGAGGTACGTCGCGAAGGTCGCCGCGCCCGCCACCACGCCGCCGGGGATCGCGTACCGCATCACGCGCCGTACGAAGTGGGGCCTGGCTCTCTCCTTGTTGGGGGCGAGGGCCAGGAAGAAGGCGGGGACGCCGATGGTGAGCGTGGACAGCAGGGTGAGGTGGCGGGGCAGGAACGGGTACTCGACCTGCGAGCAGACGACCAGGATCGCGAGCAGCACCGAGTACACGGTCTTCACCAGGAACAGCGTCGCCACGCGTGTGATGTTGCCGATCACCCGGCGCCCCTCGGCGACCACCGACGGCAGCGTGGCGAAGCTGTTGTTGAGCAGCACGATCTGCGCGACCGACCGGGTCGCCTCCGAGCCCGAGCCCATCGCGACACCGATGTCGGCGTCCTTGAGCGCGAGGACGTCGTTGACGCCGTCGCCGGTCATCGCGACGGTGTGGCCGCGCGACTGGAGGGCGCCCACCATGTCCCGCTTCTGCTGCGGGGTGACCCGCCCGAAGACGGTGCCCTCGTCGAGCGCGCCCGCCATCTCCTCCCGCTCGGCGGGCAGTCGCCGCGCGTCCACGGTCGTGCCGGACAGCCCCAGCTTGGCGGCCACCGCGCCGACCGACACGGCGTTGTCGCCGGAGATGACCTTGGCGCTGACGTCCTGGTCGGCGAAGTAGCGCAGGGTGTCGGCGGCGTCCGGGCGCAGCCGCTGCTCCAGGACGACCAGGGCGAAGGGCTCGACGCCCTCGGCCACCGCGGGATCGTCGAGGGCGCGGGCGGCGCGGGCGAGCAGCAGGACGCGCAGCCCCTGCTCGTTGAGCCGCCCGGTCTCGGCGAGCGCCGGGTGGTCCTCGGCCAGCAGCACGTCCGGCGCGCCCAGCAGCCACGTACGGGAGGTGCCGTCGCTCTCGCGGAAGGTGGCGCCGCTGTACTTGCGGGCGGAGGAGAAGGGCAGCGCGTCGGTGCGGTGCCGGTCCCCGCCGGCCGGGTAGGCGTCGATGACGGCCTGGAGGGAGGCGTTCGGGCGGGGGTCGGACGCGCCGAGGGCGCCGAGCACCGAGCGGACGTACGCCTCGTCGGCACCGTCGAGGACGCGCAGGCCGGTGACGTCCATGCCGCCCTCGGTGAGGGTGCCGGTCTTGTCGAGGCAGACGGTGTCGACGCGGGCCAGGCCCTCGATGGCGGGCAGCTCCTGGACCAGGCACTGCTTGCGCCCGAGCCGGATCACGCCGATCGCGAAGGCGACGGAGGTGAGCAGGACCAGGCCCTCCGGGACCATCGGGACGATGCCGCCGACGGTGCGGGCGATCGAGTCGTCCAGCGCGTTGTCCTTGGCGAACAGCCGGCTGAGGATCAGGCCGATCGCGGTCGGGACCATCATCCAGGTGACGTACTTGAGGATCGTGGAGATCCCGGACCGCAGCTCGGACTGGACCAGCGTGAACCGCGAGGCCTCCTCGGCGAGCTGCGCGGCGTACGCCTCGCGGCCGACCCTGGTCGCCCGGAAGGCGCCGCCGCCCGCCACCACGAAGCTGCCGGACATGACCTGGTCGCCGGGCTGCTTGACGACGGGGTCGGCCTCGCCGGTCAGCAGGGACTCGTCGATCTCCAGCCCGTCCGCCTCGACGCACACGCCGTCGACGACGACCTTGTCGCCGGGCCCGGTCTCGATGACGTCGTCCAGCACGATCTCGGAGGTGCTGACCTCGGCGGCGGTCCCGTCCCGGCGCACCGTCGGCCGGGCCTCGCCGATGACGGCGAGCGAGTCCAGGGTCTTCTTGGCCCGCCACTCCTGGACGATGCCGATGCCGGTGTTGGCGAGGATCACGAAGCCGAAGAGGCTGTCCTGGATCGGCGCCACGATCAGCATGATCACCCACAGGACGCCGATGATGGCGTTGAACCGGGTGAAGACGTTGGCGCGGACGATGTCGGTCAGCGAGCGGCTGCTGCGCACCGGCACGTCGTTGACCTGGCCGCGTGCGACCCGTTCGGCGACCTGGGCGGCCGTGAGCCCGGCCGGGGAGGCGGGAGCGGAGACGGCGCCGTCGGGTTGCGCGGGATCGAGCCGGTCGTCCGCGTCGAGATGCGTCATGCGTTCGACGGTACGTGCGGACCTACGGCTCCACCCTCCGGAATGGGGGAAGATCCGACCAGAGTACGAGGCACTCCGGCGCGGTGTGCTGCCCTGGTACTACCCCGTGGCCCGTACCCCTTGGCCTCGCACTCCGTGGCCCGTACCCGCTGGTCTCGCACCCCGTGGCCCGTACCCCTGGCTCGTCACCCCTCCGCGGTCTCCCGTGCGGCGGCCTCCCGCCTGATCGCGGCGTCGCGCCCCCGGACGTACCAGATGCCGATCAGGCCGAGCCCGGCCCCGGCCAGACAGGTCCACACCCACCAGGCGTGCCCGCGGTCGTCGAACCAGCCGTAGAAGGGCAGCTGCACCAGGAAGAGGACGAACCACAGGGCGGTGCCGCCGACGATGGTCGGAACCACGGGGCCCTCCAGGGGCTCCGGCGCCTCGTGCGTGGGTGTCCACTTCGTCATGCGTACAGCTTACGAGGGAGTTCCGACAGAGGTTCGCCAGGACTCCGCGAGGCAGCCGCCAGGCAGACGCCAGGGGTCTACGCGCGGAGATAGCGCTCCGCGGCTCATACGTTCATACTGAACCCGTTTGTCTCTGACTGTTTTCATTCGTAGGAAACACCAACAGGAACGCCGACACGGCCGTGGGGGAACCTGTCGGTGCATGAGGTTCCGCATGTCCACCTCGGCCTCCGCCAAGGTCCCCCCGTCCCCCGAACCGCCGGAGGACCGCCGGCCCCCGCAGAACGGCCTCGACCGTTACTTCAGGATCTCCGAGCGCGGCAGCACCCTGCCCCGTGAGATCCGCGGCGGCTTCGCCACCTTCTTCGCGATGGCCTACATCATCGTGCTGAACCCGATCATCCTGGGCAGCGCGAAGGACATGTACGGCCACCAGCTCGACAACGGCCAGCTGGTCACCGCGACCGCCCTGACGGCGGCGTTCACGACGCTGCTGATGGGCGTCATCGGCAACGTGCCGATCGCGCTCGCCGCGGGCCTCGGCGTGAACTCGGTCGTCGCCCTCCAGCTCGCCCCGCGGATGTCCTGGCCGGACGCCATGGGCATGGTGGTGCTGGCGGGCTTCATCGTCATGCTGCTGGTCGCCACCGGCCTGCGGGAACGCGTGATGAACGCCGTGCCCTACGGCCTGCGCAAGGCCATCTCCATCGGTATCGGCCTGTTCGTCATGATCGTCGGTCTGGTCGACTCCGGTTTCGTCACCCGGATGCCCGACGCCGCGCAGACCACCGTGCCGCTCCAGCTGGGCACCGGCGGCCACCTGCACGGCTGGCCGGTGCTGATCTTCGTCCTCGGCGTGCTGCTGACCCTCGCGCTGATCGTGCGCAGGACCCCGGGCGCGATCCTCATCTCGATCGTCGTGATGACCGTGGTCGCGGTGGTCGTCAACGCCGTCACCGACATCCCGTCCTGGGGCCTGACCACCCCAGAGTGGCCGGGCAACCCCGTCGCCACGCCCGACTTCGGACTGGTCGGCGAGGTCAGCCTGTTCGGCGGGTTCGGCAAGGTCGGCGTGCTGACCGGGGTGCTCTTCGTCTTCACCGTGCTGCTGTCGTGCTTCTTCGACGCGATGGGCACGATCATGGGCGTCAGCGACGAGGCGAAGCTGACCGACGCCGAGGGTCAGATGCCGGGCATCAACAAGGTCCTCTTCGTCGACGGCGTCGCGGTCGCCGCGGGCGGTGCCAGCTCGGCCTCCGCCACGACCTGCTTCGTGGAGTCGACGGCGGGCGTCGGCGAGGGCGCGCGTACCGGCTTCGCCAACGTCGTCACCGGCGCGCTGTTCGCCCTGGCGCTCTTCCTCACGCCGGTCGCCACGATGGTGCCGTCCCAGGCGGCCACCCCGGCGCTGATCGCGGTCGGCTTCCTGATCCTGGCCGGCTCGATCCGGGAGATCGACTGGTCCGACTTCACGATCGCCATCCCGGCCTTCGTGACGATGCTGATGATGCCGTTCACCTACTCGATCACCAACGGCATCGGCATGGGCTTCCTCACCTTCTCGGTGCTGCGCCTGGCGGCCGGACGGGGCCGCGAGGTGCCGGTGGCGATGCACGTGGTGTCGGCGGTCTTCGCCTTCTACTACCTGATGCCGGCCCTGGGCCTGACGTGAGCCGCCCTCTGTGGACGCGGGCCCAGGCGACCCCGTAGACGCGCGCGGGCTTCAGGTGACCCCGTAGAAACGTTCCGTCTCCTCCACGGCGGACTGGAACCGCTCGTCGAAGTCATTGCGGACGAGCGTCCGGACGACATAGTCCTGGACGCTCATTCCTCTTTTCGCCGCATGATCCCGGAGCCGTTCGAGCAGCTCCCCGTCCATCCGCAGGCTGAGCACGCTGGTCCCCATGTCCACGAGGGTCACCCCCGCTGGACGGGTGTCGCTCCCATTTCCGTAACCGACTCACTCGTACGGGTGAACTGTGGGTTTCAGTGGCGGGCGTCACGGGCACGCGGCTGACGGGCGGTAGTACTTCGCCAGACTAATGAGTTACGCTAAGGAACATGCCGGACCTCAAGCATGGCGACGACGCCGCCGCCGTGAACTCCCTGCGCTCCGCCGTGATGCGGTTGTCCCGTCGGCTCAAGCACCAGCGGGTCGACGAGTCGCTGAGCCCCACCGAGATGTCGGTGCTCGGCACCCTCTCCAACTGCGGCAGCGCGACCCCGGGCGAGCTGGCCCGCAAGGAACACGTCCAGCCGCCCTCGATGACCCGCATCGTGGCACTCCTCGAGGCCAAGGGCCTGGTCCGGCTGGAGCCGCACCCCGAGGACCGGCGCCAGAAGGTCGTGACGCAGACCGAGCAGGCCGTGGTGATGCTCGAGGAGAGCCGCCGCAAGCGGAACGCGTTCCTGGCCACGCTGGTCGAGGGACTCGACGACGACGAGTGGGCGAAACTCCGCGCCGCGGCGCCCGTGCTGGAGAAACTCGCACACCGGTAAGCAGCATTCGCGAGGAGGCGAACCCTTTTGAGTACGGGACCCGGAGCAGCTTCCGCCCCCGCACCTGACGGCCCCGACGACCCGACCACCGCCCTCACCCCCGACGCCCCTCGCAAGACGTCGATGTTCGCCTCCCTGAAGGTCAGGAACTACCGCCTGTTCTTCATGGGCCAGGTCGTCTCCAACATCGGCACCTGGATGCAGCGCATCGCCCAGGACTGGCTGGTGCTCAGCCTCACCGGCTCCTCGGCCGCCGTCGGCATCACCACCGCCCTGCAGTTCCTGCCGATGCTCCTCTTCGGCCTCTACGGCGGCGTCCTCGTCGACCGCTGGCGCAAGCGGCCCACGCTGCTCGGCACCCAGTCCGCGATGGCCGTCACCGCCCTCGCCCTCGCCGTCCTCACCCTGACCGGCCGGGTCGAGGTCTGGCACGTGTACGTCGCGGCCTTCGCGATGGGCCTGGCCACCGTCCTCGACAACCCGGCCCGCCAGTCCTTCGTCGCCGAGCTGGTCGGCCGGGACCAGCTGCAGAACGCGGTCAGCCTCAACTCCGCCAACTTCCAGTCCGCCCGCCTCGTCGGCCCCGCCGTCGCCGGTCTCATGATCACCGGCGTGGGCACCGGCTGGGCGTTCCTCGCCAACGGGCTGTCCTTCGTCGCGCCGCTCAGCTGCCTGCTGCTGATGCGCGCCCGCGACCTGCACGCCGTCGAGCGCACCCCGCGCGGCAAGGGCCAGCTCCGCGAGGGCCTGCGCTACGTCGCCGGGCGGCCCGAGCTGATCCTGACGATCACGCTGGTCGGGTTCATCGGCACCTTCGGCTTCAACTTCCCGGTCTTCCTGTCCGCCTTCGCCGACGACGTCTTCGACGCGGGCGCCGGGGCCTACAGCCTCTTCAACACCCTGATGGCCGTCGGCTCGGTGGCCGGCGCCCTGCTCGCCGCCCGCCGCGGCACGGCCCGGCTGCGCGTCCTGATCGCCGCGGCCCTGGCCTTCGGCGCGCTGGAGATCGTGTCGGCGGCGGCACCCGCGCTGTGGTTCTTCGCGCTGCTCATGGTGCCGATCGGCGTCTTCAGCATGACGGTCAACGTCACCGCCAACACCAGTATCCAGATGTCCACCGACCCGGCCATGCGGGGCCGCGTCATGGCCCTGTACATGATGGTGTTCCTCGGCGGCTCCCCGGTCGGCGCCCCGATCGTCGGCTGGGTCACCGACACCTACGGCGCCCGGGCCGGCTTCGCCTCCGGCGGCGCGGTGGCCGCGACCGCGGCGATCGTCATCGGCCTGGTCCTGGCCCGCGTCGGCAACCTGCGCCTGTCCGTCGGCTGGCACCGCGGCCACCCCCAGGTCCGCTTCGTCCCCCGCGAACGCGAGGAGGCGCTGGCGCCGGCGGCATGACCGGGGCCAGGTGGGGCCCGGTCAGTCGCGGGGGAAGTCGTCGGTCCTGAGCGTGAGACCGACGACGGTGCCGGTCAGATCGACGTCCTCCCCGAAACCGAAGCTGACCGCGCCGTGGTACTTGCCGTCTTTGGGGAGGGTGTGGAGGCGCCACTCGCCGGCGTACGGGTCGACGATGAGGTACACGGGAACTTCGGCGGTGGCGTAGGCGTCCTTTTTAGGTCCGTAATCGTTGGCGGCGGTGTCCTTGGAGATCACCTCTGCGACGAATTCGATGTCTTGATAGCGCCAGTGGCCCTTGCCGTCCTTCACTGACCGATCGGAGATGGCCGCTACGTCGCAAGCGAACCCGTTCAGCCGGCCAGGGAAGTCGATCCGCACGTCCGAAGCCAGTTGTTTACGTGAGTACTTGGCGTGCAGTTGTTGCAGGAGGTCAAAGATGATCTCGAAATGATGGTGCCGTTGCGGCGACATGAAGACGTGACCCCCGACGATCTCGGTCTTGTATCCCTCGGGGACGGGCATCTTCTCGAGCCACTCGAACATGACGTCCAGAGTCAGCTCGGTGCTCTCTTCGGCCATCTCGATCCTGTCGTCAAGGACGGTCATCGTGGCGCTCCTCCCCGGCTGCCCCCGACGCGAGTGCAGCCGCGCGGTACAACGATACGCACGGTGACCAGGTCACGCGCGGACGCACGCGTGTTCCCCGGGTAAGACTGGCCTGCATGAGACTCTTCGCCGCCCTGCTGCCGCCCCAGGACGTCACCGATGCGCTGGCCGACGAGGTGGCCGCGCTGCGGCGACTGCCCGGTGCGGACGGGCTGCGCTGGACCGGGCGCCCCGGGTGGCACCTCACCCTGGCCTTCTACGGAGAGGTCGACGACGGCCTCGTACCGGACCTGTCGGCCCGCCTGGAGCGGGCGGCCCGGCGCACCGCGCCCTTCGAGCTGGCGCTGTGCGGCGGCGGGCAGTTCGGGCGGGGACGGGCGCTGTGGGCCGGGGTGGAGGGCCCCGGGGGCGGGCTCCCGGCCCTGCGGCTGCTGGCCGGCCGGGCGGAGGCGGCGGGCCGCAGGGCCGGCGTGCCGACGGGCGAGCACCGGCGCTACCGGCCGCATCTGACCCTGGCCCGCAGCAGGCAGGACCTCGACGCACGCCCGTACGTCGACGCGCTGGACGGTTTCACGGGTCCCGTCTGGACCGTGACCGACCTGGCGCTGGTGCGCAGCAACCTTCCGGACTCGGGTGTTCCGGGCGAGCGGCCCCGTTACGAGGCGGTCGCCCGCAGTCCGCTCGGGGCGTCCGGTTAGGCTCGGGGGCGTGGACCCGAAGACCCGTAACCGGATCATGGCCGGTGTGCTCGTGCTGATGCTCGTGGTGGTGGCGGTGGCGGCGGCCCTGGGCTGAGTAACCGGTGCCCTCCCTGCCGCGCCGCCGCCCCCGCTCACCCGCCGGCTACCAGGCGAAGGCCTCCGGAGAGGGCCCCGGGCCCGGGAAGATCTCGTCGAGCCCGGCCAGCAGCTCGTCCGACAGGTCCAGCTCCACGGCCCGCAGCGCCGACGCGAGCTGTTCGGCCGTGCGCGGGCCGACGATCGGACCGGTCACGCCGGGCCGCGTCAGCAGCCAGGCCAGCGCGGCCTCGCCCGGCTCCACGCCGTGCTTGTCGAGCAGGTCCTCGTAGGCCTGGATCCGCGCCCGGCCCGCCGGGTCGGCCAGGACGTCGGCCGCCCGCCCCGAGGCCCGGCGCCCGCCCTGGACCTCCTTCCTGATGACGCCGCCGAGCAGCCCGCCGTGCAGCGGCGACCACGGGATGACCCCGAGGCCGTACTCCTGCGCGGCCGGGACCACCTCCATCTCGGCCCGGCGCTCGGCCAGGTTGTACAGGCACTGCTCGCTGACCAGCCCGATGGTGCCGCCGCGCCGGGCGGCGGTCTCGTTGGCCTGCGCGATCTTGTACCCGGGGAAGTTCGACGACCCGGCGTAGAGCACCTTGCCCTGCTGGACCAGGGTGTCGACGGCCTGCCAGATCTCGTCGAACCCGGTGTCGCGGTCGATGTGGTGGAACTGGTACAGGTCGATGTGGTCCGTCTGCAGCCGCTTGAGGCTGGCCTCGACGGCACGCCGGATGTTCACGGCGGACAGCTTGTCGTGGTTGGGCCACGCCTCGCCGTCGGCGCCCATGTTGCCGTACACCTTGGTGGCGAGGACCGTCTTGTCGCGCCGGTCGCCGCCCTTGGCGAACCAGTTGCCGATGATCTCCTCGGTGCGGCCCTTGTTCTCGCCCCAGCCGTACACGTTGGCGGTGTCGAAGAAGTTGATGCCGGCGTCCAGCGCCGCGTCCATGATGGCGTGGCTGTCGGCCTCGTCGGTCTGCGGACCGAAGTTCATGGTGCCGAGGACGAGCCGGCTGACCTTGAGTCCCGTGCGTCCGAGCTGCGTGTACTCCATGGTCCCAAGCCAACGACTTGGAGTGCGCTCCAGGCAAGCGGGGGCGGACGGTCAGTCGCGGGGGAAGGTGTCGGTGCGGAGCGTGAGGCCGAGGACGGTGTCGGTCAGGTCGACGTCGTCGCCGAAATCCACCTTGGTCCTCGTGACATAGTCGCCGTTCTTGGGGTTGGTGTAGACGAAGCAACGGCCTTGGTAGGGGTCCGCGATGAGGTACAGGGGGACCTCGGCGAGGGCGTAGGCGGCCTTCTTGGGGCCGTAGTCGTTGGTGGCGGTGCCCTCGGAGATGACCTCGGCGACGAACTCGACGTCCTGGTGACGCCAGTGGCCCGTATCGTCCTTCTCCGCTCCGTCGCGGAGCTTGGCCACGTCCGGGCAGAATCCGTTCTCGTGGCCGGGGAAGTCGATGCGGACGTCCGAGAACACCGTGACGTCCATGCCGAACCGGTCCTCGACGGGCCGTACGATCCGGCGGATGATCCCCCAATGGGTGTCGCGCTGCGGAGTCATGTGGACGTTGCCCCCGACGATCTCGACCCTGAATCCTTCGGGGACGGGCATCCGCTCCAGCCGCTCGAACCACTCGTCCAAGCGCTCGGTGTCGACGTCGGCCATGGCGATCCTGTCGTCTACGACGGTCATCGTGGCGCTCCTCCCCGGCTGCCCCACGGACGAGCGCAGCCGCGCAGTACAACGATACGCACGGTGACCACGTCACGGGAGAGCGCGCATATGCCAGGGCTGCTCAGGGCTGGGCGGCGTAGGGCCCGCCCAGCCCCCACCCCTCGTCCATCGCCGCCGCGAACGCCGCCGCGATCCGGTGCTCGCCGCTCTCGTTCGGGTGGGTGCCGTCGTAGGTGTCGGTGTGGAAGTCGTACGGCGCCGGTGGCGGCACGAGCAGCAGCGGGGAGCGCGGTTCGTCGAGGTCGGCGACGGTCTTGGCGAGGAGTTCGTTGAAGTGGGCGGTCTGCTCGGCGAAGACGGGGTCGGCGTCCACCCGTATGTTGTGCAGGACCGGCAGCACGGCGACGTGCAGGCGCGGGTTGGCCGCGCGGGCGGCGGCGACGAAGGCGCGGACGTTGCCGTCGGTCTGCTCCGCGTTCGTGTAGAAGCCGAGGTCTATCAGGCCCAGGGCGACCAGCAGCACGTCCGCGCGGTGGGCGCGGACCGCCTCGCCGATCAGCGGGGTCATGTGGTGCCAGCCCTCGCCCCAGCCGGCCAGGTGGGCGCGGGGGAAGCCGGGTTCCGCGTAGGCGTACGACGTGGGGGCGTCCGCCACCCGGTCGTGCAGCGTCTCGCGCGGGCCGACGAACGTGAAGGGGCGCCCGTACGACGCGCACAGGTGCTGCCACAGCCGGTAGCGCCACGTGTGCTCGCCCGCACTCCCGATCGTCATGGAGTCGCCGACGAACATGAACCTGAGCATCCGCTCATCATGGACGATCGGCCCGGCCGGCGCGACGTGAGCCCGGCCACGCAGGGTGACGGCGCCCGGGCACCGGAGGCGACCGGTCGCGTGAACGCCCGACGTCGCCCGGCGGGGTGAATGCCGTAGGACGGCCGGTCGCGTGAACGCCCGCGCGGGATGGCAGGCTTGGCGCATGCGCCGCCCTCTCGCCCTTCTCGCCTCCGCCCTCCTCGTGGGCGCGTTCGCCGCGCCCGCCTCCGCAGCGGACGGGGACGAGGCTCCAGCCGGGAGCGGCGGCTTCACGATCAAGGACCCGCGGATCACCGAGTCCAGCGGCCTCGCCGCCTCCCGCCTCCACCCCGGCATCTACTGGACGCACAACGACCAGGACACCGGCCCCTACATCTACGCCGTCGACGGCGCCACCGGCGAGACCGTCGCCCGCGTCTCGCTCTCCGGCATCGGCACTCCGCGTGACGTGGAGGCGATCTCCATCGGGCCGGACAACCGCATCTTCGTCGGCGACATCGGCGACAACCTCGGCGGCACCTGGCCGCACGTGTGGATCTACGAGCTGCCCGAGCCGAAGGAGCTCAAGGACCAGACGGTGAAGGCGACGCAGTACGTCGTGAAGTACGCGGACGGCGCCCGGGACGCCGAGTCGATGCTGGTCCACCCGGAGACCGGGCGGGTCTACATCATCGACAAGAACGAGGACGGCGGACACCTCTACGAGGGCCCGGCGAAGCTCTCCGCCTCCGGGACCAACACCTTCGAGCCCACCGTCCCCGTCGACCTCTGGGCCACGGACGCCGCCTTCTCACCGGACGGGGAGCAGCTCACCGTGCGCGGCTACCTCGGGGGCATCTGGTACGACTGGAACGGCGGCAAGATCCAGCGCAAGGGGCGGATCAGCGTGCCCCTCGGACAGGGTGAGTCCGTCACCTACACCACCGACGGCAAGAAGCTGCTGCTCGGCATGGAGGGTGCCAACAGCCCCGTCAAGGCCCAGGACGCGCCCGGCAGCGGCAGCGGCGGCGGCTCGGAGGGCGGTTCGGGCTCGGGCGCCTCGGGCGAGGACGACGGTCCCGGCCGGGACACGCTCAAGGTCGGGGCGGTCGGGCTCCTCGTCGCGCTCGCCGCGCTGTTCGGGCTACGCCGGCTGTTCCGGCGCCGCTGAGTCCGCGGAAGGCGTGGCGAGGCCCACCGCCCGGCGCTCCGCCACCAGCACCTCCAGCCCGTCCAGGATGCGCTGGAGCCCGAACTCGAAGTGGTCGAAGCGCGGGCTGAAGGAGTCCTCGGCGAGGGAGGACAGCACGGGGTAGCGCCCGCTGTTCATGGCCTCGACCAGCACGGGCTCCTGAGCCGCCCAGAACTGCGCGTCCGTCAGCCCGGACCCGCGCTCGGCCTCCTGCTCGTACACCTGTGTGCGGGCCGCGCCGACGACGTACCCGTCGATCATGACGACGACCGACACCAGCTCCGGGTCGGACAGGCCCATCGCCCTGATCCGGGCGAGCACCTTCTCCATGCCGTCCAGGGCGCTCGGGCCGAGGACCGGGCGGGACTGGTTGACGCCCAGCAGCCAGGTGTGGCGGCGGTAGAGGGCGAGCGTGGCGTGCCCGAGGGCGTGCAGCGCCGAGCGCCAGTCGCCGTCGCCCAGGTCGGCGGGGTCCTCGGACGGGCGCTGCACGCGGTCCAGCATCAGGTCGATCAGCTCGCCCTTGCCCGGGACGTACCGGTACAGGGACATGGCGCCGGTGCCCAGCTCGGTGGCGACGCGGCGCATCGACACCGCGCCGAGCCCCTCCCGGTCGGCGACCTCGACGGCGGCCTCCACGATCCGCTCCAGCGTCAGCCCCGGCTTCGGACCCCGGCTGGGGCGCCGGCCGGTGTCCCACAACAGTTCGAGGGTGCGGCCGATGTCGCCGCTGCCGCTGGTCTCCGTACCGCTTGCCATGCGGCCAGTGTAGGTCCGCGGCGAAAAACCGAGTACGGCGTACGCGAAACAGAGTACGGTGTACGCGCAATCGGGTACGGTGTACCCGGTTTGGAACCGGAAGGGGGACCCATGACTGAAGGACACGCGGTACGGGCCGAGGGCCTGGTGAAGAGGTACGGCGGCAAACACGCCCTGGACGGCTTCGATCTGGCCGTCCGCGAGGGCACGGTGCACGGCCTGCTCGGGCCGAACGGCGCGGGCAAGACCACCGCCGTGCGCATCCTGTCCACGCTGATCCGGCTGGACGGGGGGCGGGCCGAGGTGGCCGGGCTCGACGTCCGCCGGCAGGCGCGCGAGGTGCGGGCGCGGATCGGCCTCACCGGGCAGTACGCGGCCGTGGACGAGGTGCTCACCGGCCGGCAGAACCTGGAGATGTTCGGTCGCCTGTTCCATCTGGGCGGCAGGCGGGCCCGGTCCCGAGCCGTCGAGCTGCTGGCGCGGTTCGGCCTGACCGACGCCGCCGACCGCGGCGTGGGCAAGTACAGCGGCGGCATGCGGCGGCGCCTCGACCTTGCCGCGTCGATGATCCTCGCGCCGTCCGTCCTGTTCCTGGACGAGCCGACGACGGGCCTGGATCCGCGCAGCCGCGGGGAGGTCTGGGAGTCGGTCCGGGCGCTGGTGGCGGACGGCACGACGGTCCTGCTGACCACGCAGTACCTGGAGGAGGCCGACAAGCTGGCCTCCCGCATCACCGTCCTGGACCAGGGCCGGGCCATCGCCGACGACACCCCGGACGGGCTGAAGAACCTGGTCGGCGGCGACCGGATCGAGGTCGTGGTCGCCGAACGGGCCGGGATACCGCGTGCGGTGGAGACGGTCGCCCGGGTCTGCGCCGGCGCACCGGAGGTGGACGAGGAGGCGCTGCGGGTCCACGCCCCGGTCACCGACCGGGTCGCGGCGCTGACCGAGGTGGCGCGCACCCTCCAGGACGAGGCCGTCGCGGTGGAGGACATCGGCCTGCGCAGGCCGAGCCTGGACGACGTGTTCCTCCGCCTGACCGGTCACGGCACGGAGGCGGCGACGGCGACCGTGGCATCTTCGTCTCCGGCGATGGACAAGGAGGCGGTGTCGGCATGAGCACCCTCGACCTGGCGACGCCCCCGCGCGAGCACGGCCGCCTCTACTGGCTGCTGGCCGACTGCGCCAACCTCGTCCGCCGCGGCCTCACTCACTACCAGCGCCAGCCGATCAACATCGCCTGGCAGCTCGGCTTCCCGATCCTGTCCGTCCTCCTCTACGGCTACGTCTTCGGCAGCGCGATGACGGTGCCGGGCGGCGGGGACTACAAGGACTTCCTGATGCCGGGCATGTTCGTGATGACCATGGCGTTCGGCTTCATCAACACCGCGACGGTCGTCGTCCACGACTCCACCAAGGGCGTCATCGACCGCTTCCGCTCGATGCCGATGGCCTCCTCGGCGGTGGTGGCCGGCCGCGGCGTGACCGACCTCGTGGTCGCGTGCGCGGAGTTGACGATCCTGATGCTGACGGCACTGGCCATGGGCTGGCGCCCGGACGGCGGCTGGGGCTTCCTGGCCGCGTTCGGACTGCTGCTGTGGCTGCGGTTCGCGCTGATCTGGCTCGGCGTGTGGCTCGGCCTGCTCGTCCCCAACCCGGAGGCGGCGGGCGGCCTGTTCGCGGTGGCGTTCCCGCTGACGATGATCTCCAGCATCTTCGTCGCCCCGCAGCTGATGCCCGACTGGCTGGGCTGGGTGGCCGCCTGGAACCCCATCTCCTCCACGGCCGCCGCGGCCCGCGACCTGTTCGGCACACCGGTCGGCGGGGGCGACTCGTGGGTCGAACAGCACGCGCTGCTGATGGCGGGCCTGTGGCCCCTGGCCCTGACCCTGCTCTTCCTGCCCCTGGCGGTACGGCGCTTCCAGCGGCTGAGCCGGTAGGCCCCGTTCACCCCACGGGGCAGGACACGGCGCGGGCCCTCCCGCCCTCCGGACAGCAGGCCACCAGGGCGAGGGAGAGAAACACGGGCCGTTCGAGGTAGTAGCCCAGCGACACGTCGCCGCCCCACTCCAGCCGGGCTTCCACGGAGGCGGCGAGGGTGCTCAGCCGGAGGACGTCACGCTGGGCGCCGGACATGAAACGGGGCGCGTACTCGCGCAGCCGCTCATCGAGCCACGCCGCCGCCTCCGCCGGGTCCGACCACGTACCGCGCACCTGTACGGGCGGCTTGCGCAGCCAGTTCCGCGTCTCCAGCGGGGGCAGGTCGCAGCCCGGGAACTCGGCGGCGACCTCGCGGTACCGCGCGATCACCTCCGGCCGGCTCCCGGCGGGCGGCGCCTCGGGGTGGGGAGGGCGCCGCAGAGCCTCCTGGTCGAAGCGGGACTTGGGGCCGACCCAGAGGTAGCCGTGGTGATGACGGTGATACATGCGCTGCTGCACCGGCGTTCCTTCGGTGTCCCCTTCCCGACCGGGGCCGGGAAGGGGTGGGGCGGACGGTGCTTTCAGAGAGCCAGCCCGAACCGGGTCGGGTCGATCCCGGCCACGGCAGGTAACGCCCCGCCGCGCGGCAGCGCTTGTGCCAGCGGCGCCAGCGGGCGTCGTACGGGCTGAGGCGCGGCCACACGTACGGGTCCGGTTCGCGGACCCGGTCGGCGAGGAGCGCCGCCGTCGTACCGGTGCGCCGCCGCACGAGCGCGTCACCGAGCCGCCGGAGCCACACCGTGCCTCCCCGCGAGCGTGAAGCGCGCCCAGACGCACTTCGTGTACGAGTCCTGTCGGCACCCCCAGTCGTCCGACAGCGCCGCCACGAGGGCCAGTCCGCGTCCGCCCTCCTCGTCCGGGGCGGAGTCGTGCAGCCGGGGGAGCCTGTCGCGGTCGGGTCGGAGACCTCCAGGGTCAGCTCGGGGTCGTCCAGGGTGAGGGTGACGCCGACCTGCGCGTACGAGGTCCGGCAGTGCAGTACGGCGTTGGTGACCAGCTCGCTGGCCAGCAGGACGACGACATCGGTGAGTTCGTCGGCGACGCCCCAGTCCGCCAGGGCTTTGCTCAAGTGCTGCCGGACCGCTGACACGTGCCGCCTGTGCTTGGGGACCCGGAAGGTCTCGGTTGCGGGCATGGGGCGAAGCTAGAGCCGCAAATGCTGCATACACAACCCGCTCAACTGAATACATTCACTCGTCCACTCGATCGAGTGAAGCGCTCTCAGTTCTGGCGACTGCTGTGGCATCGTTGCGCGAGAACGAGGGGAGGGCACATGCCCGCAGGTGGACGACCGACCGTACGCAGCAGGCGACTTGGCACGGCACTCAGGCAGTACCGGCAGGCCGCGAAGCTCGATCAACCGCAGGCAGCCGAGATCATTGCGGCAAGCCAGGCCCGAGTCAGTCGGGTCGAGAGCGGGCACGTCACTGCGCGGGTCATCGAGGTGCGGCTGCTGTTGGACGCGTACGGCGTCAATGATCCCGAAGTCCGCACCAAGCTGGAGGACTTGGCCAAGCACTCCAAGAACCGGGGCTGGTGGCTGGAACATGCCGCGCACGTCCGGCCGGACTATCTCGATCACATCGCCCTGGAAGATGACGCGACGTACATCCGCGAGTGGCAGCAGGTCTTGGTGCCGGGGCTGTTGCAGACTTCGGCCTATACAGAAGCGGTGATCCTCACCAGCCCCACCTATATGCAGCCGGAGCGTGTTGCCCAGCTGCTCAAGGTGCGCGAAGCCCGGCAGGCGAAGATCGAAGAGGGCGGGGCAACGTACTCGGCCATCATCTGGGAAGCAGTGATCACTCACCCTTTGGTGAGTGTCGACGTCCACCGCCAGCAGCTCTTGGCGATCCTTGAGGTCGCAGAGCGGAAGAACGTCACGGTGCAGGTGCTCCCCTTCAGCGTAGGAGCCCTTGCCACCGTCACCTCTGCCTTCTCGGCATTCAGCTTTGATTCCGATCCGGTGGTCGAGGCGGTGGCTCTGGAGAACCTGAGAGGTACGTCCGTCCTCGAAGCGGCGGAAGACCTCACCGCTTACGCCAACATGTACGACCTACTACGATCGTCTGCGCTGGCACCGGACGCGAGCGCGAAGCTCATCCGGAACATACTGCGGAGTACCAAGGACTGATCGTGGCCAAGGTCATAGGACCCTTCCGAAAGTCGTCGCACTCTGGAGCAGAGAGCAACTGCGTGGAGGTGGCTCCTACCCACGGCAATGGCCGTGCCGTCCGTGACAGCAAGCGGCAGGACGGCCCTCTGCTCATCGTTTCCCGCGAGGGCTGGCAGGCGTTCCTGGGCCAGTTCGCGTCGGCTCACGGGGCCGGGCAGGTGGTCTCTCCCGGGTCCTGGTAGGTGCGGTACAGGGGGGACTTGTCCCGGCGTTCGACCGGGAAGGTGACGATGGGCACCGGCTTGCAGACCGGCCACAGGCCTACCACCCGCTCGCTCCCGGGGCTCGCGTCCGCACCGGCGCTCTCGTCGGCGAACGTGAAGACACCGCTCGCGCCCGGTACGCAGACGGCGGCGCAGTGCTCCAGGGGGCTGCCCCGGCGCAGTTCGTCGTAGACGTCGTTGTGGGTCACGGCGTCGATGTCGCTGTCCCGGGCGGCAGCCACGGCGGTCCCCACGGCGGTGAGCGCGTCGTGGTACATCACGGCGTATCCGTCGTCGAGGGCGTCGGGACCCTCCTCGAAGTGCTCGTCGTAGGACGTGGCGAAGCGGGCGAAGGCACTGGGGATCTGCTCGTCGCCGTTGGCGCCGGACTTCCAGCGGGGCGCGTCGACGGCGACGGCGGTCACGATCTCGATGTTGTTGCGTTCGGCGATCCGGTGCATGTCGTCGGTCTCGGTGACCGGGTCCCGGCCGGTGCTGACGCGCAGGATGCGCAGCGGGTCGTCGTCCGAGCCCCGGTCGCATGAGCTGGTGCGGTCGATGGTCTCCAGGAAGGGCGGCAGATCCGCGTCGCGGCCCGCCAGGAACACGGTGCGGGCGTCGACCGCGCACATCGCGGCCACCGCCCGCCGGAAGATCTGCGGGGTGCCCTGGGAGGGCCCCTTGATGCCCTGGTAGGTCTCGGTCCGCCGTTCCACCTCGTCCGGGGTGATGCCGTACCGCGCGCCGAACTCCCGGCGGAAGGCCTGGCGGAGGTTGGCCACGTAGTTGTCGTCGCGGTCGTCGGCGATCATGAACGTGTTCTTCCGGTCGACCTCGTTGGCGCTCACATAACGCTGGAGCGCGTCGACGAACTGGTCCGTGGAGGGCGAGACCTTGAACAGGTAGGGGTGCTCCATGTCGCGGGAGCTGAGCACGGCGCTCACCGCCGGGATCTGCGCGGGCCCGAGGCCGTCCCGGACGGCGTCGAGCGTGGCGTCGTCGCTGTTCGGGAAGCCGATGGCGGCCACGACCGGTGCGTCGCCCCCGCGCCGGTCGGCCAGCGCGTCGGTCACGGTCTCCCAGTGGCTCAGATCCTCGCCGACGTTGGCGAAGAGCAGCTGGACGGCGGTGTCCCCGGTGGTGGGCCCGTGGTTGTGGGCCTGCTGGGCGACGTAGGCGCCCTGCAGGGAGTGCCGGATCAGGTCCTGCGACATGGCCGCGCCGGGGCTCTGCGCGGTGTACGGCATGACGACGGCGACGCTGACCACCGGCTTGCCCGACGTCCGCGCCGCCTCGTTCTCCTCCTCGATGAGGCCCAGGATGCCGTCGAGGTCCGAGGCGAAGGCGTACGCCTTCGCCGTGACGCCGATGCACTCCTGGCCCGCACGCCGCAGCTCCCGGTCCGCGGTGCAGTAGTCGCGGTGCTGACGGTAGCTGTCCAGGCCCCACCAGGCACCGGCTGTCGTCAGGGCGGCGACCAGCGTCCACAGGACCACCACGTCGACCAGGCCGAGCACCCGGAAACGGAGCCGGCGCGGCAGCCAGCGCCAGGTCCGCCGGTCCCGCAGCCCCGTCATGCCGCCCCTCCCGTGCGCGGTCCTTCTCCCTGCCAGCGGTGGTCCAGGGGCCAGTCCTCGCCGTCCTTGACCGCGCGTGGCCAGCGGATGGCGGCCTGGGCGAGGACCGCACGGCCGGTCAGGTGCTGGGCGGACAGGAAGGACAGGTCCTGGCCGATCCGGTCGACCAGGGGCCGGTCGGCCTCGGCCAGTTCGTCCGCCGCGTACCACAGGGCGTGCAGCAGCCGGTTGACGGCCTGCTTCTCCAGGTCCGTACCCGGGTCGGCCCGGAGCTGGACCAGGTCCCGGCGTCCCCGGGCGACCTCCTGGCACTGCTCGAACCAGATGTTGCCCGGCGGGCGCGGCGCGTGGGCGACGGTCCGCAGGACGTGCAGCCAGTCGACCGCGTCGCCGTCGTGGCGGAGGAACTCCGCGTGCAGCCGGTCGACGACCTCCGGCGCCTGACCCGCGGCCAGCCGGTGCCACAGGAAACGCGACCACTCGTCGCGCGCCGACCGTCCCGAGCGGCTCTCGGCCCGCTGCCGGTGGTGTTCGGCGAGCAGGGCGTGCGCGCCGGACCAGTCCACGCCCCGGCCGCCGCGTCCGCTGCGCATCTGGTGCACCAGCAGGGCGCGCAGAAAGCGGTCGGTGATGAAGGGCCGGCTGCCCGGTCCGCGCGACCAGCGCTCCCGCTCCAGCTGGGCGGCGGCACCGTCGGCGGCGGGCAGCCCGTCGATGCGGCGCGGCACCCACCGCTCGGCCAGCCGCTCGGCGGCCTCCCGGTCCCAGGCCAGGGAGAACAGGCACAGCTCGTCGTGGTTCTCGCTGCCGACGAGGGTGTCGAGCAGCCCCCAGACGACGGACTCTCCGGCCCTGCTGGAGTGGGCCAGGTCGAGCAGTTCCTCGGCCGCCACCCACTCCTCGGTACGGGACCGGTCCACCACCGCCTCGCACAGCCTGCGGGCGCCCATCGGGTGGCCCCGGGTCAGGTCGTGCACCGCGTTGGCGATGTACGGGTCGAAGGAGGCGCGGTCGTCGCGCCTGAGCATCCGCTCCAGGTGCTCGCACTCCAGCGGCGGCAGCGGCAGGAGCAGTACTCCCGCCGAGGGCGCGGTGCCCTCGCGGGTCCAGCCGGAGTCCGTGCCGACGTCGTGCAGCGAGCGCCGCGCCGCCTGCGGGTAGGGAGCGTCTTCTCCCGCGGGGCCGTCGCCCCGGGCGTCCGGAGCGTCGTCGCTGTGCAGTTCGGTGGCGATCACCACCATCCGGTCGAGGGCGCCGCGGCCGGAGCGTGCCCGCTGCTCCAGGAGCAGTTCGAGGAAGTCGCGGCCGGCGTCCGTGTGCACGTTGTCCAGGAGCACCAGTGGACGCGGGGTACGGTTCGCGCGCCGGAGGCGCGGATAGCGCACGTCCTCGAGGAAGGCCGCCGTCAGCATGCGTTCGACGCCGCGCCGGAAGCCGCGGCCCTGGTGGAACTCCTGGCACAGCCGGGCCACGGCCGGTGCGCGCTCCGCCGCCGGCACCGGGCGTGGTTGTCCCGAGGCGCCCGGAGGCAGTCCGCGCAGCCGGTTGTCGGCCTCGCTGCGGTAGGTCTCGTACCAACCGGCCAGCCGGCGGGCGGCGAGCCCCCGGGAGCGCCCGCGGCGCTGTCCGCCCAGGAAGGTGCGCACGGCCGCCTCGGGGAACGCCGCGGGGTCGGGGGAGCCGCCGTCAGGGGGTGCGGGAAGCGCGGGGCGGAACAGCGAGTCCCAGGTGGGGCGGGGCCGCGTGTCCGGCGGAACGCCCATCAGGGTGGCCGCGTGCCGGTCGGCCGCCCGCAGTTCGCCGTCGTGGCCCGGACGGCGGGCGGACACCACGGCGAGCAGGCCGGCGGTGGTACGGGGGAACCGCAGCGCTCCGAACCCGGCGACGGGACGGGACAGCTGGGCGACGAGCTCGACCAGCATCTCCACCGCGTAGGAGTTGTTGGACATCTCCGGTCCGACCCTGGCCTGTTCCTGCAGTTCCGTGCAGTTGATCCGGGCGAAGGGCACCCGCGGGCCCGGCCAGGTGCCGCTCTCGGGTGCGTAGGCCTGCTGGAGGTCGTCCAGCATGGCGCTCTTCCCGGTGCCGTGCCGCCCGCTGAGGAGCACCACCGGCAGGTCGTCGGCGAACTCGTGGTGCGCACGCCTGCGGTGGCGGTCGCGGTCGAGGCCGACCATGCGCGGCACGAGCCGGTGCAGCACGGGCTGGCGCGCGTACACCTCCGGGATCTGACTGTCCGCCGTCGGCGCCGGGCCGAAGGGGGCGGTCATCCGAGCCTCAGCAGGGAGCCGATGAGGTCCGACAGCATGCCGGAGGCCATGTCCCGGCCCATGGAGCCCACCGACCTCGAACCGGCCTGCACGAGGTCCCGGCTGTGCTCCAGGAAGCGCTCCACGGCGCCCGCGTCGGGCTCGGCACCGCTGCGCGAGGCGTCCGTCAGCGCGGCGGCGAGGTCGCGCACCTGCCGTAACTCGCTGTCGTTCTCCGAGAGATCGGGGCGGGACGCCTGTACGAGCCTGGCCAGTTGTTCGAAGGAGAGGAAGACTCCGGCGCCCTGCTCCATGACGCCGACATGCATCGGGGCGGGCAGGTCCAGGTGGTCCTTGGCGTACTCCAGGTCCTCGAGGGCGAGCTGTCTGCCGCAGTAGAAGGCCTCCCGCGCCCAGAGGAAGTCCTCGGCGCCGGCCCCTCCGTCGCCGTACTGGCCGACCCGGTCCCACCAGGCGAACAGGGCCGCCTTGGCGTAGCGGCGGCGGGACTCGCGGTCGGCGTACGCCTCGTCCCACAACTCCGCCTCTCCGAGACCCGAGGTGGTGGGGCTGACCAGCGGCGGTACGGCGCCGGAGTCGTTGTGCACGGTGATCCAGCCGAGTGCGGCCAGGCGTTCCACGACGTCCTCGACCAACTCCAGGGTGCAGCGCTCGTGATGGGCGTAGGCAGAGCTGGCCACCCGGTGCCCGCGCGTCTCCCCGGTCTCCTCGCGCAGCCACAGCAGGAACCTCGCGGACGCGGCACCCGTCTCGTCGTAGACCGGTGACAACCCGTTCGTGGGCACCGCTCCGGACCTGATCATCGTTGTCCCCCAACTCCCGTGACCAGCCATGGGCGTTCGCCTTCCCAAAACGGCGAAGTCAAACACATCACATTTGACGTTCAGGCTGTCCGGCGCCCGCCGTTGCCGTACGGGGGACGGCGGCTGCCGTGCCTCGAAACACGGAACGGGGTATGGGCATAGTCCCCTGGCATTTTCACTCGTATGGCTGAGCCCGAGCCGAACGCCCGCGCACGGTGTGCCCATGCGATTACGTTCCGTCGCATGGTCAGTTCACCGCATGAAGCCCTGCACCGGATCTTCCGGGCGGATCCGGGGCTGTTCGCCCGGCTGTTGCCGCGGGCGGGCGTCGAGTTCCCGGAGTACACCGCGATCGAGTCCCTGGACACCGATCTCACCGAGATCAGACCACTTGAGCGGCGAGTGGACGGCGCGTTCCGGGTGCGGGTGGCCGGTGAGGAGGGCGGTTTCCTCCTCGCCGTCGAGGCGCAGGGCAAGCCGGATCCGGACAAGCACAACAGCTGGACGTACTACTTGGCCCACATGTACGCCAAGTACCGGTTGCCGCCGATTCTGCTGGTGGTGTGCAAGGACAAGGCGACCGCGTCGTGGGCGGCGGAACCGATCCGTGTCGGTTGCGGCTTCCACACGAGCATGGTCGTCTACCCGCTGGTTCTCGGTCCTGGGGTTCTTCCCGCAATCACCGAGGCGGACGAGGCGGCCCGGGACGTTGGAGTCGCCGTCTTCTCCGCACTCGCCTACGCCGCGGATCCGGGGCTGACTGCGATACTGGACGCGCTGGCGTCAGGAGTGTCGGACGACGCCAAAAAGTCCAGGTCCAGGGGCGACAGTGAGTTGGACGTGGACCGTGTGGACTGGGCGGAGATCGTCGAAATCGGCCTGGGTGAGGGCCCAGGGCGTGAGTACTGGAGGCATCTGATGGCCACTTACACACCGAACTTCCCGGGCAGCAACACCATCGTCGAAGAGTCCTGGCTCGAAGGCCGCGCGATGGGCCAGACCGAGGGCAAGGCGGAGGGCAAGGCGGAGGGCAAGGCGGAGGGCAAGGCGGAGGATATTCTGCACATTCTCGACGTGCGGGGCATCGAGATCCCCGACCATGTCCGTGAGCGGGTCACTGACTGCAGCGATCTCGACGTCCTGGGCACCTGGCTCGACCGTTCCCTGAGCGTGGCGCACGCCGAGGAGCTGTTCGGTGAGGGGTAGGGCGTACGTACCGATACGCAGAGGGGGGGGGGGGGGGGGGGGCGGCCCGGGCGCCCCCCCGGGGGGGGGGGGGGGGGGGGGGGGGGGGGGGGGGAGGGGGGGGGGGGGGGGGGGGGGGGGGGGGGGGGGCGGGGGGGGCGGGGGCCGCGCGGGGGGGGGGCGCCGCCCCCCCCCGCGGGGCGGGGCGGGGGGCCGCGGCCCCCCCCCCCCGGGCCGGGGCCGTTATCGGCGGCGGGGCGGGGGGGCCGCCGCCCCCCGCCCCCCCCGCGGCCCGCGGGGGCGGGCGCCCCCTCGCGGGGCCGCGCGGGGCGTTTGGTTGGTCCCCGCGGCCGGGATGGGCGTGCTG
>NZ_JACBYP010000070.1 GCF_018982965.1 Streptomyces mayonensis | reverse complement strand
GAGGGGAGGCGAGGGGAGGGCCGGGGAGCTGGGCCCGGAGGGAGCGGGCTGGGAGGTGCCGGGGTGTACGGGGCCCCTACTGGCCCTGCACCGGCGGGCAGGTGCCGGTCTCCTCGCCGATCGAGTTGATCTCCGCGTTGGGCCGCGGGTCGCCGGCGTAGTTCACCTGGTCCGTGCACTTCACCCCGTCCTCCTTCGGGGTGCCGGACGGCGTGCCGTCCGACTGCGGCTCCGGGCAGGTGCCGGTCTCCTCGCCGATCGAGTTGATCTCGGCATTGGGCCTCGGGTCACCGGCGTAGTCGATCCGGTCCGTGCACTTGGCCGCGTCCGCCGTGTCCTGCGGCTCCTCCTCGGGGGCGGCCGTGTCCGAAGCGGCGCCGCCGGTACCGTCTGCGGCGGTGTCCGCGGGGGCGGGGGGCTGCGCGGTGCCCGTCGCGGTGGCGGCGGGCGTGGCGGGTGCGGCGTCGTCGCCGGCGCCGTCGTTGCCGCCGCAGGCGGTCAGCGCCAGGCCGAGGGCCACGGCGGCGAGGGCGAGCACCGGAGTCTTGCGAGCGGCCATGACGTACTCCTCCACGGTTCAGGGCCCCTTGAGCAGGCTTACGGTCTCCAGGACCGTGGCGGCGGCGTACCCGGTTGCCCTGCCCGTCACGTCAGGACATGCCTGTGACGGGCAGGGCAACCGCCCGTGACGTTGTCTCAGGGCAGCCGGCGGGCGAGGGCGGCCAGCAGGGCCACCACTCCGGCCGGCCCGGCCACCTCCACGTCCGCGCGCTTCCTCAGTTCCGTCACCTCGTCGCTGCCGCTGCACACCAGGAGGCCGGGGGTGCCCTCGGCGCGGAGGGTGTCGACCGCCGCGAAGGCCGGGAGGTCGCCGAGGTCGTCGCCGGCGAAGAGGACGGACCCGGCGCCGAGGGAGTGGACGTGCGCGCGCAGGGCGGCGCCCTTGTCCATGCCGGGCGGGCGCAGTTCGAGGACCATGCGGCCCGGTTCCACGATCAGGCCGTGGCGGGCGGCCAGGTCGGTGAGCGGGGCGCGCAGGGCGTCGAGGGCGGCCTGCGGCTCGGGGGCGCGGCGGGTGTGCACGGCGACGGCGTGGCCCTTGTCCTCGGTCCACGTGCCCTGCCCGGCCCCGGAGCGCTCCAGGAGCCCCGGCAGCTCGGCGCGTACGGCGTCGACGCCGGGGTGCGGTTCGGGCGTGGTGAGGGTGCCGGTGGCGGCGTCCCAGCGCTCGGCGCCGTAGTGGCCGAGGACGACGAGGTGGTCGAGGCCGGGGATGTCCGCGAAGCCTCCGTGGTGGACGGCGACCTCGGCGGGACGGCCGGTGATCACGGCGATCGACGCGATTTTCGGGGCGAGTGCGGCGAGGGCCGGTACGGCGCCGGGGTGGGCGCGGGCCCGGTCGGGGTCGGGCACGATCGGGGCGAGTGTGCCGTCGAAGTCCAGCGCGACGACCGCGCGGCCGGGATCGGCGAGGAGGGCGTCGAGCCCCTCGCGTCCGGCCGCCGTCGCGGGCGTCGGCAGGGGGTTCGGCAGGGGGTGTGGGGAGTCGTCTCGGGTGGAGTCCTGGTGGCTGCCCATACGGCGAACCTATCCCGCACCGCCCCGCCCCACGCGCCGCCGACGGGCGCGGTGGCCGGATCGCGGCGGGCCACCCCGGTCACGGCGGGCCCACCGCCTGGCGTAGTCCGTAGGGGACACCACCGGAGCGGGCTCGGGCGGTCCGTGTTCGGCCGGGTCCGCACCCGGGAGGCCACCGCCACCCGACAGGCCCGGCGGCATCTCGGGCAGGGCACGCCGGAGGCGGGCGACCGCTCACCGTTCCCTGCGGCGGGAGTCGCGTATGCGGCGCAGGCGGTTGACCGTCACCGGGTCGGCGGCCAGGGCGCGGGGGTCGTCGAGGAGGGCGTTGAGGAGCTGGTAGTAGCGGACGGGGGCCAGGCCCAGCTCCTCACGGATCGCGCGCTCCTTCGCGCCGGGGCCGGAGAACCCCCGGCGTTCCAGCGCGAGGATGTTCCGCTCCCTGACGGCCAGCTGCCCCACGTCCATGTACCGCACCGTAGCGCCCGCCGCCGACACCGCGCCCGTCCCGCTGCCCGGCCCCCTCGGCTACTCGGCTCCTCGGCTCCTCGGCTACTCGGCGCTGCCCGCCTGCATCGCGGTGGTCTGGATCCGGGCGAGCACGTCCTCGGGGTTGCCGCCGGAGGCGACCGCCTGGCCGATCTGCTTCTTGACGTCCGCGCTGACCGCCGCCCAGGAGGTCTTGCCCACCGGGTACAGCTCGGAGAGCAGCAGCTCGTCCAGGAACGGCTTCAGGTTCCTGTCCTTCTCCGAGGTGCTCATCGCCTGGGAGGCGGAGGTGGTCACCGGCAGCAGGTCGTACTTGCGGGAGAAGTCGAGGACGTTCTCGTCGCTGTAGACGTAGTCGAGGAAGTCGCCGATCTCCTCCTGGTGGCCGCCCGCCCTGAAGGCCGTCATCCAGTCGGAGACACCGAGTGTGCTCTGGCTCTCGCCGTCGGTGCCGGGCGTCGTGACCATGCCGTACTTCACGCCCTTGTCGGAGGCCATTTTCATCAGCGACGGGTGGCCGTTGAGCATGCCGACGTCGCCGTTCGCGAACGCCGCGAAGGCGTCGGCGCGGTTGAGCTTGCCGGGGGCGCCGGGGCCGGTGAGGCCCTTGCCGACCAGTTCGTCCCGCAGCCAGGTGAAGGTGTCGACGTTCTGCGCGGAGTCGAGGGAGTAGGTGCCGACGTCGTCGGTGTAGCCGCCACCGCCGCTGAGCATCCACTGCATCGTCTCGGCCTGCGCCTCCTCGGGGCCCAGCGGCAGGGCGTACGGGTACTTCACGCCCTCGTCCTTGAGCGCCTCGGCGGCCTCGGCGAGGTCGTCCCACGACTTGGGCGGCGTGACGCCCGCCTTGTCGAACAGGGCCTTGTTGTAGAAGAGCACGCGGGTGGAGGCGGCGAAGGGCAGCCCGTACTGGGTCCCCTTGACCTGGCCGGCCCCGGCGAGCTGCGAGACGAAGTTGGCCTGGACCGGGATCGACAGCACGTCGTCGGCCGGGTAGAGGAGGTCCTTGTCCGCGTAGTCGGAGTAGGCGCCGATCTGCGCCATGTCGGGCGCCTCACCGGCCTCGACCATCTCGCGGACCTTGCGGTCGACGTCGTTCCAGGAGTACACGGTGACGTCCACGTGCACGTCGGGGTGGTTGGCCTCGTAGGATTCGGCCAGCTCGTCCCAGTACTCCTGGGAGCTGTTCCCCTTGCTGTCCCCGTAGTCGGCGGCGACGAGCTTCAGCGTCACCTCGTCCGAGCCGCCGGTCAGGCCGCAGCCGCCGAGGACCACCGTCATGCCCAGTGCGGACACCACCGCGATCGTTCCTGTCCTACGCCGCTGCACCCTTGATCCCCAACCCTGCATTTGCTCATGCACTTGTCCGTTTAACGGATTAAGGTCTACACCACGGAAGTGGACTAGACCTCTCGTGGGTCAACGGGCCACACTGTCCCCGTGAGACATGTCATCGCCCTCGACGTGGGCGGCACCGGGATGAAGGCCGCCCTGGCAGGACCGGGCGGCGAACTGCTGCACCAGGCACGCCGGGCCACGGGCCGTGAGCGCGGGCCCGATGCGGTGGTCGCGGGCATCCTGGACTTCGCCGCCGAGCTGCGCGCCTACGGCGCCGACCGGTTCGGCGAACCCGCCGTCGCCGCGGGCGTGGCCGTCCCCGGCATCGTCGACGACGAGCGCGGCGTCGCCGTGTACGCGGCCAACCTCGGCTGGCGCGACGTGCCGCTGCGGGCGCTGCTCGGCGACCGGCTCGGCTCCGTGCCGGTCGCCCTCGGCCACGACGTGCGCACCGGCGGGCTCGCCGAGGGGCGGATCGGGGCCGGCGAGGGCGCCGACCGGTTCCTGTTCGTGCCGCTCGGCACGGGCATCGCGGGCGCCATCGGCATGAACGGGCGGGTGGAGTCGGGCGCCCACGGATTCGCGGGCGAGATCGGCCACGTCGTCGTACGCCCCGGCGGCACCGCGTGTCCGTGCGGGCAGCGCGGCTGCCTGGAGCGGTACGCGTCCGCGTCGGCGGTCGGCCAGGCGTGGGCCGAGGCGTGCGGGGACCCGGCCGCGGACGCCGCCGACTGCGCCAAGGCCGTCGCGTCGGGCGACGCCCGCGCGCTCGCCGTCTGGCAGGACGCGGTGGACGCGCTCGCCGACGGGCTGGTCACCGCGCTCACTCTGCTGGACCCGCGCGTCCTGATCATCGGTGGCGGCCTCGCCGAGGCGGGGGAAACCTTGTTCACACCGCTGCGGGAAGCCGTCCGGCGCCGCGTCACCTTCCAGGAGCTGCCGGACATCGTCCCCGCGGCGCTGGGGGACACCGCCGGCTGCCTGGGTGCCGGGCTGATGGCCTGGGACCTCCTCGGCACCGGTACGCGGGGCCCCGGGCCGCAGCGGCCGGGACCACAGCGGACCGGTCCGGACGGCGGCGGGCCGCACGGCAACGGGCCGGACGGCGGCGAACCGCACGGGTCCGGGCCGCGCGGGTCCGGGCCGGAGGGCACCGGCTCGCACGGCACCGGTTCGCACGGCACCGGCCCGCACCGCAGCACCACTCCCACGACCGTGACTCCCCCGGAGGTAACCACCTGATGGCCCCCATGGCCCCAAGCAAGGTTCTGGCCGGTGCCCGGGTGGTGCTGCCCACCGGGACCGTCGACGACGGCCGTGTCATCGTCGACGGCACGCGGATCGCACAGACGGCGCCCCCGCAGGCCGAGGTCGTCGACGTGTCGGGCCACTGGGTGGTCCCCGGCTTCGTCGACATCCACAACCACGGCGGCGGCGGCGCGTCCTTCGCCGGCGGCACCGCCGAGGAGATCCTGAAGGGCGTCGAGACCCACCGCCGGCACGGCACCACCACGACGGTCGCCTCCGCCGTCACCGGCGACCTGGACTTCCTCGCCCGGCACGCCGGGGTGCTCGCCGAGCTGGCCCAGCAGGGCGACGTCGCCGGCATCCACTTCGAGGGGCCGTTCATCTCCCCGTGCCGCAAGGGCGCACACGACGAGCAGCTGCTGCGCGACCCCGACCCGGCCGAGGTCCGCAAGCTCATCGACGCCGCGCACGGCCACGCGAAGATGATGACGCTGGCGACCGAGCTGCCGGGCGGCCTGGACTCCGTACGGCTGCTCGTCGAGCACGGCGTGATCGCGGCCGTCGGGCACACCGACGCGACGTACGAGCAGACGCTGCAGGCCGTCGACGCGGGCGCCACCGTCGCGACGCACCTGTTCAACGCGATGCCGCCGCTCGGCCACCGCTCCCCCGGCCCGATCACGGCGCTGCTGGAGGACGAGCGGATCACCGTCGAGCTGATCAACGACGGCACCCACCTGCACCCGGCCGCGCTGCAACTGGCCTTCCACCACGCGGGCGCCGCCCGGGTCGCCTTCATCACCGACGCGATGGACGCGGCCGGCTTCGGCGACGGCCGCTACCGGCTCGGCCCGCTCGAGGTCGAGGTCGCGGACGGCGTCGCCCGCCTGGTGGAGGGCAACTCGATCGCGGGCTCCACGCTCACCCTGGACCGCGCCTTCAAGCGGGCGGTGACGGTGGACCGGCTGCCCGTCGAGGACGTCGTCGCGGCGATCTCCGCCAACCCGGCCCGGCTGCTCGGCCTGTCCGACCGGGTCGGCTCGCTGGAAGCGGGCAAGGACGCCGACCTCGTCGTCCTCGACGACGCCTTCGACCTGGTGGGCGTGATGCGCCGGGGCACCTGGGTGGTCGATCCCCAACTGCCCTGATCCGTCCCCCGTTTTCACCCCGCCCGGCCCACACTGGCCGACCGGGGACTGGGCCCGCCGCCGTCCATTTGGCATGATCGTGTCCGCGGAACACGCCTTTCCGCACATGAACACGGACACGCACACGCACACACCACAGCCGCGGGCGAGCGGGGGAGGTCGGCCCAGGTGATCGTCACCGTCACACTGAACACCGCGCTCGACATCACCTATCGCGTCCAGGGCCTCAGACCTCACGCCTCGCACCGGATCACCGAGGTGACCGAGCGGCCCGGCGGCAAGGGCCTGAACGTGGCCCGCGTACTGGCCGCCCTCGGCCACGAGGTGGCCGTCACCGGCTTCGCGGGCGGCACCACCGGTGACGTGGTGCGCGCGGGGCTGACCGGCGTCCACCGGGTGAGCGACGCACTGGTGCCGGTGGCCGGGTCGACCCGGCGCACGATCGCCGTCGTCGACGAGCGCACCGGCGACACCACCCAGCTCAACGAACCGGGACCGGCCGTCTCCCCCACCGAGTGGGACGCCTTCCAGGAGGCGTACGAGGACCTGCTGACCCGCGCCGACGCCGTGGCCCTGTGCGGCAGCCTGCCGCCGGGCGTGCCCGTCGGCGCGTACGCCGGGCTGGTGCGTGCCGCGCGGACCGCGGGTGTGCCGGTACTGCTCGACACGAGCGGGGAGCCGCTGCGGCGGGGGCTCGCGGCCCGCCCGGACCTGATCAAGCCGAACGCCGACGAACTGGCCGAGCTGACCGGCTCCCACGAGCCGCTGCGGGCCACGCAGGCCGCCCGGCGGCGTGGCGCCCGTTCCGTGGTCGCCTCGCTGGGCCCCGAGGGTCTGCTCGCGGTGACGCCCGAGGGCCGCTGGCGCGCGGCACCGCCGGCCCAGGTGCGCGGCAACCCGACCGGCGCGGGCGACTCGGCGGTCGCGGGCCTGCTCTCCGGCCTGGTCGAGCACCTGCCGTGGCCGCAGCGGCTGGCCCGCGCGGTGGCCCTGTCGGCGGCGACGGTGCTGGCGCCGGTGGCGGGCGAGTTCGACCGGGCGGCGTACGAGGAACTGCTCGACCGCGGCGTCGAGGTGACGGCGGAGGCCGGCGCGGCGTAAGCCGGTACGGCGGAGGCCGGTACGGCGGAGGCCCGGGCCCGCCGCCCGGGCCTGCTGTTCAGTGGCGGGGCGCAGCTGTTCGGCGGTGGGGCCCGGCTGTCCGGCGGCGAGGCCCGGCTACTCGGCGGCGAGCCCGGTCACTCGACGGCGGGTCCGGCTGCCCGACGGCGGATCCGGTCACCCTGCGACGAGCCCGGCCGCCACCCGATGCCCCGCCGCCCGGTCACCCGGCGACAAGCCCGGCGGCCACCCGCCGCCACGCCCGGTCACCCGGCGACGAGACCGGCTACTCGGTGGACAGGGAGAGGTGGTCGAGGATCAGGTCGCACTTGTTGCCCTCGTTGCACGCCAGCTCGATCGTGTTGGTGCCCTCGGTGAGGTTCACGTTCGACCAGGTGGTCTTCCAGCCCTTCTCCCAGTCGCCCTCGGGCGTGCCGCCGAAGTTCTTCATGTTCAGCGGGCGCGACGACGCCTCGCCGTTGACCACCAGGGTCGCGTCGGCGTCGGTGCCCGGGGTGCCGTAGCGCACGTTCAGCCGGTAGCTTCCGGCCTTCTCGACGCCGTTGACGGTCCAGGTGACCTTCGCTCCGACCTGGTTGAAGCCGGTGACGTAGACGCCGCCCTCCGACTCGGCGCCGTCGATGTCGGAGGCGAGGGAGGCCGAGCCGCCCAGCCGCAGCGCCTTGGCGTCGACGGCGGGCAGCTCGGCGCTCTCCTCCTCGCCGCCGTCGCTCGCAGACGGGCTCGGGCCGGTGCTCTGGGACTGGGTGGGGGCGGTGCCGCCGCCCGCTTCGTCGCCGCCGCCGTCGTCCTCGGAACCGCTGCTCGTCATGGCCACGGCGATGCCGATGACCACCGCGGCGACGACCGCCACCGCGCCGATCAGCAGGCCCTTGGTATTGGGGCCGCGGCGCCCGCCGCCCCCACCGTGCCCGGTCGGCTGCTGCGGGGCTCCGGGACCGCCGCCACCGGGGAAGGTCTCCGGCGCGGCGTAGTGTGCGTTCGGCTGCCCGTACGCCCCCTGCGGCTGGCCGTAGGCGCCCTGCTGGGGCGGGGCGGCCTGGCCGTGGGCGGCGGTCTGCGCGCCCTGGCCCTGCGTCGCCCCGTACTGCCGTGTGCCGACGGGACGCACCCGGTTGACGGAGTTCGGGTAGCCGTAGCCACCGGACGGCGGCTGGGCCCCGTTGGCCTGCCCGTCGGCGTAGAGGTAGCCGAAGGGGTCGTCGTCCTCGGGCGTGCTCGCGCCGTTGTTGCCGGGCGTCATCCCTAGGTCTCCTAACCAGATGCGGTGCGTGGTGCGATACGGGTGTATGAGAGAGCGAGCCTACCCGGTTCCCCTGACCCAAACGGGTGACTCAGGCCGCATCAGCGCGCTGACCTGGCGGTCATCCGGCTCGGCGGTGCTGTTTGGGACGAGATCGTTTCTCGACGTACATCCGTTCGTCGGCCGACTTCAGGACTTCGTCCGCCGTCATGCCGCAGTGGGCCCAGCCGATGCCGAAACTGGCGCCCACGCGCACGGCCCGGCCCTCGGCCCGGATCGGCTGGATGATCTCGCCCCGCAGCCGTACGGCGAGGTCCTGGGCGTCGGCCAGTCCGAGCCCGTTGGCGAGGATCACGAACTCGTCGCCGCCGAGCCGGGCCACGGTGTCGCCGTCGCGGACACCGCCGCTGAGCCGCCGCGCGACCTCGATGAGCACGGCGTCGCCGGCGTTGTGCCCGAACCGGTCGTTGATCGACTTGAATCCGTCCAGGTCGCAGAAGAGGACCGCGAGCCCCTTGGTGCCGTCGTCGCGGCCGTCCTCGGGGGCGACCGCGTGCACGTGGTGGTCGAAGCCGCCGTACGGCTCGGCGGCGGCGCCGAAGTCGAAGGTGTGGCCGCCGGAGTCGAACACGGCGGAGTTCCCGTAGGCGGCGTCCATGGCGTCGGCCACGGCCGCGTGCGGGGACTGGGGCCGCTGGCACAGCTTGGCGGCGAGGCGGGAGCGCAGCTCGGCGCTGTTGGGCAGGCCGGTGAGGGAGTCGTGGGAGGCGCGGTGGGCGAGATGGAGCTCACGGCGCTTGCGTTCCTCGATGTCCTCGACGTGGGTGAGCAGGAAGCGGGGCCCGTCGGCGGCGTCGGCGACGACGCTGTTGCGCAGCGAGACCCAGACGTAGGTGCCGTCGCGGCGGCACAGGCGCAGCTCGGCCCGGCCGCCCTCGGCGGAGGTGCGCAGCAGGGTGCCGATGTCCTCGGGGTGGACGAGGTCGGAGAAGGCGTAGCGGCGCATCGTGGAGGCCTGGCGGCCCAGGAGGCGGCACAGGGCGTCGTTGGTGCGCAGGATGCGGCCGTGCTGGTCGCCGCCCATCTCGGCGATGGCCATGCCGGAGGGCGCGTACTCGAAGGCCTGCCGGAAGCTCTCCTCGCTCGCCCTGAGGGCCTGCTGGTCGCGCTCCAGGCGGACCAGGGCGCGCTGCATGTTGGAGCGGAGCCGGGCGTTGCTGACCGCGATGGCGGCCTGGAAGGCGTACATCTGGAGCGCCTCGCGGCCCCAGGCGCCGGGGCGGCGGCCGTTGCGCGGCCGGTCCACGGACAGGACGCCGATCAGTTCGCCGCTGTTGCCGCCGCCCTGCGGTCCGGGCGCGTACATCGGGGCGAAGAGGCGGTCCGAGGGGTGCCACTCGTCCTCGAAGCGGGGCGCGGGCCCGTCGGTGTACCACTGCGGGACGTCGTCGTCGTCGAGGACCCAGCCCTCGGTGTGGGGTATGAAGATCAGGTCGCCCCACTGCTCGCCCATGGCCAGGCGCCGGTCCCAGGACTCGCGGGAGCCCGCCCGGCCGGTGATCAGGGCCTCGGCGGCCTGGTTCCCGGCGAACGCGGCGACGACGAGGTCGCCGTCGGGGCGGACCAGGTTGATGCAGGCCAGCTCGTACCCCAGGGCCTGGACGACGCCGTCGGCGACGGCCTGCAGGGTGTCGGCCAGGCTGCGGGCCTTGTTCATGTCGGCCATGGCCTGGTGCAGTTGCCGCAGGGACGCAAGGCGGACATAGGGCTCCGACTCGGTCTCCATGCTCGCCCTCCCCCCGAGACCTCGCAGCGAATCAAGGGTTCTCTTCGGCGCCTTTACTGATGGTGCCCTTGCCGTACTGATGGTGCCTTTCAGGTTCTCCGCCACTGAATCACAGCGCGCTGCCCACTCGGTACACAGGGTCAACAATTACCGCTTCTTGTGACTCAAGTCACAGCGAAAGATGAACAATTGAGCGCTGTTTCCGCGCTTTCCCTGTGCGTTTCCTGAACGCAAATTTTGTACCTGTGCACACCCCTCGTTCCCCTCCCTTACTGCCCCTCGCCGCCCCCCTCGTTCCATGGTCCTAGGTCCCGGTTGGGACCGGGGGCCGATGCCGGGCCGGTGCCACGGAGATTAGCGTGGCGGCGTGCCGAACACTCCCCCTCTCACGTCACCCGGGTCCCATACTCCCCCCTTGCCCTCGCCCGTCTCCGGGCATGCTGAGGGGGTGAGCAACGAGGAATTCCGCGCGGCCATGTCCCGGCTGGCCTCCGGCGTGGTCCTGGTGACCGCGCAGGAGCCGCCGCTGGACCCCGACGACCCGCTGGCGCCGGGCGGCGAGGACGTCGGGATGACGGCCACCGCCTTCATGTCGGTCTCCCTGGACCCGCCGCTGGTCCTGGTGAGCCTGCGCGAGGGGTCCCGGATGGACGACCTGCTGGACGAGCAGCCCCTGTGGGCGGTCTCCGTGCTCTCCGAGAGCCAGCGGCACATCGCGGGCCGCTTCGCGATGAAGGGCAGGGTCAGCGACCGCCTCCTGTTCGCGGACATCCCGTACGTGCGCGGCGGGGCGACCGGCGCGCCCCTGGCGGGCGGTGCCCTCGCGACCCTGGAGTGCCGCACGGAACAGCGGGTGCCCGCCGGGGACCACACCCTCGTCGTGGGCCGCGTCCTGACCGCCGCGCTGCCGAGCGCGGACGGGGGGCCGCTGGCGTACTTCCGCGGCCGCTACCGGCAGTTGGGCTGAGCACCGGGGCCGACGCGGGCACCGTCCGCCCGTCCGCCCGCGCCGCACCCAGGTCGGCCGGCCGGGCCCAGGGCCCCACACCTCCCCGCGCGGCCGCCCCGAAGACGATCACTTCCGCGAACCTCACCGCCGGCACCCCCTCCCGGGTCGGCGCCAGTCCGATCAGTCCCCGTCCTGCCAGTCCCCGTCCGGTCAATCCCGTCCAGCCGGTCCCGTCCGGTCAATCCCGTCCAGCCAGTCCCCGTCCGAACAGTCCCCGTCCGGTCAGTCCCAGTCCCGCGCGGAGCGCCCCCGCTTGGTCTGCGAGCGCTGCTTCTTCTCCCTGAGGCGGCGCTCGTTGATGCCGCGCGGTATGCGGGTCGGCCTGCGCGGCCTAGGCGGCGGAGCGGTGGCCTCAGCCAGGAGGGCGGCGAGGCGTACGGCGGCGGCCTCGCGGTTGCGCCACTGGGAGCGGTGCTCGGAGGCGCGGACGGTGACGACGCCGTCGGTCAGCCGGCCGGCCAGCCGCTCCAGCGCCCGCCGCTTCCACACCTCGGGCAGGGCCGCGGTGCGCGCCAGGTCGAAGCGCAGCTCCACCGCGGTGTCGGTGGTGTTGACGTGCTGGCCGCCGGGCCCCGAGGAGCGGGAGAAACGCCAGACCAGCTCGGCCTCCGGCAGGAGGACGGAGCCGCGGATGACATGGGGACCGGACATGCCGTCCATGTTCCCGTTCCCGGGCGTCCCACGTCACCCGAATATCCCCGCCCGCCGGCCGCTCCCCCGCCCGCTCCGCCGCCCGCCGGCCCTCTGTACACCGCCCTCCGGTCTTCGGTAAAGAAAGTAAAGAGAGGTGGAACCTTGCGGACCCCTCTCGCGTTCATGGAGGTAGCTGTAGCTTTCTTGCCGTACGTAAACGAGGGAAGGGACTCCCAACAATGGCTGTAAGCCTGTCCAAGGGTGGCAACGTCTCGCTCACCAAGGAGGCTCCGGGCCTGACCGAAGTCACCGTGGGGCTCGGCTGGGACGTCCGCACCACCACCGGCACCGACTTCGACCTCGACGCCTCGGCGATCGCGGTCAACCCCGAGGGCAAGGTCTACTCCGACGCCCACTTCATCTTCTTCAACAACAAGCAGACGCCCGACAACACCATCGTCCACACCGGTGACAACCGCACCGGCGAGGGCGACGGCGACGACGAGGCGATCAACGTCAACCTGGCCGGCCTGCCCGCCGACATCGACAAGATCGTCTTCCCGGTCTCGATCTACGACGCCGAGAACCGCTCGCAGAACTTCGGCCAGGTGCGCAACGCCTACATCCGCATCGTCAACCAGGCCGGCGGCGCCGAGATCGCGCGCTACGACCTGTCGGAGGACGCCGCCACCGAGACCGCCATGGTCTTCGGCGAGCTGTACCGCAACGGCGCCGAGTGGAAGTTCCGCGCCGTCGGCCAGGGCTACGCCTCGGGCCTGGTCGGCATCGCCCAGGACTTCGGCGTGAACGTCTGACGTTCGCCCGGCAGTTCCACTCCGTTCGAAGGCCTCCCGGATGTCCGGCCGGGGGGCCTTCGGCATGCTCGACCGCCGCCCGGAGGACAACGCCCGGCCCTCACCCCTCCCCGCCTCGCCCCAACGGGCGTTTCACGTGAAACCCCCCATAGGATCACGATGTGCGCACCTCCCGCCCGTTCGCATCGGCCGCCGCCCTCACCGCCCTCGCCACCCTCGCGGCGTGCAGTGGCGGGGGCGCGGTCGAGGGCGGCCCCGGCGGCCCGGGTGCGCGCGACCCGTACTTCCCCAAGGCGGGCAACGGCGGTTACGACGTCGGCCACTACGACCTGAAGCTGGACTACGACCCGGGCACGGGCCACCTCACCGGCACGGCGACGATCACGGCGCGCGCCACCCGTGACCTGTCGGCCTTCAACCTGGACCTCAAGGGCCTGGACGTCGAGGAGGTCACGGTCGGCGGCCGGGGCGCCCGCTCCCACCGCGCGGGGCAGGAACTGACGGTCCGCCCGGCCGGCGAACTGGACGCCGGCGAGACGTTCCGGGTGACCGTCCGCTACTCGGGCGAACCGGTGACGATCACCGACCCCGACAGCTCCGAAGAGGGCTGGCTGCACACCGCCGACGGCGCGGTCGGGCTGGGGCAGCCGACGGGCTCGATGGCCTGGTTCCCGGGCAGTCACCACCCTTCCGACAAGGCGACGTACGACCTCGCGGTGACCGTGCCGGAGGGGCTCGGCGCGGTCTCCAACGGCGAGTTGCGGGGCGAACGGACCCGCGACGGCCGTACGACGTTCACCTGGCACACCGCCGAGCCGATGTCGAGCCACGTGGTCACGGTCGCGGTCGGCGAGTGGGAGACCGACCGCTCCCGCACCGCCGACGGTCTGCCGGTCCACACGGCCGTCGACCCGCAGCAGGCCGACGCGGGCCGGGCGGCCCTGGCGCGGATCCCCGAGATCATCGACTGGGCGCAGGAGTACTTCGGCCCGTACCCCTTCTCCTCCACCGGCGCGATCGTCGACCGCCCCGAGGACGCCGGGTACGCCCTGGAGACCCAGAACCGCCCCTACTTCCCCGGTGCCCCCGACACGGTGCTGCTCGTCCACGAGCTCACCCACGAGTGGTACGGGAACTCCGTCAGCCCGAAGACCTGGCGGGACATGTGGCTGAACGAGGGCTTCGCCACCTACGCGGAGTGGCTGTGGCAGGAGGACCACGGCGGCGACAGCGCCCAGAAGACGTTCGACGCGCTCCACGACGGGACGTACTACCCGGACGAGGCCGCGAACGACGCTGTCTGGTCCTTCCCGCCCGCCGACCCGCCGGACGCCGCGCACATCTCCGCGAGCCCGGTCTACCAGCGCGGCGCGATGGTCCTCCACAAGATCCGCCAGGCCGTCGGCGACGACGCCTTCCGCTCGCTCCTGCGGGGCTGGGCCGACGCCCACCGGCACGGCAACGCGGACACCGCCGACTTCACGGCGTACGTGGAGAAGTCGGCGCCGGACGAGGACTTCACGGAGATCTGGCGGACCTGGCTGCGGGGCGAGGGCCGCCCCCGGCGGCCGTGAGCACGGCGGCCTCGCACGGTCAGTCCAGGTCGGACAGATCGTCCAGGTCGGACAGGTCGTCCAGGTCGGACAGATCGAGCACGAAGCGGTGGCGTACGTCGCCGCGGCTCAGGCGGTCGAGGGCCTCGTTCACGCGGGCGGAGGGGAGGAGTTCGATGTCGGCCGTGATGCCGTGTGCCGCGCAGAAGGCCAGCATGGCCGCGGTGGAGCCGGTGCCGCCGCTGCCCGCGGAGCTGAGCTTCTTGCGGCCCGCCAGCAGGTCGAAGGTCTCGACGGTGACCGGCCCGAGGTGTCCGACGCTGCTGAGGGTGCCGTCCAGGGCCACCAGGCGGAGGTAGGGGCCGAGGTCGTGCGCGGCGGGGACGGTGTCGACGAGGATGTCGAACCGGTCGCGGGCGGCGGCCATCTGCTCCGGGTCGGTGGAGACGACGACCGAGTGGGCGCCGAGTTGGCGCGCGTCCTCCGCCTTGTCCGGTGAGCGGGTGATCACGGTGGTGTCGGCGCCGAGGGCGACGGCGAGCTTCACCGCGAGGTGGCCCAGTCCGCCGAGCCCCGCCACGGCGACCCGGGTGCCGGGTCCGGCGCCGAGGGCCCGCAGGGGCTCCCAGACGGTGACGCCGGCACACAGCAGGGGCGCGGCGCCGGCCGGGTCGAGGCCGGCGGGGAGGGCGTACGCGAACCGCTCGCGGACGACGTACTCGCGGGAGTAGCCGCCGAGGGTGGTGGAGCCGTCGACGCGGTCGGTCCCGCCGTAGGTCAGGGTCGGGAAGGCGTGGCAGAAGTTCTCCTGACCGACCCGGCACATCGCGCAGGTGCCGCAGGAGTCGACGATGTTGCCGACCGCGACCGGGTCACCCGGGCGGAAGCCGGTGACCTCGGGTCCCGTGGCGGTCACCACACCGGTGAACTCGTGGCCGGGGACGAGCGGGCCGTCCTGGCCGCCGTCGGCGTCGCGGCTCCGGACGGCGTGCAGGTCCGTGTGGCAGACACCGCAGTGGTCCACCCGTACGGCGATGTCGTCGGGGCGCAGGTCGCGCCGCTCCAGCGACGTCCGCCGCAAGGTCGTCGCCGCACCGTCCGTCCTCTTCGCCTGCCAGCCCGCAGTGGTCCTCATGACGTCTCTCCCGCTCTCCAGACAGACCAGTCGGTCTATTCGAGAGTAGCGCGCTCACCGGGGAAAGCAAACCAACTGTTCTGTTTGACCGTGCGGTAGCCTGCGGGCATGCCTGACCTGCCTGACCAGCCCCTGACCTCACGCGGAGCCGCCACCCACCGGCGCATCCTCGACGTCGCGACGCGGGAGTTCGCCGAGCACGGGATCGCGGGGGCGCGGATCGAGCGGATCGTGGCCGCCGCGCGCACCAACAAGGCGCAGCTCTACGCCTACTTCGGCAGCAAGGACGGGCTCTTCGACGCGATCTTCTTCGCCTCGCTGGACCGGATCGTGAACGTCGTCCCGATCGACGCCGACGACCTGGCGGACTGGGCCGTACGCCTCTACGACGAGTACCTGCGCCGCCCCGACCTCATCCGGCTGGCCACCTGGGCGCGGCTGGAGCGGCGTCCGGCCGGGCATCTGGTCGACGACGCCGACCGCCGTGACGACGCCAAGCTGCGCGCCATCGCCGAGGCCCAGGCGGCGGGGCGGGTGCGCCCGGGGGACCCGTTCGACGTGATGGCGGTCGTCATCGCCATGTCCATGGCCTGGTCACCGGTCAGCAACGTCTACACGGCGACCGCCGGTGAACCCGCCGAAGTGCACGAACGCCGCCGCGCCCTGCTCCGCGACGCGGTCCGGCGCGCCACGGCGCCGGACTGAAACCCTCCGCGTCCCGCGCGCCGCACGCCGCGTGACGCACCGGCACATGACGGGCGGCGCGGCACGCATGGCCCGGGGGCGCGCGTGGGGCGCTCAGCCGGTCCCGGCAGTCCCGGCGGCGCGCTTGCGCTGGAGCGCGGTGAGCCGGGTGACGAAGAGCACGGCGAAGACGGCGCTCGCGACGCCGACGGCGCTGTTGACCTGACCGCTGAGGGCACTCGACATGGCGTCCCGGGCGTACTGCGCCTCGTCCCAGCTGCGGTAGTCGTTCAGCTCCGTCAGGAACTCGACGAGCCACAGCCACCACCAGGCGTGGACCAGCCACCGCCCGGCGCCCGTCGGACTGCCCGTCGTCGCCGTCCAGATGTCGTTGGCGATCTGCTTGGGCATGAACAGGTTGGCGAAGGGGATGAACCAGGAGCCCACCGCCAGACCGGGCCGGTAGCGGATGCGGCCCGGCGCGAAGGTCTCGGCGTTCCGCCGCACGCGGCGGAACCACAGCACCCACACGACCACCACCGCGAAGAGCAGTATCCCGATCAGGATGTCGGCCGAGTAGCTCAGGGCCCGCAGCGACGTGAAGTTGCCGACGGCGTTGGTGCGGGACCCGCCGGGCAGCCCGTTGAGCCGGCTGTAGGTCTCGGTGAGGAGGTTGAACCGGGCCAGGGCCAGCCCGGTGTACAGGATGAGCAGCACCTGCAGCGCCGTGGCGAGCGGCTTCGCCGAGCGCACGGCCGCCGGCGAGGCGTACGGCGAGGGAGTGGCGGCCCGGCCGGGCCCGGGGGGCGGGGTGGAGTACGGCGACGGCTGGGCGGCCGCGGGGCCGGCGGCGTACGGCGAGGGCCCCTGCCACGGCGGCGGCGTCGACGGGCTGTAGGGCGAGGGCGGTGGGCCGAAGCCCCCGGCGGGCGCCCCGACCGGGACCCGGTCCTCCGGGTCCTCGCTGTCCAGGAGCTGGACGGCGTGCCGGCCCAGCTCGGCCAGCACCTCGCCGGGCAGCCAGGCACGCCCCTGTGCGGCCTCCGCGCCCTCCATGTCCTCGATCGCCGTCAGCAAGTCGTCCAGCGTGGTGCGCTTCTCGGGGTCCTTGGCCAGGCAGCCCGCGATCAGTCCCTGCCAGGGCTCGGAGATCCCGGTCAGGTTCGCCTCTTCGGTCGCGATGCGGAAGAGCAGCGCGTGCATCCCGCTCTCGTCGGTGCCGAAGGGCATCCGGCCGGTGGCGGCGTAGGCCAGCACCGCGCCGAGGCAGAAGACGTCACTCGCGTAGGACACCTTCTCCCCGCGCACCTGCTCGGGCGACATGAAGCCGGGAGAGCCCACGACGGCACCGGCCGCGGTGAGTCCCTCCGCGGACTGCGTGGACACGTCCAGCGCGCGGGCGATGCCGAAGTCGATGACGCGGGGGCCGTCGATGGTCACCAGGACGTTGGAGGGCTTGAGGTCGCGGTGCACGAGGCCGGCGGCGTGGATGGCCTGCAGCGCCCGCACCAGCCCCGCGGCAAGCACCCGCAGGGTGGCGGCGGGCAGCGGCCCGTACTGCCGGTCGACGACCTCGGCGAGCGAGGGCCCGGCGACGTATCCGGTGGCGACCCACGGGGTCGACGCCTCGGTGTCGGCGTCCAGCACGGGCGCGGTCCACTCGCCGCCGACGCGCTGCGCCGCCTTCACCTCCTGGGCGAAGCGCCGCCGGAAGTCCGGCATGCGGGCCAGCTCCTCCCGGACGGTCTTGACAGCCACCGTCCGGCCCCGGTCGGAGCGCGCCAGGTACACCCGGCCCATCCCGCCCTCGCCGAGTCTGCCGAGCAGCCGGTACCTGCCGATCCGTTCGGGATCGCCCGGTATCAACCCGTCCATGCTTGCTCCCTCTCCCCCGGCGACACCGTGCGCACCAGGATTACGCACGAGGATAGGGACAGGAGTTAACTGTGGAAAACCCGGTACGCCCGGGACGGTTGAGCCGCTCGTCCACTCCCGGCCACCGGCGCCGTGAACGGCCCCCGCGCTCCCGGCCACCCGGGCCGTGAACGGCCACCGCACTCCCGGCCAGCCGCGCCGCGAACGGCCCCCGCCCTCCGCGTCGGCGTCCGGCCCGGCGTCCGTGACACCATCACCGCGTGCTCGACATCGGCTACGCCCTCTCCACCCGTTTCCCGGACCCTCCCCAGACGGACTACCGCCGCGCGGACGTCCGTGCCCTGCGGCACGACCTGTTCTGCGGGGACGTGTACCTCGCCGACGCCAGGGCGGACCGGGAGCTGTCCACAGCCTGGGGATGGGTGCCGGTGCTCGACTTCGCGTGGGCGCTGTGCGACATCGTGGAGCAGGTCGACCGGGACCCGGCGGGGTCCCGGGCCGCCCGGCCGCAGCGGGCGGAGCTGGACTTCACCGAGTCCACCGACCGCCTGCTCTTCGAGCGGCGCTTCGGCTGGGTCGACATCGAGGCGGAGTGGCTGCCGGCCTCCGAGCCCCCGCTGTCCTTCTCCCACACCGAACTGCGCCGGGAGGCCCGCGACTTCCTCCAGGACCTGCTCGCCGACCTCACGGATCTCCACGAGGGCCTGTCCCACAACCCGGCGATCTGGACCTTGCAGGCCCGCTTTCCGCGGGTTGCGTGACAGGCCCTTCGGAGTCCGGGCCTCAGCAGCGCATTTCGGAGGTCACCGTGAGCGTCAGGTGGGAGTCCTTGGGCTCCACGGTGCCCATGGCGGAGGTGCACTCCTGCACGGTGTCGGTACCTTCGGACCAGTACTCCTGGCCGTTGTCCTCGAGCCAGACCTTCCTGCCGAACTCCTCCTTCTGGTCATAGCTCCAGATCTTGGCGGCGACCAGGTAGTCGTCCTCCTCGTCGATGAAGGACTGCCAGAGCCAGATGTAGCTGTAGTTCTCCTTGCACTTGGGCGAGTAGAACTGCTTCACCGAGGCGATGGGCTCGGCGTTGTACCTGATGTAGGCGGTCTCCCCGATCTGGTGGGCGTCGTCGCAGACGCCGGAGGCCTGCGCCCTCACGCTCAGGGGATTGCCTGCGGGGGCGGCTGCGGTGGACTTCGACGCGGCACGGTCGGAAGGTGCGGGTGCGGGTCCGCTGCCGGCCAGAGCGGTGCCGGCCGGGAGCATGACGAAGGCCGCGGCAATGGCCGCCGTGACAATCCGGCGTGAACGCATAAGCATTTCCCTTGAGTTGATGGATACCGGCCGAGGGCCGATTTCAGTAGGGAAGACAGACGGCGCGGGAGAAGGGTTGTACCGAGCGCCACTTCTCGTTCTTCGGAAACTCCCGCCCCGTCTTCCAAGGGTTTTCAATCCGTCCCCTGCACCCGCACCCCCAACTCCGCCGCCAGTACCGGTGCCAGGTCGAGAAGTTGGGACGGACTGATCACGGCGCCCGCGAGTCGGTCGACACCGCGGGTGACGTCGAGCGGGGCGGCGCCGCGCAGGTCGACGTCGGTGAGGGTGGCCGCGCTGAGGTCCGCCTGCTTCAGGGCGCAGTCGACGAACGCGACCCGCTCCAGGCGGGCGCCCCCGAAGTCCGGCTCGACCAGGACGCAGCCCTCGAAAACGACGTCCTTGAGCCGGGACCGGCGCAGGTTCAGATAGTCGATCTTGCCGCCGCGGACCAGGACCCGCTCCAGCACGGCGCCGTGCAACTGGGTGCCGCCCAGGCGGGCGTCGTGCAGCTCGACGTCGCGCAGGGTCGCCTCCGCCAGATCCGTGCCCACCCCGCGGACGCCGGTCAGGAGCGAGTCGAGCAGCCGGGCGCGGCGCAGCGACGCCTCGTCCAGCACACAGCCCGTCAGCGCGCAGTCCATGAAGCGGGCGCCCGCACCGTCCTGACCGGACAGGTCCGTCTCCCGGAACTCCAGCGCGTCGTAGTCCCCGTCCGGCTCCAGCCGGCCGGCCTCCTCGTACGGCTCCAGCGGAGGCAGGCGCAGTCCGGGGCGCCGCGGCGCCCGCACCTTCGCCGCCCCCGTGCCTCTGCCCGTACCCGTACCCGCACCGCCGCCGCCCGCCGCTCTCCTCACCATGCCCCCCATGCTGCACCCCGCCACCGACAACGGGCTCTGACCTGTGCGAACGCCCGGCCCACCGGCGGCGTGTCACATTCCGGCCACCCCCGGACGTCGTACTCACGACAGGCGACCCCGACCCGAGGGAGACCCCGAGCCATGCATCGCATCACCGTCGTCGGCGGCGGCCTCGCCGGACTGACCGCCGCGATCACCGCCGCCGAGGCGGGCACCAAGGTCACCGTGTACGAGGCCCACCACACGCTCGGCGGCCGCGCCCGGACGGCCGAGGGCCCCTACCGGACCAACGACGGCCCCCACGCCCTCTACCGGGGCGGCCCGCACTGGTCGTGGCTCGCGCAGCGCGATCTGATCGGCCCGATCGCGCCCGTCCCGGCGCTGGACGCGGCGCGGCTGCGGCTGAGGTACCGGGGCGTGCTGCGCCGTACCCCGCCCCTGGCCATGCTCAGGCTGCTGCGCCGGGGTGTCGGACCGGCGCCCGTCGACACCGACTTCCTGACCTGGGCGAGGGGCGTCGCGGGCGAGGAGGGCGCGCAAGCGGCCGCCCACTACTGCGCCGTGGCCCTGTTCCACCACGACCCCGGTTCGCTGTCCGCCGCCTTCGTGCAGGAACGGCTGCGCCGGGCCGCCAAGCTGCCGCCCGAGGCGCGCTACCCGCGCGGCGGCTGGGAGGGGGTGGTGGACCGGATGGCGGCCAGGGCCTGGAACCTCGGGGTGCGGGTGGAGACCCTGTCCCGCGTCGACGCGCTGCCCACCGGCACCCCGGTCGTCGTCGCCACCTCCCTCGACGCGGCCCGCCGCCTGCTGGACGACCCGGCGCTGACCTGGCCGAGCGGCCGCACCGCCCTGATCGACCTGGCCGTACGGACCCGGCGCGGCGACGCCTTCGCGGTCTCCGACCTGGACGCACCGGGCTGGATCGAACGGTTCACCGCGCAGGACCGGACGCTCGCACCCACGGGCGAACAGCTGATCCAGGGACAGGTGCCGATCGCGCCCCACGAGTCGAAGGCCGACGGTGTCGCCCGCGCCGAGGACCTGCTCGACCTGGGGTTTCCCGGCTGGCGCGGGCGGCTGACCTGGCGGCGCGAGGCGGTGGCGAACGGCCGTACCGGCGCCGTCGACCCGCCCGGCACCACCTGGCGCGACCGGCCGGCCGTGGACCGGGGCGACGGGGTGTACCTGGCCGGTGACCAGGTGGCCGCGCCGGGGCTCCTCTCCGAGGTCTCCTTCAACAGCGCCCTGACGGCGGTCTCCCTCGCCCTCGGCCGCAGGGAACTTGACCTCAAGCGCGCTTGAGGCCGTTGGGTGGGTGCGTAGCGACCAGCGGTTTCCGGGTCCGGGGGACACACCCGTCCCGGTCCGGCCGACACCTCGTGGAGTTCCCATGCTCGCCATCCGTCTGCACGCCTTCGGACCTGCCGAGAACCTCGTCCTGGAGGAGGTCGGGGACCCGGCACCCGGACCCGGCCAGGTCCGGATCGCCGTCCGCGCGGCGGGCGTCCACCTCCTGGACACCGCCCTGCGCGAGGGCCTGCGGGGCCCGATGCCCGCGCCCGTCGAACTGCCCACGATTCCCGGACGCGAGGTCGCCGGGGTCGTCGACGCGCTCGGACCGGACACGCCGCAGGAGTGGCTGGGGCGCAGGGTCGTCACCCACCTCGGTTTCGCGCCCGGCGGCTACGCCGAACTCGCCGTCGCCGATCTCTCCCGCCTGCACGGGATCCCGGCCGGCCTGGACTTCGCGGAGGCCGTCGCCATGATCGGCACGGGGCGTACGGCGATGGGGATCGTGCAGTTCGCCGACCTGGGCCCCGGCTCCGTGGCCGTGGTCCCGGCCGCCGCGGGCGGCATCGGCACGCTGCTGGTGCAGTACGCGAAGAACGCCGGTGCCACGGTGGTCGGCCTCGCGGGCGGACCGGAGAAGACCGCCCGTGTCGCCGCGAACGGCGCCGATCTCGCCGTCGACTACCGGGACCCCGGGTGGCCCGCGAAGGTCCGCGCCCACCTGGGTGCCGGAGCCGCCACCGTCGTCTTCGACGGCGTCGGCGGGGACGTCGCCCGCGAGGCCGTCGCCCTGCTCGGGCCCGGCGGCCGGCACGTGGTCTTCGGCTGGTCGGGCCAGGGCCTGCACGACGGCGCCCCGTACCTCGTCGACGGCGTGTCCGAGCAGGTCCTGGGTCCGGTGATGATGGAGCGGGCCGGCGGCGCCGATCCCGTACGCACCCTGGAACTGCGGGCCCTGGCGCAGGCGGCCGAGGGCCGGCTCGTTCCGGCCGTGCAGCGCTTCCCGCTCGCCGACGCGGCCGCCGCGCACCGCGCGCTGGAGAACCGGGGGACGACCGGAAAGGTGGTCCTGGAGCCGTGACGCGCCCCGGCCGGAGCACGGACGCTGTTGGTGCGTCCGGAGCACGGGCAGGGCAGGCGAGCGAAGCAGGCGACCGCAGCACACGACCACAGCACGCGACCGGAGCACGCGAGCGGAGCGGACGGCGCCGGACCGGGCAGCGGGACACGGGGCGCGGGAACACGGGGAGGCGCGGGACGCAGGATGCGATACGTACCGATTCATGGTCTTCTGTCCGGGTGAGTTCCACCCGGACAGGTGACCCGGCCGCGCCCGGCGACGCCGATCCCCACCGCTGGTGGGGACTGGTGGTGATCGCCCTCGCCCAGCTGATGGTCGTCCTCGACGCGACGATCGTGAACATCGCGCTGCCCTCCGCGCAGCGCGATCTGGACATGTCCGACGGCAACCGCCAGTGGGTGATCACCGCGTACACCCTCGCGTTCGGCGGGCTCCTGCTGCTCGGCGGCCGGGTCGCGGACCTCGTGGGGCGCAAACGCACGTTCGTCATCGGGCTGGTCGGCTTCGCCGCCGCCTCCGCGATCGGCGGCGCCGCCGTCAATTCGATGATGCTCTTCGGCGCCCGCGCCCTCCAGGGCGTCTTCGCCGCCGTCCTCGCGCCGTCCGCGCTGTCCCTGCTGACGACCACCTTCACCGACCCGAAGGAACGCGGGAAGGCGTTCGGCATCTACGGCGCGCTGGCCGGCAGCGGCTCCGCGATCGGCTTCATCGTCGGCGGCGTGCTCACCGAGTACCTGAACTGGCGCTGGTGCCTGTACGTCAACGTCCCGGTCGCCGTCGTCGCCGTGATCGGTGCCCTGCTCCTGCTGCACGACCGCCCCGGCCACGCCGGTGCCCGCCTCGACGTGCCCGGGGTGATCCTGGGCTGCGGCGGCCTGGTCGCCCTCGTCTACGGCTTCAGCGAGGCGCAGCCCCGCGGCTGGACCGACGCCCTGGTCCTTGCGCTGTTCGCCCTGGCGGTGGTCCTGCTGGCCGCCTTCGTGTGGTGGCAGACCCGCGCACCGATGCCGCTGCTGCCGCTGCACATCATCCGCGACCGCGACCGCGCCGGGTGCTTCCTGACGATGATGCTGGCCGTCATCGGCATGTTCGGCCTCTTCCTGTTCATGACGTACTACCTCCAGGTCATCCTCGGCTACTCGCCGGTGCGGACCGGGCTGGCGTTCCTGCCGATGACCGTCGCGATCATCGTCGGCTCCACCCAGATCGCGGCCCGGCTGCTGCCGCACGTGAGCCCGCGGATGCTGATGGTGCCGGGGATGCTGCTGGCGTCCGGCGGCATGGTGATCCTCACGCAGATGACCGTGCGCTCGGAGTACGTCTCCGAGATCCTGCCCGCGCTGCTGCTGATGGGCCTCGGCATGGGCCTGACCTTCATGCCGGTCTTCTCCACCGCCACCGCGGGCGTCGCCCCGCGGGACTCCGGGGTGACCTCCGCGACCGTCAACACCTCGCAGCAGGTGGGCGGTTCCATCGGTACGGCGCTGCTCAACACCATCGCGACCAGCACCAGCGCGTCCTGGATCACCGCCCACCTCACCGACCCCTCCCAGCGCGAGCGGGTCGTACGGGAGGGCATCGTCCACGGCTACACCGTCGCCATCTGGGTGGCCGCGGGGGTCATGCTGCTTGCGGGCCTGGTCGCGGGCCTGATGGTGACGGCCAAGGCCCCGAAGCACGGCACCCCCGCCGACCGGCCGGTGCCGGAACCGGTGTCCTGAGGGCAGCCGGGCCCTTGCCGGTGCCGGTCCGGTACCGGTCCTGCCTCTGTGTCGGTCGGTCCTGGCCCCGTGCCGGTCCCGGTCCCGGTCAGTCCAGGAGCCCGGCGGTGAAGTCCGCGAGCTGTGCCCGCAGGGTCTCGCGCGGTACGCCCTCCCTGCCCGCCAGGTGCTCGACCAGGTCGGCCCGCGTGGCGGCGAGCAGGGCGTGGGCGGTGAAGTCGCTGCCGGGCGTGCCCGGGATCTGCTCCAGCACGTCCCGGAGCAGCCGGTGCAGCCACTCATAGTGCGACGCCTGATAGGGGCTGGCGCTCCCGTTCGCGCTCTCCTCCAGGGCCACCACGAGGCGCCGGTTGTCGAGCTTGAAGCACAGGACCGCGTCGAGCAGGGCGGGCACGCGCTCCCGCGGCGGCGTCGCGGGCCCCAGGGGCGGCGGGCCGGACTCGACGGCCTCCCTGACCGGTGCGAGCCGTGCCTCGTACAGCGCGCGGAGCAGCCCCGCACGGTCGCCGAAGGCCCGGAAGAGCGTGCCCTTGCCGACCCCGGCCTCCGCCGCGACCTCGGCCGTGGTGACGTCCTCGGCACTCCCGCGCCGGGCGAAGAGGGCGTCGGCGGCCGCGAGGACGGCCTCCCGGTTGCGTGCGGCGTCCTTGCGGGACCTGTGCTCCGGCATGCTGCTCCTCCCTTTGCAAAACGGACCCTCAGTCCGTATCGTCTGTCGAAACGGACCCCAGGTCCGCATTCTATGAACCGGAGGATACCCGTGTCCGCACCCGCACCGAACGCACCGGCCTCCCCGGCGGAACTCCTCCGCCACGGCCTGCGCCTGCTGCTCGACAAGGACATGTCCGCCTTCGCCGGCCTGTGGGCCGAGGACGCGCTCATGGAGTTCCCCTTCGCCCCCGAGGGCTGGCCCCGGCGGCTGGAGGGCAGGGAGGCCGTCGCGGCGTACCTGCGCCACTACCCCGACCACATCGACCTGCGGGACTTCCCCGACGTGCGGATCCACGAGACGACCGACCCGCAGACCGTCGTCGCCGAACTGCGCGGTGTGGGAAGCCTGGTGAAGACCGGCGCCCCCTTCGAGATGCGGTACGTCCAGGTCATGACCGTCCGGGACGGGCGCATCGCCTCCTGCCGCGACTACTGGAACCCGCTCGGCGTCCAGGAGCCCGGTGCCGACTTCACCGGGAGCGCCCGGTGACGGCCGCCGGCGCCACCCTGGTCATCGGCGCCACCGGCACCACCGGAAGCCGCACCGCCGCGGGTCTGACGGCCGCCGGGCACCGGGTCAGAGCCGCCAGCCGGCGGGCGACGCCGGTCGCCGGAGCCGAACCGGTCGCCTTCGACTGGTACGAGCCCGCCACCCACCCGGCCGCCCTCGACGGCGCCGACCGCGTCTACCTCGTACCGCCCGTGGGCGACCCCGAACCCGCGGCCGTCATGCTGCCGTTCCTGCGGCAGGCCCGCGCCGCCGGCGTGCGCCGCGCGGTGCTGCTCAGCTCCTCGGCCGTCCCCGCGGGCGGCCCGGCGGTGGGCGCGGTGCACCAGGCCCTGCCCGGTCTTTTCGAGCAGTGGGCGGTCCTGCGGCCCTCGTGGTTCATGCAGAACTTCACCGGCACGCACGCGCACGCCCGCGGCATCCGCGACGAGGGCGTCGTCCGCACCGCCGCCGGGGACGGCCGGGTCGGCTTCGTCGACGCCGGGGACATCGCCGCCGTCGCCGTCCGCGCCCTGACCGACGCCCGGGTCCCCGGCACCGATCTCGTCCTCACCGGGCCCGAGACGCTCAGTCACGACGACATCGCCGCGATCGCCACCGAGGTCACCGGCCGGCCCGTGGTCCACCGCCGGCTGTCCGTGGAGCAGTTGGCCGAGCACCTTGCGGGAGAGGTCCCGGCCCGGTTCGCCGAGCTGCTGGCCGGACTGGACAGTGCCATCGCCGCCGGGGCGGAGGACCGCGTCACGGACACCGTCCGGCGCGTCACCGGGCAGGCACCGCGCAGCTTCCGGGCGCACTTCGAGGACGCCCGACAGTCCCGCCGGCAACTCTGACGCTCAGGGATGCGCGACCGCTGATCACCCGTGGTGCTTGGCGTACCGCGACGGCAGGGCCCTGCCGTGTTTGACCTTGGAGACGTACGGCTCCTTGGAGACGTACGTCTCCTTGCAGCCGGTGGCGTCGGCCAGTTGGCGTTGGTTCGCTCCCTTGTGCGCCAAGGCGGATTCCACCTCGCGCCCGAACCGCTCAAGGCCGTTCGAGGACTCACCGTTCGACTGCGCCGATGGTTCGATTATGCGTTCAACTACCCGTCCTTCCAAGCAGTTTGGAAACGCGCCGACCTGTTGAGCGCCCCGACGGACAGCGGCTCACGTGGGAGTGACCGGAGGCGGGCCGCCCGGTACCGTCGGGGCGCATGATCGAGGTTCCGGACGGGCTTGTGGCGACGCAGGTGAAGTACAACGGGGCGGCGGGGCGGGCGTTCGTCGACGGGCTGCCGGAGCTGGCGGCCGGGTTCCTCCGGCGGTGGGGGCTGCGGCTCGACGGGCCGTCGATGCACGGGTGGACGGCGCTGGTGCTGCCGGTCGTGCGCCGCGACGGCGCTCCCGCCGTGCTGAAGCTCCAGATCCGCGACGAGGAGAGCGCGGGCGAGCCGCTCGCCCTGCGGGCATGGGACGGGGACGGGGCGGTGCGGCTGCTCGACCACGACGCGGACACCGGCACCATGCTGCTGGAGCGGCTGGATCCGGGCCGCTCGCTCCGTCACGTCGAGGACTCCCGGGAGGCCGTGCTCGTCATCGCCCGGCTGCTCGCCCGCCTCACCGCGTGCCCGGCACCGACCGGCATGCGCCGCCTCGCCGACATCGCGCCGCGCATGCTGGAGCGCACGCCCCACGTCCTGGAGCGCATCGCGGACCCGGCGGACCGGCGGCTGGTCGCCGACTGCGCCGCCGCCGTGCGCGAGGTGGCCGCCGAGCCCGGCGACCGGCTGCTCCACTGGGACCTGCACTTCGAGAACGTCCTGGCCTCCGAGCGGGCGCCCTGGCTCGCCATCGATCCCAAACCGCTGGCCGGTGACCCCGGCTTCGACGTGCTGCCCGCGCTGCACAACCGGTACGACCCGGGCGAGACCCGGTGGCGCTTCGACGCCATGACGGACGTCCTCGGGCTCGACCGGGAGCGCGCCCGCGCCTGGACCCTCGGGCGGGTCCTGCAGAACTGCCTGTGGAACGTCGAGGACGGCGACCCGCTGGAGACCGAGCAGTTGGAGATCGGGCGGCTGCTGCTCGGCGGATGAGCCGCCGGCCCGGGACGTCGCATCAGCACTGCGGGTTGGGATGGGCCTCGTGCCGCAGTGCTCCGGGCAGTTCCGTTCTGCGGCGTATCCGCAGCTTGCGGTAGGTGCTCGTCAGGTGGGTCTCGACGGTGCGGCGGGCCAGGTGCAGCAGGTCGGCTATCTCGGTGTTGGTACGTCCGTCGGCGGCCAGTTCGGCGATCCGGCGCTCGCTGCCGGTCAGCGCCCCGGCACCCGTGCGGGTGGCGACGGGACGGCGGGCGCCGCCCTCGCGCAGGGACCGGTCGGCCTCGGCGAGCCAGCGCAGGGCCCCCTTGCGTTCGGCGAGTTCCGCCGCCTCGCGCAGGCGGGCGCGGGCGTGGCTGCGGTCCCCGGCGGCCAGGAGCAGCCGGCCCTGGGCGAGCAGCGCCGGGATCAGCTCCATGTCGGTGCCGGCGGGCGCGTCGCGCAGCATCCGTACGGCCTCCTCGGCCAGTTCGAGGCCGCGGCGGCCCCCGGTCGCCGTGCCGAGCACGCGCAGGGCGCGGCCCACGGTGCGCGGCGTGTTCCACACCCTGGCCAGCCGCAGCTCCTCCGCGGCCAGGGCCAGCGCCTCCGGGCCGCCGCCCAGCGCCAGCCGGCACTCGGCGACCGCCGTACGCCACGGGGTGACGACCGGGCTGACCACCTCGCGGGCCCCCTGGCGCCGCCCGCACTCCAGGAAGTCGTGCAGGGCGCCCGCCGGGTCGCCGGTGGCGGCGCGCAGGACGCCCCGCGCGTACAGGTAGCGGTTCAGCTCCCAGGTCTCCGGCACCTCCCGCAGGTCGAACCGGTCGGCGAAGCGCAGCGCCTCGTCGGTGCGGCCGGTGTGGACGAAAGCCATCAGGGCGTGGGCGTCCCGGTTGGTGGGCCCGGCGCCGGGACCGGATCCGTGTCCGGATCCGTGTCCGGCGACGGCGAGCAGGCGGGTGTGGTCGCCGCGGGCGGCGGCGATGTCGGCGCGGGTGTTGAGGAGCGCGTGCTGCATCGGGTGCAGCAGGGCGGGGTGCTGCCCGGCCAGACCGCGCTCCACGAGCCGGTCGGCCTCGTCGAGTTGGTCGGCCCACTGGGCGACGGAGGCGGCCGTGCCCAGCAGGAACGGCTCGGCGAGCGGGTCGCCTGGCTGCGCGAGCAGGTCCCGTACCCGCGCCATCGCCTCGTCGGCGGAGATCAGCGCGGCCGTCGCCGCGTACCGCACCAACAGCGCCTGCCCGGCGGTGCCGAGCAGTTCCGGGGAGTTCCGGCCGGCCTCGGACAGCCACCGGTACACCTCCCGCCGGGTGGCGACGTCCTCGTCGGAGAGCAGTGCGCCGGCCGTCTGCACCGTGCGGGCCAGGTCCGGGTGTCCGGCCAGCCGGCCCTCCGTGCGGCGCAGCACCTCCATCGCCGTGCGGATCTCGCCGCGTCCGGCCAGAGCGGTGCCGAGCGCGACGGCCGTGCGCACCCGGTTGCGGGGGTCGGCCGGCAGGTGCTGGGCCTCGGCGAGGCGGGCGATGGCGGCGGGCGTGTCCGCCGACGCGTACTCCAGGGAGCCCAGTTCGGTCAGCAGCCGCTGGCGCAGGCCGTCGGAGACCGGCTCGTCCAGGGCGCGGCGCAGGTAGGCGACGGCGTCGGCGGGCCGGGCGTCGTGCACGGCGACGGTCACGGCGTCCCGCAGGACACGCAGGGCCCAGGGCAGGCGGACGGCGGGGGTGCGCAGCAGGTGCCGGGCGATCGCCTCGACCCGGTCGCCGCGGCGCAGCATCGCCTCCGCCGCCGCCCGGTGCACGGCCTCCCGGCGCGGCCGGGGCCAGCCGGTGAGTACGGCGTCGCGCAGCAGCGGGTGCGCGAAGCGCGGCCGGCCGCCTGCGTCGGGGCGCAGCAGACCGAGCCGTGTCATGGCGGCGAGCCAGCCGGCGATCCGCGCGGGATCGGCCCCGACGGCCTCGGCCAGCACGTCGACCGGATCCCCGGCCCCTTCCCCGGCCGGCGGCGGAGCCGACGCAGCCGACGGAGCAGGGGTGTGCCACCGCGGCGTGCGGTCCGGCCCGTACGGGGGCGGTCCCGAGGGGCCGCGGGCGGCGTCGGACGCGGGGGACGGCCGGCCTTCGTTCGGGGCGGTGAAGGGGTACCACGGGTAGCGCGGGTACTGCTGGTGCTGCTGGTGCCGGGGGTACTGCTGGTGCCGCTGGTACGCCGAGTCCCGCACCGCGTCGGCGGGTTCCGCGGGGTGCGGATGCGGCCCCGGAGGCTCCGCGCACGGGTCCGGGTCCGGTACGCCGGGGCCGACGGCCGCCGTTCCGTACGGCGGAGCGGGTGTTCCGTAGGGCGACGCGTCGTCCGGGTACCGCGACACGTCCTCCGGATACGACGAAACGTCCCACCCGTACGGCGACCCTTCCCGCCCGTACGACGATCCCTCCCGCCCGTACGGCGCCACCTCCCGCCCGTACGGCGCCACCTCCCGCCCGTACGGCGACTCCCCCCGCCCGTACGACGGCGCGCCCGGCACCGGCAGGGACGCGTCCGGCGTGTTCCGGCCCGCGCCGCCGGGCTCCGCCGGGGCGCCTGCGTCCCCGGGGCCCGTGTCCGTGTCGTGCTCCGCGCTCCGGACGTCACGGCAGCCCGGGGCGGTGTCACCGGCCCTGCGCGCACGCGCCGCCGGTGTCTCGGGCACCGGCCCGTACGCCGTGACGGGCGGTGCCGTCTCCGGGTGCGGGAAGGCATGCCGGTACTCGCCCCGGCGGGGCGCCGGGCCCGAGGGCCAGGCCTGCTCCAGGGCGGCGAGGCTGCGGGCCACCTCGGCCGTGGCGGCACCCGCGCTCTTGAGCCACCACGAGACGGCAGCCGGATAGGACCCCGGATACAGCGACGCGCAGGTGTCCGGCACCGGCGGGGGTCCGCCGGGGTGCGGGGTGCCGCCGAGGTCGTCCAGCAGGGCGTGCAGGAGCAGCGGGCTCCCCGCGCCGGCCCGTACGCACTCGGCGGCCCACGTCGCACACGCCTCGGGGAAGGCGTCGCGGACCAGCCCGGCCGCCGCCCGGTCGCTGAGCGGGGCGAGGGTGTGGGTGCGCACGAGGGAGGGGGACAGCTCCTGGGTGAGTCCGGCGGGCCGCGGGTCTATGTCGTACTGGCTGCGCTCGGTGGCGACCAGGAGTACCGGTAATCGGTCGATGCGCCGGGCCGCCTCCGCCAGCCAGCGCCGCGAGGGTTCGTCGGCGAGGTGGACGTCGTCCACCGCCACCAGGAGCGGGCTCTCGGCCGCGTAGGAGCGCAGCACCCGCCACAGCCGGGCGGCGCTGCCCCGGTCGTCGTCGCCGGGTGCCAGGTCCGTGAACTCCGGTACCGGGCCGAGCAGCTGAAGCACCGTGGAGAAGGGGACCGCGGTGTCCTCCGGGGAGCAGCGCACCCGCAGCAGCCGCAGCCCGCGGTCCGCCGCGCACCGGGCGGCCGACTCCAGCACGGCGGTCCGGCCGGTACCGCTGGCGCCGCGCACGAGGACGAGGCCGCCGGTGCCGGCCAGAGCCCGCTCCATCTCGGCCGCCAACAGCGCGTGGGCGTCGTCGCGTTCCCGGAGCGGTCCGGTCATCGGTGCCTCCTGTGGTGGATGGTGCTCCCCCGGCCATTGAGACGTGTGATTCTGCGGTTGGGCTGCATGAACCGGCCCGGCTCCGGGAAAATCCTCCCGGGGACGGACGACGGCTGTGGCGGGGCTCACGGTGGTGCCCGGCCGTCCCCGCAGGCCCGCGCCTCCTTGCGCGCACCCTCCTGACCTGCTGGAACACCCGTCGGCAGGCCGCTTGTGGCGACTGCGGCGCCGGTCTCGTGGTGTGCCTCGTGGTGGTCCACGATTGCGAAGTCCCACCAGTCACAGAAGTGTGGAACATGCACATCCGCTACTGGCCTGTGCCAGGCAACGGGCTCGTGAACAGGGGGGAAACGGTTGCTCAACTCACCCCGGGACACCACCGCATCCGCTACATCCGCTACACCCGTTACGTCCGCTCCAACCGCTGCGTCCGTCCGCGCATCCGGTACGACCGGTGCATCCGGACCGACCCGGCCGGCAGCGCCGACCGGTGCGACCGCTCGCGAACTCGGCCGGACCCCCGGTGTCACCGACCGGCGCGTACCGGTGGCGGTCACCGCCCCGGACCCGATCAGCCGCGAGGGCGCGATCAGCCAGTTGCGCAGACACCCGGAGATCGACCTCCGCGAGGAGACCGGGCCCGGCACGGTGGCCCTGCTCATCGAGGACGCGCTCGACGACGCGGCACTGACCCGGCTGCGCCGGATCGTGCGCAGCGAGGGCGCGCGCGCCGTGCTCGTGACCGGCACGATCCGCGAGAGCGAACTGCTCGACGTCGTCGAGTGCGGCGTCGGCGCCATCGTCTGGCGGCACGAGGCCACCGCGCACCGGCTGGTGCAGGCGGTACTGGCCGCCTCCCGCGGCGACGGCGACCTGCCGGCCGACCTGCTGGGCCGGCTCATCAGCCAGGTGGGCACGCTGCACCGCGGCGCGGCAGGCCGCCCGGGCGCCCCCTCACTGGGCCTCGCGCCCCGGGAGGTGGACGTCCTTCGCCTGGTCGCCGAGGGTCTCGACACCGGAGAGATCGCCGGCAAGTTGTCCTACTCCGAACGCACCGTCAAGAACGTCATGCACGGACTCACCACACGACTCCATCTGCGCAACCGCGCACACGCCGTGGCCTATGCCCTCAGGGAAGGCTACATCTGACCGAACGGGCAATCGAGCGGGGACCCCTGGGACCGCGAGGGCAGGCTCTCCTGCCCGGCCGCCGTCCCCGACGCGCCTGCGGACGGGACGGCACCCGGGGCACGATCGGTGACAGGGACGGTCCCGTACGGGCCGACCGGTACTCGAGTGCGGGCAGGGCAGGAGCGCGAGCGTGATCCACGAGGTGGACGAGGTCCTCAAAACCCTCCTCAAAGGCGGGGCGTTGACGGGCTCGGGCATCGACGTGGCCTTCGAGGCGCCGACCCGCGACTGGGCTGCCCGGCGCAACGCACCCGTGGTCAACACCTATCTGTACGACATCCGTGAGGACGTGAACCGGCGTCAGCGCGGGCAGATGGCCGTGCGCGACGAGGACGCCATCGTCGTCAAGCGACGTCAGCCGCCGCGCTGGTTCCGGCTGTCGTACCTGGTGACGGCCTGGACGAAGACCCCGCAGGACGAACACCGGCTGCTGTCCGCGGTGATGGCGACGCTGCTGCCGCGCGAGCTCCTGTCCCCCTCCGAACTCCCCGGCTCGCTGGGCGCGCTGGGCCTGTCCGTGCCGCTGACGGTGGCCGGCATCCAGACCGAGGCCCGCTCCCTCGCCGAGATCTGGTCCGCCCTGGGCGGCGAACTGAAGCCCTCCCTGGACCTGGTGGTGACCGCGCCCTTCCCGGCCTTCCCGGAGTACGACGTCGGTCCCCCGGTCACCGAGGGCGCGACCGTCCGGGTGGGCGGCATGGAGGGCGACCCGCCGATGGCCGAGGGACGCTCGCACCGGCCGCACCAGGTGGCGGCGGCCCGCGCCGCCCGCAAGGGCCAGGCGGACCGCGGTACGGGACGGCTGTGAACGCTCCCCGCACCGAACCACCGGGCACCGCGGCCCCCGACGCACCGCGGCACGACGCACCACAGCACGACGGCCTGCGGCAGGACGACCGGCGGCACGACGACCGGCGGCACGACGCGGCACAGCACGACACACCACAGCACGACGCACCGGAGAACGCCTCGCCATACGACCCGGAGCCCCTCCCGGAGCCCCTCCCGGAACCGGGCCCACAGCCCGTTCCGGCACCCGGCCCACAGCCCGCTCCGCATCCCGGCCTGGAGCCCGCCCTGGAACCCGGCGCCGAACCCGGCCCGCGGCCCGTCCCGGAGCGCGGCCCGTACGGCGACCCCGCCCAAGTGCTGTCCGCCCGCCTCGCCGCGCTGCGCGAGCCGGTGGCCGCGCTGGTCGAGCAGCGGGCCGACGCCGACCCCACGGCCGACGACCCGCTGCGCGGCCTGTACCTGTCCGACGAGGCCGTCCAGCACCTGCTGCGCACCTGGCCGTCCGGCGACGAGCAGTCGCCCGCCGGACGGATTCCCACCGCACCCCCCTCCTCCGGCTCGGCCTCCACCGGCTCGGTCTCCGCCGAACCGGCCTCCACAGCACCGGCCTCTGCCGATCACCACACCGGCTCCGCCGACCGGCTGGCGCGGCTGGCCGGCCGGACGAACCTGACGGAGCTGGACACGGCCGTCCTGCTCATCGCCCTGGCCCCGGACGTCGACCGCACCTTCGAACCGCTCTACGGCTACCTCAACAACGACGTCAGCCGCCGGCGCGCCACCGTGAGCCTCGCCCTCGAACTGTGCGGGGTGCCCGCCCACCTGGCGGCGGCCCGCGGCCGGTTCCACGCCTCGGCGCCGCTGCGCGCCCTCGGCCTGCTGGAGGTGGAGGACCCGGAGCGGCCCTTCCTCACCCGCTCGCTGCGGGTCCCGGACCGGCTGATCGGCCACCTCCTCGGCGACGACACCCCGGACCCGGCGCTCCTCGGACTGCTGCGCCCGATGCCGGACGCGCTGCCCCAGACCGGCGCCGACGACTTCGTACGGCGACTGGCCGCGCGGCTGAAGGAGGGCCCGCTCACCGCCTACCTGCGCGAGCCGCGCGAGGGCGACGGCCTGGCCGCGCTGGCCTCCGTCCTGGACGCCGCCGGCCTGGCCGCGCTGCGCTGCTCCGAGGCCGAGGACCACGTGCCCGAACTGCTCCGCGAGGCCCGCCTCAGCGGCCGGGCGGTCGTGGTGCCGGGCCTGCCCGAGAAGCCGGGGCCGCTGGTGCGCGCGCTGACCGCGGCGACGGACGTGACCGTGCTGCTGACCGACCCACGCCCCTACGACCCGCACTGGGCCCCGGACGACCCGCTGGTCCTGGACGCGCCGGGCCGCCGGGCCGGTGGCGCCGCCGTGTGGCGGGCGGCGCTGGGCCCGGACGCCGACGGGTTCGACCTGGCCTCGGCCGTCGCGCCGTACCGGCTCGGCGGGGACCGCATCCAGCGGGCCGCACACACCGCCCGCGCCCTCGCCGCCTTCGACGGTGTTCCGCTCACCGCCGACCACGTGCGGCTCGCCGCCCGCCGGCAGTCGGCGTCCGGCCTGGAGAGCCATGCCCGGCGGATCCGTCCCGACGTGGACTGGGGGGACCTGGTCCTGCCCGACAAGCCCCTGGTGCAGCTCCGCGAGCTGGCCCTGCGGGCCCGCCACCGGGACCGGGTGCTCGGCGACTGGCGGCTGAGCGCGGGCGGCGGACGGGGCCGGGGCGTCCTCGGCCTGTTCGCGGGCGAGTCCGGCACGGGCAAGACCCTGTCGGCGGAGGTGGTCGCCGCCGACCTCGGCCTCGACCTCTACGTGGTCCAGCTGTCGTCGGTCGTCGACAAGTACGTCGGCGAGACGGAGAAGAACCTCGAACGGATCTTCACGGAGGCCGACCGCACCGACGCCGTACTCCTCTTCGACGAGGCCGACGCCGTCTTCGGCAAGCGTTCCGAGGTCAAGGACGCACACGACAAGTACGCCAACATGGAGAGCGCCTACCTGCTCCAGCGGCTGGAGTCCTTCGACGGCATCGCCCTGCTCACCACCAACCTGCGCGCCAACATCGACGAGGCGTTCACGCGGCGTCTGGACCTGGTGGTCGACTTCCCGTTCCCGGACCCCGACCAGCGCCTGGCGCTGTGGCGGCACTGCCTGTCCCGGGTCCCGTCCGCCGAGGGCATCGACCCGGAGCCGCTGGCCCGGGAGTTCGAGCTGGCCGGCGGTTCGATCCGCAGCGCGGTGGTCACCGCCGCCTACCTCGCCGCCGGACGCGACGACACGGTGACGGCGGACGACCTCCTCGAGGGCGCCCGCCGTGAGTACCGCAAGGCCGGGCGGCTGGTGCCCGGCGAAGGCGGCTGGTGACGGGCCGCAGTCCCTCTGCCGGTCCTGTCTGCCAGCCCTTCTGACCAGTCCTTCTGATCAGTCCTTCTTCGGGCTGATGATCTCCCACTCCTGGTCGTCGATGTTCGTGCAGTCGTCGATGGTCAGCTTGGAGAAGAGCTGGCCGCCGTTCTCACCGTCCACGCTCAGGCACTTGTTGTTGCTGGCGAAGTTGCGGATCCAGTGGGCGCCGCTCTCCTGCTTGTCGACCCACCAGAGCTGGTTGTCCCCCTTGGTCCCGTCGCAGTGGAACTCGGTGACCGGCGACTGGACGGGCTGGGCTCCGTAGTAGGGGAGGTCCATGCAGTACTTGTCCTTGATGTTCCGGATCTGGAAGAGCGCGGCCCCGCCCGGACCGCCGTTCTCGTACTTCACTTCCAGGTTCCAGATCTGGTTGTCCCCGTCGGTGTCGTCGCAGACCGCCTGCTGAACGGGGCCGTCGAGCGTGCCCTTCTCCCGGCCGGGCAGCTCGGCGCACATGTGGCTGGTGGTGTTGCGCAGCAGCACGTTCATGGCCGGCACGACGGACTTCGGCTCGGGCTTCTTGGACTCCCCGCCACCATCACCGCCGTCCCCACCGCCCGCGCTCTTCTCGGCCTCCGGCTCCTTGGAGGCCTCCGGCTCGGGACGGTCGGCGGGAGCGGTATCGGCCGCGCTGGGGAGGGTCTCCGGTTCGGCGCTGGGGCTGGGGGCGAGCGCGGCACCGGCCTGCTCGGTCTGCTCGGTCGCCTTCGAGGAGACCTGCGGCTTGTACGCGATCCAGATCATCACAAACGCCAGACTCAACGCGAGCCCGATCCCGAAGAACGTCGCCAGCCACCGCGGCAGAAAACCACGCTGAACGTACGTCCCCTCAACCTCCGTCGGATCCACACCCGACCGCCGCACCGCCAGCGTGTACGGCCGCTCCTCCTTCGACCCGAACCAGATCACCTGCTTCGGCTTCAACGTCGTCTCGACGAACGCCGCACGCCCCGGCTCGATCTGCACATTCCCCGGACGGATCTCATACGACAGGTGATCGCCGTTGTCACTGCCCCCGATCGACGCCGTGACCTTCGTATTGCCCACGTTGTCGACCGCCAGCCGCGGACGCCCCCGGAAACGGCCCTTCACCGTTGGCGGCACCAACTCCGCACGCACCTCGGTGAACGGAGTGATCGTCAGATTCCCCTCCGGCACCGTCACCGCATCCGGATGCTCCGTGGGCGTGATCCGCACCGCGTAGGGGTTCGGACCCGCCACCGCGTCCGAGGTACGGGGCGGGGCGAAGGTCAGCTCCACCGTGCCCGTCGTCCCCGGGTACAGACGCAGCATCTGCGGCTCGATCGTCGTCCAGGGCGCCACCTCCCCGAACGGCTCGAACCGGTACTCATCCACCACGTCACCGGTATTACGCACCCTCAGGCGCACACGCGTACTACTGCCAGGGTCCACCGTCGCGGACGCGGGCTCCAGGGAAGTCCACAGGCTCACGGGGCGAGGCTAGAGATGATCCCGTGGAACGTCAGCGAACCCCGGGGCAGTACTGCGTGCCCCGAGGTGCTTGACGGGAAGGCTTCCCGGCCCTCTGCTGCCGCCCTTCCCGCTCCCGTCCTTCCTGCTGTCACTCCCCTGCCGTCACTCCCCTGCTGTCACTCCTCCTTCGGGTTGACGATCCGCCACTCCTGGTCGTCGAGGTTGGTGCAGTCGGAGATGTTCAGGGTGGTCTCGGTCGGAGCGTCCTTGCCCTTCACGTTCAGGCACTTGTTGTTGCTGGCGAAGTTGCGGATCCAGTAGTCGCCGCTCTCCTGCTTGTCGAGCCACCAGAGCTGGTTGTCCGCGGTGGTGCCGTCGCAGTGGAACTCGATGATGGGCGTTCCCACGGGACGGGCCCCGTACTCGCCGAGGTCCATGCAGAGTTTGTCGGTGACATTGCGGATCTGGAACAGCTTGGCGCCCTGCGGGCCGCCCTTCTCGTACTTCACTTCCAGGTTCCAGCGCTCGTTGTCACCCTTGGGGTGGCAGTTGGCCTGCTGGACCCGGCCGTTGATCTTCCCCTTGCCGAATCCGGGGATGTCCGCGCACATCTTGGTGGTGGGGTTGAAGAGCATGATGTTCATGGCCGGCAGCACGGACTTCGTCTTGGGCTTCTCCGACTCCCCGCCTCCGCCACCGCCGCCGTCTCCCTTGCCGTCGCCGTCGGCGTCCTTGGAGGAGTCCGGTTCCGGTGACTCGGCGGCCTCGGACTCTCCGGCACTGGGGAGGGTCTCCGGTTCGGCGCTGGGGCTGGGGGCGAGCGCGGCGCCGGCCTGCTCGGTCTGCTCGGTCGCCTTCGAGGTGACCTGCGGCTTGTACGCGATCCAGATCATCACGAACGCCAGGCTCAGTGCGAGCGCGATCCCGAAGAACGTCGCCAGCCAGCGCGGCAGGAACCCACGCTGGATGTACGTCCCCTCAACCTCCGTCGGGTCGACGCCGGAACGCCGCACCCCGAGCGTGTACGGCCGTTCCTCCTTCGATCCGAACCAGATCACACGCTTCGGCTTCAGCGTCGTCTCGACGAACGCCGCACGCCCCGGCTCGATCTGCACGTTCCCCGGACGGATCTCGTACGAGAGGTGATCGCCGTTGTCACTGCCCCCGATCGAGGCGGTGACCTTGGTGTTGCCGACGTTGTCCACCGCCAGCCGCGGACGCCCCCGGAAACGGCCCTTCACCGTCGGCGGCACCAGCTCGGCACGCACCTCGGTGAACGGGGTGATCGTCAGATTCCCCTCCGGCACCGTCACGGCGTCGGGGTGCTCCGTGGGCGTGATCCGCACCGCGTAGGGGTTCGGACCCGCCACCGCGTCCGAGGTGCGGGGCGGGGCGAAGGTCAGCTCCACCGTGCCCGTCGTCCCCGGGTACAGACGCAGCGTCTGGGGCTCGATCGTCGTCCAGGGCGCCACGTCCCCGTACGGCTCGAAGCGGTACTCATCCACCACGTCACCGGTGTTACGCACCCTCAGGCGCACACGAGTGGTGCTGCCGGGGTCGACGGTGGCGGACGCGGGCTCCAGGGAAGTCCAAAGGCTCACGCCGCGAGGCTAGTTGTCGGCGAGCTCGACGTCAGGAGACGCAAGGGCAAACACGGTTGCCCTTGCACACGCCGTCAGCCGTCAGCCGTCACCCTCGAGACGTTCAGACGGTGAGGCGCACCGCTTCCAGCTGGAGCTTGTCGTTCTCCATGTTGCTGCCGAAATACCGCCATTCCGGCTTGGTGCAGCCCTGGCCGAGCCAGCCCTTGTCCTTGACGTTGGTGTCCACACAGATGACGCCGTCCCCGGTAGCGAGCGTGAACCCCTCCAGGGGCGAGACGGCCTCCTTGGTACTGCCGAGGTACATGTCGTCCTTGTCGTCGGCGCTCGACCATTTGCTTCCGGTCAGCCACCCCTCGACGACATGGGCCCCGTTGCCGTGTACTCCCCCGGTCCTGGCCACGGCGATGTTGAGCTTCTTGATCGGCAGCCCCTTGCCGACGGTGCCGGCCTCGGCGCCGTCGCACACCGGGTCCTGCCAGCCCTGGTCCGCCACGTAGGCGCGGTAGCAGACGTGCCGGCCCTCGCTGCGGGCGGCGACCTCCTTCACCGCGGTGGCCGCGGTGCGCACGGGCGGCTTGGAAGGCTTGGCCTCGCCGCCGCCCTTGTCCGCGTCGCCCTTGTCGCCGCCGCCGTCGTCCTTGGGTTCCTGGGTGACCGGCTGCGGCTCGGGCGTCTCGGCGGGAGCGGTATCGGCCGCGCTGGGGAGGGTCTCCGGTTCGGCGCTGGGGCTGGGGGCGAGCGCGGCACCGGCCTGCTCGGTCTGCTCGGTCGCCTTCGAGGAGACCTGCGGCTTGTACGCGATCCAGATCATCACAAACGCCAGACTCAACGCGAGCCCGATCCCGAAGAACGTCGCCAGCCACCGCGGCAGAAAACCACGCTGAACGTACGTCCCCTCAACCTCCGTCGGATCCACACCCGACCGCCGCACCGCCAGCGTGTACGGCCGCTCCTCCTTCGACCCGAACCAGATCACCTGCTTCGGCTTCAACGTCGTCTCGACGAACGCCGCACGCCCCGGCTCGATCTGCACATTCCCCGGACGGATCTCATACGACAGGTGATCGCCGTTGTCACTGCCCCCGATCGACGCCGTGACCTTCGTATTGCCCACGTTGTCGACCGCCAGCCGCGGACGCCCCCGGAAACGGCCCTTCACCGTTGGCGGCACCAACTCCGCACGCACCTCGGTGAACGGAGTGATCGTCAGATTCCCCTCCGGCACCGTCACCGCATCCGGATGCTCCGTGGGCGTGATCCGCACCGCGTAGGGGTTCGGACCCGCCACCGCGTCCGAGGTACGGGGCGGGGCGAAGGTCAGCTCCACCGTGCCCGTCGTCCCCGGGTACAGACGCAGCATCTGCGGCTCGATCGTCGTCCAGGGCGCCACCTCCCCGAACGGCTCGAACCGGTACTCATCCACCACGTCACCGGTATTACGCACCCTCAGGCGCACACGCGTACTACTGCCAGGGTCCACCGTCGCGGACGCGGGCTCCAGAGAGGTCCACAGGCTCACGTCGTAAAAATACGGACGAGTCGACGGCATGTCAGGGCACTTTCGGGCAGGACACGTTGCCCCGACGGACCGGCGGCGTGGCGCGGGCGCGCTACTCCGCCTCGTCCGCGTGGTCGGCCACGGACCGCTGGGCGACGACGGACGGGGCGACGTCGGCACCGGACTTGAAGGCCGCGCCGTCGTTCACCGCCGCGACCTCGGAGTTCTGCCCCGGGTCGGTGACGGCGGGGCCGCCCGCGCCGCTGTGGCTGCCCGTTTCCTGGATTCCCCTGCTGTTCTTGTCGAGGTGGCTGGCCTCGTGGGCGAGGATCTCCTCGTTGCCGATGGCGTTCGGGCCGAGGAACACGTCCATGCCGACCGTCATGGCCTCGGCGCCCATGGCCGCCGTCGCGCGCTGGGCGACGGGGTCCGAATGGACGCGGCCGGCGGCGATGTTCGGGTTCTGGAAGAACGACGTCGCCCTGGAGAGGAAGGCCCCGGGGAGCGGCGAGCTCGGCGTTTCCTTGGCGGCGGCCAGGAGCTGGCTCTGCCCCTCGGGGCTCTTGTCGTCGAACCCGTCGTGCCCGCAGCCGGCACCGTGCTGGTGCTCGTCCTGGTTGATGAGGCGCTGGACGGCGTTGTTGCCGGCGGAGCTCTGGAGGGCCAGGACGGCCGCCGGGGTCATCGGGGCCCCACTCGCTCCGGCTGCCCGGCCCGCGGTCGCCGCGGCGGGTCCGCTCACGGCCCGGTGCGGCACCCGACCGCTCTTCGCGGCCTTCTGGTCGCCAGCTTCCTCGTGGGCGTGCACCGTGGTTCCCTTCGACACCGGACGTGTGTCCACCAGCCTTACCGGATCGACGCACCCGCCGTCAGGTCCCCGAGGGCAACACGGGGGGCAGGGCCGCCGCGGGAAGACCAGGGGGCAACGCCCGGCGCGACGCCCGGGGCCACGCCGCCGGCGGGCGCCGGGGAGGGCGCGCGGTCACGAGGCGATCTGCTTGGCGATGGTCTTCTCCCAGGTGTCCTGCCGTTCGGGGTCGTTGAGGGACTCGTCCCACTGCTCCTGGGTCTGCCGGTGCTTCTCCGGGCCGCACTTGATCTTGACGAGCAGGTCGCGTGCCGACGCACGGATCTCCGGGGGGACGTTGGCGCCCACGGGGACGTTCGGCCCCGCCGCGAGCGCATAGAGTTCCTGCGCCATGAGCTGGCGTTCGCCCTGCTCGACGGATTTCGTCACCTTCACGGCCTCCAGCATTCCGTCGCGCCGTCGGGCGTTGTCGGGCTTGACGGGCTGCTCCTTGCCCTCCTGGGCGGCGGTGGTCCTGGCGTACTGGTCGGGATGCCGCACCGAGTTGTAGCGCTTGGTGCCTCCCTTCACTCCCTTGTAGACGGCGACTCCGCCGATGATGCCCGCCGCCACGCCGCCCGTGATGGGGGCGGCCGGACCGCCCATCGCCCCGGCGAGGGTCACGATCGTGAGGACACCGCCCACGGCGCGCACCAGGTTTCCGCCCATGTTGACCGAGCGCTTCATGATCTTGTTCTTCTGCTTGCCGATCACGTACTGGTTCAGGGCCGCGAGGTGGCCCCTCAGCATCTCCTTGCGGACGTCGATCTCGTTCTGGAGCTGCTGAACGGCGCCCTGCGCCGCTCTCGCCTCGTCCGACTCCGCGGCCGCCGCCGCGAGCTTGGCGTTCTCCTCGTCCAGCCTGGTCTTCGCGCTCCCCAGGTCGTTGAGGACCACCTCGAGGATCAACTGCCGGCCCGCGGTCACGTTCTGGGAGTTGTCACGGGCGTGCTGTTCGAGCTGCTTCCACTTCTGGACGGTCTTCCCGATCACGGCGCCGTCGCGTCCCATGATGATCCCGGAGAACGCCACGGAGGTGCCGCCGGCGACACCGGCGAGCGCGTCGACGCCGTCCAGGGCCGCGCCGGAGTTGCGCAGGCCGTTGTCGGTCGCCTTCGAGACGTCACCCGTACCCATCAGGGTGTTCGTCACCGCGCCCGCGGACTTGCCCTTGATGTCCTTGTCGGCCTGGTGGCCCTCCGGCCCCGTCTTCTTGCGGTCCTTGACGGCGGCTATGAAGCCGCGCACGTCGTTGAAGAGTCCCGCCCCGGTGCTGAGCATGTTGACGCCGGTCTCGAACTGGCCCTGGGCCGCGGTGTTGTGCCCGTCCGAGCGCAGTCCGCTGCCGACCGGCGCACTGCCGCGGAGGACGGCCGTGTCGACGGGGTCGATCCTCTTCTTGAAGTTGGTGACACTGAAGATCTGCTTGATCTTCTTCATCGTCTCGTTCGCACCGGTCTTCGCCTGTTCCTGCGACTGGTGCGCCTCCGCGGCCGCTTCGGTCTGCTCCGCCTGCTCGGTCTGCTCGGCCTGCTCCGTCTCCGCGGTCCGTGCCTCGTCCGCCTCCCGCTGCCGGGCCGCTTCGGCTTCCTCCCGCTGCCGGGCCGCCCGGGCCTCCTCCTGCTGCCGGGCCGCCGCCTCGGCCTCCTCACGCTGCCTCGCAACTTCGGCCGGCTCCCGCTGCCTGGTGGTTTCGGCCGACACCCGCTGCTGCGGGGCCGCCGTTTGCTCCTGCTGCTGCGGTGACGCCGCGGGCTCCTCCCGCCGCCTCGCGGCTTCGGCCTCCTCCCGCCGCCTCGCGGCTTCGGCCTCCTCCCGCCGCCTCGCGGCTTCGGCCTCCTCCCGCTGCCGGGCGGCTTCGGCTTCCTCCCGCTGCCGGGCCGCCGCCGCGGCCTCCTCCTGTCGCCTCGCCTCCTCGCGCTCCTCACGCCAGCGGGCCAACTGCTCCCGGCCGTCTCCCGGCCGCGCAGCGGCCTCCGTGCCCGCGCCCTCGGAGAGGGAGCCGGACCGCCCACGGCCGGCCGGTCCCGCGGGCCTCCCCTTGCTGCTGCCGTCCACGGAGTTCCGCCGTGTCCCACCCGCCGTCAGCCTCAGGCGCTGCTCCTTCGCCTCCGCCTCGTCCCGCAGCCGCTGCGCCTCCGCCTCCTCACGCTGCCGGGTGGCCTCGGCCTCCTCCTGCCAACGCGCCCACTGCTCCCGCTCGGCGCCCGCGGGCACGGCGCCCTCCGTGCCCACGCCCTCCGAGACGGACCCGGACCGCCCACGGCCGGCCGGCCCCGCGGGCCTCCCCTTGCTGCTGCCGTCCACGGAGTTCCGCCGTGTCCCACCCGCCGTCAGCCTCAGGCGCTGCTC
>NZ_JACBYP010000006.1 GCF_018982965.1 Streptomyces mayonensis | reverse complement strand
CCGACCCCGAAGGCCTGACCACCGAAACCCTCCGCATCCTCCACTTCTGGATGGACCACGGCGTCCGCATCCTCCGCCACCCCCCACGACGTCGGCGTCCCCTGGGCCATCGGCTCCCCCGAAGGCGGCCACGACACCATCCACCCCGCCCTCGGCACCCTCGACGACTTCACCCACTTCGTCACCCGAGCCACCCACCACGGCCTCGAAATCGCCCTCGACCTCGCCCTCCAGTGCTCCCCCGACCACCCCTGGGTCCACAAACACCCCGACTGGTTCCACCACCGCCCCGACGGCACCATCGCCCACGCCGAGAACCCACCCAAGAAATACCAGGACATCTACCCCCTCGCCTTCGACACCGACCCCGAAGGCCTGACCACCGAAACCCTCCGCATCCTCCACTTCTGGATGGACCACGGCGTCCGCATCTTCCGCGTCGACAACCCCCACACCAAACCCGTCGCCTTCTGGGAACGCGTCCTCACCGACATCCACCGCACCGACCCCGACGTCATCTTCCTCGCCGAGGCCTTCACCCGCCCCGCGATGATGCACACCCTCGCCCAGATCGGCTTCCAGCAGTCCTACACCTACTTCACCTGGCGCAACACCAAAGCCGAACTCACCGAGTACCTCACCGAACTGTCCGGCGACGCCGCCGCCTACATGCGGCCCAACCTCTTCACCAACACCCCCGACATCCTCCACGCCTACCTCCAGCACGGCCACCGCCCCGCCTTCGAGGTCCGCGCCGTCCTCGCCGCCACCCTCTCCCCCACCTGGGGCATCTACAGCGGCTACGAACTCTGCGAGAACACCCCCCTGCACGACGGCGGCGAGGAATACCTCGACTCCGAGAAGTACCAGCTCACACCCCGCGACTGGGCCCGCGCCGACCGCGAGGGCACCACCATCGCCCCCCTCATCACCCGCCTCAACACCATCAGGAGACAGAGTCCGGCCCTGCGCCAACTGCGCGATCTGCACTTCCACGCCACGGACAAGGAGGAGGTGATCGCCTACTCCAAACGACGGGGGGCGAACACGGTCGTCGTCGTCGCCAACCTCGACCCCCACCACACCCAGGAGGCGACGGTCTCGTTGGACATGCGGCAACTCGGCCTGGAACGGCACGAGTCGGTGCCGGTGCGCGACGAGCTGACCGGCGAGACCTACCACTGGGGCAGGGCCAACTATGTGCGCCTGGAGCCGGGCCGTACGCCCGCCCACATCTGCACGGTTCTGCGACCGTCCCACCCGCAGACCGGAGGGTCAGGAGTCTCATGACCGTCAACGAGCCCGTGCCGGACACCTTCGAGGACACCCCCGCCAGGGAGCGCGACCCCGACTGGTTCAAACGAGCCGTCTTCTACGAGGTCCTCGTCCGCTCCTTCCAGGACAGCAACGGCGACGGCATCGGCGATCTGAGGGGCCTGACCGCCAAGCTGGACTACCTGCAGTGGCTCGGCGTGGACTGCCTCTGGCTCCCCCCGTTCTTCAAGTCGCCCCTGCGCGACGGCGGTTACGACGTCTCCGACTACACCGCCGTGCTCCCCGAGTTCGGCGACCTCGCCGACTTCGTGGAGTTCGTGGACGCGGCGCACCAGCGCGGCATGCGCGTGATCATCGACTTCGTCATGAACCACACCAGCGACCAGCACCCGTGGTTCCAGGAGTCCCGCACCAACCCGGACGGCCCGTACGGGGACTACTACGTCTGGGCCGACGACGACAAGCAGTTCCAGGACGCACGGATCATCTTCGTCGACACCGAGGCCTCGAACTGGACCTACGACCCGGTGCGCAAGCAGTACTACTGGCACCGGTTCTTCTCGCACCAGCCCGACCTCAACTACGAGAACCCGGCCGTGCAGGAGGAGATGATCTCCGCGCTGAAGTTCTGGCTGGACCTGGGCATCGACGGGTTCCGGCTGGACGCGGTGCCGTACCTCTACCAGGAGGAGGGCACCAACTGCGAGAACCTCCCGGCGACGCACACCTTCCTCAAGCGGGTGCGCAAGGAGATCGACGCGCAGTACCCGGACACGGTGGTCCTGGCGGAGGCCAACCAGTGGCCGGAGGACGTCGTCGACTACTTCGGCGACTACGCCGCCGGCGGCGACGAGTGCCACATGGCCTTCCACTTCCCGGTCATGCCCCGCATCTTCATGGCCGTCCGCCGCGAGTCCCGCTACCCGGTCTCCGAGATCCTCGCCAAGACCCCGGCCATCCCCTCCGGCTGCCAGTGGGGCATCTTCCTGCGCAACCACGACGAGCTGACCCTCGAAATGGTCACCGACGAGGAACGCGACTACATGTACGCGGAGTACGCCAAGGACCCGCGCATGCGCGCCAACATCGGCATCCGGCGGCGCCTGGCCCCGCTCCTGGACAACGACCGCAACCAGATCGAGCTGTTCACGGCCCTGCTGCTGTCCCTGCCCGGCTCGCCGATCCTCTACTACGGAGACGAGATCGGCATGGGCGACAACATCTGGCTCGGCGACCGCGACGCCGTCCGCACCCCGATGCAGTGGACGCCCGACCGCAACGCCGGCTTCTCGTCGTCCGACCCGGGCCGCCTCTTCCTGCCCACGATCATGGACCCGGTCCACGGCTACCAGGTCACCAACGTCGAGGCCGCCATGGCCTCCCCGTCCTCACTGCTGCACTGGACCCGGCGCATGATCGAGATCCGCAAGCAGAACCCCGCCTTCGGCCTCGGCACCTACACCGAACTGCCCTCCTCCAACCCGGCCGTCCTGGCCTTCCTGCGCGAGGCCCCTGCGCACGGGGAGCAGGGGGACGACCTGGTCCTGTGCGTCCACAACTTCTCCCGGTTCGCGCAGCCCACCGAGCTGGACCTCAGCGCGTTCGGCGGACGGCACCCGGTCGAGCTGTTCGGCGGCGTCCGCTTCCCCGCCATCGGCGACCTGCCGTACCTGCTGACCCTCGGCGGTCACGGCTTCTACTGGTTCCGACTGCGCGAGGACACCCCGTAGGGCCCCGCGGGCGGGGCGGTTTCCGCCGCCCCGCCCGGGGCACGCATCAGTAACCACCCCGACGTTCGGGGAAAGGACGCGACGCCATGCCGGAAGCCGTCATACGCACCGTCCCGAGTGATCAGGGTCTTCTCGACTCGCTCGATCCGCTGCTGCGTCAGTGGCTGCCGCGTCAGCGCTGGTTCGCGGGCAAGGGGCGTCCCGTCACCGGCTTCTCGCTGGTCGCCGCCACCGAGCTGCTCCCGGCCGGCTCCCGCCTCGGCCTGCACCACCTGCTGGTCCGCGCCCACCAGCAGTCCGCCCCGGCGACGGGCGCGCCCGTCGAGCCCGGCGACTGCTACCAGCTCCTCATCGGCACGCGCGAGGCACTGCCGCCCCGGCTGGCGCCCGCGCTGATCGGACGTCTCACCGGGGGCCCGGCGGCCGGACGCACCGCGTACGACGCCCTGTACGACGCCCGGCCCGCGGAGGTGCTCCTGGAGGCCCTGCGCACCGGGGCCGGGGTCGGCGGGCTCCGCTTCGAGCGGGCGGCGGACCAGGAGATCCGTGCCGGTCTGGTGCCGCGGCTGATGACCGCCGAGCAGTCCAACTCGTCGGTGGTGTACGGAGACACGTTCATCCTGAAGCTGCTGCGGCGCATTGTGCCCGGCGTCAACCCCGACCTGGAGCTGCCGCTCGCGCTGGCCCACGAGGGCTGCCGCCGGGTACCGGCACCGGCCGGGTGGATGACGGCCGGCCTGGACGGCCGCACCTGGGTGCTGGGCGTGCTCCAGCCGTACGTGCAGGGCGCGACCGACGGCTGGGAGCTGGCGCTGCGCGAGCTGGCCAAGGGCGAGGACTTCACCGCCGAGGCACGGGCGCTCGGCCGGACCACCGCCGAGGTGCACACCGCGCTGGCCCGCGCGCTGCCGACCGTCACCCTCGGCCAGGAGCCGGTGCGGCAGCTCACCGACGGCATGACCGGGCGGCTGGAGGAGGCGGCGCGGGCCGTGCCGCCGCTGCGTCCGTACGCGCCCGCGCTGCGCACGGCGTTCACGGCGCTGGCGGACCTCGCCGCCGAGGGCCGTACCTGGACCGCCCAGCGGGTCCACGGCGACCTGCACCTCGGCCAGTGCCTGCGCTCTCCCGGCGGCGAGTGGTCGCTGATCGACTTCGAGGGGGAGCCGGCGAAGCCGCTGGCCGAGCGGCGGCTGCCGCAGCCGCCGGTGCGGGACGTCGCCGGGATGCTGCGCTCCTTCGACTACGCGGCGCACTCGGCAGGCGCCGCGGTGTCCGGCTGGGCCGCGGCCTGCCGGGCGGCGTACTGCGCCGGGTACGCGGAGGCGGGCGGCCACGACCCGCGCACGGACCCGGTGCTGCTGCGCGCCCACGAGACGGACAAGGCGGTCTACGAGGTGCTCTACGAGGCACGCCACCGCCCCGACTGGCTGCCGGTGCCCCTGGCCGCGGTACGCCGCCTCAGCACACCCGAACCCGAACCGGCATGACCTCCCCGCCCGATCCCCCGTCGCCCAGGAGGCTCCGCCCGTGACCCCCCGCCCCTCGTCCAGCGGTTCCGAACCGAAGAAGAAGGCCGCGAAGAAGACCACGGAGAATTCCACGGAGAACGCCGCTGCAGCGAAGAAGCAGGAGGCGAAGAAGACGCCGGCGAAGAAGACCGCCGGAGCAAAGACCGCCCGACCGAAGACAGCAGCGAAGACGCCGGCGAAGACAGCAGCCAAGAAGACCACCGGGACAGAGACCGGCGGACCGAGGACGGGCGGAGCGAGGACGAAGGCGGCCGGAGCGAAGGCGGCGAAGGCCGGGCAGAAGCCCGCCGTGGAGACCGCGCCCGGGCAGGACCCCGAACAGCCCGCCGCCGCCTCCCCCGGGAGCACGGTCCCCGCCTCCTCGCCCGCCCTGGACGCCGCCGACCGGGAGCGCCTCCTCGCCGGCACCCACCACGACCCGCACGCGGTGCTCGGCGCCCACCGCGTGCCCGGCGGAGTGGCCTTCCGGGCCTTCCGGCCGTACGCCCTTGCGGTGACCGTCCTCGCCGGCGATCTGCGGGTCGCACTGCACGACGACGGCGACGGCTTCTTCTCCGCTCTGGTGCCCCTCCTGGAGGTGCCGCTCCACCGGCTCCTCGTCACCTACGAGGGGACGGTCCAGGAGGTCGAGGACCCGTACCGGTTCCTGCCGGCGCTGGGCGACCTGGACCTGCACCTGATCGGCGAGGGCCGCCACGAGCAGCTGTGGCGGGCGCTGGGCGCGCACCCGACGACCCACGGGGGCGTCACGGGCACCCGGTTCGCGGTGTGGGCGCCGAACGCGCGCGGTGTGCGGGTGGCCGGCGGCTTCAACTTCTGGGACGGCACCGGTCATCCGATGCGGTCGCTCGGCTCCACCGGGGTGTGGGAGCTGTTCCTGCCCGGCGTCGGAGCGGGCGAGCTGTACAAGTTCGAGATCACCCGGCCCGACGGTTCCCGCACCCTGCGCGCGGACCCGCTGGCCCGCCGCACCGAGGTACCGCCGGCCACCTCATCCGTCGTCCACGCCTCCGACTACACGTGGGGGGACGCCGAGTGGCTGGCCCACCGCGCGGACCGGCCCGTGCACGAGGCGCCGCTGTCGGTGTACGAGGTCCACCTGCCCTCCTGGCGCCCCGGTCTCACGTACCGCCAACTGGCCGATCAGCTCCCGGCCTACGTCGCCGACCTGGGCTTCACACACGTCGAGCTGATGCCGGTCGCCGAGCACCCCTTCGGCGGCTCGTGGGGCTACCAGGTCACCGGCTTCTACGCGCCCACGGCGCGGCTCGGCGACCCGGACGACTTCAGGTACCTGGTGGACCGGCTGCACCGGGCCGGGATCGGGGTCCTGATGGACTGGGTGCCGGCGCACTTCCCGCGCGACGACTGGGCACTGGCCGAGTTCGACGGGCGCCCGCTGTACGAGCACTCCGACCCGCTGCGGGCCGCGCACCCGGACTGGGGCACCCTGGAGTTCGACTTCGGGCGCCGCGAGGTGCGCAACTTCCTGGTCGCCAACGCCGTGTACTGGTGCGAGGAGTTCCACATCGACGGCCTCAGGGTCGACGCGGTCGCCTCGATGCTCTACCTGGACTACTCGCGCGAGCCCGGCCGGTGGACGCCGAACGAGCGGGGCGGCCGGGAGAACCTGGACGCGGTGGCGTTCCTCCAGGAGATGAACGCGACGGTGTACCGGCGGGTGCCCGGCGTCGTGACCGTGGCGGAGGAGTCGACGGCCTGGGACGGGGTCACGCGGGCCACGCACCACGAGGGGCCGAGCGGGTTCGGCGGGCTCGGTTTCGGACTGAAGTGGAACATGGGCTGGATGCACGACTCGCTGGAGTACATGAGCCACGACCCCGTGCACCGCAGGTACCACCACGGGGAGATGACCTTCTCCATGGTGTACGCGTACAGCGAGAACTACGTGCTGCCCGTCTCCCACGACGAGATGGTGCACGGCAAGAGGTCCCTGGTGTCGAAGATGCCCGGCGACTGGTGGCAGCAGCGCGCGAACGCACGGGCGTACCTCGCCTTCATGTGGGCCCACCCCGGCAAGCAACTCCTCTTCATGGGCCAGGAGTTCGCACAGGGTGCGGAGTGGTCGGAGGCGCACGGCCCCGACTGGTGGCTGCTCGACCCGCAGTACGGGGCGGCGCCGGATCACCGGGGCGTGCGGGACCTGGTGCGGGACCTGAACGGCGTCTACCGGGACACGCCCGCGCTGTGGCAGCGCGACACCCACCCGGCCGGCTTCGCCTGGGTGGTGGGGGACGCCGCCGAGGACAACGTGCTGGCCTTCCTGCGGCTGGACGCCGCCGGCACGCCGCTGCTCGCGGTGTCGAACTTCGCTCCGGTCGTCCGCTCCGACTACCGCATCGGCGTCCCCGACGACGTCCCGGCCTGGCACGAGGTGCTCAACACCGACGCCGCCCGGTACGGCGGCGGCGACGTCGGCAACCCGGACCCCGTCAAACCGGAGGCGCAGGGGTGGCACGCCCGCCCGGCAAGCATCCGCCTGACCCTGCCGCCCCTGGCGACGGTGTGGCTGCGTCCGGGCTGACCGTCCGGCCGGTCGGTCAGCCCGCGTCCACCAGCCCCTTCGGCAGCGGTCCGGTGTGCAGGACGCCGAGGTGCTGGGTGGCGCGGGTGAGGGCGACGTACAGGTCGCTGGTGCCGTAGCGGCCCGGCTCGACGACCAGGACGGAGTCGAACTCCAGGCCCTTGGACTGGCGGGGGTCCAGGAGGACGACGCGGTGGGTCAGGTCCGGTTCGGCTCCCGCCGTGACGCCGTCCAGGCGGGCCGCGAGGGCCTGGTGGAGTTCGCGCGGGGCGATGACCGCGAGGCGGCCCTCCTCGGGGGTCAGTTCGCGGGCGGCCTCGGCGACGGCGGCCGGGAGGTCGCCGGTGGCCCGGACCCAGGGGCGTACGCCCGTGGACCGTACGGAACTCGGCGGCTCGAAGGCCGGGTCGCCGGCGCGGACCACGGACGCCGCCAGGTCCATGATCTCGGCGGGGGTGCGGTAGTTGACCCCGAGGCGGGTGTGCTCCCAGCGGTCCTCGACGTAGGGGGCGAGGATCTTCGACCACGAGCCGACGCCGGCCGCCTCCGCGGTCTGGGCCGGGTCGCCGACCAGGGTCATCGAGCGGGTCGGGCAGCGCCGCATCAGCAGCCGCCAGGCCATCGGGGACAGCTCCTGCGCCTCGTCCACGATGATGTGCCCGAACGCCCAGGTGCGGTCGGCCGCCGCGCGTTCGGCGGCGCTGCGGTGGTCGTCCTCCTCCTGGCGTTCGGCGAAGCGCTCGGCGTCGATGACGTCGTGGGCGAGGAGCACCTCGGAGTCCTCGTCGTCCTTGTCCTCGAACTCGTAGGTCCGGGACGCGTACGACACGTCGAGGACGCCCTGCGCGTAGGAGATCTGCTCCTCGCGCTCGCGTTCGGCCCGGGAACGGGCGACCCGGTCGTCCACGCCGAGCAGTTCGGCCGCCTCGTCCAGCAGGGGCACGTCGGCGACGGTCCAGCGCCGGGTGACCGGGCGGCGGACGGCGGCGGCGTCCTGCGCGGGCAGGAAGGCCTCGGGGGCGGCGAGGAAGTCGGCGACCAGGCGGTGCGGGGTGAGCCGGGGCCACAGTTGGCCGATCGCCGCCCAGACCTCGGGGTTCTCGGCGAGGTCGTCGCGGATCTGGGTGATGTCGCTCGCGTCGAGCAGGCTGGAGCCGTCGAAGGGGTCGGTGCCGATGCGCTCGGCGTACAGCTCGGTCAGGGTGTTGAGGATGTGGCCCTCGAAGTGCTCGCGGGCCGCGTTGTGCGGCAGCTTCGCGGCGCGGGTGCGCTCCCGGGCCACGTTGACCAGGTCGTCGTCCAGCATCAGGACCTCGCGGTCGTGCTCGATCGCGATCACCGGGTCGGGCAGCGCCTGCCGGTCGCGGACCACCTCGGCGAGCACGTCGGCCATGCCGGCGCGGCCCTTGACGGCCGCCGCTTCCGGCGTGTCCGCCGCCGTGGCCCGCACGCCGGGGAACAGTTCGCCGACGGTGGACAGCAGGACGCCGGTCTCGCCGAGCGAAGGCAGCACCTCGCCGATGTAGCCGAGGAAGGCGGGGTTGGGTCCGACGATGAGGACGGCGCGCTTGGCGAGCAGTTCGCGGTGCTCGTAGAGCAGGTAGGCGGCGCGGTGCAGGGCGACGGCGGTCTTGCCGGTGCCGGGGCCGCCCTCGACGACCAGGACGCCGCGGTGCGGGGCGCGGATGATGCGGTCCTGGTCGGCCTGGATGGTCTGCACGATGTCGCCCATGCGGCCGGTGCGCGCGGAGTTCAGCGCGGCCAGCAGCACGGCGTCGCCCGACGGGTCCTCGTGGCCGGTGCGCCTCTCGTCGCCGAGGTCGAGGATCTCGTCATGCAGCGCGGTGACCCGGCGGCCCTCGCTGGTGATGTGCCGGCGGCGGCGCAGCCCCATCGGGGTGTGGCCGGTCGCCAGGTAGAAGGGGCGGGCGACGTCGGCGCGCCAGTCGATGAGGACCGGGGTGCGTTCCGCGTCGTCCGCGCGCAGGCCGATACGGCCGATGTGGTGGCCGTCGCCGGAGGCGAGGTCGATCCGGCCGAAGCAGAGGGAGCCGTCCACCGCGTTGAGCGCGGCGAGCAGCCCGGAGCGCTCGGCGACCAGGATGTCCCGCTCCAGCCTGGCCTGCTGCGGGGTGTTGCCCTGCGCGAGTGCGTCCGTCACCGCCACCTCGGTGTCACCGCGCAGCGCGTCCACACGTGCGTACAGCCCGTCGACGAATTCCTGCTCGTGCCGCAATTCGTCGTCCGGCAATTCGCTGTTTGCCTGGCTGTTTGACAATTCCACTCCCGCGCGGATATACTGTGGTCACTGAACTTCTTTGTGACTGCTTCTTTTCTGAAGTCACGAATCATCGAATATACGCAAAGAAATCCCCCGAGCGCAATTGCTCGGGGGATTTCTTGTGTCCCGTACGGGTCCCGTACGGGTCCCGTACGGGACACAGGCGGGGCCCAGGTGAGTCCCGTGCGGGGCCCAGGCGGGTCAGACGACGTCGGCCAGCTCCGCGAGGAGCCGCCGCTTCGCCCTGGCGCCCACCATCGACTTCACCGGCTCGCCCTCGCGGAACACCATGAAGGTCGGCATCGACAGCACCCGGTACGCGTTCGTCGTCGCCGGGTTGCGGTCGACGTTCAGCTGCACCACCCGCAGCCGTCCCGCCTCCTCCTCGGCGAGGGCGGCCAGCACCGGCGCCATCTGCCGGCAGGGCGGACACCAGTCCGCGGTGAACTCCACCAGCACGGGCAGTTCACTGCCCAGCACCTCGGTGCCGAAATCCGCGTCCGTGACCTCCGCCACGCCCGTGACCGCCGTCATGCGTGCCCTCCCAGTTCGCATTTCGGTTCCGGACCGCCCGGAACCGCCGCCTCGGCCCGCGCCAGTTGCGCACCGACCTGCGCCCGGACCGACGTGAGCTGCTCGATCAGCGCGTCCAGCTCCGCCAGCTTGCGCCGGTAGACGCCGAGGGACGCCGGACACGAGTCGCCCTCGGGGTGCCCGGCGCGCAGGCACTCCACGAAGGGGCGCGTCTCCTCCAGGTCGAACCCGAAGTCCTGCAGCGTCATGATCTGCCGCAGCAGCTTCAGGTCGCCGTCGTCGTAGGTCCGGTACCCGTTGCCGGTGCGCCGCGCGGGCAGCAGGCCCCGCGACTCGTAGTACCGCAGCGCCCGCGTCGTGGTCCCGGCCCGTGCGGCCAGTTCGCCGATTCGCATACCGGCGAACGTAAGCCCTGACGCCGACGTCAAGGCAAGACGGACGTACGGAAGAACCCCGCGGCGGGGCGGGACGCACGAGAGAACCCCGCGCCGGGGGGGAAGGGCGCGGGGTTCTGGGTGACCGGGCGGCTGAGCAACGGGGGGAGCACCTCAGCCGCCCGGCGTGCGGGGCGTGGACCCGGCAGGCGTCAGGCCCTCGCCAGCTCCTTCTCGCCGCCCTGATCGGGCAGGTCCGGCGCGTCGTCGGCGTCGACGGCGCCGTGGTCGTCGTCCAGCAGGGTCTTCTCGTCGAACGGGGCGCGGCCCGCGAGCACCTCGTTGACCCGGTCCTTGTCGATCTCCTTGGTCCAGGTGCCGATCAGGACGGTGGCCACGGCGTTGCCGCCGAAGTTGGTCAGGGCGCGGGCCTCGCTCATGAAGCGGTCGATGCCGACGATCAGGCCGATGCCGTCGACCAGTGCGGGCTTGTGCGACTGGAGGCCGCCGGCCAGCGTCGCCAGACCGGCGCCGGAGACACCGGCGGCGCCCTTGGAGGCGACCAGCAGGAAGAGGAGCAGCGGGATCTGCTCACCGATCGACATCGGCGTACCCATGGCGTCGGAGATGAACAGCGAGGCCATGGTCATGTAGATCATGGTGCCGTCGAGGTTGAACGAGTAGCCGGTCGGGACGGTGATGCCGACCACCGGCTTGCTGACGCCCAGGTGCTCCATCTTCGCGATGAGGCGCGGCAGCGCCGACTCCGACGAGGAGGTGGACAGGATCAGCAGGAACTCGCGGCCCAGGTACTTGAAGAGCGCGAAGACGTTGACGCCGGAGATGACGCGCAGCAGCGTGCCCAGCACCAGGAAGAGGAAGAGGACACAGGTCACGTAGAAGCCGAGCATCAGCACGGCCAGGCTCTTGAGGGCGTCGAGGCCGGCCGAGCCGGTGACGGCGGCGATGGCACCGAAGGCGCCGATCGGGGCGGCCCACATGATCATGGCCAGGACGCGGAAGACCAGCCGCTGGATGTGCTCGATGCCGCGCAGGACGGGCAGCCCGGCGTTGCCCATGGCCTGCAGGGCGAAGCCGCACAGCAGGGCGATCAGCAGGGTCTGCAGGACCTCGCCCGCGGTGAACGCCGAGACGATCGTCGTCGGGATGATGCCGAGGAGGAACTCGGTGGTGCCCTTGGCCTCCGCGTCGACCTGCGCCTGGCCGGTGTCCTTGACGGCGTCGGTGACCGCGAGGCCCGTGCCCGGGTCGAGGATGTTGCCGACGATCAGGCCGATGGCGAGCGCGACCAGGGACATCACGAAGAAGTAGACCAGGGCGATGCCGCCGACGGCGCCGACCTTGGCGGCCTTGCGGACCGATCCGATGCCCAGCACGATCGTGCAGAAGATGATCGGCGAGATCATCATCTTGATCAGGTTCACGAAGCCTTCGCCCAACGGCTTCAGCTCGGTCGCGAAGTCGGGTGCGAGCAGGCCGACCGCGATGCCGAGGACGACCGCGATGATCACCGCGATGTAGAGATAGTGCGTGCGGTCGCGCTTGGCTTTGGGTGCGGCAGGTGCCGTAGCGGCGTTGCTGGTCACGGCGGCCCTCCTTGACGACGTCGTCGGCATCACCGGCGTGCGGCTCACGTCCGGGGGTGTTTATCAGGGGATGGGGTGACTATCTCGCAGCGTGTGAGCGCGGTCACCCTTGCGTTCATTTAGTTCACAATCAAGCCAGGAGGGAGACTTGCGGCATGCGCCTCCCCCACCCGAGACCCCGGAGCCTGGCCGGGCAGCTCTTCGCCATGCAGGCCGTACTGATAGCGGTCGTCGTGGTGGGGTACGCGCTGTTCAGCTACATCAGCGACCGCGGGCAGGCCGAGGCGGCCGCCGGGCGGCAGGCCAGGGCGGTTTCCCTGGCGATCGCCGACGCCCCGTCCGTCGCGGAGGCGGTCCGCACCCCCGATCCGTCGGCGCTGCTGCAGCCGTACGCGGTGCGGGTCATGGAGGACACGGACGTGGACTTCGTGACGATCATGGATCCGCACGGGATCCGCTGGACCCATCCCGACCCGGACCAAATCGGCCACCCCTTCCAGGGGCACATCGAGCGCGCGCAGCGGGGCCGGACCTTCACGGAGACCTACACGGGCACGCTCGGGCCCTCGGTGCGGGCGGTGACGCCGATCAAGGACGGCGGGCGGGTCGTCGGGCTCGTGAGCGCCGGGATCAGGGTGGAGGAGATCAGCAAACGGGCCCAGGAGCAGCTGGCGGCGCTGACGGGGGTGGCGGCCGGGGCGCTGCTGCTCGGCGCGGTCGGCACGTACGTGATCAACGCGCGGCTGCGCCGGCACACGCACGGGATGAACGCGGACGAACTGAGCCGGATGCACGACTACCATCAGGCGGCGCTGCACGCGGTGCGCGAGGGGCTGCTGATGCTGGACGGGCAGTACCGCGTCGCGCTGATCAACGACGGAGGACGGGAGCTGCTCGGGGTGACCGGTGACGTGGTGGGCGCCTCGGTCGCCGACCTGGGGCTGCCGTCGCAGCTGACGGGTGCGCTGCTGGCGTCGGAGCCGCGGGTGGACGAGGTGCACCTGGCGGCGGAGCGGGTGCTGGTGGTGAACACCTCTCCGGTCTCCGGCGGTGAGCGGCGCGGCACGGTGGTGACGCTGCGGGACGTGACCGAGCTGCAGTCGCTGACGGGCGAGTTGAACTCGGAGCGGGGTTTCTCGCAGGCGTTGCGCTCGCAGGCGCACGAGGCGGCGAACCGGTTGCACACGGTGGTCTCGCTGATCGAGCTGGGGCGGGCGGAGGAGGCCGTGGACTTCGCCACGGCGGAACTGGAGCTGGCGCAGGCGCTGACCGACCAGGTGGTGGCGGCGGTGGGCGAGCCGGTGCTTGCGGCGCTGCTGCTGGGCAAGACGGCTCAGGCCAACGAGCGGGGAGTGGAGCTGGTGGTGTCGCAGGAGAGCCGACTGGACGACGGACTGCTACCGCCGTCCCTGCCCGCGCGTGACCTGGTGACGATCCTGGGCAACCTGGTGGACAACGCGGTGGACGCGGCCCAGGGCGCGGTGCCCTCGCGGGTGACGGTGGCGGCGTACACGGAGGCGGTGGGCACGGGGGCGAACGGTGCCGGGACGGACGGTGCCGGGACGGACGGTGCCGGGACGGACGGTGCCGGGGTCGCTCGTGCAGGGGTCGCTCGTGCAGGGGCGGCAGATACGAGTGCGACCGGCACGGGTACGGACGGCACCGGGACGGCAGGCACGGGCGCGGACAGCAAGGCGGAGGCCGGCACGGAAGCGGTCAGTACCGGGACGGCCGGCGGGGAGACGACCGGCACCGAAGCAACCGACACGGAAGCGGCCGGTACCAGGACGACCGGCGCCGGGACGGCCGTCGGGAAGACCACCAGCACCGAAGCAACCCGCACGGAGGCCCCCGGGTACGGCGGCTCCGAGCTGGTGCTGCGGGTGTCGGACACCGGCGCCGGGGTCGATCCCGCCCACGCCGACCTGGTATTCCAGCGGGGCTACTCGACGAAACCGGCCGACGAGGGCGGGCGCGGCCTGGGCCTCGCCCTGGTGCGGCAGGCGGTGCGGCGGCACGGCGGCACCCTGAGCGTGGCGGACGCCGAAGGCGGCGGCGCCCGCTTCGAGGCGCGGCTGCCGCTGGGCGGCGGCAGCGGCGGCAGCGGCGGCAGCGGCGGCAGCAGCACCGGCACCGGCACCGGTGAGGGCACGGCGACGCCGTCCGGCCCGGCCGGCAGACCGCGGAGCGGAGGTGCCGTGTGAGCGGCGCCGCACAGCCCATCCGGGTCCTGGTCGTCGAGGACGATCCCGTCGCCGCCGACGCGCACGTGCTGTACGTCGGCCGGGTCCCGGGCTTCACGCCCGTCGGCAAGGCCCACACCGGGGCCGAGGCCCGGCGGATGCTGGACCGCACGCCAGTGGACCTGATCCTGCTGGACCTGCACCTGCCGGACGTGCACGGGCTGCAGCTGGCGCGCTCGCTGCGGGCGGCGGGGCACCAGACCGACGTGATAGCGGTGACGTCGGCGCGGGACCTGACGGTGGTGCGCGAGGGCGTGTCGCTGGGTGTCGTGCAGTACGTGCTGAAGCCGTTCACCTTCGCCACCCTGCGCGACCGCCTGGTGCGGTACGCCGAGTTCCGGGGCGCCGCCGGGGAGGCGAGCGGCCAGGAGGAGGTGGACCAGGCCCTGGCCACGCTGCGTGCCCCGGGGCCGGCCGCCCTCCCGAAGGGCCTGAGCGGTCCGACCCTGGAACGGGTCACCGGCGTCCTGCGCGGCTCGGACGAGGGCCTGACGGCGGCCGGGGTGGCCGAGGCCGTGGGCATCTCCCGCATCACCGCCCGCCGCTATCTGGAGCACCTGGTGGACGCGGGGCGGGCGGGTCGGAGCCCGCAGTACGGGCAGGTGGGCCGTCCGGAACTGGTGTACCGGTGGGTCCGGGGCGGGGACCGGGGCCGGTGACACGGCCGTTGGTACGGACCGCCACCGTGAACCGGTCGATGAACACAGGTTGTCCACCGCACACTCATTGACCTGAACAGACCGCTCCTCTTACGTTCACCGAGCAGCCGACCCGGCCACAGGGTCGTGGCCCGTAGGAGGTCGTCCCCATGCGTCCCACCACCAGATTCGCCGCCCTGCTCACCGTCACCGCGCTCGCCTCCACCGCCCTGGCCGCCTGCGGCAGCGGCTCCGGCAGCGATCCGGACACGGTGAAGGTGTCCTTCAAACAGTCGACGGACAATTCCGTCAAGGTGATGGACACCTATCTCGCCGACATCAAGAAGCAGTTCGAGAAGGCCAACCCGGGGAAGAAGGTCGAACTCGTCCCCATCAAGGCGCCGGACGCGGAGTACTACACCAAGCTCCAGCAGATGCTGCGCTCCCCCAAGACCGCTCCGGACCTGGTCTACGAGGACACCTTCCTCATCAACTCCGACATCACCAGCGGGTACCTGAAGCCGCTCGACGACTACCTCGCCAAGTGGAAGGACTGGGAGCAGTACATCGACACGGCGAAGGACGCCGTCACGGGCGAGGACGGCAAGACGTACGGCGTGCCGGACGGCACCGACACCCGCGGGCTGTGGTTCAGCAAGGACGTCTTCGCCAAGGCCGGCCTGCCCGCCGACTGGCAGCCGAAGAACTGGGCCGAGGTCCTCGACGCCGCCCGCACCATCAAGGAGAAGGTCCCCGGCGTCACGCCGCTCAACGTCTACACGGGCAAGCCCGCCGGTGAGGCCTCCACCATGCAGGGCTTCGAGATGCTGCTGTACGGCACGGGCGACGGGGCCGCGGACCCGCTGTACGACAAGGACAGCAAGAAGTGGATCACGGCCGGGCAGGGGTTCAAGGACTCCCTCGCCTTCGTGGAGAGCGTCTACAAGGAGAAGCTCGGCCCGGAGGTGTCCGACGCGCTGGACCCCAACTACGGCACGAAGGTGCGCGGTGAGCTGCTGCCGCAGGGCAAGCTCGGCATAGCACTCGACGGCTCGTGGCTGCCGCAGGACTGGCAGAAGGGCAGCGGGCACGAGTGGCCCGAGTGGTCGAAGAAGCTGGGGATCGCGGCCATGCCCACGCAGAACGGGCAGGCGCCGGGCCGGGTGAGCATGTCCGGCGGCTGGGCCTGGTCCGTTCCGGCCAAGGCGGGCAACCCCGACCTGGCCTTCGAGTTCATCAAGACGATGCAGAGCAAGGCGAACGCCCAGAAGTGGTACATCGCCAACTCCGGCATCTCCCTGCGTGACGACGTCGCGAAGGACCCCTCGTACGTCGGCGCTCAGCCCGGCATCAAGTTCTTCACCGACCTCGTCGCCGACACCCACTTCCGGCCCGCCTACCCGGCGTATCCGAAGGTGTCCGTCGCGATCCAGGAGGCCATGGAGGGCGTGACGACCGGCGACAAGTCGGTCGCGGAGGCGGCGAGCGGCTACGACGAGGCGCTCAAGGACGCCACGGACAACCAGGTGGTCGGCAAGTGACCACGACCACACCCCCGCACGCGGAGCCGGGGGCGGGCAAGGCTCCGCCGCCTCCGGCCTCCGGCGCACGCCCCGGCACCGCCCGCCGCTCGCTCCTGCGGGCCCTGCCCGTCTCACCCGCCGTCGTCCTGCTGCTGCTCTTCCTCGCCGGACCGATCGTCTACTGCGTGGTCATCGCCTTCACGGACCTCCAGCTCACCGGTCAGGCCGAGGAGTCCTTCGTCGGCTTCGACAACTTCACCCGCGCCTTCAAGGACGAGGCGTTCCTCAACGCCGTATGGCTGACGCTGGTGTTCACGGTGCTGTCGTCGCTGGTCGGGCAGAACACCCTGGGGCTCGCGCTGGCCTCGCTGATGCAGCGTGCCTCAAAACCGGTCCGCACACTCACCGGTGGCATCGTTGTCACGGCCTGGGTGCTGCCGGAAGTCGTGGCCGGTTTCCTGCTCTACGCGTTCTTCCGGCGCGAGGGCACCCTCAACGCCGTCCTGGACTGGCTCCATCTGCCCTCCCAGAACTGGCTGTTCACGCTGCCGATCCTGGCGGTGTCCTTCGCCAACGTCTGGCGGGGCACGGCGTTCTCGATGCTGGTGTACTCCGCCGCGCTGAACGAGATCCCGAAGGAGGTCACCGAGGCCGCCGAGGTCGACGGCGCGAACGGCTGGCGCCGCATGTGGCACGTCACGCTGCCGATGATCCGGCGCTCCATCGGCACCAACCTGATGCTCAACACCCTGCAGACCCTGTCGGTCTTCGGGCTGATCTGGGTGATGACGCGGGGCGGGCCGAGCGGCAAGAGCCAGACGCTGCCGCTGTTCATGTACGAACAGGCCTTCCAGAACAGCCTGATCGGCTACGGCACGGCGGTGGCGCTGCTGCTGTTGCTGATCGGCTCGCTGTTCTCGGTCGTGTATCTGCGCCTGCTGCGCACGGAGGTCTGACATGGCGGACACACTCACGCCCGGAACGCCACCGGCACCCCGCACGAAGCGCACCTCACCGGGCCCGCGAACGCGCACCACGCCCACCGGCCGGCGGAACCGGAACCGGGCCGCCGCGGACGCCGGACTGCTCGTGGTGGCCGCGGCGTTCGTCCTGCCGCTCGCCTGGGTGGTGCTGTCCGCCCTGGACCCGCACGCGAGCCTGCGGGTGAAGGTCCCCGACGGGGTGACGCTCGACAACTTCGACGCGATCCTCACCCCCGAGATCACCTTCACCCCGCTGCTCAACAGCCTGATCCTGTGCGGCGGTGCGACACTGCTGACGGTGGTGTGCGCGACGCTCGCGGCGTACCCGCTCTCGCGTTTCCGCTCCCGCCTGAACCGTCCGTTCCTGCTGACCGTCCTCTTCGCGACCAGCCTTCCCATCACGGCGATCATGGTGCCGGTCTACGCGTTGTTCGTGCGCGTGAACATGATCGACACCATGCAGGGGACGATCTTCTTCTTCGCCGCCTCGCAACTGCCGTTCGCGATCTGGCTGATGAAGAATTTCATGGACGGCGTGCCCAAGGAGCTGGAGGAGGCGGCCTGGACGGACGGCGCGTCGTCGTTCCAGGGGCTGCTGCGGGTCGTGCTGCCGCTGATGGGGCCCGGGGTCGCGGTGGTGACGGTGTTCTCGTTCGTGATGATGTGGGGGAACTTCTTCGTCCCCTTCATGCTGCTGCTCTCCCCGGACCAGATGCCCGCCTCGGTCAGCATCAACGACTTCTTCGGCAACCGCGGCATGGTGGCGTACGGACAGCTGGCGGCGTTCTCGATCGTCTACTCGACGCCGGTCGTGCTGCTGTACGTGCTGATCTCGCGGCGGCTGGGAGGGGGCTTCGCGCTGGGCGGCGCGGTGAAGGGGTGAGCGCGGGACCGGCCGCGCACCCTCCGTATGTTCCTACAATACGTATCGCTGCTCGAACAGTCCGTAGCCAGCGGCGTCCCGGACCCCTACGGTGTGGCGCGTGCGCCGACCCTCACCCGGCCCGACCCCGTCGGGCCCCCCGTTCAACGCCCTCGCCGCCCGCCGGCTGCGTGCCGCCCTCAACATGAGGCCCGAACACGTCGCCCACGGCATCCAGGTCTCGTACGGGCTGCCGTACGTCACCCCGGACCTCGTCGCCGCCTGGGAGCGGGGGACGGTCTCGCCCCGGGGCCCGGAGCTGACCGCGCTCGCCGGGATGCTCTGGTGCTCCCCCGGCGAGCTGGTCGGCCGGCCGCAGTCGCTGCGCGAGCACCGCGTGGCCCGCGGTCTGGCGCCGGAGGACGTGGCACGGGCCGTGGGGCTCGGGCTCCCCGCCTACCGGCGGATGGAGGAGGCGGACGACTGGCAGGGCACCGACCGGCAGTCGGCGCTGCTCGCCGACGCGCTCGGGCTCTCGCTGCCGGACTTCGTGGTCGTCACGGGACGGGAGGAGAAGCTCGCCGGCCTGCTGGTCAGCGCCGTGACCACCCGCTGGCAGGGCTGCGTCCGTCCGGTCGCCAAGCTGGTCCCGCTGGACCGGCGCGTCCTGGAGAACGTGCTGCAGGTGCTGCACCAGGACTACCAGGGGCGGATGACCGCCACCCTCGGCTGGGGCGGCGCCGCCGGCTCGGACGCCGGCGGCCGCGACTTCCTCGACCGGGTCGTGGAGCACTTCTGGTCGGCGGTGGAGAAGCACCCGTAGGCGGCCGACGGCCGGCGGCCGCCCGGCTCGCGGGAAACCTGAAAGGACAGGGCGGCGGCTCCCTAGAAGACCGACTCCGCCTCGTCCATCCGGTCCTTCGGGACCGTCTTCAGCTCGGTGACGGCCTCCGCCAGCGGCACCATCACGACGTCGGTGCCCCGCAGCGCGGTCATCCGGCCGAAGTCGCCCCGGTGCGCGGCCTCCACCGCGTGCCAGCCGAAGCGGGTGGCGAGCACCCTGTCGTACGCGGTCGGCACGCCGCCGCGCTGAACGTGGCCGAGGATGACCGGCTTGGCCTCCTTGCCGAGCCGGCGCTCCAGCTCGTGGGCGAGGGCGGTGCCGATGCCCTGGAAGCGCTCGTGGCCGAACTTGTCTATGGCGCCCTTGCCGTAGTCCATGGAGCCCTCGGCGGGGTGGGCGCCCTCGGCGACGCAGACGACGGCGAACTTCTTGCCGCGGGCGAACCGCTCCTCGACCATCTTGACCAGGTCGGCCGGGTCGAAGGGGCGCTCGGGCAGGCAGATGCCGTGGGCGCCGGCGGCCATGCCCGACTCCAGGGCGATCCAGCCGGCGTGCCGTCCCATGACCTCGACGACCATCACGCGCTGGTGGGACTCGGCGGTGGTCTTGAGCCGGTCCATCGCCTCGGTTGCCACGCCGACGGCGGTGTCGAAGCCGAAGGTGCGGTCGGTGGAGGAGATGTCGTTGTCGATCGTCTTCGGTACGCCGACGACCGGCAGACCGGCGTCGGACAGCATCCGGGCCGCCGTGAGCGTGCCCTCGCCGCCGATCGGGATCAGGGCGTCGATGCCGAAGTTCTGGATCATGTCCGAGGCGTTCTCGCAGGCCTCGCGGAGCCGGTCGCGCTCCAGGCGGGAGGAGCCGAGGATGGTGCCGCCGCGGGCGAGGATGCCGCTGACCGCGTTGAGGTCGAGGGTGCGGTAGCGGCCGTCCAGCAGGCCCGCGTAGCCGTCCTCGAAGCCGATGACCTCGTCGCCGTAGTTGTCGACCGCTCGGTGCACGACCGACCGGATCACTGCGTTCAGGCCGGGGCAGTCGCCGCCTGCGGTGAGAACTCCGATACGCATCGTGCTGTGTCTCCTGCTCGCTGTGGGCACCTGTGAGCCGTTCCAATTGTTCCATGGCCCACAGGGCGGTGGACATCGGCGCCGTGAACGGCCGGGCACAGGCCGACACCGGCAGGCGCCGTAACCATCGCCGAAGGTATTGTCAAGAGGGTTCCGCTCACCCCGGTGGGCGTTTTCTGGGCACCAGCCGGACGCATCGCACCCGCCGAAGACGGACGGACCGCACCCGTCGAAGACGAATCGCACCCGACGAAACGGAGAGCCCGCGTGACGCGCAGCGTGTACGTGACCGGCATCGACCGCGGCGACGGCCGCCAGGTCGTCGAACTGGGGGTGATGGAGCTCCTCACCCGGCAGGTCGACCGCGTCGGCGTCTTCCGTCCCCTGGTGCACGACGGGCCCGACCGGCTGTTCGAACTGCTGCGCTCCCGCTACCGGCTCGCGCAGGACTCCTCGACGGTCTACGGCATGGACTACCAGGAGGCCTCCGCGCTCCAGGCCGAACAGGGCACGGACGAGCTGGTGTCCGCGCTGGTCGGCCGCTTCCACCTGGTCGCCCGGGACTACGACGTGGTCCTCGTCCTCGGCACCGACTACGCCGACACCCAGTTCCCGGACGAACTCTCGCTGAACGCCCGGCTCGCCAACGAGTTCGGCGCCTCGGTCGTCCCCGTCGTCGGCGGCCGCGGGCAGAGCGCGGACTCCGTGCTCGCCGAGACCGTCAACGCCTTCCGCGCCTACGACACCCTGGGCTGCGACGTCCTGGCGATGGTGACCAACCGGGTCGCCCGCGAGGACCGGGACCCGATCGCCGAGCGGCTGACCGACCGGCTGCCGGTGCCGTGCTGGGTGGTGCCGGACGAGCCCGCCCTGTCCGCGCCGACCGTGTCCCAGATCGCCCACGCCCTGGGCGCCGAGGTGGTGCTCGGCGACGACTCCGGGCTCGCCCGCGACGCGCTGGACTTCGTCTTCGGCGGGGCCATGCTGCCCAACCTGCTGGCCGCCCTGACCCCGGGCTGCCTGGTGATCACGCCGGGCGACCGGGCCGACCTGGTCGTCGGCACGCTGGCCGCGCACAGCGCCGGCACCCCGCCGATAGCCGGCGTGCTGCTGACCCTGGACGAGGTGCCCGGCGAGGGCATCCTCACCCTCGCCGGCCGGCTGGCCCCCGGCACCCCCGTACTCTCGGTGACCGGCAACAGCTTCCCCACCGCCGAACGGCTGTTCTCCCTGGAGGGCAAGCTGGGCGCGGCCACCCCGCGCAAGGCGGAGACCGCCCTCGGCCTGTTCGAGCGGTACGTCGAGACCGCGGAACTGAGCCGGCGGGTCTCCGCGCCGAGCAGCGACCGGGTCACGCCGATGATGTTCGAGCACTCGCTGCTCGAACAGGCCCGCTCCGACCTGCGCCGGGTCGTCCTGCCCGAGGGCACCGAGGAGCGGGTGCTGCACGCGGCCGAGGTGCTGCTGCGCCGCGGGGTGTGCGAGCTGACCCTGCTCGGCCCCGCCGAACAGATCCGCAAGAAGGCCGCCGACCTGGGCATCGACCTGGCCGGCGCCGAGCTGATCGACCCGGCCGCCAGCGAGCTGCGCGACTCCTTCGCCGAGAAGTACGCCGCCCTGCGGGCGCACAAGGGCGTGACGGTGGAGCTGGCGTACGACGTGGTCTCCGACGTGAACTACTTCGGCACGCTGATGGTGCAGGAGGGGTTCGCCGACGGCATGGTGTCGGGGTCGGTGCACTCGACGGCGGCGACCATCCGCCCGGCCTTCGAGATCATCAAGACAAAGCGGGAGGCGGCGATCGTCTCGTCCGTCTTCTTCATGTGCCTGGCCGACAAGGTCCTGGTCTACGGCGACTGCGCGGTCAACCCCGACCCGGACGCCGAGCAGCTCGCCGACATCGCGACCCAGTCGGCGGCGACGGCGGCGCAGTTCGGGGTGGAGCCGCGGATCGCGATGCTGTCGTACTCGACGGGCACGTCCGGCACGGGCGCGGACGTCGACAAGGTGCGCGAGGCGACCGAGCTGGTCCGCGCGCGCCGCCCGGACCTCAGCATCGAGGGGCCGATCCAGTACGACGCCGCGGTCGAGCCGTCGGTGGCCGCGACCAAGCTGCCCGGCTCGGCGGTCGCCGGGCAGGCCAGCGTGCTGGTCTTCCCCGACCTGAACACCGGCAACAACACGTACAAGGCCGTACAGCGCTCGGCCGGCGCCATCGCCGTCGGCCCGGTGCTCCAGGGGCTGCGCAAGCCGGTCAACGACCTGTCCCGGGGCGCGCTCGTCCAGGACATCGTCAACACCGTCGCCATCACGGCGATCCAGGCTCAGCAGTCCCCGGCCGGGCAGCCCCCGGGCGGCCAGTCCCCCACCGGGCAGTCCCCGACCGAGAAGTCCCCCACCGAGAAGGCGTCCGAGCAGTGAACGGCACCCGTGTCCTCGTCCTCAACTCCGGCTCCTCGTCCGTGAAGTACCAGCTCATCGACATGCGCGGCGGCGACCGGCTCGCGGTGGGCCTGGTGGAGCGCATCGGTGAGGAGACCTCGCGGCTGAAGCACACGCCTGCGGACGGCGAGAGCCGCGAGTGGTCGGACCCGGTCGCCGACCACGACGCCGCCCTGAAGGCGGTCGCGGCCGAGCTGGCCAGGGACGGCCTCGGCCTCGACTCGCCCGAGCTGGCCGCGATCGGGCACCGGGTGGTGCACGGCGGCAAGCACTTCACGCAGCCGACCGTGGTCGACGACGCCGTACTCGCCGAGATCGAGCGGCTCATCCCGGTCGCCCCGCTGCACAACCCGGCCAACCTGACCGGCATCCGTACCGCGCAGGCACTGCGCCCGGACCTGCCGCAGGTCGCCGTGTTCGACACCGCCTTCCACACGACGATGCCGGAGTCCGCGGCCCGCTACGCGATCGACGTGGAGACCGCCGACGCGCACCGCATCAGGCGCTACGGCTTCCACGGCACCTCGCACGCGTACGTCTCGCGCGAGACGGCGCGGCTGCTCGGCCGCGCGCCCGAGGACGTGAACGTGATCGTGCTGCACCTGGGCAACGGGGCGTCGGCCTCGGCGGTGCGCGGCGGCCGCTGCGTGGACACCTCCATGGGGCTGACGCCCTTGGAGGGGCTCGTGATGGGTACGCGCTCGGGAGACATGGACCCGGCCGTCATCTTCCATTTGATGCGGGTTGGTGAAATGTCCGCCGACGAGATCGACACTCTCCTCAACAAGAGGAGCGGTCTGATCGGGCTGTGCGGCGACAACGACATGCGGGAGATCCGCCGCCGGGTGGACGCCGGGGACGAGCGGGCACAGCTGGCGTTCGACATCTACGTTCACCGGCTGAAGAAGTACATCGGGGCCTATTCGGCCGTTCTCGGGCGTGTGGACGCGCTGGCGTTCACGGCCGGGGTCGGGGAGAACTCGGCACCGGTGCGCGAGGCGGCCGTGGCGGGCCTGGAGGGGTTCGGCCTGGAACTGGACGGCGAGCTGAACGCCGCACGCGGGGACGGGGCCCGGCTGATCTCGCCCGCCGGCGCGCGGGTGGCGGTGGCGGTGGTGCCGACGGACGAGGAAATGGAGATCGCGACACAGACCTACGCGCTTGTCAGGAGTTCCGGTGTCAGTGATTCCGGTGCCGGCGATTCCGGTGCCGGCGATTCCGGTGCCGGCGATTCCGGCAATCTCACCTGAGCGGCATCCCGCCCTTTTGTATTTTCCGCCGGCCGGAATATTCCGCGCCGAAACAAACCGATAGGATCGCCCCATGCGCCGTTCGAAAATCGTCTGTACTCTCGGCCCCGCGGTCGACTCCCACGAGCAGCTCGTCTCGCTGATCGAGGCCGGCATGAACGTGGCCCGCTTCAACTTCAGCCACGGCAGCCACGCCGAGCACCAGGGGCGTTACGACCGGGTGCGGGCCGCCGCCAAGGAGACCGGCCGGGCCATCGGGGTCCTGGCCGACCTGCAGGGCCCGAAGATCCGTCTGGAGACCTTCGCCGAGGGCCCCGTCGAGCTGGTGCGCGGTGACGAGTTCACCATCACCACCGAGGACGTGCCGGGCGACCGGACGATCTGCGGCACGACGTACAAGGGTCTGCCCGGTGACGTCACCAAGGGCGACCAGGTGCTCATCAACGACGGCAACGTCGAGCTGAAGGTCACCGAGGTCGAGGGCCCGCGGGTGAAGACGATCGTCATCGAGGGCGGCGTCATCTCCGACCACAAGGGCATCAACCTGCCCGGCGCCGCGGTCAACGTCCCGGCGCTGAGCGACAAGGACGTCGAGGACCTCCGTTTCGCCCTCCGCATGGGCTGCGACCTGGTCGCCCTGTCCTTCGTCCGGGACGCCAAGGACGTCGCCGACGTGCACCGGGTGATGGACGAGGAGGGCCGCCGCGTCCCCGTCGTCGCCAAGGTGGAGAAGCCGCAGGCGGTCGAGAACATGGAGGGCGTCGTGATGGCGTTCGACGGCGTGATGGTCGCCCGTGGCGACCTGGCCGTCGAGTACCCGCTCGAGAAGGTCCCCATGGTGCAGAAGCGCCTGATCGAGCTGTGCCGGCGCAACGCCAAGCCGGTGATCGTGGCGACCCAGATGATGGAGTCGATGATCACCAACTCCCGTCCGACCCGCGCCGAGGCCTCCGACGTGGCCAACGCGATCCTGGACGGCGCGGACGCGGTCATGCTGTCGGCGGAGTCGTCCGTGGGCGCGTATCCGATCGAGACCGTCAAGACGATGTCGAAGATCGTCACGGCCGCCGAGGGCGAGCTGCTCTCCAAGGGTCTGCAGCCGCTGGTGCCGGGCAAGAAGCCGCGCACGCAGGGCGGTTCGGTGGCCCGCGCGGCCGCCGAGATCGCCGACTTCCTGGGCGGCAAGGGCCTGGTGGCCTTCACGCAGTCCGGTGACACCGCCCGCCGCCTGTCGCGCTACCGCGCGGCGCAGCCGATCCTGGCCTTCACCACCGACGAGTCGACCCGCAACCAGCTGGCGCTCAGCTGGGGCGTGGAGCCGCACGTGGTGCCGTTCGTGCACAGCACCGACGAGATGGTCGACCTGGTGGACCAGGAGACGATGCGTCTGGGCCGGTTCAGCGACGGAGACATCGTCGTGATCACCGCCGGTTCGCCCCCCGGCGTGCCCGGCACCACCAACATGGTCCGCGTCCACCACCTGGGCGAGACCCGGCGCGGCTGACGGACGCCGCCGCCCCGTACGGGCCCGGTACGACGCTGAGGGCGCCCCCTGCGACAGGGGGCGCCCTCGGTGCCGTCCGGCGTCCTCGCCGGTCTCAGTCCGTCGTGTTCCTCGCCGGTCTCAGTCCGTCGTGTACTGGTGCAGTCCCGGTACGTGGAGCGTGCCGCCGAACTGCCCGGCCTGGACGACCGTCACCTTCGTGAAGTAGATGAGCGGGATGTCCAGCGGCGGCGGGTTGTCCGGGTCGAAGGTGATCGGGATCAGCCCGAGCAGGTTGCCCGAGATGCTCTCGGTGTACATCACCGTCTCGCCGTCGCGGATGGTGGACGTCGAGCCCTCGGCCGCCTGGACGTGGTACGTCTTGCCGGCCTGCTTGTCGTCGACCGTCTGGTGCAGGTCGCCGATGTCGGTGCCGTTGGAGATGACGTACTTCAGCACCTTCTTGGTGGTGCCGTTGGCCGTCTTCACCTCGACGATGCCCTTGTAGGAGGCGCCCTTCAGCAGCAGCGAGCTGGCGTTGAGGTACCAGGGGTCGTCCGGCAGCGGCACCTTGTTGTCGACGCCGCCCTCGTCGTCGGTGGCGACCGGGCAGTCGTCCGCGTCCGTGCCGGCACTCCCGGAGGCGCCGGGGGAAGGCGTCCCGGTGGCGTCGTCCTTGGCCTTCTCGGCGTCCTCCTTGGCCTTCTCCGCGTCCTCCTCGGCCTTGTCGGCCGCCTCCTTCGCCGCCTCGGCCGCCTTGTCCACCGTGTCCTTGGTGTCCTCGGCCGCCTCCGACGCCTTGTCGGTCACGCCGGACACGGTGTCCTCCACCGTGTCGGTGACCTTGCCGGTGGTCTCCTTCACGGCGTCGGAGGCGTCGTCGCCGGCGCTCTCGGACGCCGAGGGGGTGGGCGTGGGACTCGCGCTCTCCCCGTCCTTCTTGCCGCCGGTGAAGATGCCTTCGAGGGCGTCGCCGATGCCCTCGAGCAGGCCGCCCTTCTCCGACTCGGAGGGGGAAGGCTCCGCGGCGCTCGCGCCGGCCGAACCCTGGCCCTGGGACTCGGACGGGCTCGGGGCGGGCTCGGACGCGCCGTCCTTGCCGTCCTCGTCGTCGGAACCTGAATCCGACGAAGAGGACCGGTCCTTGCCCGCGTCCGCACCGGAGGCCGAGTCGCCGGGCTTCTCGGCGCCGTCCTTGCCCTTGTCGTCCTTGTCGCCCTTGTCTGCGTCCTTGCCGTCCTCGTCGGCGTCCTTGCCGCCCTCGTCGCCCTTGTCCGCCTCGTCGGTGGCCGACGGCGACGGCGACCCGGACGGGTCCTTCCCGGCGTCCTCCAGGGCCGCCACGCAGTCCTTGTACTCGTCGGCCGTCAGGCTGTTGGAGGTCGGCGGCGCCGCTTCGTTGCCGTCGGCGATGGCCAGCGTCGGGGTGAACCCCATCCCCATCAGGACGGCCGTGGGCATCGCTGCGATGGCTATCGCCTTGCCGGCCGGCATGTGGAACCTGGTGAACAACGGCTTCTTGGGTGCCGCGTGGCGCGGCCCGGTTCTCACGCGGGAGGACTCCACGTCAGCCCCGCGGGTCACCTCGTCAGCCGGCACTGTGCCTCCCGTTCGCCCCGTTGGCCGGGCTCGTTCCTGACAGATCGTTCGCCCGCAGTGCCGCGTAGGCCTGCGCGGGACTCCCGTCGTCCATCCCGTCCCTCGGCTTCGGCACCGCGCCGTCGGCCCCGCGCGTGCCGGGCTCCGGGAAGCCGGGGAACGCGGTGTCGTCGGCGGGGGCGCCGGGGGCCGCACCCTCGGGCGTGTCGTCCGTCTCCCCGCCCTTGGCCGGCGGCTCGGCCTGCGGCGGCTCGCCCGGCACCCAGGACACGGCCATCGCGCCGCCGACCAGTGCGAGCAGGAAGCCGATCAGGAAACCGCCGAGGTTGGACACGGGGATGGATACCAGCGCCAGCAGGATCGCCGCCACACCCGCGAAGACCCGGACGTGCTTCTGGAACCACAGGCTGATGCCCAGGACGACCAGCAGGACTCCGATGATCAGCGACCCGGCGCCCGCGGTGGTGGCCATCGCCAGCGTCAGGTGACCGATCTGGAGGTTCGCGTACGGGAAGTAGGCGATGGGGAGGCCGCCGAGCGCGATGAACAGGCCGGCCCAGAACGGCCGCCCGCCTCGCCAGGCACGGAACTGCAGCCTCCGGCGGGTGAACTGGCCGGCTGCGGCAGGAGTCTCGGCGCTCATGGAAAACAGCTCCCTGGTACGGCTTTGCTGTGGTGGAGACGTGGACCGCGTGCGACGACGCGGCCGGAGAGTGGACGGGCGGGGGCGCCGTGGCTCCCCCGCCCTTCAGGGAGCGCTTAGTAGCACTCCTTGACACCCTTGGACAGCGACATCTTCAGACCGCTGAGCTTGAAGGTTCCGGCGGTGGTCGCCCACGCCGTCTGCTTCACACCGGTCAGCGTGGCCGTGTCGGCCTGCTGGGCGAACCCGTTGGGGTTGGTGGTGTCGCCCTTCTTGATGCCGGGACCCTTGTCGGCGTCCTTGGCCGCGACACCGATGTCGATGTTGCGGAACGTGGCATCGGCCTGCAGGTCCTCGATGTCGATGTACAGGTTCTCGGCCTCGACCGGCTTCTCACCACCGCCGGCCTTCAGCGTGAGGCTGACGGAACCGATCAGCGGGATGTCCGGGGTGACCACCGACTGGCACAGGTTCTTGATCGTCGCGGACTTGAACGCCGAGACCGCGACGGGGTGAGCCGCCTTCTCGCCCTTCAGCGTGTAGCCCTGGTCGACCGCCCCGTACTGGGAGAAGCCCGTGCCGTCGAGCCGGTCCGCCGTCACCTTGAACGACTGCCCGGAGACGCTGAACGACGCCGCGAGAGCGCCCTGCGCGAGCGCGACACCTATCGCAGCCGTCGCGGCGACGCTGGGCACCATGACCACAGCGAACCGCTTCCATCTGGTCCCGCCACGCACCTGGGACTCCATATTTCCTCCTTCTCGGACGTACATCTCCTGGCCTCGTCCGGCCTCCGGTTCGGCGGCGCGGCTGGCAGGGATGGGAGAAGTGCTACGTCCTCGGGAAGGAGAGCGCCTGCGCTCGGCGGCACGTACCACGCGCCCCGGATCACCGGCGATCACCCCCGAGCGACAACCACTGGTCGCGCCTGACACGCATCACGCACAACCCTGCTGGGCAGGCTTCGCCGGTTGGACGAAGACCCCCCTGCCCAAGGGCCGGCTCCACTGCAACCGACCCTGCTCGGTGGGGACCCAGGAGCACCCGCGACCCGACTGGCTTTCGGGGAACGGGAATGGACCGAGCGTCGCCGATCGTGGTGCATTCTCGCCCTCGGCACAAGGGGGTTCGTTACTGGCTAGTAACGGACGGATAACCGGAGGACGACACACCGCCTCCGAACGGCGACGCTGGGTGCGCCCCGAGGCCGGAACAAAACCATGGATCGGCGGACAGACTCCGACAGATCGACGCACTGGACTTACTGCCAGTAACAGCGGCCGCGATTACCAAGTTTTGGTAAAGCGCGGCCGCAGTGACGACTCGTCGACAGCTCCTTCACACGGGTCACACCGGACGAGCGTTTGAACGGCCGGCCAACGGACGACGCACCGGCCCCGAACCGGAATCCGGCACCCGCCCGGATTCCGGCGCTCGTCCGGTTGCCGGTCCCCGTCCGGATTCCGGTGCTCGTCCGAGCGCCGGCACCCGCCCGGGTTTCGGTGCGCGTCCGATTGCCGGCACCCGCCCGGGACCCGGCGCCCGTCCGGACCCGGTACCCGTCTAGAACAAGGCGCGGGAGAGCGCCCTGCGTGCCGCCGCCACCCGTGGGTCGTCCCCACCGACCACCTCGAACAGCTCGAGGAGCCGCACCCGTACGGCGTTGCGCTCGTCGCCCGCCGTGACGCGCACCGCGTCGACCAGGCGGCCGAAGGCGTCCTCCACGTGACCGCCCACCAGGTCCAGGTCGGCCGCGGCGATCTGCGCCTGGGCATCGCCCGGCTTGTCCGCGGCCTCCTGCCGGACCCGCTGCGGGTCGGCGTCCTGCACCCGCTGGAGCAACTCGGCCTGGGCCAGGCCCACTTTGGCCTCGGTGTTGGCCGGCTCGTCGGCCAGCACGTTCTTGTACGCCTGGACGGCGCCGCTCAGGTCGCCCGCGTCAAGGGCCCGCACGGCGGCCTCGAGTGCGGCGTCGTGCGGTGAGGCCGGGCGCTCCGGGGCGGCGGCCTGCGCGGCACCGGGCTCGGCCTCGGGGTCGACGGTGAGGCCGGTCAGGCCGAAGCGCTCCTCGCCGACCTGCACCAGCTGGTCCAGGGTCTGGCGGATCTGCGCCTCGCCCGCGGCCCCCTGGAAGAGCGGCAGCGCCTGCCCGGCCACGACCGCGAAGACGGCGGGGATGCCCTGGACGCCGAACTGCTGCATCAGCGTCTGGTTGGCGTCCACGTCGATCTTGGCGAGCAGGAAACGCCCGTTGTACTCGACGGCCAGCCGCTCCAGGACCGGGCTCAACTGCTTGCAGGGCTCGCACCACTCGGCCCAGAAGTCGATGACGACCGGGACCTCGGTGGACCGCTGCAGGACATCGCTCTCGAAGCCGGCCTCGTCGACGTCGATGACGAGGTCGGCCGGGGAGACGGCGCCCGCGCCGCCGGTCCTGGCCGCCTCGGCGCGCGCCTGCTCCGCCTTCGTCTTGGCCTCCTGGGCCGCCTTCACCGCGGCGAGGTCGACGACCCCGCTCATGGACATGTTCCGTGGCTGCATGGGTCTATCCTCCCCCGTCCTGCGCGCGCGTGTGAAAAGCGGGTCGAAAGCCCGCCCGGACGTGTGCTGTTGGGCGCCGGGTCCCCACCCCACGCCCGTGGTCGTCGCTGGGGCACGGGCGCACCCGTGCTTTCGCTACGGCTCGTAGCGTAATACCGGAAGGGGCTGCCGGAACAGTCCTCCCCGGTGATCTCCCTCACGGCCGCACAGAACCCGCCGGTTATGGTCGGGGCATGCAGAGCAGCACCCCCGCCGGCCGTGCCGGACGCCCGCGCAGTGCCGCGGCGGACACCGCGATCCTGGCCGCGACGCGGGCCGCGCTGGTCGACCTCGGCTGGTCGAAGCTCACCCTGGGAGACGTGGCAACGCGGGCCGGGGTTGCAAAGACGACGCTCTACCGTCGCTGGGCGGGCAAGAACGAACTGGTCGTGGACGCGGTGGCGGAACTCTTCGACGAGCTGGAACTGCCCGACAGCGGCTCCCTGGCCGCCGACATCGAGGGCGTGGTGCTGCAGTTCGCGACGATCCTGGCCCGCCCGGAGGCCAAGAGCGGCCTGATGGCCGTGGTCGCCGAGTCCACCCGCGACGACGCGCTGCGCGAGCGCATCCGCACGTCGATCGTGGAGCGGCAGAAGCGTCTGGTCCTGGAGGGCAGGGCCCGTGCCGAGGCCCGGGGCGAGCTGCCGCCCGAGCCGGACGCCGCCCAGGCCGGACGCACCGTGGACCTGATCTTCGACCTGGTCGCGGGCGCGGTGGTGCACCGCACCCTGGTCAGCGCCGGCGCCGCGGACGAGGAGTGGGTGCGCGACCTGTCCCGGGTACTGCTGACGGGCCTGGCCGGCACGGCCCAGGAACCGGCCACGCCGACGTAGCCTCCGACCGCCCGGCCACGCCCCGGACAGCACCGGAACCTGGACCCGGCAGGACCGGACCGGAACCCGGCAGGACACATCCCGGTCAGCACCGGAACCGGAACCCGGCACGACACACCCCGCCACCCCGAAACCTGCCCACCTCCACAGGACCCCGCGACAGGACCCCACCGCGCGTGCCGCAGCGGGCGCCGACTCCGCCGGGCACGGCCCGGGCGAAACCGGGGCGCGGCCAGGTGGGCACGGCCCCGGCGGCGCCTCCGCGGGACCCGGCCCCGGGCCCGTGCATACGGGCGCGCCCCACAGGCCCCCGTCGACCGGCCGCGCCCCGGAGGACGCGGCCGATCGGCGTTCCGGCAGGGGACCCCGCGTCCGCTCAGCGCACGGTGAGGACCAGCTTCCCCGTCGTACGGCCGGTCTCCCCCTGGGCGTGGGCCCGGGCGCCCTCGGCGAGCGGGAAGGTGCCGGAGACGTGGGCGCGCAGCAGGCCCCGTTCGACGAGGGACGCGATGGCGCTCATTCCGGCGTGGTCGTGCTCGACCAGCATGCCGACGGCCCGGGCGTCCGCCTTCTCGGCCGCGGCCCGGGTGTCCGCGTCCACCGGGAGCAGGGACACGACGACACCGCCGGGGCGCAGTACGTCCACGGAACGCAGGGCGGTGTCGCCGCCGACGGCGTCCAGGACGACGTCGTAGCGCTCACCGGTGTCGGTGAAGTCCTCGGTGCGGTGGTCGACGCAGGCGTCGGCGCCCAGCTCGCGCAGGAAGGCGTGCTTGGGGGCGCTCGCCGTGCCGGTGACGTGCGCGCCGCGCTCCTTGGCGATCTGCACGGCGAGGTGGCCGACGCCGCCGGCCGCCGCGTGGATCAGCACCCGCTGTCCGGCCCGCAGGTCCGCGGTGTCGACGAGGGCCTGCCAGGCGGTGAGCGCGGCCAGCGGCAGGGCGGCCGCCTGGACGTGGTCGGTCCCGGCGGGCTTGGCGGCGAAGGCGCGGGCCGGGCCGGTCACGTACTCGGCGTGGGAGCCGGCCCCGTACGGGTAGGGCAGCATGCCGAAGACCTCGTCGCCCGGCCGGAAGAGGGTGACGCCGAAGCCGGCCTCCACCACGGTGCCGGAGACGTCCCACCCGAGGGTGAACGGCGGGGGCGGCAGGAAGAGCTTCGCGGCGCGGTGCTTGTAGTCCGTGGGGTTGAGTCCGGCCGCGTGCACGGCGACGAGGATCTCGCCGGGGCCGGGCTCGGGCCGCGGCAGTTCGGTCGGCTCCAGCACCTCGGGGCCGCCGAGCACCGTCTGGTGCAGGGCGAGCATCACGGGGGCGCCGTCCGAAGCGGCGGCGGGGTTCTCGGGGGTGTCCGTCGTGGTCATGCCCCGATCCTCGCCGGGGGGCGTGCCCCGGGGCCATGGCAAGAAGGTCATCCTCCGATACATTTGTGCCATGCTCACCGACCCCGCCGCGCGCACGGCCGAACTGGAGCGCCGGATGCGCCCCGTCCCGCGGCCCGGCGCCCACCGCGTCGTCGTCCTTGCCCTGGACGGCGTCTACCCCTTCGAACTCGGCATCCCGCACCGCGTCCTGGGCTCCGCCGACGGCCGCTACGACGTGCGCTCCGCGAGCGTGGACGGACACCCCGTGCGCACCGACTCGGACCTGACCGTCACGCCGGGGCACGGCCCCGAGGTGCTGGCGGAGGCGGACACCGTGGTCATTCCGCCGTACGCCGTCACCGCCGCGTCGGCCGTCGCCGCGGACCCTCGGGCCCTGGCCGCCCTGTCCCGCGTCCGGCCCGGCGCCAGGCTGGTGTCCATCTGCACCGGCGCCTTCCTGCTGGCTGCCGCCGGTCTCCTGGACGGGCGGCGGGCCACCACCCACTGGGCGCTCGCCGACCACTTCCGGGAGCTGTTCCCCGAGGTGGAGCTGGACGCCGGGGTGCTCTTCGTCGACCACGGCGACGTGCTCACCTCGGCGGGGGCGGCGAGCGGAGTCGACGTCTGCCTGCACCTGGTGCGCCAGGACCACGGCAGCGAGGTGGCCAACCACGTCGCCCGCCGCTGCGTCGTGCCGCCCTACCGGGACGGCGGGCAGGCGCAGTACATCGAGCAGCCGCTGCCCCCGGCAAGCACGGCCGGCACCGGTCCGACCCGCGACTGGGCGCTGGGGCGGCTGGCGGAGCCCCTGTCGCTGGACGAGATGGCCGCGCACGCGGCGATGAGCACCCGCACCTTCGCCCGGCGCTTCCGGGAGGAGACCGGTCTGAGCCCCGGCCGCTGGCTGACCCAGCAGCGGCTGCGCAGGGCGCAGCACCTGCTGGAGTCCAGCGACCTCCCGGTGGAGCGGGTCGCCCACGAGGTCGGCTTCGCCACGGCGACCTCGCTGCGGCGGCACCTGGCGGCCCGGGCGGGGGTCGCCCCGTCGGCGTACCGCCGCACCTTCCGCGCCGCGGAGTGAGCCGTACGGAGTCGGTCAGAAACTGAGCCGGTCAGAAGCCGGCCGGCTCCGTGTACACCCCCCACTCGTCGCGCAGCACGCCGCAGATCTCACCGAGCGTCGCCTCCGCGCGCACCGCGTCCAGCATCGGCCCGATCATGTTGCCGCCGGAGCGGGCCGCGGCGAGCATGCCGTCCAGGGCACCGCGCACGGCCGCGTCGTCGCGGGCGCCCTTGCGCTCGGCCAGCTCCCGCACCTGCTCGCGCTCGACCTCGTGGCTGACCCGGAGGATCTCCAGGTCGCCGGTGACGGAGCCGGTGTGGACGTTGACGCCGACCACCTTCTTGTCGTCCTTCTCCAGGGCCTGCTGGTAGCGGAAGGCGGACTCGGCGATCTCACCGGTGAACCAGCCGTCCTCTATGCCGCGCAGGATGCCCGAGGTGACCGGGCCGATCGGGTGCTGCCCGTCGGGGTGGGCCCGCAGCCCCCGCTCCTTGATCTGCTCGAAGATCTTCTCGGCGTCGGCCTCGATCCGGTCCGTCAGCTGCTCGACGAACCAGGAACCGCCCAGCGGGTCGGCGACGTTGGCGACGCCGGTCTCCTCCATCAGCACCTGCTGGGTGCGCAGGGCGATCTCGGCGGCCTGCTCGCTGGGCAGGGCGAGGGTCTCGTCCAGCGCGTTGGTGTGCAGGGAGTTGGTGCCTCCGAGCACGGCCGCGAGCGCCTCCACGGCGGTCCGTACGACGTTGTTGTACGGCTGCTGCGCGGTCAGCGACACACCGGCGGTCTGGGTGTGGAACCGCAGCCACTGCGCCTTCTCGCTCTTCGCTCCGTACACGTCGCGCATCCAGCGCGCCCAGATCCGGCGCGCCGCGCGGAACTTGGCGATCTCCTCGAAGAAGTCGACGTGCGCGTCGAAGAAGAAGGAGAGCCCGGGCGCGAAGACGTCCACGTCCAGCCCCCGGCTGAGCCCCAGTTCCACGTACCCGAAGCCGTCGGCGAGGGTGTACGCCAGCTCCTGTGCGGCCGTCGACCCGGCCTCGCGGATGTGGTAGCCGGAGACCGACAGCGGCTTGTAGGCGGGGATGCCGGCCGCGCAGTACTCCATGAGGTCGCCGATGAGGCGCAGGTGGGGCTCGGGCTGGAAGAGCCACTCCTTCTGGGCGATGTACTCCTTGAAGATGTCGGTCTGCAGCGTGCCGTTGAGCACGCCCGCGTCGACGCCCTGCCGCTCGGCGGCGACCAGGTACATGCAGAAGACGGGTACGGCCGGTCCGCTGATCGTCATGGAGGTGGTGACGTCCCCGAGCGGGATGTCCTTGAACAGCGCCTCCATGTCGGCGGCCGAGTCGACGGCCACCCCGCAGTGCCCGACCTCGCCGAGGGAGCGCGGGTCGTCGGAGTCGCGGCCCATCAGCGTCGGCATGTCGAAGGCGACGGACAGCCCTCCGCCGCCGTTGCGGAGGATCATCTTGTACCGCTCGTTGGTCTGCTCCGCGTTGCCGAACCCGGCGAACTGCCGGATCGTCCACGTGCGCCCCCGGTACCCGGTCGGATACAGGCCGCGGGTGAACGGGTACTCCCCCGGCCAGCCGATCCGCTCGAAGCCCTCGTACTCGTCCCCGGGCCGGGGCCCGTAGACCGGCTCCACGGGATCGCCGGAGAGCGTGCTGAAGTCCGCGTCGCGCTTGCGTGCCGCGTCGTACCGGGCCTGCCAGCGACGGCGGCCCTCGTCTATGGCGTGAGCGTCCATGTCTTCAAATTTACTAGGACGTCCAAGTAATTGTCGATGGCGCACCGCCGTACGGGTCTGCGCACGGCGGTGGAAGGGCTCTCGACGCCCCGGTTACGCCTTTGCGGCAGCGGGCGCCTCGGCGGCGGCGACCTTGGCCTCCAGCTCCTGGCTGACCTTGCGCTCCACGAAGAACGCGGCTGTCGGAACGGTCCCGGCGAGCAGCACCCAGAGCTGCTTCTTCACCGGCCACTTCGCCTTGGACCCCAGGTCGAAGGCGAAGACCAGGTAGATCACGTACAGCCAGCCGTGGGCGATGCTGACGACCTGGGTGAAGTCGGCGGCGCCGCCCAGATCCAGCCCGTACTTGGCGATCATGCCAAGGCACAGCGCGATCAGCAGCACACCGGTGACGTACGCCATGACCCGGTAGCGGGTCAGCACGCTCTTTTTCATGGCTACGAGCGTAACGGCACGATTCGCGCGATCTTCGGGCGGGTCGAGGGACCCGCCCGGCCCGCTCACTCGTCCTCGAAGTCCCCCGCGGCGACCCTCAGCGGTCGCAGCATCGCGAAGATCTCGCCGCACTCCTCGGCGTCGTACGCGCTCAGGCCGAAGTCCATCGCCATCAGGTCGCGGGTGGCCTCCTCGACGACCTCGCGGCCCCTGTCGGTGATGGTGGCGAGCGTGCCGCGGCCGTCGTTGGGGTTGGGGCGCTTGTCGACCAGGCCGGAGCGCACCAGCCGGTCGACGGTGTTCGTCACCGAGGTCGGATGCACCATGAGGCGCTCGCCGATCTTGGACATCGGCAGTTCGCCCGACTTGGAGAAGGTGAGCAGCACCAGGGCCTCGTACCGCGCGAACGTCAGCCCGTACGGCTTGACCACCGCGTCGACCTCGGCCAGCAGGATCTGCTGCGCCCGCATGATCGAGGTGATCGCGGCCATGGACGGCGCACCGCCCCAGTGCTGCTTCCAGTGTTCGTCGGCGCGGGCGATGGGGTCGAAGGAGAGACTGAGGGGCTTGGACACGGCACCAGACCTTACCGGCCGGTCACATACCGGTCAGCCCCGTCTCGCCTTTCGATACCGGCGCCGGACGCGGGGCGAGGCCGATTGGGCACTTTGTCCCGGCGACACGCCGTTCCGTGCGGCGTGTCGCCGGGACAAAGTGCCCAGTCCCCACTCCTGCGGCCAGACGGCCACCGAAGCGACCACCCGTCCGCCGGGCGGGCAGGCCGCGGGAGGGGGCCAGTGAACCCCGGGCCGGTCTCGGCAACCGGGGACCGGGGGCCGGGCCCACCGGACACCGCCCTCCGCGCGCGGCTACTGCGCGAGGTGGCGCTCCACCGTCTCCACCTTGGAGGTGAGGCCGTCCGTCACCCCGGGGCGGATGTCCGCCTTCAGGACCAGGGACACGCGCGGCGACCGGGCCTCGACGGCGGCGACCGCGCGGTGGACGACGTCCATGACCTCGTCCCACTCGCCCTCCACCGACGTGAACATGGCGTCCGTACGGTGGGGCAGGCCGGACTCGCGGACCACGCGGACGGCGTCGGCGACGTACTCCCCCACGTCCTCGCCGACGCCGAGCGGCGTCACGGAGAAGGCGACGATCATGCGCCCACCACCCCCTCGCGGCGGGCGCGGGTGGCGATGACCGCGTCCTCGGCCTCGCGCTTGAGCCTGCGGTCCGCGAAGAAGCCGCCGGTCGGGAGCACCGAGAGGACGAAGTAGAGGGCGGCGTTCTTCAGCGGCCACTTGGCCCGGTTCCAGGCGTCCGCCCAGAAGACCACGTACAGCACGAAGAGGACGCCGTGGATCATGCCCATGGCCGGCACCGCGTTGAAGTCGCTGGTCCGCTTCAGGACGGAGCAGACCAGCAGGAGGAGGAACGAGATCGCCTCGGGGGCCGATACCAGGCGGAGGCGGCGGAGGGCACTGGCGGTCTTGAGGTCCACGGGTCACCTTCGGTGGAGGAGGAGCGAGAGGCGGATCGGGAGCGCTGGGCCGCACTCCTGCCGCGCGCTTTGTGAACGTACGCACAAACGCGCGTCCATTGTGGCAAACCTCGCGGCGCGCCCGGGCGAGGGGGTCAGCGGGGACCGGTGGCGCCGGCCCTCGGGCCCCTAAGGGCTGGAATCGGGGACCGTCTCCACCCGCGGGACCTGTCGGTCCACCCGCCCGGGGGGCTACCTTCGCATTTGTGGCGATGTTCCGACTTCAAGACAGCAAGGTGCTCGCCGTCGACATGACCGGGGACGCCGTGAAGGCGAAGAACGGCTCGATGGTCGCGTACGACGGAGAGATGGCGTTCAAGAAGCTGACCGGCGGCGGTGAGGGCATCCGGGGCATGGTGACCCGGCGGATCACCGGCGAGCAGATGACGGTGATGGAGGTGAAGGGGCACGGGACCTGCTGGTTCGCGGACCGGGCCTCGGAGATCAACCTGGTACGCCTGCAGGGCGACAAGCTGTACGTCGAGTCGAGCAACTTCCTGGCGGCCGACGCCGGGCTGCGTACCGGCACGAGCTTCACCGGCACGCGCGGCGCCTCGCAGGGGAACGGGCTGTTCACCACGACCGTCGAGGGGCACGGGCAGGTGGCGATCATGTCGGACGGCCCGGCGGTGGTGCTGCGGGTCGGCGCGCAGTACCCGCTGACCGTCGACCCGGGGGCGTACGTCGCGCACCAGGGGAATCTGCGGCAGTCCTTCCAGTCGGGCGTGACGTTCCGCACGCTGTTCGGGGAGGGCGGCGGAGAGGCCTTCCAGATCCGCTTCGAGGGCGACGGGCTGGTGTACGTGCAGCCGAGCGAGCGGAACACGATCGCGGGGGATGTGTGAGATGGCCTTCGAGGAGATCAATTCCAAGATGGTCCGGGCGGTCGTCTCCCCCGGGCAGCGGCTGTTCAGCCAGCGCGGCGCCATGCTCGCCTACCAGGGCGAGGTCTCCTTCACCCCGAACCTGACGGGCGGCCGGGGCGGCGTCATGTCGATGATCGGGCGCCGGGTGGCGAACGAGGACACACCCCTGATGACCGTCGAGGGCAGCGGCACGGTCTTCTTCGGGCACGGCGGCCACCACGTCCAGGTGATCAACCTTTCGGGCGACACCCTGTACGTGGAGGCGGACCGCCTCCTCGCCTTCGAGGGCACCCTGGAGCAGAGCACGGTGTTCCTCGGGTCGCAGGGCGGGGTGATGGGCATGGTGCGCGGCCAGGTCAGCGGGCAGGGGCTGTTCACCACCTCACTGAGGGGTCACGGCTCGGTGGCGGTGATGGCTCACGGCGGCGTCTTCGAGGTGCCCATCACCCCGCAGCGTCCGGTGCGCGTCGACCCGCAGGCGTACGTCGCCCACCACGGGGACGTGCGCAACAAACTGTCCACCGCCCTGGGCTGGCGGGACATGGTGGGGCGCGGCTCGGGCGAGGCGTTCCAGCTGGAGCTGAGCGGCAGCGGCACGGTGTTCGTCCAGGCGTCGGAGGAGAAACTGTGAGCACGGTCCACCACGATCCGGCGACGCTGCCGGCCGACGACAACGTCAACGCGTACACCTTCTGCGTGGAGCTCAAGGGGAGCCAGTGGTTCCTGCAGAAGGGGAAGATGATCGCCTACTACGGGACGATCGACTTCAACGGCATCGGACACGGCCGACTGGACCACCTGACGCGCACGTCGTTTCATTCGCCTCTGCACGCGAGCGACTGGGTGGTGGCCGAGGGCTCGGGCAAGATGCTCCTCGCCGACCGGGCCTTCGACGTCAATTCCTACGACCTCGAGGACGGCAACCTGACCATTCGCTCAGGCAACCTGCTCGCTTTTCAGCCAAGTCTCGCTCTCAAACAGTCGATTGTGCCGGGCTTTCTGACACTCATCGGAACCGGAAAGTTCGTGGCCGCGTCCAACGGCCCGGTGGTGTTCATGGAACCCCCGATCCGGGTCGACCCGCAGGCCCTGGTCGGCTGGGCCGACTGCCCCTCTCCGTGCCACCACTACGACCACGGGTACATGACCGGCCTGCTGGGCGGTCTACGTGCGATGACGGGGCTCGGCGGGGCTTCCGGGGAGGAGCACCAGTTCGAGTTCGTGGGAGCGGGGACGGTACTGCTGCAGTCGAGCGAGGCGCTGATGGCGGAGCAGTCCGTGGGAGCTCCTCCGCAGCAGGCGGGAGTGCCCGGCGGAGGATCCTCCGGAGCACAGGGAGGCCGGTCCGGGACACCGGGCCTTCCCGGACAGCTGGGAGACCTCCAGCGCCGCTTCGGGCTGTGAGCGGTAATCTGCGGAGTGTGACATCGAACGCGTGCGCACCGTCACCCGTCACGAATGACCTCTCACTAGTTCGCCTTTCAACCTTTTAGGTAGACTTCATTCATGGAGACCGAGACGGCCACTCGCTGGCTGACCGATACGGAGCAGTGTGCTTGGCGCACCCACCTGGAGGTCAACAGGCTGTTGACGCACCAGCTAGAGAAGGACCTGCAGCCGTTCGGCCTGACAATGAACGACTACGAGATCCTGGTGAACCTCTCCGAGTCGGACGACGACCGGATGCGGATGAGTGACCTGGCCACGGCCACGATGCAGTCCAAGAGCCGCCTCTCCCACCAGATCACCCGCATGGAGAACGCGAACCTGGTCCGCCGGGAGAACTGCGAGTCCGACCGCCGCGGGCTCTACGCCGTCCTCACCGAGCACGGCATGGAGACGATGCGGAGGGTCGCCCCGCACCATGTGGCCTCCGTCCGCCGGCACTTCATCGACCTGCTGGCCCCGGAGACCCTCACCGAGCTGGACAAGGCGCTCAAGCCCATCGCGGAACACCTGCGCGGGCAACGGGGACGCGGCTGAGGGGAGCTGAGGGGACGGGATTACGGGGGCCGGGCCCGCTGGGGGGTGCCATGGGGCACCCCTGGGCACCCCATGGCACCCCCCAGCACTCCTGGCTAGGCACCCGGCAGGCGGAGCTCGAACAGGGCGCCGCCTGCCGGTGCGTCGTGCACCGTGAGCGTCCCGCCGTGCCGCACGGCGACGTCCCGGGCGATGGCCAGCCCCAGACCGGCCCCGCCGTCGTCGCGGCTGCGGGCCGCGTCGAGCCGTACGAACCGCTCGAAGATCCGCTCCCGGTCGGCCTCCGGTACCCCCTCGCCGTCGTCCGCCACGGCGACCACGGCCACCCCGCCTTCCCCGCTGCCGCCCCCGCCGACCGTGTCCCCCTCCCTCGGCGCGGCGTCCCGCCGCACGGACACCTCCACCGTCGAACGGGCGTGCCGCTGTGCGTTGTCCAGCAGATTGGCCAGCACCCGGCCCAGCTGCCCCCGCGCCCCGGCCACCGTCACGCCCGGGTCGGCCCGCACGCTCACCCCGCGGCGCCCCTCGGCCTCCTCCCGCGCGAGCGCCGCGAGGTCGACCCGGACGTCCGCGGGCCGCTCCCCCGCGTCGAGTCGCGCGAGAAGCAGCAGGTCGGCGGCGAGCCGCTGCAGCCGTACGGTGTCCTCCACCGCCCCGTCCAGGTCCAGCAGCTCGGGGTGGGCCGCGGCGACCTCCAGCTGGGTGCGCAGCGAGGCGATCGGACTGCGCAGTTCGTGCGAGGCGTCGGCGACGAACCGGCGCTGCCGCTCCACCGAGGACTCCAGGGCGGTCAGTGTCTCGTTGGTGGTCGAGGCGAGCCTGGCCACCTCGTCGTGGGTGCCCGGCACCGGCACCCGGCGGGCCAGGTCCTCGCTGGCGGTGATCGCGGCCATCTCGCGTCTGATCCCCTCCACCGGACGCAGCGCACGCCGGGTGACCAGCCAGGTCACCCACGCGACGACCGCGAGCAGCGCCGGGAAACCGATCAGCATGACGGTCAGCGCGGTGTTCACGGCGCCGTGTTCGGCGGAGAGCGGGGCACCGGCGTACACGGTGAGCCGGCCGCGGTCCTCGGTCTCCACGGGGACGGCGGCGAACCGGTAGTCCTCCGTGTCGCCGTCGATGGTGGCCGAGCCGTCGCTGACGGTGGTCCGGGCGCCGATCTCGCCGGCTTCGAGGGACTCGGCGGAGTCGTCATCGTCGTCGTCCGCGTCGTCGTCCGCGCCGCCGTCCTCGCCGTCGGCGGGGGCGGGTGCGGCCGGCTGCGGCTTCACCGCGTCGACGCCCGTGCCACTGATCCGCTCCAGGTCCTCACTGGCCGCGACCAGTCTCCCCTCCTCGTCGACGACCTGCACCGGCCGGTCGTCGACGTCCAGCGACAGTTCGCCGTACGCCGTGCCGACGGCCAGCTCTGTAGCGACCTCCCGCGCGGAGCGCTCCGCCTGGGTGCCGGCCTCGCCGAGCAGGTTGGAGCGCAGGGAGAGCAGGACGGCCGTACCGGCCGCGATCAGGGCGACGGCGACGACCAGGGTCGCGGCGAGCGTGGCGCGGGCCCGCACGGAGGCGAAGGGGCGGCTCACCGCCCGGCCTCCAGCCGGTAGCCGGCGCCGCGCACGGTCCGGATCAGCTCGGCCCGCAGCTTGCGCCTGAGGGTGCTGACGTAGACCTCGACGATGTTGGGGTCCCCGTCGTAGGCGAAGTCCCAGACGTGCTCCAGGATCTGCGCCTTGGAGACGACCTGCCCGGCCCGCACCACGAGCTGCTCCAGGACCGCGAACTCCTTCGCCGTGAGGGTCACTTCGTCCTCGCCGAGGAACACCCGGCGGGCGGCGGTGTCCACCTTGAGGTCGCCGTGGACGTGCACGGGGGAGGCGCCGCCGCCCTGCCCCCGCCGCCGCAGCAGGGCCTTCACGCGGGCGACGAGGACGACGTACGAGAAGGGCTTGGTGAGGTAGTCGTCGGCCCCCGTGTCCAGGCCCTCCGCCTCGTCGTACTCGCCGTCCTTGGCGGTGAGCATCAGGATCGGCACCTCGTGTCCGGCGGCGCGCAGGGCGGCGCAGACGCGGTAGCCGTTGAGGCCGGGCAGCATGATGTCGAGGATCACGAGGTCGTACACGCCCTCGCCGGCCCGGTGCAGCCCCTCCAGGCCGTCGTGGACGACGTCCACGACGTACCCCTCCGCGGTGAGGCCCTTGGCGAGCGACACGGCGAGACGCTTCTCGTCCTCCACGATCAGGAATCGAAAGGGGTGGCGCGAAGCGTCTCGAACAGGGTGGTGGTGGGTGACGGGCGGGTGCATGCGTCAAGAGTCCCAAAGGCCGGCTGAAGATCCCTTCAGGCGGCTTCAGCCTGGCCTCAGCGTCGGTCCGTGACAGTGAAGTCATCGAAAACCACTGGACTCAGGACGACTCGGAGGAAAACGCATGAGGCGCAACATCGTGATCGCCGCCGTCACCGCCGCCGCACTGGTCGGAGGCGGTACGGCGACCGCGCTGGCGACGTCGGGGGACGACGGCAGGGGCACGGCGCCCCGGGCCGACGCGAGCGTGTCCGACGACGGCGGCGTACGGGACGACGGCGGCGCAGGGGACGACTCCGACGACCGGGACGACGGCGAGGTCGGCAGCAGTCGCGACGGCTCGGGCCGCGGGTCCGGGGCGAACGCGAAGGTGACCGCGGCCGAGGCCGTCGCCGCCGCGCTGCGGGACACGCCGGGCACGGCCGTCTCGGCCGAACTGGACGACGCGGACGGCGACGGCGACGCCGACGATGGCGATGGCGATGGCGACGCCGACGATGGCGATGGCGATGGCGATGGCGATGACAGCGACGACGACCGCGGCGACCGCCGTGAGCGCGCGGTCTGGGAGCTCGACATCGTCTCCGGCGACGGCACCTGGCACAGCGTCCGGGTCGACCCCGCCACCGGCGAGGTCCTCGGCTCCCACGCCGACGACGAGGACGACGACGACACGGCCGAGGTGCGGTCGGCGCTGCGGGGCGCCTCCGTCACCGCCGCAGAGGCGGCACAGGCCGCGGCGGGCAAAGGCACGGTGACGTCCGTGGACCTGGACGACGACGGAGAGGACGGCGACGACGGAACCGGAGGGGCCGACCGCGGCAAGGCGGCCTGGGAGGTCGAGACGCGCTCCTCCGGCCACGGCGAGCAGGACTGGCGGGTGGACCTGAGGACCGGCGAGGTCACGGCCGACCCGGACGACGACTGACCGCACCAGCCGCGGCACGGCCGCAGCCCGGTCCGTCACACCGCGGCCGGCCGCAGCCCGGTCCGTCACAGCCCAGCCGACCGCACCCCGGTGCCGCGGCCCGGTCCGTCACAGCACAACCGGCCGCAGCCCGGCCGACCGTGGCGCGGGCCGGCCGCAGCCCGGCGTCGCACCCCGGTGCCGGGGCCCGGCGTCAGCCGTTCGTCAGGCCCGCCACCAGTTCGTCCGCTGCCCGGTAGGGGTCCAGGTCGCCCGTCACGATGCGCTCCGCCAGGGCGCCGAGGCGGCGGTCGCCGTGCAGGTCCCCGATGCGTTCGCGCAGGGTGGTGACGGCGATGGTCTCGACCTCGCGGGCGGCGCGGGCGCGGCGGCGTCCGGTGAGGACGTCGCGTTCCTCCATCCACGCGCGGTGCTTCTCCAGCGCCTCGACGACCTCGTCGACGCCTTCACCGCGCGCGGCGACCGTCTTGACGATGGGCGGGCGCCAGTCGCCGGCGGCGCGGGCCTCGCCGAGGCCCAGCATGTGGTTGAGCTCGCGGGCGGTCGCGTCGGCGCCGTCCCGGTCGGCCTTGTTGACCACGTAGACGTCGCCGATCTCCAGGATCCCGGCCTTGGCCGCCTGGATGCCGTCGCCCATTCCGGGGGCGAGGAGGACGACGGAGGTGTCGGCCTGGGAGGCGATCTCGACCTCCGACTGGCCGACGCCGACCGTCTCGACGAGGACCACGTCGCAGCCGGCCGCGTCGAGCACCCGGATCGCCTGCGGCGCGGCCCAGGCGAGGCCGCCGAGGTGGCCGCGGGTCGCCATCGAGCGGATGTAGACGCCGGGGTCGGACGCGTGCTCCGACATCCGGACGCGGTCACCGAGCAGGGCGCCGCCGGAGAAGGGGGAGGACGGGTCGACGGCGAGGACGCCGACCCGCTTGCCCTGCTTGCGGTACGCCGTCACCAGCGCCGAGGTGGACGTCGACTTGCCGACGCCCGGTGAGCCGGTCAGACCGACGACGTACGCGTTGCCGGTGAGCGGCGCGAGGGCCTCCATGACCTCCCTGAGCTGCGGGGACGCCCCCTCCACCAGGGAGATCAGCCGGGCCACGGCCCGCGGTCGGCCTTCTCGGGCCTGGGCCACCAGCGAGGAGACGTCCTGCATCACAGCTCCGTTCAGCTCCGCTCAGCTCTGTTTCGCCACGTTCTCAGCCGTACCGCGCGCTCAGGCGCCGGGCACCCGCACGATCAGCGCGTCGCCCTGACCGCCCCCGCCGCACAGCGCCGCAGCGCCGACCCCGCCGCCGCGCCGCTTGAGCTCCAGCGCCAGGTGCAGGACCAGCCGCGCGCCGGACATGCCGATCGGGTGGCCCAGGGCGATGGCACCGCCGTTGACGTTCACCTTTTCAGTGGATACGCCGAGGTCCTTCATTGACTGCACGGCGACGGCCGCGAAGGCCTCGTTGATCTCGACGAGATCGAGGTCGCCGACCTCCAGGCCCTCCTTCTTCAGGGCGTGCCGGATGGCGTTCGACGGCTGCGACTGCAAAGAGTTGTCCGGCCCCGCGACGTTGCCGTGGGCGCCGATCTCCGCGATCCACTCCAGGCCGAGCTCCTCCGCCTTGGCCCGGCTCATGACCACCACGGCCGCCGCGCCGTCGGAGATCTGCGAGGCGGAACCCGCGGTGATCGTGCCGTCCTTGGCGAAGGCCGGGCGCAGCTTGGCCAGCGACTGAGCGGTGGTGTCGCCGCGGATGCCCTCGTCCTGGCTGAACAGCACCGGGTCGCCCTTGCGCTGCGGGATCTCCACGGGGGTGATCTCGGCCTCGAAGACGCCGTTCTTCTGGGCGGCGGCGGCGCGCTGGTGGGACAGGGCGGCGATCTCGTCCTGTTCGGGGCGGGCGATGCCGAGCCGCGTGTTGTGCTTCTCGGTCGACTCGCCCATGGCGACGTTCTCGAAGGAGTCGGTCAGTCCGTCGTGCGCCATGGAGTCGATCATCTCGACCGCGCCGTACTTGTAGCCCTCGCGGGACTTCGGCAGCAGGTGCGGGGCGTTGGTCATGGACTCCTGGCCGCCGGCGACGATCACGTCGAATTCACCCGCGCGAATGAGCTGGTCGGCGAGTGCCACGGCGTCGAGGCCGGAGAGGCAGACCTTGTTGACCGTGAGCGCCGGGACGTTCATGGGGATGCCGGCCTTGACCGCGGCCTGGCGGGCGGGGATCTGCCCGGCGCCGGCCTGGAGCACCTGGCCCATGATCACGTACTGGACCTGGTCGCCGCCGATCCCCGCGCGGTCGAGGGCGGCCTTGATCGCGAAGCCGCCGAGGTCGGCGCCGGAGAAGGACTTCAGGGAGCCGAGCAGCCGCCCCATCGGAGTGCGGGCACCCGCGACGATGACGGAGGTCGTGCCGTGCGTGGGAGAGGTTGCCGAGGTTTCGGGGGTTCCGGATGCTGCTGCGGAAGACATGGGCTGCGATCCCCTTTTCCGGCCCGCACAGGCCGAGGAGTGAACGAGGGTTTACTCGAATGTACTGAGCGGTATCCCGCCCGTCACCGGGCTGTCGGTGTGATCGCGCGCACGTTGCGTAACCACCTCCCGAGCGCTGCACTGAGTCCATGCTGACGCGAATCGACCACATCGGAATCGCCTGCCGCGACCTCGACGCGACCGTCGCCTTCTACCGTGCCACCTACGGCTTCGAGGTGTCCCACACCGAGGTCAACGAGGAGCAGGGGGTCCGCGAGGCCATGATCCGGATCAACGGTACGTCGGACGGCGGCGCCTCCTGGCTCCAGCTCCTCGAACCCACCCGGGAGGACTCGGCGGTCGGCAAGTGGCTCGCCAGGAACGGCGAGGGCGTCCACCACATCGCCTTCGGCACCGCGGACGTGGACGCGGACGCCGCGGACGTCCGCGAGAAGGGCGTACGCGTTCTGTACGACGAGCCGCGCCGGGGTTCGATGGGGTCGCGGATCACCTTCCTGCACCCCAAGGACTGCCATGGCGTACTGACAGAACTCGTCACATCGGCGGCTGTTGAGTCACCTGAGCACTGACTCCCGTACATAGGGGCCGGTAGGGTTGGGCGCGGTCGCCGCTCAGTCCAGGGTGACCCGGTCCTGTCGTCGGCGACGGCGGGATCGCCGGGGTCGTGTTTCGGGGGGCGGGCGACGGGGCAGCAGCACATGCCCCGCCGTTGATCTGACACCATTCCCCGGTGGCCCCGTCCGGCGGACGGACGGAGCTGGTACGGGAAGACTTGCGACCAGGGGACGGATGGGACCGCGCAGTGCGGGGCTACGAGAGCCAGGAGCGAGAGCCGGCGGCTGACGTCGACCACCTCTCTCGGTTCGAGGCCGAGATGAAGCGGCTGAAGACCGAGCGGGAAAAGGCGATCCAGCACGCCGAGGACCTCGGCTACCAGGTCGAGGTGCTGCGCGCCAAGCTGCACGAGGCGCGGCGCACCATCATGTCCCGGCCCGCCTTCGACGGCGGCGACATCGGGTACCAGGCCGAGCAGTTGCTGCGCAACGCGCAGACGCAGGCCGACCAGCTGCGGGCCGACGCCGAGCGGGAGCTGAGCCAGGCCCGGGCGCAGACCCAGCGCATCCTCCAGGAGCACGCCGAGCAGGCCGCCCGGCTCCAGGCCGAGCTGCACCAGGAGGCGGTGACCCGCCGCCAGCAGCTGGACCAGGAGCTGGCCGAGCGCCGGCAGACCGTCGAGTCGCACGTCAACGAGAACGTTTCCTGGGCTGAGCAGCTGCGCGCCCGCACCGAGCAGCAGGCCCGCCGCCTGCTCGACGAGTCCCGCACCGAGGCCGAGCAGGCCCTGGCCGCGGCCCGCGCGGAGGCCGAGCGGCTGACCTCGGAGGCCCGCGAGCGGCTGCGCGGCGACGCCGAGGGCGCCCGCGCGGAGGCCGAGCAGCTCCTGCGCCGCGCCCGCGCCGACGCGGAACGGCTGCTGAACGCGGCGTCCACGCAGGCCCAGGAGGCCACCGACCACGCGGAACAGCTGCGCAGCTCCAGCGCCGACGAGTCGGAGTCGGCCCGCCGCCAGTCCCAGGAGCTGAGCCGGGCCGCCGAGCAGCGGATGTCCGAGGCCGAGGAGGCGCTGCGCAAGGCGCAGGCCGAGGCCGAGAAGGTGGTCGCCGAGGCCGAGGACGCCGCGGCCAAGGCGCTGTCGAGCGCCGAGGCGACCAACGAGCAGCGCACCCGCACCGCCAAGGAGCAGGTGGCCCGGCTGGTCGGCGAGGCCACCAAGGACGCCGAGAACACCAGGTCCGAGGCCGAGCAGGTGGTCGCGGACGCCCGTACCGAGGCCGAGCGGATCGTCGCCGAGGCCGCCGAGAAGGCCCGTACGATCACGGCCGAGGAGTCGGCCACCCAGCTGTCCAAGGCCGCCAAGACCGCCGAGGACGTGCTGAACAAGGCGTCGGAGGACGCCAGGCGGACCACGAAGGCCGCCACCGAGGAGGCCGAGCGGATCCGCACCGAGGCCGAGGCCGAGGCGGACCGGCTGCGCGGTGAGGCGCACGACATCGCCGAGCAGCTCAAGGGCGCGGCGAAGGACGACACCAAGGAGTACCGCGCCAAGACCGTCGAGCTGCAGGAGGAGGCGCGCCGGCTGCGCGGCGAGGCCGAGCAGCTGCGGGCGGACGCGGTCGCGGAGGGCGAGAAGATCCGCGCCGAGGCCCGCAAGGAGGCCGTGGCGCAGATCGAGGAGGCGGCGAAGTCCGCCGAGGAGCTGCTCGCCAAGGCCAAGGCGGACGCGGACGAGCTCAGGCAGACCGCGACGACGGACAGCGAGAAGGTCCGCACCGAGGCCATCGAGCGGGCGACGACCCTGCGCCGGCAGGCCGAGGAGACCCTGGAGCGCACCCGCGCGGAGGCCGAGCGGCACCGCACGGAGGCCGCCGAGCGCGCCGAGGAACTCCAGGCGGAGGCCGAGCGGGCCGCCCGCGAGCTGCGCGAGGAGACCGAGCGCGCCGTCGAGGCCCGCCGGGAGGAGGCCGCCGAGGACCTGACGCGGCTGCACACCGAGGCGGAGGAGCGCCGCACGGCCGCCGAGGAGGCACTGGCCGAGGCCCGCGAGGAGGGCGAGCGGATCCGGCGCGAGGCCGCCGAGGAGAGCGAGCGGCTGCGCACGGAGGCGGCGGAGCGGATCCGGACGCTCCAGCAGCAGGCCGAGACGGAGGCCGAGCGGCTGCGCACCGAGGCCGCCGCCGACGCGTCCGCCTCCCGCGCGGAGGGCGAGTCCGTCGCCGTACGGCTGCGTTCGGAGGCGTCCAGCGAGGCGGAGCGGCTGAAGTCGGAGGCGCAGGAGAGCGCCGACCGGGTGCGGGCGGAGGCGCAGACCGCCGCCGAGCGCATCGCGGCCGAGGCGTCCGAGGCGCTGGCCGCCGCCCAGGAGGAGGCCGCCCGGCGCCGCCGCGAGGCGGAGGAGCTGCTGGGTTCCGCCCGGCAGGAGGCCGACCAGGAGCGGGAGCGGGCCCGCGAGCAGAGCGAGGAACTGCTGGCCTCGGCGCGCAACCGCGTCGAGGAGGCACAGGCCGAGGCGACCCGGCTGGTCGAGGAGGCCGACCGGCGCGCCACCGAGATGGTGTCGGCCGCCGAGCAGCACGCGGCCCAGGTGCGCGAGTCGGTCGCCGGGCTGCACGAGCAGGCCCAGGAGGAGATCACCGGGCTGCGCAGCGCCGCCGAGCACGCGGCCGAGCGCACCCGGCGCGAGGCCGAGGAGGAGGCGGACCGGGTCCGCGCCGACGCCTACGCGGAGCGGGAGCGGGCCAGCGAGGACGCCGGGCGCCTCAGGCACGAGGCGCAGGAGGAGACGGAGGCCGCCAAGACGCTGGCCGAGCGGACGGTGTCCGAGGCCATCACGGAGGCCGACCGGATCCGCGCGGACGTCTCCGAGCACGCCCAGCGGGTGCGTACGGAGGCCTCCGACGCCATCGCGGAGGCCGAGCAGTCCGCCTCGCGCACCCGGGCGGACGCCCGTGAGGACGCCAACCGCATCCGGTCCGACGCGGCGACGCAGGCGGACACCCTGATCACCGAGGCGCGTTCCGAGGCGGAGCGGCTGACCACGGAGACGGTGGCGGAGACCGACCGGCTGCGCACGGAGACCGTCGCGGAGGCGGAGCGGGTCCGCACCGAGGCGGCGGACGAGGCCGCGCGGGTGCGGACCGAGGCGCGCACGGAGGCCGAGCGGCTGACCGAGGAGACGGTCACCGAGGCCGACCGGGTCCGCGCCGAGGCCGGCTCCCGGGCCGAGCAGCTGGTCTCGGAGGCCACCGGGGAGGCGGAGCGGCTGCGGGCCGAGGCCGCGGACACCGTGGGCTCCGCGCAGCAGCACGCCGAGCGGATCCGCACCGAGGCCGAGCGGGTGCGGGCCGAGGCGGCGGCGGAGGCCGAGCGGGTCACCGCGGCCGCCCGCGAGGAGGCCGAGCGCACCCTCGACGAGGCCCGCAAGGACGCCAACAAGCGGCGTTCGGAGGCGGCCGAGCAGGTCGACACGCTCATCACGGAGACCACCGCCGAGGCCGACAAGCTGCTCACCGAGGCGCAGCAGCAGGCGCAGAAGACCACCGCGGACGCCGAGTCGCAGGCCGACACGATGGTCGGCGCGGCCCGCACGGAGGCCGACCGGATCGTCTCGGAGGCCACGGTCGAGGGCAACACCCGGGTGGAGAAGGCCCGTACGGACGCGGACGAGCTGCTGGTCGGCGCCCGCCGGGACGCGACCGCCATAAGGGAGCGCGCGGAGGAGCTGCGCGAGCGGCTCACCTCCGAGATCGAGGAGCTGCACGAGCGGGCCCGCCGCGAGGCCGCCGAGACGATGAAGTCGGCCGGCGACCGCTGCGACGCGCTCATCAAGGCCGCCGAGGAGCAGTTGGCCAAGGCGGGCGCGAAGGCCAAGGAGCTGGTGTCGGAGGCCAACTCCGAGGCCGGCAAGGTGCGCATCGCCGCCGTCAAGAAGGCCGAGGGGCTGCTGAAGGAGGCCGAGCAGAAGAAGGCCACCCTGGTGCGCGAGGCCGATGAGCTGAAGGCCGAGGCGGTCGAGGAGGCCCGGCGCACGGTCGAGGAGGGCAAACGCGAGCTGGAGGTCCTGGTGCGGCGCCGCGAGGACATCAACGCGGAGATCTCCCGGGTCCAGGACGTCCTCGAGGCGCTGGAGTCCTTCGAGGCGCCGGGGGGCGGCAAGGACAACGGGGTGAAGGCCGGAGCGACGGTGGGCGCCCCACGTTCGGGTGGCAAGTCGTCAGACAGCTAGCCTTCAGGGCGGATTCGGTGTCTCCTGGAGATCTTTGGCCGAGTCCTGCTTGGACCCTTGACCAGAACTTTGGCAAGCCGTCCGCGGCTCAGCCACTCAAAAGAGGTGTCATTCTCCGTATCAAACGTGCATCCGCTCGATGACACACCGCATTGGCGCCTAGGATTCCCTCTATCACCTCACCCGGTCTCTTTCGACAGGAACCCCATGAGCGACACTTCCCCCTACGGCTTCGAGCTTGTGCGGCGTGGGTACGACCGCGCTCAGGTGGACGAACGTATCTCCAAGCTCGTCTCCGACCGTGACAGCGCTCTGTCCCGCATCACCGCTCTGGAAAAGCGCATCGAGGAGCTCCACCTCGAGACTCAGAACGCCCAGGCCCAGGTCAACGACGCCGAGCCGTCGTACGCCGGTCTCGGTGCCCGGGTCGAGAAGATCCTGCGGCTCGCCGAGGAAGAGGCGAAGGACCTGCGCGAGGAGGCCCGGCGCGCGGCCGAGCAGCACCGTGAGCTGGCCGAGTCCTCGGCCCAGCAGGTGCGCAACGACGCGGAGTCGTACGCCGCCGAGCGCAAGGCCAAGGCCGAGGACGAGGGCGTCCGGATCGTCGAGAAGGCCAAGGGCGACGCGTCCCAGCTGCGCTCCGAGGCGCAGAAGGACGCGCAGTCCAAGCGCGACGAGGCCGACGCCCTCTTCGAGGAGACCCGCGCCAAGGCCGCGCAGGCCGCCGCGGACTTCGAGACGAACCTCGCCAAGCGCCGCGAGCAGTCCGAGCGGGACCTGGCCTCCCGTCAGGCCAAGGCGGAGAAGCGGCTCGCGGAGATCGAGCACCGCGCGGAGCAGCTGCGCCTGGAGGCGGAGAAGCTGCGCACGGACGCCGAGCGCCGCGCCCGCCAGACCGTCGAGACGGCGCAGCGCCAGTCCGAGGACATCGTGGCCGACGCCAACGCCAAGGCCGACCGGATCCGTTCGGAGTCGGAGCGCGAGCTGGCCGCCCTCACCAACCGCCGCGACTCCATCAACGCGCAGCTGACGAACGTGCGCGAGATGCTGGCGTCCCTCACGGGCGCCGCGGTGGCCGCCGGTTCGCCGGCCGAGGACGAGTCGGTCGCCCGCGGGGTGCCGGCCCAGCAGTCCCGCTGACGGGTCGTACAGCCACTGACGCGGTACCGAGGGGTACGAACGAAGGACGAGGCCTTCTGCCACTGGGGTGGCAGTGGGCCTCGTCCCGTTCTAGCGTGGGCGCCATGATCGAGCTCGAGGGGCTGACCAAGCGGTACGGCGAGAAGGTGGCGGTCAACAATCTCTCCTTCACCGTCCGACCCGGCATCATCACGGGCTTCCTCGGCCCCAACGGTGCGGGCAAGTCGACGACCATGCGGATGGTGCTGGGCCTGGACCGGCCCACCTCCGGTGACGTGCGGATCGACGGCAAGCACTACGACCAGCTCAAGGACCCGCTGACGTACATCGGCGCGCTCCTGGAGGCCAAGGCCTGGCACGGCGGGCGCAGCGCCTACAACCACCTGCTGTGCCTCGCGCAGAGCAACGGCATCCCGGCGAGCCGGGTCCGCGAGGTGCTGGACACGGTGGGGCTCACGGCGGTCGCCCGGAAGAAGACCAAGGGCTTCTCGCTCGGCATGGGCCAGCGGCTCGGCATCGCCGGCGCGCTCCTCGGCGACCCGCGGATGCTGATGTTCGACGAGCCGGTCAACGGGCTGGACCCCGAGGGCATCCACTGGATCCGCAACCTGATGAAGACGCTGGCGGCCCAGGGCCGTACGGTCTTCGTCTCCTCCCACCTGATGAGCGAGATGGCGCTGACCGCCGACCACCTGGTGGTCATCGGCCAGGGGCGGCTGCTGGCGGACACCTCGATGGCCGACTTCATCGCGGAGAACTCGCGCAGCTACGTCCGGATCCGCACCCCGCAGCGCGAACAGCTGCTCGACGCGCTGCACGGCGCCGGCATCCGGGTCGCCCGGCCGGAGGCCGAGGTGCTCGAGGTGGACGGCGACACGTCGCAGACCGTCGGGGAGCTGGCGGCGCGCCACCAGATCGTGCTGCACGAGCTGAGCCCGCAGCGGGCCTCGCTGGAGGAGGCGTTCATGCAGCTGACCGCGGAGTCGGTGGAGTACCACGCGCACGACGGACAGCCGCCCGGCGCGGTCCCCGGGCAGCAGCCGCCCGGCCGGCCACCGCAGCAGCCGTGGGGCAGCGACTGGAAGAGGGGTTGAGCATGGCGGCGGCACAGGTCGTCCGGTCCGAGTGGACCAAGATCCGGTCGGTCGCGTCCACGGTGTGGACGCTGGGCCTGGCCGTGGTCGTCACCATCGCCCTCGGCATGCTGATCTCGGCGCTGTCGAAGAACGAGTTCTCCGGCCTGAGCGAGCGGGACCAGCTCTCCTTCGACCCGACCTTCGTCAGCTTCGCCGGCACCAGCCTCGGCCAGCTGGCGATGATCGTGTTCGGCGTGCTGGTCGTGGGCAACGAGTACAGCTCCGGCATGATCCGCACCTCGCTGGCGGCCGTGCCGCGGCGCGGGACGTTCCTGGCCGGCAAGATCCTGGTGGCCACGGTCCTCGCCCTGGTCGTCTCCATGATCACCAGTTTCGCCGCCTTCTTCCTCGGGCAGGCGATGCTGGGCGACCTCAAGGCGTCCATCGGCGACCCCGGCGTGCTCCGCGCGGTGTTCGGCGGCGGTCTCTACATGACGCTCATCGCGATGTTCTCGATGGGTGTCGCCGCGATGCTGCGCTCCCCGATGCTGTCGCTGGGCATCCTGATGCCGTTCTTCTTCCTGATCTCCAACATCCTGGGCAACGTCCCGGCGACGGAGAAGGTCGGCCGGTTCCTGCCCGACCAGGCCGGCAGCAGGATCATGCAGGTGGTCACGCCCCTCGACGACGACGTGCCGTACGGTCCGTGGGGCGGCCTGGGCATCATGGTGCTCTGGGTGATCGCGGCGCTGGCCGGCGGGTACGCCGTCCTGAAGAGCAGGGACGCCTAGAACGTTCCGGAGGGCAGGGACGCCTGGAACGTCCTGAGGAGCAGGGACGCCCGGAAAGGGTTCCGAGGATGTTCCGGCCGGGTCCCGGGAGCGTCGGATTTTGCCCGGGCTTGAACGGAACCGTTGGGACCTGGATATCCTCCTTACCCTTACGGGGGCGTGTGCCCTGCTGTCCCTGAACCTTCCGATGGGTGCGGAGCATGATCGAAGCAGTCGGCCTGACCAAGCGCTACGGCGACAAGACCGCTGTGTACAACCTGTCCTTCCAGGTACGGCCCGGCGCCGTCACCGGCTTCCTCGGGCCCAACGGCTCGGGCAAGTCGACGACGATGCGCATGATCCTGGGCCTGGACAACCCCACCGCGGGGCACGTGACGATCGGCGGCCACCCGTACCGCAGGCTGCCGAACGCCGCGCGCCACGTCGGGGCGCTGCTCGACGCCAAGGCGGTGCACGGCGGCCGGTCCGCCCGCAGCCACCTGCTGAGCCTCGCCCAGCTGTCCGGCATCCCGGCCCGGCGGGTGGACGAGGTGCTCGGCGTGGTCGGCCTGCAGGACGTGGCCAAGCGGCGTTCCAAGGGCTTCTCCCTGGGCATGGGCCAGCGGCTCGGCATCGCCGCCGCCCTCCTGGGCGACCCGCAGGTCCTGCTCTTCGACGAGCCGGTCAACGGCCTCGACCCCGAGGGCATCCACTGGGTGCGCAACCTGATGAAGGCGCTCGCCGCCGAGGGGCGCACGGTCTTCGTCTCCTCGCACCTGATGAGCGAGATGGCGCTCACCGCCGACCACCTCATCGTCATCGGCCGCGGTCAGCTGATGGCCGACATGAGCGTGAAGGACTTCATCTCGGCCAACTCCGCCGACTTCGCCCGCGTGCGGACGCCGGACCCGGAACCGCAGCTGCGCGAGAAGCTGACCGCCGCGCTGACCGAGGCGGGCGGCCACGTGCTGCCCGAGCAGGACGGCGCGCTGCGGGTGACCGGCCTCGTCCTCCCCCGGATCAGCGACATCGCGCACGACACCGGCGTACGGCTGTGGGAGCTGTCGCCGCACCAGGCCTCCCTGGAGGAGGCGTACATGCGGATGACGCAGGGCGCCGTCGACTACCGGTCGACCACCGACCAGAAGGCCGGGCTCCAGCAGCCGCTGGCGCCGGGCGAGCAGCCGCCGATGCCGGTTCCCGGGCAGGGTCAGCCTGACTGGTACGCCCCGCCGCCGCCCCAGCAGGGCGCGCCGGGCCAGGCCCCGGCGGGGCCGTACGGCGCCCCGGGGGCGCCCGGCGCGATGCCCGGCGGAGTACCGGGCGGACAGCAGACGGCCAACCCGTACGCGGCCCAGCAGCCGCCGCCGGCCCAGCAGGCCCCGCAGCCGCCCCAGGCGCCCGGTTCGCCGTTCCCGACCTACACGTCGCCGATCCCGGTGGTGCGCACGACCCTCGTGCACGCGATCGCCTCCGAGTGGACGAAGATCAAGTCGGTGCGCTCGACGATGTGGACGATCGGCGTGTTCGTGCTGCTGGTCGTCGGCATCGGGCTGCTGACCGGCGCCGTGGTGGCGGGCTCGTCCTCCGACCTGGCCGGGGAGAGCCCGCTGAGCCTCGGCTTCTTCGGCCTGCTCCTCGGCAGCATGTGCATCATCACGCTCGGAGTGCTGACCAGCGCCTCGGAGTACGGCACGGGCATGATCCGGACGACGATGACCGCCTGCCCGAGCCGCGGCCGGGTGCTCACGGCGAAGGCGGTCGTGTTCTTCCTGGTGGCGTTCGTGGTGACCCTGGCCTCCTCGACGCTGGTCGGCCTGGCCCACGTGACCATGCTGGAGGACAGCGGCGCGGCGGACCCCACCGGCTCGGAGTGGCTGAAGGGCACCGTCGGCGTGTCGCTCTTCGTCGCGCTGCTCGGGCTGCTCTCGCTGGCCGTCGGTTCCGTCATCCGGCACTCGGCGGGCGCCATCACCATCATGATCGGTGTCCTGCTCGCCCCGCTGGTGATCGCGCTGTTCATGTTCGCCGAGTCGCTCAAGGGGCTGCAGCAGGCGCTGTTCGAGTACTCGATCCCGAACCAGATGAGCATCTTCTACGCCAACTCGCTCTCCGATTCCGGGCCCTCGGGCTGGGACCCGCTGTGGATCGTGCTCGGCGTGACGGCGGTCGTGTTCGCCGGTGCCTTCGCCCTGCTGGAGCGGCGGGACGTCTGACGGGGGCCGCTCAGAACCTCGGCGCGTTACGGGACCGCTGCACCCGCGTGGTGCGGCGGTCCTTCGCGTTCCAGCACGACTTGTGCCAGTGCCTGCGGTCGTCGACACCCGCGTGGGCCGGCCAGGCCACCACGTGCGGGACACCGTCCGGGATCAACTGGTCGCAGCCGGGGCAGCGGTACGACTTCCCCTGGGCACTCGCGCCCGCCACGTGCCGTACGCTCCAGTCCTCGCCCTGCCAGCTCTCCGACGACTGCCAGCCGCCGTAGCGGCCGCCGCCGTCGTCCTCGGCGCTCCGGCCGGACGGACCGGCTCCCTTGGGTCGGTTGCGACGCGGGGACACAGGACACCTCACGGAGCTATACAGGAAGCAGGGCGGCATCCAGCCTACGCGGCACGGACAGGGTGCGCGTACACCGCCAAACACCGCAACTCCCCCGTACGGGTTCTCCGTCCGGGCCCGCACACCCTCCCACAACGGTCGATTCTGCAGACAATCCGCAAATCCATCCGTCCGGCCGTGTCCTCGGCACGTGTCAGGCGGTTATGCCCTGTGGGGGAGCTCCGTGTCGGAGCCGAGGAAGCAGGAAAAGGCAATGCGCGTAGGAAGTTTCGTGTTGGGTGCCCAGTTCCCGGGCCAGGGCCAGGGGGAGGCGCTGCACCGCGCGGTCCGCTCGGCCGAGGTCGCCGACGAGGCCGGGCTCGACACGGTCTGGCTGGCCGAGCACCACTTCGTGCCGTACGGCACGTGCCCCTCGGCCGTGACGCTGGCCGCGCTGCTGCTGGGCCGCACCCGGCGGGTCCGGGTCGGCACCGCGGTCAGCGTGCTGCCCACCGTCCACCCGGTGGCGCTCGGCGAGCAGGCCGCGCTGCTGCACGTCACGAGCGGCGGCCGGTTCTCGCTGGGCGTGGGCCGGGGCGGGCCCTGGGTGGACCTGGAGGTGTTCGGCGCGGGTCTCGAGGCGTACGAGAAGGGGTTCGGGGAGTCGCTCGACCTGCTGGTGCGCTGGCTGCGCGAGCCGGCCGTCGGCGCCGTCGGCGACCGTTTCCGGTTCCGCGAGGTCCCCGTCGTCCCGCGCCCCTCGGAGTCCCTGTCGGAGGAACCGGGCCCGGAGGTCGTCGTCGCCTGCACCTCCCCGGCCGGCGTGCGGACGGCGGCCGAGCGGGGCCTTGCGATGCTGCTCGGCATGCACGTCGGCGACGAGGAGAAGGCGGAGATGGTCGCCCTGTGGCGGCGCCACGCCCGCGCCGCCGGGCACCCGGCGGACCGGGTGCGCGGCGCCGCGCACGTCTCGGCCGGCGTCTGCCAGATCGCCGACCGGCGCACGGACGCGGCCGAGACCCTGCTGAAGGCGATGCCGGGCTGGCTTCGGCAGGGCCTGGGCGCACACGTCACGGTGGACGGCCGGGAGCGGCGGATGCGCGACCCGCACGCCTACACCGAACTGCTCTGCGGGCTGCACCCGGTGGGCCCGCCCCGGCTGTGCGCGGACCGGCTCGCGGCGACCGCCGAGCGGACCGGCGTCTCGCGTTTCGCCCTGCTCGTCGAGGGGTCCGGGGACCTCGCGGCGACCGAGGAGAACGTACGACGGCTCGGGGCCGAGGTACTCCCCCGGCTCCGCTGAGACGGCCGACGGGCGCCCTGCCCGCTGCGTTCGGACCGGGTCGGGTCGGGTCCGCTCCGGTCGGGCACAGTGCCGGGGAGGGGGCTTGCCGCTCCGGTGGCACCGCACCTCCCGCGTGCGGAGCGGCAAGCGGACGACCCCGAACGCCTCAGCAGTCGCGCAGTTCGGGCGACTGGTTCAAGATCTGGCTGCGCACCGAGGTGAAGCGGGTCAGCTTCTCGTCGACGGAGGAATCCAACGGGAACACCGCCACCCGGTGGCAGTTCTGGAACGCCAGCCGCACCCCGAAGTGCCGCTGCAGTGCACCGCGTATGGCGTCACTCGCGAGGGCCCGCAGCAGCTGGCCGCGCGCCTGCTCGTCCGGCGGGGGCGTCTGGTTGTCGGCGAAGGCTCCGCCGTCGACCTTCAGCTGTGCCACCAGGGAGCTGACCATCTCCCATGCGTAGGGCAGGGAGGTCCGGACGCAGTCGACGAAGGCTGCTTCGTCGACCTCGCCTCGCTCGGCCTGATCGAGTAGGGCCGGTGAGACGTCGAGCGACATGGGTTCTCCTCTCGCACCCCCGATCAGCGGGGGTTGCCGGACAGTTAAAGGGAGTGCGCGACCGTGAACACGCTGCGTACACAGTTCGCGACCTCCCGTTCAATACCGTAAGCAACCGATCGTGACCGCACCAGGAGATTGCCGATATGGACACCCTCGGGTAGGCACACAATCGGCCAGTGGGCAAGGTGGGGCCAAGGGGAGAAGTGGGACAGCCCGCGGGGGCGCACGCACGCGGGCGAATCGCGTCGCACCGGGCGCGTCGAGTAGCGTTGCCGACCATGCGTCTCGTCATTGCCCGTTGCTCCGTCGACTACGCCGGGCGGCTCACCGCCCACCTCCCAGCGGCCCCCCGGCTGATCCTGGTCAAGGCCGACGGCAGCGTCTCGATCCACGCCGACGACCGGGCCTACAAGCCCCTCAACTGGATGTCGCCGCCCTGCACTCTGAAGGAGGGCACGGGCGAGGAGGACGGCGTCTGGACGGTCGTCAACAAGGCGGGCGAGAAGCTCATCATCACGATGGAGGAGATCCTGCACGACTCCTCGCACGAACTGGGCGTCGATCCCGGCCTGATCAAGGACGGCGTGGAAGCGCACCTCCAGGAGCTGCTGGCCGACCGCATCGACACGCTGGGCGAGGGCTACACGCTCATCCGCCGCGAGTACATGACCGCCATCGGCCCCGTCGACATCCTGTGCCGGGACGCCGAGGGCGCAACGGTCGCGGTCGAGATCAAGCGGCGCGGCGAGATCGACGGCGTGGAGCAGCTCACGCGCTACCTGGAGCTGTTGAACCGCGATCCCCATCTGGCGCCGGTGCGCGGCGTCTTCGCCGCCCAGGAGATCAAGCCGCAGGCCCGGGTGCTGGCCACGGACCGCGGGATCGGCTGCCAGGTGCTGGACTACGACGCCCTGCGGGGCATCGAGGACGACAAGCTGCGGCTGTTCTGAGGCCGCGGCACTAGTGCCGTACGGGAGGGCCGGGTCCGACGCGCGGACCCGGCCCTTTCTCCGTTGTCACGTCTCAGCCGCCCGGCGGGGTCAGATGATCTGCTCCGTCGCCGGGTCGGAGCCGGTCGGCGTGCCCGCTCCCGCGCTGCTCTGCGAGGCGGTCGGGCCGGCGGTGCCGCTGGCGCTGTTGGAGACGGGCGGGTCGTCGGGGGACGGCGGCGGTTCCTCCGTCTCCGACTGGGTGGGGCTCGGGTCGGGCGAGTCCGGCGGCGTGGAGGGGTCGTCCGGTTCGCTCTCCGTCGGGTCCGGCGGCGTCGGCTCGGTCGGCGGGGAGCTCGGCGACTTGCTCGGCTCGTTCGGCGAACCGGGGTCGTCCGGGCTCTCGTCGTCGTCGCCGGGGCCGCTGCTGCCGGTGCTGCTGGGCCCGTCCGAGGGCTGCCCCGACTTCGTCGGCGACGGGGCGTCCGACGTGCTGGGCGCACCGGTGCCGGAGGGGCTGTCGGGGGTGTCCTGGCCCTGCCCGTCGTCCGAGGGCCGGTCGGCGCCGAGGTCGCCGTCGTCGATGCCCTGGCTGGCCGACGGGTTGACGCCGACCTCGTCGGAGGGGTCGCCCGCGCCGCCGTCGGACGTGGCGCCGAGGGTCACCACCGTGCCGAGCACCGCGACGAGCAGCGCGCCCGCCCCGGCCGCCACCAGGTTGCGGCGGGCGAAGCCCTTGATGCCGCTGCCGACCGTGCGGGACGGCTCGTCGGGCTCCGCGCGGCTGGTGACGAGGGTCGGGGACTGCGGAGGCGGCTGGAGCGGCGGGAAGGGCGCGGGGACGCCCGCCGACGGCGATGCCGACGCCTCGTCGCGGGTGTCGGGAACCTCCTCGCCCGCCGTGGGACCGGGTCCGGCGCCGACGGCGCCGAGACCGGCGGCGCCGAAGGCGTCGGCGCCGCTGCCCAGGCCCGGGGTGTCCCCGGTCCGGTCGGCGACGAGCGCGAGGGCGCGGCGGCCGGCGACGGCGCCGCGCTTGTCGGAGAGCGCGCCGCGCAGCCCGATGGAGGCCTCCAGCTCGGCGCGGGCCCGGTCGAGGTGGTCCTCGCACAGGGCGAGGACGCCGAGTTCGTGGTGGAAGTAGGCCTGTTCGGCGACGTCGCCGGAGAGCCGGGAGGCCTCGGTGCCGGAGCGCAGCGCCCGTTCCCAGGCGCTCCAGTGCAGCCCGGAGGCGAAGGCCGGCGCGGCGGTGCGGGCGAGCTGGACGGCGGTGCTCTCCTCGTCGTCCGCGGTCCGGGTCGTCGCCGGCACCAGCGCCGCGAGGGCGGCGAGCACGGCGTCGGCCTCGGCGCAGACCCTCTCCGGGGTGACCGAGGGGTGCCCGGCCCACCAGGAGTAGTGCTGGGCGGCGGACAGGGCACGCGCCGGGGCGTCGTCGGCGTACCCGGCGCTCTCCAGCTGGGTGAGCACGCCGGCGGCCAGCCGGTAGCGGGAGCCGACCGGTGAGATCAGCGCGCAGTCGGCCAGTTCGCCGAGGGCGGCGTCGGCGTGGGTGTCGCCGACCAGGGCGGGCAGGTGCGCCTGGTGCGGCACCTCGCCGCCGAGCGCGACGGCGAACTCCAGGGTGGCGCGGGCGGAGGAGCTGAGCCGGGAGGCGAGCAGCGGGGCGGGCGCCGCGGCCTCGCCGAGGGACGGCAGGGGCGCCTCGTCGGCGTCGGCGGACTCGGTGGACTCGTAGGGCGTGTCGTCGGCCGGGCGTGTCCCGGCGAAGACGCCGAACTCGTCGACCGCGTCGGCGCCGGCCCGCAGCCGGTCGCGGCGGCGCAGCAGGGCACCGGCCTGGACGAAGCGCAGCGGCAGGCCCTCGGACTCGAACCAGAGGTCGCCCGCCCAGTTGGCCTCCTCCTCGGTGAGGGTGCGGCCGGCGGCGCGCTCCAGCAGCTCCACGCCGTCCGAGCGGTCCAGTCCGGTGAGGAAGACCTCCTCGACGGCCGAGTCGGCGGAGGGTGCGGGCACGTCCGGGGTCGCGCCGAACAGGAAGGCGCACTCCGGGGTGGCGTCGAGGAGTTCGTCGAGGGCGGCTCCGCCGAACTCGACGTCGTCCAGGACGACGACCGCGCCCACCTCGCTCAGGTGCCCGAGCAGTTCCTGGCGGCCCGGTCGGTGCAGGGGCGCGCGGTGGACGGCGTGGAAGAGGTCGTGGAGCAGGTCGTCGACGGTGCGGTGGAAGCCGCTCAGGCGGACGACGCCGTCGGGCGCGAGACCGGCGCAGTCCTCGGCGACGAGGTCGAGGAGGCTGCTGCGGCCGGAGCCGCCGGGGCCGGTGAGGCGGACGGAGCGGCCGCGGGCGAGCAGCCGCACCAGGCGTTCGCGCTCGTCCTCGCGGGCCAGCAGGCCCAGGACCGTGCGGACCGGTCCCGGCGGGACGGGTGGCCGTCCGGCGCGCTCCGTTTCGGCGCGCTCGGCCGCGGTGAGCTTCTCGGGCCGGGCGGGGCGTTCGACGGGCGGGCAGACCTCGATCTCGCTGCCGTCCACCGGGTTGACCGTGAGCAGGAAGTCGCCGGAGACGAGCTGCACGGTGCGGGCCAGCGCGGGCGCGGGCTGGCCGAAGTCGGGTGTGAAGGGGTCCCTGGGCGAGCGCGGGCGCGGCGCCTGGTGGTCGCCGTCTTGGCCGTACTCCTCAGGTCCCCGGCTGTTCGGGTCCATTGGTTCAAGCCCCCCAAAAGCGTCGTGTGCAGGGCCCCGGGCGGGGCCACCCTCCCGGCCTTGCCGCACACCGCGCTGTCGCTTCTGGTCCGGGCCCGCCGGTGGGTTGCAAAAGGGCGGGCAGCCAGACCCTAAACCTTCGTCCAGTATCTCCGACAGTCCGGGGTGTCGGCCCGTCCGAGACGTCACGGTCTCGTGAGGATTGCGCGGGTCGGGCCCGCGTCGGGTGTTTGTCGGAACCGCTCGCGTGCCGATCAGTGCCGTTCCGCAACCGCTCACCTGCCGTCACCGACCGTTCCGCAACCGCTCACCTGCCGTCACCGGCCGACCGGGACCGTTCCCGACCGTTCAGGTGCGGGGGGGGCGGCCGGCTGCCGGGGTGTGCGGGCCGGCCTGCCCCCGGGCCGGGGCGTCCTCACACCCGGGGCAGGGTCTCCACGCCGATGCCGCCCTCGATGGCGAGGATCCGGTGCAGCCGGGTGGCCACCAGCAGGCGCTGCATCTGCGGCGGTACGTCGCGCAGCACCAGGCGCCGGCCGCAGCGGCCGGCCCGCCGGTGGGCTCCCATGATCACGCCGAGTCCCGTGGCGTCCCAGGAGTCCAGTTCGGACAGGTCGAGCACCAGATCGCCGGCTCCGTCGTCGACGGCCGAGTGCAGGACCGTACGGGCGTCCGCCGCGCTGCGGACGTCGAGGCGGCCCCCGACGACCAGCTCGACGTGGTCGCCCCTGATGTGCATATGCGCTCCCCGGCGTGCGTCTTTCTCTGTCGTCTCTGTCGTCTCTGCGGTGCGTTCTGCGCGTGTGGTCTCTCGGCGATATCAGGTGTTGCACCCTCTGACTGGCCGAAACGACCGGAGGTTGCCGCCTGTAAGCGAACCGATACCGAATTCACCCCGGCGTGTGACGTTTGCCGGGGCCGGCGTGACCTCAGTGCTTGTAGAAGCCCTGCCCGCTCTTGCGGCCGATGTCACCGGCGTCCACCATCCGGCGCATCAGCTCCGGCGGGGCGAACTTCTCGTCCTGGGACTCGGTGTAGATGTTGCCCGTGGCGTGCAGCAGGATGTCGACGCCCGTGAGGTCGGCGGTGGCCAGCGGTCCCATGGCATGGCCGAAGCCCAGCTTGCAGGCGAGGTCGATGTCCTCGGCGGTGGCCACGCCCGACTCGTAGAGCTTCGCGGCCTCGACGACGAGGGCGGAGATGAGCCGGGTGGTCACAAAACCGGCGACGTCGCGGTTGACGACGATGCAGGTCTTGCCGGTGGACTCGGCGAACTCCCGTGCGGCGGCGAGGGTTTCGTCGCTGGTCTTGTAGCCGCGCACCAGCTCGCACAGCTGCATCATCGGTACCGGCGAGAAGAAGTGGGTGCCGACGACCCGTTCGGGGCGCTCGGTGACGGCCGCGATCTTCGTGATCGGGATGGCGGAGGTGTTGGACGCGAGGATCGCCCCGTCCTTCACCAGCTTGTCGAGGGTGCGGAAGATCTCGTGCTTGACCTCGAGCTTCTCGAAGACGGCCTCGACGACCACGTCCGCGTCCGCGGCCGCGTCCAGGTCGGTGGTCGCCGTGATGCGCGCGAGGGCGGCCCCGGCGTCGTCGGCGTCGAGCTTCCCCTTGGCGACGAACTTGTCGTAGGAGGCCTTGATGCCGTCGGTCCCGCGGCGCAGCGCCCCGTCGGTGACGTCCCGCAGGACGACGTCCCAGCCCGCCTGAGCGGAGACCTGGGCGATGCCCGATCCCATGAGACCGGCCCCGATGACGGCGAGCTTGCGTGCCACTGTGCGACTCCCCTGAAATACGCGCTGATTCTCGTCTCTGGGCCGGAGATTAGCGGGAGTGACGGGCTGTGTGACCCGTTAGTAACGCGCGTCACGTCTCACATGACGGACATCACACCGTGGGGCGCCATTCGGGTGTCACCGGACGCCCCGTACGGCGTAGTTGAGCACCTTCTCGCTCAGCAGCCCCTCCATCTCGTCGAGCAGCAGCATCACGTCACGGGAGACCTCCGACGGCTTCCCGCCGTCGACCATGCGCTGCCCGATGGTCGCGATGACCGTCCCGTGCAGCCAGTTGATCTGACCGGCCATCAGAACGGGTGCCATGTCGTCCTCGGCCGCCCCGGTCTCCTCGCGCAGGGTCCGCTCCAGGTTCAGGAGCACCTCCTGCCCGGTGGCCCACATCCGTGAGCGCAGCGCGGGCGAGTCCTGGATCACCTTCATGAACGCGGCGTACCCCTCCATCAGGCCGACGCGCGGGGAGACCGACTCGACCTCCTCGCGCAGCTCCCGCAGGACGGCGCCCGCTGCCGACTCCCCGTCGCGCCGGCCGCGCACCCAGCGGGAGAGCCGGTCGACCACACCCTTGGAGCGGTCGAGGAAGAGGTCCTCCTTGGCCGGGAAGTAGTTGTAGACGGTGTTGACGGAGACGTCGGCGGCGTCCGCGACCTCCGCCACGGTCACGGCCTCGAAGCCGCGCTCCAGGAACAGCCCCGTGGCGACATCGGAGATGTACTGCCGGGTCTGCCGCTTCTTCCGTTCCCTGAGTCCCTCGGCCATGCCGCAATCCTAGCTTCACTGGACGCACTGAAACTTTGGGGCCGTTGCAAAATTTAAGTGACTCTGTTTTTCTGGGAGGCATGGCAATCATCAGCGCGGCCGGACTGGCCCGTACCTTCGTGACGAAAGGCGGCCCGGTGGAGGCCGTGCGGGGCATCGACCTCACCGTCCGCGAGGGCGAGATCCTCGGCTTCCTGGGCCCCAACGGCGCCGGCAAGACGACCACCCTGCGGATGCTCACCACACTGCTCGCCCCTACCGGCGGCGCCGCCACCGTCGCCGGGCACGACCTGGCATCCGACGCCGCGGGGGTGCGCCGGGCCTGCGGGTACGTGGCGCAGTCGGGCGGGGTGGACCCGCAGATCAGCGTGCGCGAGGAACTGGTCACCCAGGGCCGCCTGTACCGGCTGTCCCGGGCGCGGGCCGCCGAGCGGGCCGAGGAACTGGCCCGGGACCTGGACCTCGCCGGGCTGCTCGACCGCAGGTGCGGTGCGCTCTCGGGCGGTCAGCGGCGCCGGCTGGACATCGCGATGGCGCTCACGCACCGGCCGCGGGTGCTCTTCCTGGACGAGCCGACCACCGGTCTCGACCCGGGCAGCCGGGCCGACCTGTGGGACCTGGTCCGGCGGCTGCGCGACGAGCACGGCACGACGGTCTTCCTGACCACCCACTACCTCGACGAGGCCGACGCCCTCTCCGACCGCCTGGTCGTGGTGGACGGCGGCACCGTGGCCGCCGAGGGCACGCCGGCCGCCCTGAAGCGGGAGTACGGCGGCTCTCCCGACGCCCCGCTCCAGGACACGTTCCTCGCGATCACCGGCCGCGGGGCCGCCCCGGCCGACACGACGCCCGTGGCGGTGTGAGGCCCCGCACGCAGCCGTCCGTCCCCACCTCGAGAACCGGAAGATCCCGATGCTGCTCCACGACACCGGCCTGATCTACGGCCGCTATCTGCGCCAGTCCCTGCGCTCCCGCTTCGCGCTGCTGTTCGGCGTGCTGATGCCACTGCTGTACCTGCTCTTCTTCGGCCCGCTGCTGACCGGGCTGCCGCTCGGCGGGCAGGGCACTTCCTGGCAGGTGCTCGTGCCCGGCCTGCTGCTCCAACTCGGCCTGTTCGGCGCTTCTTTCGCCGGCTTCTCGCTCATCGTCGAGAACAGCCAGGGCGTGGTCGAGCGGATGCGGGTGACACCCGTCAGCCGCCTGGCGCTGCTGCTCGGCCGGGTGCTGCGGGACGCCACCGTCTTCGCCTTCCAGGCGGTGCTGCTGGTGCTGGCGGCGCTGGTGATGGGCCTGCGCGCGCCACTGCCCGGTGTGCTGATCGGCTTCGCCTTCGTCGCCCTGCTCACGGTGTCGCTGGCCTCCCTGTCGTACGCGCTGGCGATGAAGGTCCGTACGCCGCAGGAGTTCGGGCCGACGATCAACGCCCTGACGATGCCCTCGATGCTGCTGTCGGGCCTGATGCTGCCGATGTCCCTGGGCCCGGCGTGGCTGGACGTGCTCTCGCGCCTGATGCCGTTCCGCCATCTGGTGGACGCGATGCGGGACGCCTACGTCGGCAGCTACGCGACGGCCCACATGCTGTACGGCGTCCTGGTCGGCCTCGCCCTCACCGCGCTGGCCGTGACCGTGGGCACACGCGTCTTCCGCACCGCCGGAGCCTGACTACGCTGGCCCGATGGTCAACCTGACGCGCATCTACACCCGCACCGGCGACCAGGGCACCACGGCCCTCGGTGACATGAGCCGGGTCCCCAAGACCGACCTCAGGATCTCCGCGTACGCCGACGCCAACGAGGCCAACGCGGTGATCGGCACGGCGATCGCGCTGGGCGGCCTGGCCGAGGAGGTCGTCAAGGTCCTCGTCCGCGTCCAGAACGACCTGTTCGACGTGGGCGCGGACCTGTCGACGCCGGTGGTGGAAGAGCCTCAGTACCCGCCGCTGCGGGTCGAGCAGTTCTACGTCGACCGGCTGGAGGCGGACTGCGACCGCTACCTGCCCGAGGTGGAGAAGCTCCGCTCCTTCATCCTGCCCGGCGGCACCCCCGGCGCGGCCCTGCTGCACCAGGCGTGCACGGTGGTCCGCCGGGCCGAGCGCTCCACGTGGGCGGCGCTGGAGGTCCACGGCGAGTCGATGAACCCGCTGACGGCGACCTATCTGAACCGCCTCTCCGACCTGCTCTTCATCCTGGCGCGCGTCGCCAACAAGGAGACCGGCGACGTGCTGTGGGTGCCGGGCGGCGAACGCTGACCGTTCAGCCGGCGCGCGGACCGGACGACGCCCCACCCGGTCTGCGCGCCGCCGACGCACATCATCACGACGCCGGCCTTCGCCAGGTCGACGACGGGGACCTCCACGTCCCCGGCGAACAGCCACAGGGCGAGGCCGGCCACGAGGGTGGCCGCGCCCTCCCACAGGTTCCGCTCGGACAGGTACCTCATCGGCGCGCCCCCTCCTTCTCCGTCCGCGCCTCCACGGGAAGCCCTGCCGTCCCCGCCGGGGCCTTCTTCGGCCAGACCAGGTACGTGAGGGCGATCAGGCCGTGGAGGGCGGCGGCCCGCAGCGCCGTCCACTGGAAGGACCGCAGGGACGAGACGTCGCCCCCGTCACCGACGTACCAGACCGCGCCCTGGAGCAGTGCCGTCGCCACGGCCGCGGCGAGCAGGGTGCGCAGCCACAGGGCGCCCTCGTGCCGGGCGCGGGGCATGCCGTACCGCGGGGGCCCGGCCGGTCGCGGGCCGCCGGCCAGGCGGTGGGCGGCGTGGCCGTCGAGCCAGCGGATCGTGTAGTGGCCGTAGGCGACCGTGTACCCGATGTAGACCGCCGCCAGACCGTGCGCCCAGCCCGGCTCGGCGCCGTTCTTCAGGTCCCACGCCGTGGCGGCGAACAGCACCAGTTCCAGTACCGGCTCGCACAGCAGCAGGACGACACTGGTGCGCCGCCACCTCAGCAGGTAGCGGGCGCCGAGACCGAGGGCGAGGAGCACCCAGAAACCGACCTCGCAGATGATGATCAACGCGACGACCACGACACACTCCCTTCGTTCGCCCTTCCAGGCTCCCGCCGGAATCCGCCGCTTTCGTCGTCGCCGGTGACGAACCTCCGGTACATCGAAAGATGCAGCACGGGACCGTTCCGCGGGACCAGGCGGGCGGGGCGCGGGCCGTGTTGGATGGTGGTATGGCCGTACGACTCCCCCGCCCGCACCGCTTCGACGTCTGTGTCGCCGTGGGCGGAGTGCTGGGCGGGCTGCTGCTGTGGGCCATCGGGCTGGGCGTGCGGCCCGCCGGCGAGCCGCTCGTGCTGTTCGACGGCCGCTGGCCGCTGCTGGTCCCGCTCGTCGTCATGGCGGGCTGCGAACTGCTGCGCCGTGACGCTCCGCGCACCGGCCTGCTCGTCGGCACCGCGGCGCTGGCCGCGGACACGGTGACCCAGGGCAGCCTGGTCACGGTGATCCTGTACACCGACGTGATGTACGCCGCCGTGCTCTACGGCCCGCCCGCCTCCGCCCGGCGCATCCCGTGGATCACCGGGCTGCTCACGGTGGCCGGGACCGTGGTACCGTTCGCGCTGTGGCGGACGCCCGAGGCGCTGCTGATCGGCGTGGGCGTCGGGATCGTGTCCTTCGCACCCGCCTCCACCGGCCTGATCGTGCGCAACCACCGCGAGGCCGCCGACGCCGCCCTGCTGCGGGCCGAGCAGACCGCGCTCCTCGCCGAGATGGACCGGGTCCAGGCGGTGACCGCGGAGCGCTCCCGGATGGCCCGCGAGCTGCACGACATGGTCGCCAACCACCTCTCCGCGATCGCCATCCACTCCACGGCCGCGCTCTCCCTGGACGACGCCGCGACCACCCGGCAGGCGCTCGGCGTGATCCGGGAGAACAGCGTGGCGGGACTGGCCGAGATGCGACGCCTGATCGGCATCCTGCGGGACGACGGCGGTGACACCGAACCCGCCGCCGCACCCACCCTCGACGGCCTCGGCGCACTGGTCGAGGGCGCCCGTGCCAACGGGCTCGACGTCACCCTGGACGCGGCGCACGGCGAGAACCTGCCCGCGCCGGTCGAACTCGCCGCGTACCGGATCGTGCAGGAGTCCCTCACCAATGCGCTCAAGCACGCCTCGAAGGGCCCGGTCCACGTCCGGCTCGCCCGGCACGCGGACGCCCTGCGGGTCCGGGTGACCAGCCCGTACGGCGACCGCGACACCCCGCGCGCCCCCGGCTCCGGCGCCGGTCTGGTCGGCATGCGGGAGCGGGCCGCGCTGCTGCACGGCACGTTCGAGGCGGGGCCGGCGCCGGAGCCCGACGTGGCGGGCGACAGGATCTGGTCCGTGTGCGCCACGCTGCCCCTGACCGCCGCCCAGCCCCCGACCGAAGGAGACCCCGCATGATCCGCGTCCTCGTCGCCGAGGACCAGTCCGCCGTCCGCGCGGGGCTGGTGCTGATCCTGGGCAGCGCCCCGGACATCGAGGTGGCCGGGGAGGCCGCGGACGGCGAGCAGGCGGTGGCCCTCGCCCGCGAGCTGCGGCCGGACCTGGTGCTGATGGACGTGCAGATGCCCCGCCTGGACGGCGTGTCGGCGACCCGGACGGTGGTCGGGGAGGGACTCGCCGACGTGCTGGTGCTGACCACCTTCGACCTGGACGAGTACGTCTTCGGGGCCCTTCGGGCGGGCGCCGCCGGGTTCCTGCTGAAGAACACGGACGCCAAGGACCTGATCGCGGCGGTGCGCACGGTGGCGTCCGGCGAGGGCATCGTGGCCCCGGCCGTCACCCGGCGGCTGATCGCCGAGTTCGCGGCGAAACCGGTCCGCGAGCCGGCCACCGATCCGTCGGTGCTGCGCGACCTGACCCGGCGGGAGCGCGAGGTGCTGTCGTGTCTCGGCGAGGGCCTGTCCAACGCGGCGGTCGCCGAGCGGCTGGACATGGCGGAGGCCACGGTGAAGACGCATGTCAGCCGGTTGCTGGGCAAGCTCGGACTGCGCAGCAGGGTGCAAGCGGCGGTGCTGGCACAGGAGTTGGGCGTCTGAGGAGAGCGGCGGCCGGAGCTGCGCGAGCACTGGTCCAGACCTATTGACCTAAGGTCCAGACCTTTCTATATTCGCGGCACTGCGGGCCGATGGCTCAGTCGGCCCGCGCCGACAACCACATAAGGAGGCGCAGCATGCGCTTCAGACACAGAGCCGCGGCACTCCTCGCGACCCTGTCGCTCCCGCTGGCCACTCTGGTCGGCCTCGCGGGCGAGGCCCAGGCGGCCACGAGTGCGACGGCCGTCTTCGCCAAGACCTCGGACTGGGGCACGGGCTTCGGCGGCAGCTGGACGGTGAAGAACACCGGCACCTCCACCCTCGACTCCTGGACCGTCGAGTGGGACTTCCCCTCCGGCACCAAGGTCACCTCCGCGTGGGACGCCACCGTCACCAACTCCGGTGACCACTGGACCGCCAAGAACACCGGCTGGAACGGGACGCTCGCCCCCGGCGCCTCGGTCTCCTTCGGTTTCAACGGCAGCGGCCCCGGCTCCCCCTCCAACTGCAGGCTCAACGGCGGCAGCTGCGACGGCGGCTCGGTCCCCGGCGACGCCGCCCCCTCCGCGCCCGGCACCCCCACCGCCTCCGACATCACCGACACCTCGGTGAAGCTGTCCTGGTCGGCCGCCACCGACGACAAGGGCATCAAGAACTACGACGTCCTGCGCGACGGCGCCAAGGTCGCCACCGTCACCGGCACCACCTACACCAACACCGGCCTCAGCAAGGGCACCGACTACTCGTACACCGTCCAGGCCCGCGACACCGCCGACCAGACCGGCCCGGTCAGCGGCGCGGTCAAGGTCCGCACCACCGGCGACGGCGGGAACGAGCCCGGCCCGAGCGGCAAGGTCAACCTCGGCTACTTCACCGAGTGGGGCGTCTACGGGCGCAACTACCACGTCAAGAACCTGGTGACCTCGGGCTCCGCCTCGAAGATCACGCACATCAACTACGCGTTCGGCAACGTCAAGAACGGTCAGTGCACCGTCGACGACACCTTCGCCGCGTACGAGAAGTCGTACACCGCCGACCAGTCCGTCAGCGGCACCGCCGACACCTGGGACCAGCCGCTGCGCGGCAACTTCAACCAGCTGCGGCAGCTCAAGGCGAAGTACCCGAACATCAAGGTCCTGTACTCCTTCGGCGGCTGGACCTACTCGGGCGGCTTCGGCCAGGCGGCGCAGAACCCGGCCGCGTTCGCCAAGTCCTGCAAGGCCGTCGTGGAGGACCCGCGCTGGGCCGACGTCTTCGACGGCATCGACATCGACTGGGAGTACCCGAACGCCTGCGGCCTGACCTGCGACACCTCGGGCGCCGCGGCCTTCAAAAACCTCAGCCAGGCGCTGCGCAGCGAGTTCGGCAAGGACTACCTCGTCACCGCCGCCATCACCGGCGACGGCTCCTCCGGCGGCAAGCTCGACGCGGCCGACTACGGCGGCGCCGCCCAGTACCTCGACTGGTACAACGTGATGACCTACGACTACTTCGGCGCCTGGGCCACCACCGGCCCGACCGCCCCGCACTCCCCGCTCACCTCGTACTCCGGCATCCCGGCCGCCGGCTTCAACTCGGCGGACGCGATCGCCAAGCTCAAGGCCAAGGGCGTGCCGTCCGCCAAGCTCCTGCTGGGCATCGGCTTCTACGGCCGCGGCTGGACCGGCGTCACCCAGTCCGCGCCCGGCGGCACGGCGACCGGTGCGGCCCCCGGCACCTACGAGGCGGGTATCGAGGACTACAAGGTGCTCAAGAACTCCTGCCCGGCCACCGGCACCGTGGCGGGCACGGCGTACGCGCACTGCGGCAACCAGTGGTGGTCCTACGACACCCCGTCGACCATCGCGGGCAAGATGACCTGGGCCAAGAACCAGGGCCTGGGCGGCGCGTTCTTCTGGGAGTTCAGCGGCGACTCCTCGAACGGCGAACTGGTCGGCGCCATCAGCAACGGCCTGAAGTAGCAGTCGGCCGCAGCCGCCGGCCCGTCACCGCCACCCCCCACAGAAGCGCCCCCGGACGTCGTCCGGGGGCGCTTCGGCCGTCGTCGGCAGTCAGCCCGCGGGCAGGCGGGGCGGCGCCGGGCGCCCTCCCGCCGCGTGCCGAGCCCCGGCCGGGTCAGGCCACGTTCACGCGCTGGCCGGGCGGGGCCGCCTCCAGCCAGGCGAGGAACCCGGTCAAGGCGTCTTCGCTCATCGCCAGTTCCAGCCGGGTGCCGCGGTGCAGACAGGTCAGGACCACGGCGTCGGAGAGCAGCGCCAGCTCCTCCTCCCCGTCCGGCACCCGGCGGCCGGCCACCTCGATGGCGGAGCGTTCCAGCACCCGGCGCGGGCGCGGGGAGTAGGAGAAGACGCGGTACCACTCGACCCGGTCGCCGCTGTAGCGGGCCACCCCGTAGGACCAGCCCTTGCCGCCGCTGTCGGCCTCCTTGGGGGCGTCCCAGCGCAGGGAGCAGTCGAAGGTGCCGCCGGAACGCTGGATCAGCCGGCGGCGCAGACCGAAGACGAAGAGCCCGATCACCACCAGGGCGACAACGATTCCGCACACAGTCAGAGCGAGGGCCATCGACACCGACCTCCTCGTCTCCTAGGTAACGGAACGGAAAAACCACCCGGATCTGCCTCAGCCGCGGCCGGGTCCGGATCACTCCGGTCCCAGCCGCGGCTGAGTGACGTCACACAGGAGGACGCTATCGCACTGTGCTGTGGATCAGCGTCCCGCCGCCGCGCGCAGTCGGACGTCCGCACGGCGCTCGGCGTGGGCGTCGCCCTCCGCCTTCGCGCGCTCGAGCTCCCGCTCCGCCCGCTGGACGTCGATCTCGTCCGACAGCTCGGCGATCTCGGCCAGCAGCGACAGCTTGTTGTCGGCGAACGAGATGAAACCGCCGTGCACGGCGGCGACGACCGTCCCACCGTCACTCGTACGAATGGTCACCGGGCCCGACTCCAGCACACCGAGCAGCGGCTGGTGACCGGGCATGACGCCGATGTCGCCGGACGTGGTGCGCGCGACGACCAGAGTGGCCTCGCCGGACCAGACCTCTCGGTCGGCCGCGACCAGCGCGACGTGCAGATCAGCAGCCAAGGTGGCTCCTCGGGTCACCACCCGGCGGGAGAGCCGGGTGTTGGTTACAAGTCTAAGGGGCGTGTCGGAGGGGACGGGACGCGCCCGTCCCCTCCGGTGTGAGCCGTGGGCTCACCGCGAGCCGCGGCTCAGGAGACGCCCAGCTCCTTGGCGTTGTTCTTCAGGTCCTCGATGCCACCGCACATGAAGAACGCCTGCTCCGGGAAGTGGTCGTACTCGCCGTCGCAGATCGCGTTGAAGGCCGCGATCGACTCGTCCAGCGGGACGTCCGACCCGTCGACGCCGGTGAACTGCTTGGCGACGTGGGTGTTCTGGGACAGGAAGCGCTCCACGCGGCGGGCGCGGTGGACGACGAGCTTGTCCTCTTCGCCCAGCTCGTCGATGCCGAGGATCGCGATGATGTCCTGCAGGTCCTTGTACTTCTGCAGGATGTTCTTCACGCGCATCGCGGCCTGGTAGTGCTCCGCCGCGATGTACCGCGGGTCGAGGATGCGGGACGTCGAGTCCAGCGGGTCCACGGCCGGGTAGATGCCCTTCTCGGAGATCGGACGGGAGAGCACCGTCGTCGCGTCGAGGTGGGCGAAGGTGGTGGCCGGGGCCGGGTCGGTCAGGTCGTCCGCGGGGACGTAGATCGCCTGCATCGAGGTGATCGAGTGACCGCGGGTCGAGGTGATGCGCTCCTGGAGGAGGCCCATCTCGTCGGCCAGGTTCGGCTGGTAGCCCACCGCGGAGGGCATGCGGCCGAGCAGGGTCGACACCTCGGAACCGGCCTGCGTGAAGCGGAAGATGTTGTCGATGAAGAACAGCACGTCCTGCTTCTGGACGTCACGGAAGTACTCGGCCATGGTCAGGCCGGCCAGCGCGACGCGCAGACGGGTGCCCGGCGGCTCGTCCATCTGGCCGAAGACCAGGGCGGTCTTGTCGATGACGCCGGACTCGCTCATCTCGTCGATGAGGTCGTTGCCCTCACGGGTGCGCTCGCCGACACCGGCGAACACGGAGACACCGTCGTGGTTGTTGGCGACGCGGTAGATCATCTCCTGGATGAGCACCGTCTTGCCGACGCCGGCACCGCCGAACAGACCGATCTTGCCGCCCTTGACGTACGGGGTCAGCAGGTCGATGACCTTGACGCCGGTCTCGAACATCTCGGTCTTCGACTCGAGCTCGTCGAAGTTCGGCGCCTTGCGGTGGATCGGCCAGCGCTCGCCGTCGTAGGTCTCGTCGACGTTGAGGACCTCACCCAGGGTGTTGAAGACCTTGCCCTTGGTGAAGTCGCCGACGGGGACGGAGATGGCCGCGCCCGTGTCGGTCACCGCGGCCTGGCGGACCAGACCGTCGGTGGGCTGCATGGAGATGGTGCGGACCAGGCCGTCACCGAGGTGCTGGGCGACCTCGAGGGTCAGCGTCTTGAGCTCACCCTCCTTGGCCGGGTCGGCCACCTCGACGTGCAGCGCGTTGTAGATGTCCGGCATCGCGTCGACGGGGAACTCCACGTCGACGACCGGGCCGATGACCCGGGCGACGCGGCCCGTGGCCGTCGCGGTCTCAACAGTGGTGGTCATTAGTTGTCACTCCCCGCGTTCGCGTCGGCCAGGGCACTGGCGCCACCGACGATCTCGCTGATTTCCTGGGTGATTTCGGCCTGGCGGGCCGCGTTGGCAAGACGGGAGAGCGTGTTGATCAGCTCGCCCGCGTTGTCGGTGGCCGACTTCATCGCGCGCCGCGTGGCGGCGTGCTTGGAGGCAGCCGACTGCAGCAGCGCGTTGTAGATGCGGCTTTCGACGTAGCGCGGCAGCAGGGCGTCGAGGACGTCCTCCGCCGACGGCTCGAAGTCGTACAGCGGAAGGATCTCGTCCTTCGCTCCCGACTCGTCGGCCACCTCGTCGAGGCTCAGCGGCAGCAGCCGGGAGTCGACCGCCGTCTGCGTCATCATCGAGACGAACTCGGTGTAGACGATGTGGAGCTCGTCCACGCCGCCCTCGGCCGTGTCCTTCTCGATGGCCTCGATCAGCGGTGCCGCGACCTTCTTGGCGTCCGCGTACGAGGGCTCGTCGGTGAAGCCCGCGAACGACTCCACGACCTTGCGCTCGCGGAAGTTGTAGTGGGCCAGACCGCGCCGGCCGACGATGTACGTGTCGACCTGCCGGCCCTCGCGCTCGAGGCGCTCGGTCAGCTGCTCCGCCGCCTTGATGGCGTTGGAGTTGAAGGCGCCGGCCAGACCGCGGTCGCTCGTGCAGAGCAGGACCGCGGCGCGGGACGGGTTCTCGGCCTCCGTGGTGAGCGGGTGCTTCGTGTTCGACCCGGTACCGACCGCCGTGACCGCGCGGGTGAGCTCCCGCGCGTACGGCGTGGAGGCCGCCACCTTGCGCTGCGCCTTGACGACACGCGAGGCGGCGATCATCTCCATCGCCTTGGTGATCTTCTTGGTCGCGGTGACGGATCGGATGCGACGCTTGTAGACCCGGAGCTGGGCTCCCATGAGTCAGGTCCCTTCCTTACGTCACTTGGCGGCGGACGGGGCGTCCTCGCCGAGCAGCTTGCCGTCCGAGGTCTCGAACTGCTTCTTGAACGCGGCGACGGCGTCGTCGATGGCCTGGATGGTGTCGTTCGACATCTTGGCGCCCTCCTTGATGGAGGTCATCAGGCCCTGCTCCTGGCGGTGCAGGTACTCGAGCAGCTCCTTCTCGAAGCGGCTGATGTCGGCGACCGGCACCTCGTCCATCTTGCCGTTGGTACCGGCCCAGACGGAGACGACCTGGTCCTCGGTGGCCATCGGCTCGTACTGGTTCTGCTTCAGCAGCTCGACCATGCGCTGACCGCGCTCCAGCTGCGCCTTCGAGGCCGCGTCCAGGTCGGAACCGAAGGCGGCGAACGCCTCCAGCTCGCGGTACTGGGCGAGGTCCACGCGCAGTCGGCCGGAGACCTGGCGCATCGCCTTGTGCTGGGCGGAGCCACCGACGCGGGAGACCGAGATACCGACGTTCAGGGCCGGGCGCTGACCGGCGTTGAACAGGTCGGACTCCAGGAAGCACTGGCCGTCGGTGATGGAGATGACGTTGGTCGGGATGAACGCCGAGACGTCGTTGGCCTTGGTCTCGACGATCGGCAGACCGGTCATCGAACCGGCGCCCTCGGCGTCGGAGAGCTTGGCGCAGCGCTCCAGCAGACGGGAGTGCAGGTAGAAGACGTCGCCCGGGTAGGCCTCGCGGCCCGGCGGGCGGCGCAGCAGCAGCGACACGGCGCGGTAGGCGTCGGCCTGCTTCGACAGGTCGTCGAAGATGATCAGGACGTGCTTGCCCTCGTACATCCACTGCTGGCCGATGGCCGAGCCGGTGTACGGCGCCAGGTACTTGAAGCCGGCCGGGTCGGACGCGGGGGCGGCCACGATGGTCGTGTACTCCAGCGCGCCGTTCTCCTCCAGCGCGCCGCGCACGGACGCGATGGTGGAGCCCTTCTGGCCGATGGCGACGTAGATGCAGCGGACCTGCTTGTTCGGGTCGCCGGTGCGCCAGTTGTCGCGCTGGTTGATGATCGTGTCGACGGCCAGGGCGGTCTTGCCGGTCTGGCGGTCGCCGATGACCAGCTGGCGCTGACCGCGGCCGATCGGGGTCATGGCGTCGACGGCCTTGTAGCCCGTCTCCATCGGCTCGTGCACCGACTTGCGCTGCATGACCGTGGGGGCCTGCAGTTCGAGGGCACGGCGGCCCTCGGTCTCGATCTCGCCGAGGCCGTCGATCGGGTTGCCGAGGGGGTCGACGACGCGGCCGAGGTAGCCCTCGCCCACGGCGACCGACAGGACCTCGCCGGTACGGCTGACCGGCTGGCCCTCCTCGATGCCGCTGAACTCACCGAGGACGATGGCACCGATCTCGCGCTCCTCGAGGTTGAGGGCGAGGCCGAGGGTGCCGTCCTCGAACTTCAGCAGCTCGTTGGCCATGGCCGAGGGCAGACCCTCGACCTTCGCGATGCCGTCACCGGCCAGGGTGACCGTACCGACCTCCTCGCGCGAGGCCGCGTCCGGCTTGTACGACTGGACGAAGTTCTCCAGCGCGTCCCGGATCTCCTCCGGCCGGATCGTGAGCTCCGCCATCTGAGTTCCCTGCTCTCCTTGTTGGGCCCGAAGTTTCACTTGGGGGGTATTCCACGTTTCGGGACTCCCCCCAGTAAGAGGTGAATCCTCTGCACGGCCCAACCAGGGCCGTCGTAAGTACGTACTGCTTGCTGTGCTGTTTTCGCTGCTCTTGTCGCTGGCTCTTGTCGCGGGGCGTCAGCTCGCCAGCCGGCGGCCGGCGTCCTCCAGGCGGTCCGCGATGGAGCCGTTGATGACCTCGTCACCGACCTGCACCCGGATCCCGCCGACGACCTCGGGGTCGACGTCGAGGTTGAGGTGCATCGGCCGGCCGTAGACCTTCGCGAGGGCCGCGCCGAGGCGCTGCTTCTGCGTGTCGCTGAGCGGCACCGCCGAGGTGACGACGGCGACCATCCGGTCCCGCCGCTCGGCGGCGAGCTTGGACAGGGATTCGAGTCCCGACTCCAGGCTACGTCCCCGCGGCGCGGTGACAAGGCGCGTCACCAGCCGCTCGGTGGTCCGCTCCGCACGGCCGCCGAGCAGGCCGCGCAGCAGCTCGCCCTTGGCCGCCGCGGTGGCCGACCGGTTGGTCAGCGCGGCGCGCAGCTCGGTGTTCGAGGAGACGATCCGGCCGAACCGGAACAGCTCGTCCTCGACGCTGTCGAGCCGGCCCCGCTTCTGGGCGGCGGTGAGGTCGGCGGTGTTCGCCAGCTCCTCCAGTGCGTCCACGAGGTCGCGCGACTGCGACCAGCGGGTGCGCACCAGGCCGGCCACCACGTCGGCGGCGGTGCCGCTGACCTGGGTGCCGAGGAGGCGCTGGGCGAGCTCGGCCTTGGCCTCGCCGGACTGCGCCGGGTCGGTGAGGACCCGACGCAGCGACACCTCGCGGTCGAGCAGCGCGGTGACGGCGGCCAGCTCGTCGGCGAGCGAGCCGGCGTCCACGGACGTGGAGTCCGTCAGCGCGTCGAGACGCTCGCGTGCGGCGGCAAGAGCCTCGCGGCTCGCTCCGTGCATCCCACTCATCGGGTTGCCTCTGCCGTCGTCGCCTTGTCGTCCAGCTCGTCCAGGAAGCGGTCGATCACACGGCTCTGGCGGGCGTGGTCCTCGAGGGACTCCCCGACCAGCTTGCCGGCCAGCTGAGTGGCCAGCTGTCCGACGTCCTGGCGCAGCGCGGACGCTGCGGCCTTGCGGTCGGCCTGGATCTGGGCGTGACCGGCGGCGATGATCTCCTCACGCTGCCGCTGGCCTTCCGCGCGCATCTCGGCGATGAGCGTGGCGCCCTGTTCCTGCGCCTCCTGACGCAGGCGCGCGGCCTCGTGCCGGGCCTCGGCGAGCTGCGCCTTGTACTGCTCGAGGACGCTCTGGGCCTCGGTCTGCGCGGCCTCGGCCTTCTCGATACCGCCCTCGATGGCCTCGCGGCGCTCTTCCAGAACCTTGTTGATGTTCGGGAGGAGCTTCTTGGCGAGGAAGCCGAAGACGATGACGAAGGCGATCAGGCCGATGACGAGCTCCGGCCACGGCGGGATGAGGGGGTTCTCCTTCTCACCCTCAGCCGCCAGGAAAACCAGGGCGGAAGTCACATCAATGCCTTTCGTCGAAAGGGTCGGTCGTCGGTCTTCGTCTTAGTAGACGAAGGGCATGACGAGACCGATGAGGGCGAGCGCCTCACAGAAGGCGAAGCCGAGGATCTGGTTGGCGCGGATCAGGCCGGCCGCCTCGGGCTGGCGGGCGAGGGCCTGGGTGCCGTTACCGAAGATGATGCCGACGCCGACGCCGGGGCCAATGGCGGCCAGGCCGTACCCGACGGAGCTGAGCGAACCATCAACGGCAGCAAGGGTCTGGGACATGCCGGTTCTTCCTTTTCTTTACGGACCGGTGGGGGTTGGCCACCGGACGGCTGGGGGGTGAGGCCGGGCGGGGACTCAGTGGTTCTCGGCGAGCGCGCCCTGGATGTAGGTGCAGGTCAGCAGAACGAACACGTACGCCTGCACGGCCTGGATGAAGAGCTCGAAGGCCGTCATGATGAGCGTCATCACGAACGAGACGCCCGCGTAGGCGAAGCCGATGCCGTTCAGCAGGTACCAGCTGGCGATCGTGAAGAGCAGCAGCAGCGTGTGGCCGGCGAACATGTTGGCGAAGAGCCGGACGGCGTGCGTGAAGGGGCGGACCAGCAGGTTCGAGAAGAACTCGATGGTCATCGACAGCGGCAGGACCGCGCCGAGGGACTTGTCGTAGCCGGTGACGTTCTTGAAGAAGCCGACGAAGCCGTGGCGCTTGAAGGTGAGCGAGACCCACAGGACGTAGACGATCAGGGCCAGGACCATCGGGTAGGCGATGATCGAGGTGACCGGGAACTGGGCGACCGGGATGATCGACCAGAGGTTCATCATCCAGACGAAGAAGAAGAGCGTCACGACGAGCGGGACGTACTTCTCGCCTTCCTTCTTGCCGATCGTCTCGTAGACCACGCCGCGGCGGATGAAGTCGTAGCCGGACTCGGCGACCATCTGGAGCTTGCCCGGGACGACCTTCGGCTTGTTGAAGGCGGCCCAGAAGAAGCCCACGATGATGAACGAACCGAGCAGAGCCAGCAGCATCGGCTTGTTGAAGTACAGGCCGTTGCCGTCTGCGTTGCCCCAGAGCGGCTCGAAGAGGAACGAGTGCAGGCCGGGAGCCGGGAAGCCACACCCGTCGAAAATGTGGCAGTCGGTCTCGAAGGCGAGCACCTGCGTCGGGTCAGCACTCACCGCGGGCTCCTTCATCGTGGCGCATGGGTACGGCAACCTCGTTGTGTCGGCGCGGCGCGGGGCCGCAGTTCGGCACGGGACTGGTGTTACGGATGTGGGGGCGGCTGTGGGGCATCTTGCCTCGCGCTCGTGCAGGCGTCGGCTCGGATGCCCGCGCCCGCGATGCCGCAGTTGGCACCGGACGATAGCAGGACTTCACATGCCTCTTTATCCCGGCCCTACCCCTCACGACGAGTGGCCCGTCTTCTCGGGCTTCTCGCTCGACGACTCGGGTTCGACGTAGAGAATCTTGGCCTTCATGTGCGCCCGCGTCTGCGCGGCGATCCACGCGAGCGTGACGACGACCAAAGTGATCGCGAAGGACCGGGGGTTGAACAGCGTCGTGTTCTTGAACGCGGCGAGGAAGACGAACAGCAGCAGGATCTGCGCCGCGTAGAGCATCAGGCCCATCGCCTGGAAAAGGTGCGGAAGCGATTTGGCGGTGCGCTGCAGGACATAGAGACCGATCCCCATGAAAAGCATCGCCACCAGCGTCGCGACGACAGCACCCAACGCCCCCTTGCCACCCGCGACCACGGCACTGATCACGGCGGCGACAGCGCCGACGGCGGCCGTGGGCACGGCAGCCTGAAGCAGGGTCCGGGCGTCATTGGACGGCATGGCGGCAACTCCGCTTTCACACACAGGGGGTAGGTGTCGTCATGGACGAGCGTAGTCCCGGGCCGAGTGAGGTCCTCACGCCAAGAGACCGTCGCAGTACGGTCCTTCAGCGGCCCCCGGGATACTCGTGAACCGTATCACAAACTATTTGATGAGACCTTTACCTGTGGGTGTGCTGGCCGTCACACATGAGAGTGACAGTGCGCGCCTGAGCAATTACTGCACCCACTTGTCTGGTATTGGGGGAGTTCGTTCCCCCACGACTTGGCAATGCTCTAGTCAGATTCTTACCTTGTGCGCGAACGGGGTCCGACGGCCGTCGCCCCGTTGACTCCCGAGACCCCCGCGGCCACCGGCACCCGCTCCTCGGCGTCTCCGTCCGCCTCCTGCGCGCCCGCGGCCGGCTCCCGGACCCCGGTCCGGGCCGTCCTGCGGCGGCGCCGGTAGCGGGGCGGCACGAACGACTCGGCCCAGCGCGGGGCGCGCGGCGTGAAGCGCGGCAGCAGGAGCAGCACCAGGCCGATGGCGCTGAGGGCGACGACGCCGAGGACGATCCACATGGACGCGGCGTTCACGGAGTAGGCGAGCGCGCCGAAGGCGATCAGCGCCGAGAAGAAGTACATGATCAGCACCGCGCGGCTGTGCGAGTGCCCGATCTCGAGGAGCCGGTGGTGCAGGTGCCCCCGGTCCGCGGCGAACGGCGACTGGCCGCGCCAGGTGCGCCGGACGATGGCGAGGACCAGGTCGGCGGCCGGGATGGCGATGATGGTCAGCGGCATCACGAGCGGGATGTAGACGGGCACCATCTGGTGCACCGCGTTGCGCTCGGAACCGGTCCACAGGTTCATCAGGTCCGGGTCGACCTGCCCGGTCACGGAGATGGCGCCGGCCGCGAGCACGAGCCCGATCAGCATCGAGCCGGAGTCGCCCATGAAGATCCGGGCGGGGTGCATGTTGTGCGGCAGGAAGCCCAGGCACATGCCCATCAGGATGGCCGCGAACAGCGAGGCGGGCGCTGCCGCCTCGATGCCGTACGAGTACCAGATCCGGTAGGAGTACATGAAGAACGCGGCTGCCGCGATGCACACCATGCCCGCCGCGAGACCGTCGAGACCGTCCACGAAGTTGACCGCGTTGATGGTGATGACGACCAGCGCCACCGTCAGCAGGGTGCCCTGCCACTGGGTGAGCGCCACCGTGCCGACGCCCGGCACCGGGATCCACAGGATGGTCAGCCCCTGCACCACCATGACGCCGGCGGCGATCATCTGGCCGCCCAGCTTGATCAGGGCGTCGATCTCGAACTTGTCGTCCAGGACGCCGATCAGCCAGATCAGGGCCGCGCCGGAGAGCAGTGCGCGGGGCTCGTTGGACGTCTCGAAGACCTCACTGAGGTTGGTGAGGTGGTCGGCGACCAGCAGGCCCGCGCACAGGCCGAAGAACATGGCGATACCGCCGAGCCGCGGAGTGGGTTCCCGGTGCACGTCACGTGCCCGGATCTCCGGCATCGCTCCGGCCACGATCGCGAACTTCCGTACCGGCCCTGTCAGCAGATACGTCACCGCGGCCGTGATGCAGAGCGTCAGCAGGTATTCACGCACGGGCTTCCCCACAGGTCTCGCTGGCCATCCTCAGCCCCACACCCTAGCGATGCACGCAGACGGTGCGCGCATACGGTTGAGGACTTCCGGGTAGCGACGATGGTTGCACGTGTGGCTGTGCGGCTGTGCATCTGCCGGGCGTCTACCCCGTCTCAGTCCGGATACGGCGGGAACTCCGCGACCAGCGAGCGTACGTCGTCCCGCGCCGGGCCCGGTTCGGTGGTGCCCCGCAGCACCCCCGTGAGCAGCGCGGCCACCGCCTCCATCTCCCGCTCCCCCATGCCCTGCGTGGTGACCGCGGCCGTGCCCAGGCGCAGCCCGCGGGCGTCCGCGTGCGGCAGCGGGCAGCAGTCGAGCACGATCCCGGCGGCGGCCAGCCGGCTCCGCGCGGTGCGGCCGTCGACGCCGAGCGGGGCGGGGTCGGCGGTGATCAGGTGGGTGTCGGTGCCACCGGTGGTCACCACCAGGCCTGCGTCCGCGAGCCGCGCGGCCAGGGTCCGGGCGTTGGCGACCACCTGGCGGGCGTACGCGGCGAAGGCCGGGGCCGACGCCTCTCCGAACGCGACGGCCTTGGCGGCGATGGTGTGCATCTGCGCCCCGCCCTGCGTGAAGGGGAACACGGCCCGGTCCACCCGCTCGGCCAGTTCGCTCCCGCACAGCACCATGCCGCCGCGCGGCCCGCGCAGCACCTTGTGCGTGGTCGCGCAGACGATGTCCGCGTACGGCACCGGGCTGGGCGCCGCTCCCCCGGCGACGAGGCCGATCGGGTGGGCGGCGTCCGCGACGAGGTAGGCGCCCACCTCGTCGGCGACCTCGCGGAAGAAGGCGTAGTCGAGGTGGCGCGGGTAGGCGATGGAGCCGCACACGATCGCCTTGGGCCGGCGGGCACGGGCCAGGGTGCGCACCTGGTCGTGGTCGACGAGGCCGGTCTCGGCGTCGACGCCGTAGCCGACGAAGTCGAACCAGCGGCCGGAGAAGTTGGCGGGCGAGCCGTGGGTGAGGTGCCCGCCGTGGGGCAGGCCGAGGGCGAGCACGGTGTCACCGGGGCGCAGCAGGGCCGCGTACGCCGCCAGCACGGCGGAGGAGCCGGAGTGGGACTGCACGTTGGCGTGCTCGGCGCCGAAGAGGTCCTGGGCCCGCTCCACGGCGAGCCGCTCGGCGACGTCCACGATCTCGCAGCCGCCGTGGTGCCGGGCGCCGGGATAGCCCTCGGCGTACTTGTTGGCCAGCGGGGAGCCGAGGGCGGCGAGGACGGCCGGGGACGTGAAGTTCTCGGCGGCGATCAGCTGGAGGGTCGTCGACTGCCGGCGGCGTTCGGCGAAGAGGATCTCGGCCAGCTCGGGGTCCTGGCGGCTCAGGACATCGGCATCGGCCTCGAGGACGTCGTGGGTGACCGACATGGTGCGCTCCGGGCGTGCGTCGACGGTGACGTACGACCAATGTAGGCCGGACGGCCCGGGAACGCCCGGCACGCACACCCCGCAGGCAGCCGCCACGCCCCGCGTCCCCGCTCCACCCCGCCGTGGGCGACCGCCACGCCCCCGCCGTGGGCAGTCGTCCCGCAGGGCGGGACGGGTGGGCACGGCCCCCGACGCCGGGCACCGCCCCGGCCGACGGCCACCGCAACGCCGAGCACTCACCGCGACGCCGAGCACCGTCCAAGAGCCGAGCACCGTCGAAGGCACCGGGCACCGGGCGCCTTGCGCCGACCGCCACCGGCGAGGCCGGGCGAGGGCCCAGGACCCTTAGGCGCCCAGGACCCCCGGGAACCCGCGGAGCGCCCCGCTACGCCCGGGCCGGGACCCCCGTCAGGGCCGTCACGACCGGGTCCAGGGCCTGGTGTATCTCGTCGCCGACCGAGCGGAAGAAGGGCAGCGGTGCGCCGTACGGGTCGTAGACCTCGTCGGCGTCGACCGTGGGGGCCAGGAGCCAGCCGCGCAGCGCGGCGGCGGCGCGGACCAGGGCGCGGGCGCGGGTGACCAGGCCGTCCTCCAGGGGCGGCAGGGTCGCCGGGTCGATGGCGTTCACCAGCCGGGTGAACTCCTTGAGGGTGAAGGTCCGCAGGCCGGCCGAGTGGCCCATGGAGATGACCTGCGCCCGGTGGTCCCGCGTCGCGGTGAGCACCAGGTCGGCGCGGATCACGTGCTCGTCGAGCAGCTCGCGCCCGGTGAAACCGGCCGGGTCGGCGCCGAAGTCCGCGAGGACCGTCTCGGCGTTGGCCTCCATGGGGGCGCCCTCGTGGCCCCAGGTGCCCGCGCTCTCCACGATCAGGCCGCCGCCGAGCACACCGAGCCGCTCCGTCACGAAATGCCGGGTCAGCCGCTCGGTGATCGGCGAGCGGCAGACGTTGCCGGTGCTGACGTGGAGGATGCGGAAGCTGTCGCGCGGAAGTCCGACGAACGTCGTCGTGATCTCCGCGGCACGTTCCCCGTTGCCTATGCCACGCCCCGTCCCAGGGGCCGTCAATTCGCCACCTCGAGGTCGGGTACTACCTTTCGCAGCTCCTCCGCCGACAGGGCGCCCGCGCGCAGCAGTACGGGCACCTCGCGGGTGACGTCGACGATGGACGACGGGACGTTGGCCGGGGTGGGGCCGCCGTCGAGGTAGACGGAGACGGAGTCGCCGAGCATCTGCTGGGCGGCGTCGCAGTCCTCCGGCGCCGGGTGGCCGGTCAGGTTGGCGGAGGAGACGGCCATGGGGCCGACCTCGGTGAGCAGCTCGATGGCGACGGGGTGCAGCGGCATGCGCACGGCGACCGTGCCGCGGGTCTCGCCGAGGTCCCACTGCAGGGACGGCTGGTGCCTGGCGACCAGCGTCAGCGCGCCCGGCCAGAAGGCGTCGACCAGTTCCCAGGCCATCTCGGAGAAGTCCGTGACCAGGCCGTGCAGGGTGTTCGGCGAGCCGATGAGGACCGGGGAGGGCATGTTGCGGCCGCGTCCCTTGGCCTCCAGCAGGTCACCGACGGCCTCCGCGGTGAAGGCGTCGGCGCCGATGCCGTACACGGTGTCGGTCGGGAGCACCACGAGCTCGCCACGGCGGACGGCGGACGCGGCCTCGCGCAGACCGGTCACACGGTCGGTCGCGTCGTTGGTGTCGTATCGCCGTGCCATTAGCGGGCCTCCTCGTACACGTACTGCGGGGTCGGAGTGAGCGGGGTGCGGGGGCTCACGGCAGCGCCTTGCGGGCGGTCGCGAACCTGGGGCGGTTGTTGAGGTCGGGGTGGTCGGCCGCGTCGGCCCAGCCCCGCTCCTCGGTGAAGATCCACGGCACCTGGCCGCCCTGGGTGTCGGCGTGCTCGACGACGACGACGCCGCCGGGGCGCAGCAGGCGGTGCGCGGTGCGTTCCAGGCCGCGGATGAGGTCGAGGCCGTCCTCGCCGGAGAACAGGGCGAGCTGCGGATCGTGGTCGCGGGCCTCGGGGGCGACGTACTCCCATTCGGTGAGCGGGATGTACGGCGGGTTGGAGACCACGAGGTCGACCTGTCCGTCGAGGTCGGGGAAGGCCGTCAGGGCGTCTCCCTGCCGCAGGTCGACCCTGGACCCCTCCGTGTTCTTCCGCGTCCACTTGAGGGCGTCCTCGGACAGCTCCACGGCGTGCACGCGCGAGCGGGGCACCTCCTGGGCCAGCGCGAGCGCGATGGCGCCGGAGCCGGTGCACAGGTCGACGATGCAGGGTTCGACGACGTCCATGGCGCGCACCGCGTCTATGGCCCAGCCGACGACCGACTCGGTCTCGGGGCGGGGCACGAAGACGCCGGGGCCTACCTGGAGCTCCAGGTAGCGGAAGTAGGCGCGGCCGGTGATGTGCTGGAGCGGCTCGCGCGCCTCGCGGCGGGCGACGACCTCCCAGTACCGGGCGTCGAAGTCCGCGTCCGGCACGGTGTGCAGCTCGCTCCGCTTGACGCCGTGGAGATGCGCGGCGAGCTCCTCCGCGTCGGTGCGCGGCGAGGGCACGCCGGCGTCGGCCAGCCGCTGGGTGGCCTGGGCCACCTCCGCGAGCAGCAGGTTCACGCTGGTCCTCCGGGGGCTGGGCGGTTCGTCCGGTACGGGCGGACGGGTGCGGCTTCTACGGTTCTACGGGTTCTACGGGCGGGTGCTGCGGGCGGCCGAGTGCGGCTGCGGCTGCTGCTGCTTGGGCTACGCGGCGGCGAGCTTGGCGGCCGAGTCCGCGTCGACGCACGCCTGGATCACCGAGTCGAGGTCGCCGTCCAGGACCTGGTCCAGGTTGTACGCCTTGAAGCCGACGCGATGGTCCGAGATGCGGTTCTCCGGGAAGTTGTACGTGCGGATCTTCTCGGAGCGGTCGACGGTGCGGACCTGGCTGCGCCGGGCGTCCGCGGCCTCCTTCTCCGCCTCCTCCTGTGCCGCCGCGAGCAGCCTGGAGCGCAGGATACGCATCGCCTGCTCCTTGTTCTGCAGCTGGCTCTTCTCGTTCTGGCAGGAGGCGACGACTCCGGTGGGGACGTGCGTGATGCGCACGGCGGAGTCGGTGGTGTTGACGGACTGGCCGCCGGGTCCGGAGGAGCGGTAGACGTCGATGCGCAGGTCGTTGGGGTTGATCTCGACGTCGATCTCCTCGGCCTCGGGCGTGACCAGCACGCCGGCCGCGGAGGTGTGGATCCGGCCCTGCGACTCGGTCGCGGGCACGCGCTGCACACGGTGCACGCCGCCCTCGTACTTCAGCCGGGCCCAGACACCGTGCCCGGGTTCCGTGGCGCCCTGGCCGCCCTTGGTCTTCACGGCGACCTGGACGTCCTTGTAGCCGCCCAGCTCGGACTCGGTGGAGTCGATGATCTCGGTCTTCCAGCCGATCCGCTCCGCGTACCGCAGGTACATGCGCAGCAGGTCCCCGGCGAACAGGGCCGACTCGTCGCCGCCCGCGCCCGCCTTGATCTCGAGGATGACGTCCTTGTCGTCGCTGGGGTCGCGCGGCACGAGCAGCAGGCGCAGCTTCTCGGTGAGCTCGTCGCGCTGCTTGTCCAGCTCCTTGACCTCGGCGGCGAAGTCCGGGTCGTCGGCGGCCAGTTCGCGCGCGGTGTCGATGTCGTCGCCCGTCTGCTTCCAGGAGCGGAACGTGGCGACGATCGGGGTCAGCTCGGCGTACCGCTTGTTCAGCCTGCGCGCGTTCGCCTGGTCGGCGAAGACCGACGGGTCGGCGAGCTTCTTCTCCAGGTCGGCGTGCTCGGCGACGAGTTCCTCGACGGCCTCGAACATCTTGGGCTCCTGCTTACTGCTTGGAAGGGGAAGGCGGGCGACCAAAAACGCCGGTCCCGGCGCTCCCCGGTCAGGGGATGCGGCCGTGGACCGGCGGTTGGGGGCTCGCTACTTCTTGGAGCCTGCGGCAGCCTTGCCGAAGCGGGCCTCGAAGCGGGCCACGCGGCCACCGGTGTCGAGGATCTTCTGCTTGCCCGTGTAGAACGGGTGGCACTCGGAGCAGACCTCGGCCCGGATGGTGCCGGAGTCGATGGTGCTGCGGGTGGTGAACGACGCGCCGCAGGTGCAGCTGACCTGCGTCTCGACGTACTCGGGGTGGATGTCGCGCTTCAAGGTGTCTCCTACTGTTCCGGGAGGGCGCCGGGTCGCAGCCGCGGGGTGCGGGAGCGTGAACCGGAGCCGACGTACCAGTCTGCCAGGACTGGGGCCACTCCCCAAAACCGGGGGCGGCCGTGATCTATTCCGGATCCGTTCCGGACGCGTCACGGCGTCTGCGTCGCCGCCCGCTCCGGCTCCCGGCCCCCCGTGTCGACGACTCCTCCGGCCCCGCCGGCGGCGTTGCCCTCGGTGGCGCTCGCGGGGATCGGCCGGTCGTTCTTCAGGGCCGTCCACACCTGGTCGGCCTTGGTCTTCTCGACCAGGACCCGGTTGGGGTCGGCGGGGTCGTAGGCCACCGGCATGGTGACCATGTGCATGCCCTCCGGGCCGATGCCCTTGAGGCCGCTCGCGAAGGACATCAGGGAGTTGACCGAGCCCAGGTCGGAGTCGGTGGTGACGGTCTTGGTGGCGGTGTCGGCGATGTCGTACAGCTTCTTCGGGTTGCCGAGCAGGCCGACGTTCTGGACCTGGTGGGCCAGGGCCTTGACGAAGGCCTGCTGGAGCTGGATGCGGCCGAGGTCGGAGCCGTCGCCGACGCCGTGCCGGGTGCGGACCAGGCCGAGGGCCTGCTCGCCGTCGAGCCGGTGGGTGCCGGCCGTGAGGTCGAGGTGGCTGTCGGGGTCGTCGATGTCCTCGGTGGTGGTGACCTCGACGCCGCCGAGGTCGTCCACGAGGTGCTGGAAGCCGCTGAAGTCGACCTCCAGGTAGTGGTCCATGCGCAGGCCGCTGACCGACTCGACGGTCTTCACGGCGCAGGCGGCGCCGCCGGTGGAGTAGGCGGAGTTGAACATGACGCCCCGGGCCGCGGGGTGCTCGCCGCCGTCGGTGTCGGTGCACTCGGGCCGGTCGACGAGGGTGTCGCGCGGGATGGAGACCACGCTGGCCTTCTTGTGGCCCTTGTGGACGTGCACGACCATCGCGGTGTCCGAGCGGGCGGTGCCGTCGTCGGTGCCGCCGCCGAGCTGCTTGTTGCCGCCGGCGCGGGTGTCGGAGCCGAGGACCAGGATGTTCTCGGAGCCGTTGTCGGCCTTCTTCGGCCGGTCGGCGCCGAGTGCCTGGTCGATGTCGATGCTCGTGAGGTTGCCGTTGAGCTTGAAGTACAGGACTCCGGCGCCGCTGCCGCCCAGGACCACGATGCCGGCGGCGCTCCAGGCCGCGACGAGCAGGGCCTTGCGGCGGCCCGTTCTGGGCCTGCGGCGGCGTCCTCTGCCCCGGCGGCCGGGTCCGGTGGTGCCGGACTGGCCGGGGTCGGGTATCGAGGGTTCCGGCGTGCTCTCGGCTGACATGGGCTCCTCGGTGTTCGTCCGGTCGGCTACCCCCTGCGGTCGGGGTCGGGTCGGTGGCTCCGGCGGGTTTCCGCCGGTACCTCACCATCGTCCCTCCGTGACGAGGACGGCGGAACTCGGGCCAGGGTTGCACAACGGAGCGTGTCCGATACGTACCACATCGGTCACTCTTTGTGACGAGCGAGAGTGCCGTCGGGGCGGCGACCTGGGGTTTCGCCCGGCCGGGCGGGGGCCGTCGCAGGCGTCGGCGAGGTCGGCGGCTGTGGCACAAATCGCGCCGCCCGGCGCAGCCCGGGGCCGCCGGCGCACAGGGAGCGCACAGAACCGGCCCCCACGGAACCGTTGACGACGGGGTTGACGACGGAGCCGGTGGAAAACGGTGGAACGGGCGGAAAAGGGGACCGCCCCGTCGCGTGTGCGACGGGGCGGTTCCTGATCCGAGTGAGCGGAGCTCAATCGTGCGGGCGAGGACGTCAGTCGCCGTTGCCGGGCGTCGGGGTCGTCTTCTGGATCTGCATGAGGAACTCGACGTTCGACTTGGTCTGCTTCATCTTGTCGAGGAGCAGTTCGATCGCCTGCTGCTGGTCGAGGGCGTGCAGCACCCGGCGCAGCTTCCAGGTGACGGCCAGCTCCTCGTTGCCGAGCAGGATCTCCTCCTTGCGGGTGCCGGACGCGTCGACGTCCACCGCGGGGAAGATGCGCTTGTCGGCGAGCTTCCGGTCGAGCTTGAGCTCGGCGTTGCCGGTGCCCTTGAACTCCTCGAAGATGACCTCGTCCATGCGGGACCCGGTGTCCACCAGGGCGGTGGCGAGGATGGTCAGCGAACCGCCGTCCTCGATGTTGCGGGCCGCACCGAAGAAGCGCTTCGGCGGGTACAGGGCCGTCGAGTCGACACCACCGGACAGGATGCGGCCGGAGGCCGGGGCGGCGAGGTTGTACGCACGGCCCAGACGCGTGATCGAGTCGAGCAGTACGACGACGTCGTGGCCCAGCTCCACCAGGCGCTTGGCGCGCTCGATGGCCAGCTCGGCGACCGTGGTGTGGTCCTCGGCCGGGCGGTCGAAGGTCGAGGAGATGACCTCGCCCTTGACCGAGCGCTGCATGTCGGTGACCTCTTCCGGACGCTCGTCGACCAGGACGACCATCAGGTGGCACTCGGGGTTGTTGTGCGTGATCGCGTTGGCGATCGCCTGCATGATCATGGTCTTGCCGGTCTTCGGCGGGGCCACGATCAGTCCGCGCTGGCCCTTACCGATGGGCGCGACCAGGTCGATGATGCGGGTGGTGAGGACGCCGGGGTCCGTCTCCAGGCGGAGGCGGTCCTGCGGGTACAGCGGCGTCAGCTTGTTGAACTCAGGGCGTCCGCGGCCGTGTTCGGGTGCCATGCCGTTGACCGAGTCCAGGCGCACCAGCGCGTTGAACTTCTCGCGGCGCTCGCCCTCCTTGGGCTGGCGCACGGCACCGGTGAGGTGGTCGCCCTTGCGCAGGCCGTTCTTGCGGACCTGGGCGAGGGAGACGTACACGTCGTTGGGGCCGGGCAGGTAGCCGGAGGTCCGGATGAACGCGTAGTTGTCGAGGATGTCGAGGATGCCGGCGACCGGGATGAGGACGTCGTCCTCGTTGATCTGCGGCTCCTGGATGTCGTCGCGGCCGCGGCGGCCCCGGCGGTCCCGGTAGCGGCCCCGGCGTCCGCGGCGGCCGCCGCCGTCGTCGTCGTAGCCGTCGTCCTGCTGGCGGTCCTGGCGGCCGCCGCCCTGCTGCTGGCGCTGACCGCCGCCGCCCTGGTTCTGCTGGTCGTCGCCCTTGCCCCGGCGGTCGCGGTCGCGTCCGCGGTCGCCCCGGTCCCGGCGGTCGCGGCGGCGGCCCTCGCCGCCGTCGCCGTCGGCACGGCCGTCGCCCTGGCCCTGCTGGTGGCCGCCCTGTGACTGCTGCTGGCCGCCCTGCGACGGGGACTGCTGCTGGCCCGACGCGGCGGCCTTCTGCTCGCCGCGGGTCTCGGCGGCCGCCGTCTCGCCCGCGGGGCTGCCCGCACCGGCGGTGGCCCGGCGGCGACGGCGCTCGGCGGGGGCGTCGTCACCGGCCTGCCCGTCGGCGGGGACCTTGGCGGACGGCTGCCCGGGGATCTCGATCTGCTGCTGGGCGGCGGACTTGTCGGCCTCGGCGGTGTCCGCCTTCTTCTCGGCCTTGCCGGCCTTCTCCGCCCGCTCGGCCTTCTCGGCGGGGGCGTCGTCGCCCGTACGGGAACGGGAGGTGCTGCGGCGCTTCGGCTTGGTCTCGCCGGCGGTGTCCGCGGCGGGCGCGGCCTTGGCGGGGGTTCCCCCCGCGGCCTGCGCCTCCTTGATGACCTCGATCAGCTGGCTCTTGCGCATGCGCGCGGTGCCCCTGATGCCGAGGCCGGATGCGACCTGCTGCAGCTCGGCCAGCACCATGCCCTCGAGGCCGGTACCGCGGCGCCGCCGGGAGCCGGCACCGGTGGCAGGCGCGGAGGCGTCCGTGGCGGGCGCGGCAGCGGTCTCCTCGACACGTGCGCCCATCAGATCGGTGGTGTCGCTCACGAAGGGTCCTTCCCTGGAGCGGACGTCGGCCTGTCTGGCTCGGCGACCGGTTGTGCTGTCCGGCTTCGGTCCTTGCTGTGCGAACCGTGCCGGGGCGGTGGTCCGCCTGAACGGCGGAAGAGATATCTGGTGATGGCGCGCCCCCTGGCCGTGGCACCCAGTGTCCGTGTCACGCGGCGTGGTCGCACCGGTTCCGAAGCGTGCCCGTCGGGCCGCTCAGTGTCCGTGCAGGCCGTGCAGATCACGTACGGCATCCACTACACAATGCGGCTTGGGGGGCTCCCGGAAGGATGTCTGTCCCGGACGGGGACACGAGGCACCTCGCCATGGTGGGGTCGGGTGCAGACTTGAGGTTAACACTACCGGATCCAACAAACATTCCCCCTCTCGAATTACGGCAACCCTGCGCGTCTCAAATGTCGCTGGAGGTCGCCAGGGGCAGCACACTCGCGCCCTGCTGGTCCAGGCTCAGCCGGTTGGCCGCCCAGTCCGTTCCGGCCAGCGCCTCGACCTTGTCGGCCGTGCCGGCGTCGGCCAGTGCCATCACCGTGGGTCCGGCACCCGAGATCACCGCGGGGATGCCGTCGCCGCGCAGCCGTTCCACCAGCGCCGCGCTCTCCGGCATGGCCGGTGCGCGGTACTCCTGGTGCAGGCGGTCCTCGGTGGCCGGCAGCAGCAGCTCGGGGCGCCGGGTGAGGGCCTCGACGAGCAGTGCGGCGCGGCCCGCGTTGGCGGCGGCGTCGACGTGCGGGACCTGGCGCGGGAGCAGTCCGCGCGCGGTCTCGGTCAGTACCGGCTTTCCGGGTACGAAAACCACCGGAACGATGGAATCGGCGGGGTCCATCCTGATCGCCCGGGCGGCGCCGGAGTCCATCCAGGACAGGGTGAACCCGCCCAGCAGACAGGCCGCGACGTTGTCGGGGTGGCCCTCGATCTCGGTGGCGAGGTCGAGCAGCGCGGCATCGTCGAGGCGTGCCTCGCCGCCTATGGTCACGGCGCGCGCGGCGACGATGCCGGCGCAGATGGCGGCGGAGGAGGAGCCGAGGCCGCGGCCGTGCGGGATGCGGTTGGCGCAGACGATCTCCAGGCCGCGCGGCTGCCCGCCCAGCAGGTCGAAGGCGGTGCGCAGGGAGCGGACGAGGAGGTGTTTCTCGTCGCGCGGGAGGGTCTCGCTGCCCTCACCCGCGATGTCGACGTGCAGTCCGGAGTCGGCCACCCGGACGACCACGTCGTCGTACAGCCCCAGCGCGAGGCCGAGGGCGTCGAAGCCCGGGCCGAGGTTGGCGCTGGTGGCGGGGACGCGCACCCTGACGGCGGCGGCGCGGAACGCTGGACCGGCCATCGCTCGATGACTCTCCTTGAGCTGCGGTGACTGTCGAACTGTAGAACTCTGAACTGCGGGAAGGGCCTGGATGCGGGACAGGTGCGGTAGGTGCGGCAGGTGTCGGAAGGACTGTGGCGAGTGGCGGGTGGCAAGTGGCGAGTGGTCGGAATCGTCAAGACGGTCAGGACCGTCGAGATCGTCGAATGAATTCGATGACGTACGGAACACCGGCTTCGCCGCTGTCTGCCCAACGGCCGACCGCCGCCGACCGCCTGCGCGGCCGCCTTCCGACCGCGAAGGCACCACCGTGGTAACACCGCGGAGACGGCGCGGCACCGCGGCATATGCGGCAGGCGGGTTAGGTACAGCCTATCGAAGGAAGGTTCTGTGGCGACATAGGGCGCACAGGCGGCGCACGATGCGTGTCGTAAGCCCCCTGTGCACCCCCTACACGTCACTTGCCCGCCCGGACGTCGCTTACGCCCTCGTACGCCGGTGGGAGACGCCCCGCCCGGACCGGACGGACCAGCCGGACCGAGCCGTTCAGACCGGGACCGAACCGGCTGATCAGACCAGACCGAGCCGCTCGGCCGCCGTCGCCGCGTCGACCGGGACGGTGACCGGCTGCGGAGCGCCGGCGACGGCCCAGTCCGGGTCCTTGAGCCCGTTACCGGTCACGGTGCACACGATGCGCTGTCCCGGGTCCACCTTGCCCTGCTCGGCCGCCTTCAGCAGACCGGCCACCGACGCGGCGGACGCGGGCTCCACGAAGACGCCCTCCTGGGAGGCCAACAGCCGGTAGGCGCGCAGGATCTCACGGTCCGTCACCTCGTCGACGGCACCGCCCGACTCGTCCCGCGCGGCGAGCGCGAGGTCCCACGAGGCGGGGTTGCCGATGCGGATGGCGGTGGCGATGGTCGAGGGGTCCTTGACGACCTCGCCGCGCACGATCGGGGCGCTGCCGGAGGCCTGGAACCCCCACATCCGCGGCCGCTTGGTGCTGACCCCGTCGTCGGCGTACTCCCGGTACCCCTTCCAGTACGCGGTGATGTTGCCCGCGTTGCCGACCGGGAGGACGTGGATGTCGGGAGCGTCCCCGAGCATGTCCACGATCTCGAAGGCAGCCGTCTTCTGCCCCTCGATCCGCACGGGATTCACCGAATTGACCAGCGCCACGGGGTAGTTGTCGCTGAGCGCACGGGCGAGGGTGAGGCAGTCGTCGAAGTTGCCGTCGACCTGGAGGATCTTCGCGCCGTGCACGAGGGCCTGGCCCATCTTGCCGAGGGCGATCTTGCCCTGCGGCACGAGGACGGCGGACACCATGCCCGCGCGCACGCCGTAGGCGGCGGCGGAGGCGGACGTGTTCCCGGTGGACGCGCAGATGACAGCCTGTGCGCCCTCCTCCTTGGCCCTGCTGATGGCCATGGTCATGCCGCGGTCCTTGAAGGACCCGGTCGGGTTCGCTCCCTCGACCTTGAGGTGGACCTCGCAGCCGGTGCGCTCGGAGAGCACCTGCGCGGGCACGAGCGGGGTGCCGCCCTCACGGAGCGTCACGACGGGCGTGCTGTCGGAGACGGGCAGCCGGTCCCGGTACTCCTCGATGATTCCGCGCCACTGGTGGGTCATTGCTGGTTACTCTCCTTCAACCCGCATGATGCTGGCGACACCCCGCACGGTGTCGAGCTTGCGCAGCGCCTCGACGGTACCGCCGAGGGCGGCGTCGGACGCGCGGTGGGTGACGACGACGAGGGAGGCCTCGCCGTCCTTGCCGGACTGCCGCACGGTGTCGATGGAGACACCGTGCTCCGCGAACACGGTCGCGACCTGGGCGAGCACACCCGGTTTGTCGGCCACGTCGAGGCTGATGTGGTAGCGCGTGACGACGTCGCCCATCGGCGAGACGGGCAGTGCGGCGTACGCGGACTCGCCGGGCCCGGTGGCGCCGGCGAGCCGGTTGCGGCACACGGCCACGAGGTCGCCGAGGACCGCGGACGCGGTCGGCGAACCGCCGGCCCCGGGCCCGTAGAACATCAGCTGTCCGGAGGCCTCGGACTCGACGAACACGGCGTTGTAGGCCTCGCGCACGCCGGCCAGCGGATGGCTGAGCGGAATCATCGCGGGATGCACCCGCGCGGTGACCGACGCCCCGTCCGCCGCCCGCTCGCAGATGGCGAGCAGCTTGATGGTGCAGCCCATCTCCTTGGCGGAGGCGAAGTCTGCGGCGGTGACCTCGGTCATGCCCTCGCGGTGCACGTCGTCGAGGCGTACGCGCGTGTGGAAGGCGATCCCGGCGAGGATGGCGGCCTTGGCGGCGGCGTCGAAGCCCTCGACGTCGGCGGTCGGGTCGGCCTCGGCGTACCCGAGGGCGGTCGCCTCGTCCAGCGCCTCCTGGTACCCGGCCCCGGTGGTGTCCATCGCGTCGAGGATGAAGTTGGTCGTCCCGTTGACGATCCCGAGCACCCGGTTGACCTTGTCGCCGGCGAGCGACTCGCGCAGCGGCCGGATCAGCGGGATGGCACCGGCGACGGCGGCCTCGTAGTAGAGGTCCCTGCCGTGCTCGTCGGCGGCGGCGTGCAGGGCTGCGCCGTCCTGGGCGATGAGCGCCTTGTTGGCGGAGACGACGGACGCGCCGTGCGCGAAGGCGGTGGTGATGAGCGTACGAGCGGGCTCGATCCCCCCGATGACCTCGACGACGACGTCGATGTCCCCCTGCTTGACGAGCGCGGTGGCGTCCGTGGTCACGAGCGCGGGATCAATCCCCTCCCGGACCTTGTCCGGCCGCCGTACGGCGACTCCGGCGAGCTCCACGGGGGCCCCGATGCGGGCGGCGAGGTCGGCGGCGTGCGTCGTCATGATGCGCGCCACCTCTGAGCCGACCACTCCACAGCCCAGCAGCGCCACCTTCAGCGGACGCGTACGCATCATCCGACCTCGTTTCCTCTACCGTCTACGGTTCGACCAGTCTCACGCACCGGACGTGATTTCCTACCATTAGTCCGCATCATGAGACGTATATTTCATTTTCGCGGGCCCGGCGACGGGAAGATCTCCCGCCACCGCCCCTCCCCCTCCCACCGGCTGCTCACCCGACATCGAGCCGCAGCAGGTCCTCCTCGGTCTCCCGCCGCACGATGACCCGCGCCGCACCGTCCCGGACGGCGACGACGGGCGGCCGCAGCGCGTGGTTGTAGTTGCTGGCCATGGAACGGCAGTACGCCCCGGTCGCCGGTACGGCGATGAGGTCACCGGGTGCCAGGTCGCCCGGCAGGAAGGCGTCCTTGACCACGATGTCCCCGCTCTCGCAGTGCTTGCCGACGACACGCACGAGCATCGGCTCGGCGTCGGACGTGCGGGAGACGAGGGCGACGCTGTACTCGGCGTCGTACAACGCGGTCCGGATGTTGTCCGACATCCCGCCGTCCACGGAGACATACGTCCGCAGCCCCTCCAGCGCCTTCACGGTCCCCACCTCGTACAGCGTGAACGCGGTCGGCCCGACGACGGCCCGACCCGGCTCCACGGAGATCCGCGGCGTACGCAGCCGCGCCCCCTCGCACTCCCGCGTCACGATCTCGCTCAACGCCTTGGCGATCTCGTGCGGCTCACGGGGATCGTCGTCGCTGGTGTACGCGATCCCGAGCCCGCCCCCCAGATCGATCTCCGGCAGCTCGACCCCGTGCTCGTCACGGATGTCCTTGAGCAGCCCCACCACCCGGTGCGCGGCGACCTCGAACCCGGACATGTCGAAGATCTGCGACCCGATGTGCGAGTGGATCCCGATCACGTCGAGCCCGTCGAGCTGCAACGCCCGCCGCACAGCCTCCGCGGCCTGCCCGCCGGCCAGCGGAATCCCGAACTTCTGGTCCTCGTGGGCGGTGGCGATGAACTCATGGGTGTGCGCCTCGACCCCGACCGTGATCCTGATCTGCACGGGCTGCCGCTTGCCCAGCGACTCGGCGATGTGAGCGACCCGAACGATCTCCTGGAAGGAGTCGAGCACGATCCGCCCGACCCCGGCCCGCACGGCGCGCTCGATCTCCTCCGGCGACTTGTTGTTGCCGTGGAAGGCGATCCGCTCGGCGGGCATCCCCGCGGACAGCGCGGTGGCCAGCTCACCCCCCGAGCACACGTCGAGGTTGAGCCCTTCCTCGTCCAGCCACCGCACGACGGCACGCGACAGGAAGGCCTTGCCGGCATAGAAGACGTCGGCGTCGGCCCCGAAGGCGGTGCGCCAGGCCCGCGCCCGGTCCCGGAAGTCGGCCTCGTCGAGGATGTAGGCGGGCGTCCCGTACTCCTCGGCAAGCTGTGTGACGGCGATCCCGCCCACGGTGACGACGCCGTCGGCGTCCCGCCCGACGGTATGGGCCCAGACCTTCGGGTCGAGGGCGTTCAGGTCGTCCGCCGGGGCGGAGTAGTGCCCTTCGGGCAGGACGTCGGCGTGGCGGGGCCCGGCGGGGTGTGCGGAACGGCTCATAGCTCTTGGTGCTCTCTCAGAGGTGGTCGGGTGCGTCGATACCGAGCAGGGACAGGCCGCCGGCCAGCACCGCCCCGACGGCTTCGGCAAGCGCCAGCCGGGCACGGTGGGCGGCCGAGGGTTTCTCCCCACCGCGCGGCAGCACGCCGGGCAGGAGGGGCAGCACGGCATCGGCGACGGCGACGAGATGCCGGGCGAGCCGGTCGGGGGCACGGTGTTCGGCGGCGGCGGCGAGAACGCGGGGATGATCGCTGAGGAGGCTCAGCACGGCCCGCTCGCCACCGGTATCGGCACCGCCACCGGCATCGGCAAGGGGCCCGGGCTCGGCGGAAAACCCGAGGTCGGCAGCATTGCGGTGGAGAGCACGAGTCCGGGCATGGGCATACCGAACCCGGAACAACGAATTGCTCTCCCGCTGAACGAGCCACTCCTCCCCGCCCCGGACGCGATCGTGCCCGGCGGGACGGAGCAACGCCCAGCGCCCGGCGTCACGCCCGAGCGCGAGGACGCCGTCGACATCGACGACGGGCACGGGCCGCACCCGCACTGCCCCCTCGACGGGCGCACCCCCGGCCGCCTCGACCCGCACCCCCAGGACGTCCGCCCAAAGGGGGTCGACCCTCCCGGCAGCACTGGTCCGCACCCGAACACCCTGAGCCCGCAACAGCCGCCCGACGGTCTCCCCCACGACAACGGCCCGCAGCTCATCCGCACAGTGCACCTGCACGACAGCTCCGTCGGCCGTCTCGGCGTACCCGTACCGGTCCCCGCGCCGCAGCACCCCGGCCACGATCCCGGCACCGGCGGCACCGCCGTCGTCATCGAGACAGATGTTGATGAACCCGGGCCCGGTAAGAACGACGTCGGCGATTCCCCCGACCTCCACGAGCCGGTGCCGCAGCACCTCGGCCACTCGCCGCGGCGTCGTCCCGGCAGGCCGGGCCAGCTGCAGAGCGATGTTGGTGGCGTAGTCGCCGCATCCCCCCGGCCCCGGCGGCGTCACCACGGCCCGCGCCGGTACGGCCACGCTCAGCTCCCCCGCGTCCACAGCGCGACGCACCGCGTACAACACGGTGCGGGAGAGCTCTACGGGGGTCACGGGTCAAGCGTATGGGAGGAGGGGCCCGGGAAGGCGACCCGGTTTCCCACAGTCCCGCGATATGGACGCCACTGCCGCAGCCGCCCCCGGGTCAAGCCTGAGCGGGCGACTCACTCTCTCCCGCCCGCCCGAGCACCGGCGGCACCCCGAAGCCCGGCGAAGCCACCCCGACCCCCCTGGCCTTCCGCTCGACCAACTGCCGTACGAGACCGATGAGCTCGGCGGGCTCGAAGGGCTTGGACAGAAAGGCGTCGGCGCCGGCGGCGAACCCCGCCTCGACCTCGTACGGTGTGGAAGCGCTGACGATCGCGATCGGCAGGTCCCGGGTACGCGGATCGGCGCGCAGCCGGGCAACGGTCCCGAGCCCGTCCAGCCGGGGCATGACCACGTCCAGCGTCACGACATCGGGCAGCACCTGATGGACGACTTCCAGACACTCGGCACCATCGCCCGCGGTCACGACCTCGAAGCCCTCCAGCTCGAGATTGACCCTGATCAGCTGCCGGATGACCTTGTTGTCGTCCACAACAAGAACCCGGCCAGACGCCCTAGGCACAACTCGAGAGTAGGTCGGCACCGGCCACCGCGTCCGGGTTTTCCCCACTTCCACCCCGTGCGGGGGACAACGCCCCTCACGACGGGGCCGACGACCCGCCAAAACCCGTTCATGACCACCCCGGGCAAGCTGGTAGTGTTCTACCCGTCGCCGCGAGCAACACCCACCGCGACCGACACGCCCCCGTAGCTCAGGGGATAGAGCAACGGCCTCCGGAGCCGTGTGCGCAGGTTCGAATCCTGCCGGGGGCACACTGTGTAAGTGTGCCAAGACCCCGTGACCAGCGGAGACGCTGAGTGCGGGGTCTTTTTGCATGTGCAGGCGGACGCCGCTCGATGCAGGCCCATGTCAGTGATCACGTAATGACGACGTAATGATCTTGGCGAGCCTCTTCGCAGGCCAGACCCCCTTTCGGGAGTCCCGAGCAAGGCTCATTATGGACCTGGGCACGCAGACGATCTTGTGATGTTCTGCTTCCGTGGATGTTGTCATCTCGGCTTTGATCGCCATTGCGGGGACCTTGCTGGGCTCTACCGTCACGCACGCCTTTCAGCGCAAAGCGTCCGCTCAAGACCAACTGTTCGCGGCTCAGCAACAACTCCGCTCCGACCGGATGACCGTCTACAGCGACTTCGCTGGAGCGCTGACAGAGTTCCGACGAGGGCAACAAGATCGCTGGCACCGCAGAAACGAGGATCCAGACGGCTCCGCGTTCATCGAAGCTCGTACAGAGGCCTACCGGCTGCGCGGGATCGCCCTCCACGCGCTGTTCCGGGTCCAGCTCATAGCGAGCGCCCGGACACTGATCGACACCGCGCAAGATGCCTACGACCTGACGTCCGCCTTGCATAAGGCATCCGACAGGACAGAGCTGAGTGCCGTCGGCGCACAGGCACGAGAGGTCCTGGAGCAGTTCATCAAGCTCGCTTCCTCGGATGTGCAGTAACGCCGAGGGAGCCCCGCATCTCTGTGGGGCTCCCTCGGTAACATGACAAGGCCGTTCAATGGTCACATGGCTCGCATTTAGAAGTCTTCCTCCCCGAGCCCCTGCATGATCCGGTCGTTCATCTCCTGTTCCTGGCCGTCGATGCACTTGGCGTAAATCTTCAGCAGGACGTCCACCGAGTGGCCCGCGCGAGCGGCAACCTCCGGCGCCGGCACTCCGGAGTTGAGCCACTGGGAGACGCCCGCGTGGCGGAGGTCGTACGGCCGGAAGGCCAGGACCGAAGACACCTGATCCGGGACGAGCGCAAGTTCCCGAGCCTGCTTCCACGCCCGCGAGTACGACGAGGCTGCGATCACGTTGCCCCGCTCGCTGGAGAACAGCCGGCCGTCCTCCGCCGTGCCGAACTCCTCCAGGTGCTCGCGGAGCAGCCGAACCAGCGGAGGCGGAATCGGCACGATGCGCACCTCACCGTCGGCCCGCTGCTTCAGGCCGCGCCGATCGTGTGCCTCCCCGGAGTCCGTCCATGCCTTCCCGGCCGTGGGCCGGGTCTCCGTCAGCTCGATGCGGCCCCAACCCGACGCCGGGAGCGTGCAGTCGGAGCGTCGAAGGCCAAGGGCCTCCCCCGGCCGCATGGCCGCGTAATACAGACACCCGAAGGACGCCCGCAGCCGTCGCCCACTGGCCCTGTCATAGCCACCCACATAGGTGAGGGCGGTCAGTAACTCCCGAGCCTGACGAGGGTTGACCACCACCCGGCGGTCAACCTCCTGCACCGCCCGCTTGCCCCGCTTGCGCCGCACCCGGCTCAGCGGGTTCGAGGGCAGCGCCTCCAGCTCAACGCCGTACTCCAGGACGTTGAAGGCCACCGCGCGCCGCCGCCGGTACGTCTGCGTAGCCGCAGGCTTGCCGTCGAGCTTGCGCGTGAGCACGTCGATCAAGTCGTGCACGCGGCTGATCTCCTGGAGTTCCGCCACCGGTAACGACGCTTTCTCGATCCACTTCGCCGCCGCCGCGGTCTCCTCGGGCCGCTCTCGGTCCCGCCGAGGCGGAGGTAGCACGTACGAGCGCAGCGCCCGGCGGAGATCAGCCGGGGCAGGACGCCCGCGGACCGGCTTGACCAGGGCGGGCAGGACCGTGGCAAGGGCGTCAGTCATGCTGTCCCTCTGCTTCGCCGATGCCTCCGTCCATCGAGCATCGATGTACCTCAGCGCGAGGTCCAGCAGCGACAGGGCCACCTTGCCTCCGCGCAGGGAGTCAGGAAGGCCGGTCACCGTGTCGAACGGCTCGCCCTTGTCCGCCGCCCGGAGCAGCTTCGCGCGGAAGCGGTCGGCCAGTGCCTTCGTCTTGTGCGACTCGTGGAAGGGCTGACCGTCCACGGACCAGCGGACGAGATATGTCGGCTTCTTCGCGGAGCGGTTGATGCTCAGCTTCCAGATGGCGACCTTGTACGACTTCACGACGCCGCCCCCTCTGCGCGTTCCTCCAACCATTCGTTGAGCACGTCACGCCGGACCCTCAGCTCACCGTTCGGAAGGCGGATGCAGGCAGGGGCGATGCGCAGTTCCCGCCAGCGGTAGAAGGTGCGCCGGGAGATGCCGCCCAGTTCGTCGAGCACCTGCCGCACGGTGAGCAGTTCAGCCGTTTTCGCACGAGTGTCACGCGCCATGACGACCACCGCCCTCCCGCACTGAGGCAGCCAGGAGCGCCGCTTCCGGCGAGTAGCCGCGCCCCGCGTAGCGCCACCGGCCGACCGTGACCGTCGAGTACTCCGGCAAGCCGAGGGCGGCCCGCTGCTGCTCCGCGCGATGGTCGGCACGGGCCTGCCTGAGGGCGGTCAGCGTGGTCGAGTAGCGGCGCGACTTGGTGGAGAAGTGGCCGCCGTACCCGAGCATGTGGGCCCAGCGCCGCAGCCCGAGCGGTGCGAACTCCGGCAGGCCGCCGAGCCACCAACACGTACTGATCATGCGCAGCACGTGAGCGCGTACCGGCAGCATGACCATGTCTCGTGCGTGGTGGATTCGGCCGTCCACGGCGCCGGCGGTCTCCGCACCCTTGGTGGCGTACTTGGCGATGTAGCCCGCCACGGCCGCCGCGGAGGCAGGCCGCTCCCCCGCTGTCCGCCCGTTCAAGGTGACCGGCCGTACGTCGACCTGCGTGCCGAAGCGCAGGACTCGCGGCCCGACGACCTCCGAGCCGGGAGCGGTCAGCCGCACCCTCCCGACCACGGCCCGGACAGAATCGACGAGGAACGGCACCGTGGCCCAGCCGGGCGGGTCCGAGTCGGGTCCGTCCGGGCCGTCGAGGCGGATAACGGCATGGAAGTGGACCAAGCCCCGCCGCTGGTACTCGGCGACCTTCGCGTACGAGAGCCGGGCGACCTCCCCGAACTCCGTACGCGACAGGCCGGCCCGCCGGGCGACCTCCCGCCTCAGCTCCAGACCGAACCGGTGCCAGAGCCGACCGGCGAACGCATGCCAGAGGACGGCCCCCGCGTAGTCGTAGCAGCGCGGGCAGAGAGGTTCGCCGAGACGGGGGTCGTCCGCTGGGTGCCGCTCCCGACATCCGGCCGGTGTCCCGTGCGGGCAGTGGTCACCCGCCCTCCGAGGTCGGCAGGGCGGCACGCGTCCGTCACGCTCCCGGCGAGTGTGGACCGGGCCGAAGCCGGGGGCGGTGAGCGTGGCGAACACCCGCGGGTGACCATTCACCGCCTCAGGGACGCTCTTGCCTCCGACGAGTCCGGCCCGGACGAGTTGATACGTGTCCGCCCGGTACAGAGCCGAGCAGGTCGGGCAGACCGTCGCCCGTCGGTTGCCGCACGCGGTGAGCAGGCGACCGCCGTAGGCACCCGATCCGTAGGAGAGCAGAGCTGCGCCGGTGGTCGTGTCGTAGATGGTTGCCGCGCCGACCAGGTGAATCGGGTTGGTGCAGCCCCCGAGGCGGACGATGTTCCGGCGCCAGGCCGTGAATTCTGGCTCCGACGCCCTTGCGACGAGAGCGGAAACGCTCTGCGGGAGGGTTGTGGTCATCGGTGACCACCCCCGCCGCCGAACGCCTGGCCCATCACGGCCGAGATCCCCTCCGGCCGAGTCTTGGCGCTGAAGCGGAGCGTCGGGTCCGTGAGCCAGACGGCGGCCGCGTGCGCGGGACACAGCCACTGCTCGGTTCCGTCGAGTTCGACGAGGACGATCTGTTCCCGTCCGGCACAGGTCGAGACCTGCGCGTCACGCTGCCTGAGGTCGCAGGCGAGCGACGGGGATTTGCGCGGATGATGCGCGGTGGACAAAGTGTGAGTGCTCCTTTCACTGCTCATGTGGCGGATGGAGTGGGTTCCTGACGGGGTCGGGTTTGGCGACTTCGCGCCCCGTCGGGAGCCCGTCGTGCAGGCGATCACTGCGGCTCCTCGGGAGGAATCCCGATGACGCTGTACGAGATCGGTCCGAAGTCGCGGCGTGCATCGAAGTAGCCCCGGCCGTTGTCCTCCGTCGGCACGCCGAGCGGAGCGGCGACGGACTCCACGCCGTCGCGACGAGCGGCGGAGTCGGAGGCGTCGACCAGGACGGTGATGGACGCGTGACGCGGTACGGCGACGGCCGGATTGGCGGTCAGGAAGTCGACCAGCTCCCGCAGACCGGCCAGGAAGGTGGCGCGGTCACCGGAGCGGATGACGTAGTCGGACACAGGAAGTCCCCTTGTCGGGTCGGTGGTGGGGTGTTTCAGAAGCGGAGTTGGCCGAGGAAGCCGTTCACTCCGTCGAGGAGGGCCTGAACCACGGGCGCGGCCACGGTCCGGGCGAGCAGGAAGCCGAAGGTTCCGCAGAGCAGCGCGTCAGCCCACCTGAGGTACCGAATGCGCAGGAGGAACCAGATCAGCAGGCCGAGCAGCAGGACGGCCGACATTGACACCAGCACGGCAGGCCCCTTTCACAGTTCGACGTGCAGTTCGGACAGGACGGGAGTCAGGTGCGCGTACTCGGCGGCGACGGCTTCCGCCTCGGCTTCCGTGATCAGGTGAGACCGGGCGCGTTCCCAGCCGTCGCCGGAGGCGAGAACGGCGGTACCAGCCTGTTCCGGGGCGATGGCCTGCGCCGCCTTCAGCGCGTCGGGGTTGAGATCGCCGAGGGCCATCTCTGCCGTACCGGGGTCGGCCACGCGGTGACACACCCGGCCGCCCAGTTGCGCCCGGAGAGCCGTGACACCGGGCCCGAGATCGGAGCCGACACGCTGGCCGGCCACGACGAGGAACACCCCGAGCGCCGCACCGAGTTGGGCCAGCCGGATCAACGCCGTACCGGCCGCGTGCGCTTCGTCCTTCTCGTTCCGGCTTGCCACGAGAAAGAGTTCCGCGATCTCGTCGACGATCACGACGACGGGAACCGGGCGTTCCTTGTCGGGCAGGCCCCAGATGTTCCGGACGCGGGCCGCCCGGCAGAGGGACATCCGGTCGAGAGTCAGGTCAACGAGGGCGGTCAGTAGCCGCACCGCTTGCTCTCGGTTCGTCGCGAGGGCCGACAACCGCGGCCCGTAGAGGGACAGTTCCATGCCGCCCTTGCAGTCGATCCCGACCAGAGCGACGGGCTGCGGGGCGAGTCCCGCCACGAGGGCATTGATCAAGGTCGACTTACCCGAGCGTGTGGCGCCGACGATCAGCCAGTGAGGGACGCGCCGTAGGTCGACCACCCACGCGGCCCCGGTCTCCAAGGCGCCCACGGTCACCCGGAGCAGAGGGCCGGGCCCTCGCTGCTTCGGCACCTGCGGGTCGGCCAACGGGTCGACCGCCGAAGCGACGATCTGTACGACCCCCGGCTTCCAGGAGGTCACCCGCACCGCGTGCACCTGCCAGCTCTCCGCCATGGCCGGTGCGGCCTTGACGAAGTGCTCCGGCACTTGGCCCGGCAGCAGCCTCACGAGCAGTACGAAGCCACCGGAGGTTGGGCGTATGAGCCCCCGGCGGGGCACCCGCGGCTGAGGCGGAGGTGCCCCCTTGCCGACGAGCCCGGACACCACGGTCAGCGCCGGCCGACGGCTCACGGCGAGCCCGCAGCCCGCCATCAGGGGCCGCCAGGTCTGCACGACCCGGAAGGCCACGGCCGGAAAGCCGCATAACAGCCACCAGGCAACGGGAAAGCGGCGGCGCAGGGCCGGGCCCGCCAGAAGCAGACCCGACACCAGCACTGCGGCCACCACCAGAAGCCAGCTCGGCCAGGTCGCACTGGCCGAAGTGGAGGAGGCCAGTTTCATCACTGCCCTGCCCCCTTGCCCGTGCTCGCCGGAGTGGCGGGAGCACTCAGGGGCCGGATCTCCGCCGCGCGGAACGCGATCCCGTGCCGCCCGTCGTTCTCCCACGGCGTGGCGACCAGGTCCCGCACAGCCACGGGCATGCCGAGCTGCACACCGGCCGGCTCACCGGCCACGCTCACGTTCACGACGTCGGCCGACGCGCCCGCCATCAGGCAGAGGCCGACCTGGTACATGGTCTTGCCGGTATCGCGGTCAACGCGGAGCTGACCGGTCTCACGGTTGGCGACCCGCGGAGCCGGGGGCACGGCGCAGATGATCCCCGTGAACTTCGCGGTGTCGATCGGAAGGGTTGCCACTGTTCGGTTCTCCTCATCGTTGGCACCCGAAGGCCGTCCCTCGGGTTGCTAGACCACCCGTAGTACGGGTGACACAGACAAGGTTGACCACCCGTAGTACGGGTTGTCAACCGCCTTCGCGTGGGAGAAGCTATGTTCCATCCGCGCGTGGAACCGTTCCACCCGCGGATGGAAGAAGCAGTGACCACGGCCGTGGAGGGCCCGCATGCCGCCGAAGAACACGCAGCCGAAGTATCGGCAGATCGCCGACTACCTGCGCGAAGGCATCCTGGACGGCACCTTCCCCGCCGGCCAACCACTCCCCTCCGAGGAGGCGTTGGCGAAACAGTTCGGCGTGACGCGCCCCACAGTCCGTCAGGGCCTGAGCGAGCTACGGGCATCCGGTCTCGTCGAGGCCATCATGGGCCGCGGCACCTTCGCCCGCTCCCCTCACAGCCGCCCCAGCCACACACGCCCGCGCGGCGTACGCCGGACCCCGGACGGCCGCTATGTCGAGGCCGACGGCATCCGCTGGACAGACTCCGAGCCACCGGTAGCCACCCGCACTGACGCCCCGCTTGCCCTCGCGGACCTACTCCGCATCCCGCCGGGCGAGCCGATGTTCACGTACGATGCGTTGCAGACCGCAGACCACGGCCGCCTCCGCCAACTCCACCGGACATACGTCCCGTTCTCGGTACTCATCGACACCAAGTACGAGGAGGAGGCCCCACCGCCGGCGCCGGATCTCTACACCGCGCTCGCCGACCTGAGCCATGAACTCCACTTCACGGAGTACGTCCGCACCCGCATGCCCCTGCCGGACCAGGCCCAAGCACTACGACTCGCCGACGGGGTCCCCCTGCTCCACATCATCCGCGTGACTCTCACCGAGGCGGACAAGCCTCTCGCCCTAGAGGAGTTCCACCTTCCGGGCGACGAGTTGGAGCTGTCGTTCAAGCTGTAACACAGCCCGAGTTGGCTCAGACTTTCTCTACGTCATCAAGGCGGCTCGCTCCGCTCACCGCGCGCGGCCCGGCCCCCGGCCGGGCCTGCGCTCCTGTCTCCGCCCCGCTCCAGCCCGGCCGGCGCCCGCACCGCGCGCACAGCAATCAGCCACCTGACGTCAGAGAAGGGGTACGTCGTGGCTGGGGCGGTCCGCTCCACGGCTTTACGCAGCCACTTTGGCGCGAGCCTCGAAGATCATGGCCCCAACGTCGTGCTTTACCGGGCAGGTCCACAGACTGCCCGACGCGCCGGAAGCTTACGGGGCCATGATCACTCGCGCCAAAGCAGCTCCAGCCCAAAGCCGCTCCACCGACCTACTCCTCAACTCTCGCGACCGCCCCTGAACGCGAGAGCTGCCGCAGCAAAAGGGATCGCCAGGCTGGGATCGCTCCACACGACAAAGAACAATGCGGCTGCAAGGGCCCAGCGGTTGCGCACCTCTCGATCAACCGACTTGAGATCACGCAGTACGCGACTGTCCAGTAGGAGCCACAGCTTCCTAAACACAACACCTCCAGAGCGTTCACCGGGTGCCGTCTCAGCACCTGCGCCCTGACCGTTCCAGTCACATCTGTGAATCTATAGATTTCTCGGACAAGTCAGGCTGATCCTTGGTTACGCTCACGGTCAGGAGCATGTCCGACGCGTCCGAGTCGGACACAGGCAGCAGGAGCTGGCAGGCCGATAGTGCGCGCAAAAAGGGGCGAAAATGCGCAAACCCTCCAGGAGGAGCTCAGATCATTGGAGAGGCGAGCTCAGTCCGCTCGAAAGATCCAAGGAAGAGCCTGGAGCCGTAATTCCGCAGCTCTAAAATCCAACTTACCGAAGCAAACAATCAGTGGTTGGTTTAGCACTTCCCAGCCAAGGGTTCCAAAAAGCTCAGATGAGCTTTGGTTGCTGGTGTCTACGTACAGCGCTTGGGCAAACGAGACTCCCCGGAGGGGATTCTGGAATCATCTTTGGGAGGAGGCCAGGAACGCCGCCACGAAGAATAACGCTCCAAATCTGGGGCGAAAAATCACCCAGCTCGATCCTTTCGATTTGGAGGTACATCGTTCAATCGAATCCGGCGCAGAAGAACTAAATTTGCCCCTGCTCCCTGCCTATATTCAGCGCTTTCACGATAATGAACTCAAAAGCGTAGTGGCGGCGGCGGCAGAAGGAAGCAGCGGGATCGCTATTCTGGTAGGCGAATCTTCCACAGGTAAAACGCGAGCATGCTGGGAGGCTATCCAGCAGCTCCCACATAGTTGGTCACTGCGGCACCCGATTTACCCGAGTCATGCCGAAGCGCTGGCTTACCAGATCGAGGAAGGAATTCCTCCCAGAACAGTATTGTGGCTGAATGAGACACAACTCTACTTAAGTACGCCAGCATCCGGAACTGGGGAACGAATCGCGGCAGGCCTACGCGAGCTAATTCGAGATTCCACCTGCTCTCCTGTACTGATTCTGGGAACTCTGTGGCCGGAGCATTGGGATGAGCTGACACGAACACCTGGTCGAGGGGAAGACGACAATCATCCACAGGCTCGCTCACTCATTTCTGGGAGCAGCATTTCCGTACCAGCCTCCTTCACGTCAGGCGCGCTGGAGGAACTTAGAGAACGAATGGAATCTGATCCTCGTTTGGCAGATTCCTTCATTCATACAAGGGGTGGTGAGGCGCGGATCACTCAATTTCTAGCTGGCGCACCCGCTCAAATAGACCGCTACCAGCATGCGCCCGAGGAATACAGAGCAATAATCGATGCCGCTATCGATCTACGCCGATTCGGGCAAGCCCCGGTGATTCCGAATGGCCTGCTGCACGACATGACTGCCCTCACCATGGCGACCAACGTGTATTCCAGTCTCCCTGATGACTGGTTTGAGGAAGGCACTACGTATGCACTGGCTCCGTGCAGGGGGGCAAGTGGGTTGCTAGCTCGCTTTCGCCCTCTACCAGGCGCCCCGCCACAGGTTGAGCCGGCATATCGCCTCTCGGACTACATCGAGCAGGTAGGGCGCTCAAATCGGGCCACTCTTGCTCCACCCCAGTCTTTTACATTTGTTGTTTTACGGCATATTAGGGACGTGGAGCAACTGAACTCAATAGCATCCTCCATGCTCGACCGTGGGCGCAATTTCGATGCAGCACAACTATACTTAAGGGCCTCACAGCTAGGCGACTACGCGTCCGCACACAAACTCGCAGATATCCTTGATTTTGCCGGAGATCGCACGGGGGCGGCTGAAGTCATTGAGATGTGCTATCGCTCGGGAGACCCAGACGGTAGCGAGTTTCTCGCATACTACCTATATAGAAGCGGCCAAGAGGAAGCTGCTGAGGCACTATGCTTGGAGGAATTTAACAGAGGGAATTGCAGGCCGTGGGTAAAGATACGAGAAGCTTACGAACTAGCCGACAATGAAACAGGCCACGATCAGCTTGAAGATCGTCTCGTCAGTTACGACTTCCCGGAAATCATGACATTGGTGAGATCCGCGAACTTCAACGAAGCCAGAAAAGCGGCCATCAAGTCTGTGGCCAAGCGTCTTGACATTTCCGAATTAGAAGCGGAAGAGCGTTTCGAGGCGGAGGTGGAATCTGCCCTGCCGAGACTTGAGTTGATCACTGAAGCCCGGGCAGCCCACACGCGTGTTCTCATGCAGAGCCTCGATAGTCTTAAGGAGTACAGCGACAAATGGAAAAAATCCGAGAAATCAAGAAAGACCAAGGCCATATTGAAAGAAATCGCCGAACTCGAGAAGGCAGAAAACTATAACGAAGCAAAGAAGGTAGTCATTCAAGGCCTCAATGAAGGGCTGATCGGCATAGAAAAGCTTGGCTCTCTCATCTCTAGACAAGGCGATGAGAGTTTGGGTGAAGCAATCGAGAGGCAAGGGATTGATTGGTGTGGGAATCTTGCCCCTCCATGGGGTCTTCGCGAAGTGAGGAAGGCATGCGACTCGGCACTTTAGAAGACGTATTAAAATCTCCAAGTGGGCGATATGTAGATGGCTCCTGAGGGGATCATGCCCGCGAGGAGACTTCCCGCCTCGCAGCCGAGAAGGCGGAGCGTCTACAGGCAGAGGAGGGTGCTAGCGCCGCAGTTGAGGGCCGCACACGGAAATCGGACATTGCACCACTGCGCCTTCCACGCTAGTCAGCCGAGCGCGAGTCGTTCGCACGAAGACTGCTAGGGCGGGCCAACGACATCCAGCGCTGACATCATCCGCATGCGCTGAAGTCAGTACCCGAAGACCCCGGCATGCCGCTCGGCGGGATGCGCCCTGTCTCCCACGTTGTAGGGGGCGCCGCTGCGGAGGGCGGCCAGAGTAACCGCGGACGCCTCGTCGTCACCGGCCAACAGCTTTTCCACCACATGCCGTTCCATGGTCACCCCCGCTGGGATCCTGCGGTACAGCGGCCAGGTACCGCAACCCCAGCAATCGCCCGCGTCCGGTAGCGTCCCTCCGGGGCCTGGTAGCGGCCGGAATGGCCGTCACTGACCGATCCGGCTAGGGCTACGGATCAGAAGGTTGTGCCTATCGGCACCCACCACGGCCGCACCGCAAGCGCACCAGATCGAGCAGGGAACAGCGGGGAATCACGGTGAAAGCAGCCCGGCCTAAGGATGCTGCCCCTGGCCGTTCGCCCAGGTCAGCGCCCAAGCGGGCGTCAAATGACCGCAGCTTCCCAAGCCGATGTCACTATCGGCCTGCCGTTCGTCCGGGCTGCGGCGCTGGGGCGCCGGTCCCGGCCGAGCGGCAGGCCGGGAAACGCACCAGAGGGCACCAGGGCAGCGAAGAGCCCCTTGCTGCAGTGCCGAGGCACAATGCCGCAAAGGGCTAGGTCGTCTGATCGCGGGACTGTGCTCGAATCGCGCCCAACCGGCGTCGGAGGAGCGGTTCAGGCCGCAGGCGCTTCCCGACGGGTGGTCGAAGGCGTATCGGCCGTCGTGCCGCGTAGTTCCGCTTCCAGTCCTGCCGTGATCAACTTCGCCAACAGTTCGACCGCTTCAGGGCGAACGGTGCCGAGCCGCACCAACCCGTCGCCGAAGACGTTCACGTCGGCCACCAGGCCGGGGAAGTCGGAGTCCAGCCTGAGCAGCACCAGCTGATCGGCCAGAGTGCCGGCGCTTCGCCGTGCGCGGTTCCAGCCGCGGACGTAGGGCACGCCGGGCAACAAGTCTTCTGCGCGCTTGGCCACCACTCCTCGCCGGTCGGTCATGACGTCAGGTCCTTCCCTTGGGTTCATTGGCGGTGGTCGATGCGTGCCCGAGGCCGCCACGGTCCGCGCCGAAGCCGCTTGCCAGTGCCAGGCGCAGGAGCTCTGCGAGGCGTTCGGCCGTGTCGGGGGACACCCGGCCCAGCTCGACGAGGCCGTGTCCGAAGGCGTTCAAGTCCGCGCGCAGGTAGGGGAAGTCTTTCTCCAGACCCGCACGCACGAGGGCGTCCCGCAGTGCGGTGGTTGCGTTTCGGGCCGCGTACCATCCGTCGCTGTCGAGCGGCGACCACGTGGCAGAGTCGTGCCCGCTGGTCGGCTCATCCTGCATCGGTGGTCGTCTCCTCGGGGAGCGCAGCGACCGCCGCGTACGGAGTCGGGTACTGCTCGCCGAAGCGGTCGATCCTCGCCAGGAGTTCCGCGGAGGCCACCAGCGCGGTCGCGAGGGCGACTGGCCGCAGCGGGTTGGCCTCCGGTCGGCGCATCGGCGCGCGAAGCCACTGGTAACGGTCGCCGGACAGCGGGATGGGGCCGGGCACGACGACGGCGGAGCCGTGGCCGAGGTACCGGTACGGCGGCGGGGAGGACGTTTCGCGTTCGAGGTAGTGCATGAAGGTCTCGCGGCTCTGCGAGCCGAGGAAGAATCCGACGCGCTGCGCCTTGCGGTCGATGACCGAGGGCCCGAACGGCATGCCGCTGCGCAAGAGCCGATCGAACATCTCCAAGCCGAGGCGCTGTTCCACGCTCACTACGTCGAAGAAGCGTCCCGTCGCCAGCAGGCAGGGCATCCGTGGGTCATCTGCCCAAATCTGTCGGCACTGCGCCGGGTCGTCCGCCGCCGCAGACAGCCATTCCATGCCCCGCCTGGTCATCCTCTGCACGTCGTCTCACCTTCAGTCGGGCTCCGGTGCGGCCCCGATGCCGCTGTACGTCCAGACTCACGGCCCACCCTTGACCAGGGCAGATGACGAGAGGTGACGAGGGATGACGCGTCCAGGCACACCACGTCATCCCCCGTCCTCCCCATTCCTTGCAGACGATCTCCGGTTACTGCCTGCACGAAGCGATGACCAGCACGTACATTCAGTAACGGAACCCCGAGTTGTCACACCGGCATCGCGCAGGGAGTGAAGGGCCGTCTTGAAGCCGACCAGTGTCCGCTTACGTGAGGCTCGCACGGGCCGGGGCTGGAGCCAGCTACGGTTGGTAAGGGAGCTACGTCAGGCCGCCGCCCAGCGTGGTCACCAGCTCCCGTCAGACGCCAGTGTGAAGCGGCGTATTGCCAGTTGGGAGAACGGCCACAGCGTCCCGGACGACTTCTACGGCCCGCTGCTGTGTGACGCTTTCACCACCAGCGCGGCCGAGCTCGGATTGAGTCACGGGGAACTCAAAGACACCGCTCTACTCGACGCCGCGTACCCCGCCAGCCCAGATGACGCCATTCGGACGGTGGGCCAACTGTGGCGTGCCGATCTCAACCAGTACGACCCGTTACTCACGGCGGAGCCGTCCGAGCCCGCGTGGAACGAGGCGTCCCTCCGGTGGTTGGTCGCACCCGAGCCAGGCATTCCACGGCCACGGACCGAAGGCGCCCGAGTCGGTCTCGGCGACGTGGCAGCCATAAAGACCACGGCGGACATGTTCGCCCAGCTTGACGACCAGTTCGGTGGAGACCACGCACGTCACTCGGTGATCCAGTACCTCAACAACGATGTGGCCCCACTACTGCGAGGCCGGTACACCGAACAGGTAGGTCGAGCCCTATTCTCCACCGTGGCGGAAGCGACCCTCCTCGCCGGCTGGATGTCCTACGACGCTTGTCATCACGGACTCGCCCAGCGGTATTTCCTCCAGGCCCTCCGGCTCGCCCAGGACGCCAACGACCGTCGGCTCGCGGGCAGCATCCTGTCAGCGATGAGCCATCAGGCGACCTTCCTGGGTCGGTACACCCAGGCCGCCACTCTCGCCCGTGCCGCCCTCATGGGTATCTCTCCGGTGGCCACGCCGACATTGCGCGCCCAGTTCCATGCGATGGAGGCCCGCGCCCTTGCGCGTACCGGCGACGTCGCTGCCTGCGAGGCCGCCCTGAGCTCAGCGACCAAGGCCCTCGAAAGCCGGAACAACGAGGACGAACCTGAGTGGATCAGCTACTTCGACGAAGCCGAGCTTGCCGCCGAGGCCGCCCACTGCTTCCGTGACGTCAACAGCGCCCGTCAGGCCGTCGCCCACGCTGAGAACGCTATGAGTGGCAGCCACGTCCGGAGCGACTTCTTCGCAACCATGGTCCTGGCCGACGCACACTTACGGGCCGGGGACATCGAGGAAGCATGCCGCGTGGCACTCGACGCGCTGGATCTTGGAGAACAGCTCAAGTCGGCACGATGCATCAGCTACCTTGCCGAGTTCCGCAGGAACCTCAACACCGCCGGTCAAAGCAGTGCAGCGCGTGAACTTGCAGAGCAGGTCCGCGACCACAGGTTGTGGATCGCTGCGGAGCAGTAGGGCCGACCGAGAGCTACCGGCCTCAGCAGGAAGACGGCCGCTGCCCCTCAGAAGGGGTTCCACTCCTTGCGTCCCTCGCCAGTCCGAAGGGACCGCACTCGCCGGGCAAACTCGGCGGCAGAACGTTCGCTCGTTCCGACCTGGTGACCGAGCCACGCCACCATCATCAGTTCCCGAAGATCGGCCAAGGTCTCGTATCCGGGCCAGTTCATGAGGTCGAAGCCGTACCGGTGGACGAACTCGGCGTACTCCGCTTCGGTGTGCCAGCCGTACCGGTCGTAGAAGAGCGCGGTCTGAATCAGGTCCCACTCGCGCGGGGCGAGGGCGAAGCCGTCGAGGTCGATGAGGGCGGCATGACCGTCCCGGTGGCGGAGGATGTTTCCGATGCTGGCGTCCCCGTGGATCATCCCGAAAGGGAGCACGAAATCCAGCCGGTCGTACTCCTTGGCGAGCTTGGCCGCCCGTTCCTCCAGGAAGGACCGGTCTTCCTCAGAGACGGCATCCAGGCCGTCCAGCGAGGCCGACAGCTTGGCCATGGGGTCGAAGTACGGAAGGCCCAGCGACTCGGGTTCCTCCAGCCAGTGCAGCCGGCGGAGTAGGTCGGCCAGCTCGCCGACCGTCGCGTACTCCTCGCGCTCCTGGACGCTCTCCCAGAAGGTCACCACCAGCCCGCGGACGACGACGGGCTGAGCGATCTCGGCCGGCACCCGGGTGGCCGGGAAGTCGACCGTCCGCAGCCAACGGGCTACGGCCACGACTCGTTCCATCTCCGGCAGGACATCGGAATCACGAGCGATGCGGACAATGATCGGTAAGGAGGCCAACCGGTACACCGCGTTGGAACCCAGCCGCAGCAGTTCAGCTCTGGTCGCGTCCAGCCCGGCCGCCTCGCACGCCTCGCGCAGGACGACTGCCACGCCCTCCGCCGTGAACTCCGTACCGCCGCCGACCGGTCCCCCGCCACTGCCCGAGATCATGCCTCCGACGATACGGCGCAGCCGCACCCCCGGACAGGGCGCACACGTAATAGGGGCGTAATGATCTTGGATGGAGCGGCACCCTTGCACCCCTCCCCCGCAGGTCAGCGCGCTCGACGCCCCTCGCACTCACCTGGCCTCCGGAGCCGTGTGCGCAGGTTCGAATCCTGCCGGGGGCACCCTGTATGAGGTGCCCAAAGACCCCGTCACCAGCGGAAACGCTGAGGCCGGGGTCTTCGCGTGTGTGTAGGCGGGCACCGCCCGAAGGACGGTGTCCTCTGTCGCCGGTCAAGAGGAAGTCAGTCGTCGATCCGTCAGAAGGGCAGGCCCCGCAGGTCCACGCTGGTTGTTGGATGCGGCAGGCCGGCCAGGTCGTAGATCACGGTGGTCAGTGGGGACCTCCGTTCGCCGTCGGGCTGTTGGACGGTGACGGGAACGGAGAGCCGGCTCCATCCCAGCTGCGTGTAGAGGGGCGTCAGGTCCGGGTGGCACTGAAGGATCATCGTCTCGGCGCCGGCCGCTCGTGCGTGTTCGACCGCCACGCTGATCACTGTCCGGGCGATGCCCTGGTTTCGATGGTCGGGGTGCATCAGTACACCGCCCAGTCCTGCGGCGCGGCGCGGCGATCCGTCGAAGGTCATGTCCCGCAGCAGCCATCCCGTGGAAGCCACCGGCCGGCCCTCGGAGACAGCGGTGAGAGTGTGCTGCTTGTCAGCCCGCATCAGGCCGGGCCCATCGGCCCCGGAGGGGTCGGGCAGTCCATCGCGGAGTGCGGCTCTGTCATCCGGAGAACCGGGGCCCGGCGCATAGATCAGCTGAAGGCCCGCACGATCGTCGTCCACCACGTGCTCCGCGGCGGCTGGGGTAAATCGGTAGCGCAGACAATTCAGGCCACTGGACTGGACAGTCCCGTCTTCCTGGGCGCCCAGGCGGCGTAGCAGCGCGATCGAGGACCTGTTGCCGGGCAGGACGAACGCGAAAACGGCGGGGAGCGAGAGGCGGCGAAACGCGAGGTCCAGGCACGCACCGCCCGCCTCGCCGGCGATCCCGCGGCCCTGGGCCCGTGGGTGCAGGGCGAAACCGAGATCGACTCCATGCTGGGGCCGATTCCGCAGCCCCACCCGGCCGAGAAACGCGTGCGTTGCGGCGTCCCTGACCGCGAAGTCGCCGTATCCGTGTCTGGTCCAGTGGGCGACGTGGTCGTCGCACATGGTCTTGGCTGCAGATCTGCTGTCCGCCCGGCCGGTCGCAAGCCATCGCATGACGCTGTCCTGACTGACCACTGCCTCGAAGAGATCGTCGCTGTCCTCGCGCCTGATCGGCTCCATCACAAGCCTCTGGGTGCGTAAAACGGGTCCGTTCAACCGGCCACTCGGCAGCTCCTCTCGACCAGGGAATGAGGGAAAGTTTGCGCTCGGGGAGTTCGCTCCGGCCGGGTTCGCAGTGCAGTGCGGGATGGCCGGACCGGTGCCGCGGTGGCCGTCGTCGGCGATGAGGGTGGCGCGGCCGCTGGCGTCTTTCGTGCCGGAGGTCTGCAGGACGGCACACCTAGCTCCCCTGCCCCGCGAGTGTGTCCAGGACGTCCGCGACCGGGGTGGGATCCAGAGGGCCGACGTGTGACGCCTCGGGGAAGTCGTGCACGCGGAAGCTGTTGCCGGGTGTGGATGCGTCGGCTTCCGCGATCATTCTGTCCTGGAGCGCGGTGGCGATCGTACGGTCCCTGCCGAAACGCAGGTACGTGCGGGGAACGCGTCCCCAGCTGCCGGCCTGGCCGACCGCTCGGCCCGCATAGGCGGCGACGGGCTCGTCGGTCTGCATGCCGGCCAGTATCCGGCGGAAGTCGGCGTCGGGGTAGTCCGCGCAGATCATTTCCTTCAGGAGGGCCAACTCACCGTCGACACCCGTACGAAAGTTCAGCCGCAGCACCCCGAGCCGGTCCGGGTCGCCCACTGTCAGCTCCACGGGGCTGACGGCGTTCGCGTTCTCGGGTGCCGCCGTGCAGGCGTCCGCCGTGGGCAGGACGCGGCTGGGGCAGAAGGCCGCCATATAGCAGATGTGGTGAAGCAGGTGCGGGACGGCGTCGCCGACGCGGCTGACCGACACGCCACCCAGGCTGTGCCCGACCAGCACCACCGGGCCGTTCCGTGCCGCCTGCCGCACGATGCCCGTGACGCGTGCCTCGTAGTCGTCCAGCCCGAGGCCCTTCAGCGGGGAGGGCTCGACCGCCATCGCCGTGAGGTCCTGCCGCTGGTACGACTCGGCCACGAAAGCCTCCGCGCCGTGCCCCGGCTGGTCCACCATGACGACGCGGTGGCCACGCAGGACCAGTTCCCGCGCAATCGGCATCCAGAACGCGCCGGCGCTGTGGGTACCGTGCACCAGTACGTACGTTGCGCTCCCGCGCCCCGGGGCCGCCACCGCCCGCGAGGTTCCGAGCCCGGTGGCCAGCGTCAGGCCTCCCACTGCGAGTCCCAGCCCACGCAGTGCTGTCCGCCGGGTGGCGCCTTCTCGCTCTTCGTTCGTGTCATTTCTCATGAACACAACGCTATGAACGGCCCGTTCGGCTCACCAGCGGTCCAGCACCCCCGCAGGGGGTGGCCCCAGCCCCCCTCTGCCGGTGCAGCTCACAGAGTCCGCTTCGCGTGCCGTGAACGCGTTCACGACGCGGGTGATCGAGGCCAAGGAGGGCTGTCGGGGCGACTGCCTCCACTAGGAGGATGAGAGGTAGGAACAAGTACGCCATCGACGCCATACTCGGCGCCACCGCCCTCGCCGCCACTGGCCCGGCTACGGTTCTCACCTCGGACCCCGAGGATCTGACCGCCCTCTGCGGCGCCCGCCTCACCGTCGTCAAGGTCTGAAGACCGACGCTCGCCTGTGCTGCCGATCCCCTTCTGTGCCTCCCGCCACAGGACGCCACCGCCGAGTCATTCGGATCTGCGTCCGGGCCGTAACCGTCGGGATAGGGTCCGGGCGTGGCCTTCTTAGTGACTCTGAGCTCGGACGAACTCGACGCCAATCAGGAGAAGTTCCGAATTGAACAGCGCCTGACCAAGTCCCGCCCCAGAAGCCTGAATATCGACGCAGCCCTCGACGGTCCACCCATCGTGCTCCTGATCGGCGAGGCCCCCTCCCGGTCCGGACGCGACCGGTCGCGTTGGCTCTCATGGTTAGGCATCGTGGCTCGTCACGGCACCGTGGGGGCCGTCGACAAGAGCATTACCGTCGATCCACTCCGCGAGTGCCTGGAAACTGTTCCGCTCGACGGCCCCGACGGCATACTCAACGACATACCGGCGCCTCTCCGACAAGAGTTCGACCGCGCTTCACTGCTGGGCACAGTCGGTGTATGCAGCAATGCTGTATGGCAATCGTTGGAGAGTTCACTACGCTCGGGGTGGCCCAGGCTCGGCCCTCTTCTTGACTGGCTGATGGCCCAAGCCAACCCGCCTGTCTTCGGAAACAGCCCTGCCGACCAGTCGTGGCAGGAGCAGCGCGACGCGACAGGCAGTCTGCTGCGCATCGCGGATTTTCCGCTCTCCGCACTTGCCGCTTGGCAGCGCCCTCCGTCAGAAGACGCCCCGTACACCGCCGGGTTGATTCCGCACCCCGTGGAGCACAGCCTCATCGACCACGACGTCCGTGTCGCCGGCGAGGCGTTCGGAATGTTCAGCGAATGGCAGCAGGGCAACACGGTCCGCTGCGACATTCACGTACTCCGCGACGCATCAGGACGGCGGCTCGAGGTCGTCAACGTCAACGCCACGCCCGTGGAATCACGCCTCGGCACTGACATGATCTACTACCACGAGCCAACCAAGAGCTTCGTTTTCGTTCAGTACAAGCGACTCGATCCGGTCACCCGCTCGATCTACGTGGACGCACGTCTGAGAAGCCAGCTCGACCGTCTCGAAGAAACAGCCGCGCTGAGCGCTCCTCCGGCACAGCCGAGCGAATGGCGTCTGAGTAGTGACCCGTGCTTTGTGAAGCTCGCCTATTGGCCGGAGAGCGCAGACCCGCGCCCGGCTCACGGAATGGCCCGAGGCATGTATCTGCCTGTCTCGTACATCCGACTCCTGCTCGAGGACGACTGCACACGCGGGAAACGAGCGAACAGCACCGCGCGGATGCTCGGGTACGAGCAGGTCGAACGTCACCTCACTGGGACGCAGTTCATCGACTTGGTCAAGCACGGGCTGGCCGGAACCGTCGGAACGACCAGGGAGCAGCTGCATGCCTTGGTGAAGCGGCGTGTCAACGCCGGTCACAGCGTTGTCGTGGCGACGGAATCCAGCGAAGAGTCAGTGCGCGCTCGTCAGGCACGTACACGCGACCGGGGCGCCAAGCGGAGGATGTACCTTCACCACACCTACAAGCAGGATTCGCCGGACAGCTGACAGCCCACCCCGCCACTCCTGTGCCCTCCGCATCGGTGGACTGGAGTGAGTCCAGGTGGTCTGCAGTGGAGCCTTCGCAGGGGCCGCCAGCTTTTGAAGGTCGCTCCGGCGTGCTCGCCCCGGATCGGAACGCCGGTCGCGGGGCCGACGCCCTGGAGCGGCTCCGGTGGGGGCGGTTCACGGCGCGGCGGCAGGAGGTGACGGTTTCGACGTGGGAACGGGACTGGGGTTCATGGTGTCGGGGCGGACGGGTGGTTTCCCGGCCGTCATCTCGGGCGTCTCTCGTTGGGAGCCGGAGTTCCGGGCGCGGGTCGAGGCGGCCGTGGAGAAGGTGACGGCGTCGGCGAAGGTGCGGCTGTTCTGCGCCGACGTCGATCTGGAGAGGGCCCTGGAGGAGGGCACGCTCTGACGAGGCCGCCGCGGGGCAGACGGCTTCGCGGCACGCCGACAGCGTTCTTGCGCCGGCCGCCCGTCGAGGGGCCGGTCTTCCCGCCTCTCCCTCCCGCCGCCGCTCCGCCGCGTCAACCTCCCTGAGGGAGGGAGAGACCCGCGATGACCGACGTTCCGCGGGCCGGGCGGGGTCGGACGGTCCAGGCGGTGGCGAGGCTGTCGACGAGGAGGAGGCCTCGGCCGCCCTCGCCGTCGGCGTCCGGGTGGGCCGGTACGGGTTTGCCGGTGCCGGGGTCGGAGACGGCGACCCAGTAGTGGCCGTCGGCCGGCCAGAGGACGAGTTCGATGAGGTTCTCGTCCTGCGGGCGGGTTCCGTGGCGGATCGCGTTGGTGACCAGCTCCGATGTCAGGAGCCGGAGGTCGTCGCCCAGGTGGGGACGGAGCACGTGCGGCAGTGACTCGGCGACGGCGTGCCGGGCCCGGCCCACGGAGGCGGGGTGGGCGGGGAAGCGCCAGTGGGCGGGGATGTGGGGGATCTCAGGCACGGTGAACTCCGTTGGTGTCGTGAGAGGTTCGAAGTCGCCGGTGGCCTGCCGCCCTGGTCGCGCGCACACCTGTCCCAGGGCGGACGGGCATGCTCGCGCGGTGCGCTTCCGGCGTTGCGGTGTGTGACTTGTGCGCGACTCAACGCTAGCGGCCGGCATGGCATGGCGCCATAACTTCAGTGGCAAATTGCCACTATGGAGTTGGACCGGGCTTCCGAAGCGGGGCAGACTGGCGGGCCGGACAGAGAGGACAGCGTGTCGATGCGAAGGGCACCCACCGAACGCCAACAGCGACTCGGCTCTGAACTGCGCAAACTTCGCCTCGCAGCAGGTGCGAGCACGCAGTACGCGGCGGGCCTGCTGGGCCTGGACCGCGCCAAAGTCTCGAACATGGAGGCAGGCACTCGGATCACGAGCCCTGAGCGAGTGCGGACTCTGGCCAGCAACTATGACTGCTCCGGTGGTGCTTACGTCGAGGCCCTGGCGGCCATGGCCAGTGAAACGGAGACCGGTTGGTGGGAGCAGTACCGCGGCACCTTGCCGTCCGGGCTGCTCGACATTGCCGAACTGGAGTGGCACGCCAAACGCCTGATCACCGGGCAGATCGTGCATCTGCCGGGCCTCCTGCACACCGAGGAGTACGCTCGCGCGGTGTTCGACGCCGGACTGCCGCCCATGTCCCGTTTCGAGGTCGAGCTGCGCGTGAAGCATCGGATGGATCGGCAGCGGGTTCTTGACGAGCCGGTATGCCTTCCCTACATCGGGTACATCCACGAGGCGGCGCTGCGGATGCAGTTCGGCGGGCGTGAGGTCACCCGGAAGCAACTCGAGCACCTACAGGTCATGTCCGAGCGTGACCACATCACTCTGCGGATCATCCCCGCCGGTTCCGACGGCTTCCCTGGAGCGGGGCACGCCATCCTGTATGCCGAAGGCCCTGTACCGCAGCTCGATACGGTCCAGTTGGATTCCACGCACGGTCCCGAGTTCCTTCACGCCGAAGCTCAACTTGCCAAGTTCCGTGCCCATCTCGACTGGATGGATGCCCACTCTCTGAGCACCGGAGAATCCCGGACGCTCATCCACTCCGTCGCCCGCGAACTCTGAGGAGCCCTCATGCCTGCCATCACGTGGGAAACCCCCTTCTGCGCAGAAGGCAACAACTGCTTCCGTCTGGGCACCGACGCCGACGGCAACGGTTACATAGCCGTCCGCGGTCAGGAGGAGCGCTACCTCACCGACTCGCTCGAAGCCCTGCGCACCCTGATCACCGACATCAAGGCCGGAAAGGCCGACCACCTGCTGTAGATCGCCTGAGACCGCGGAGGATGCCGTGTCTGCCGGCCGGAGCGCGCCCGTTCTTGTGTTTGACGTCAATGAGACGTTGAGTGACATGGAGCCGCTGGGGAAGCGGTTCGAGGAAGTGGGGGCTCCGGCTCGGCTGGCCCGGCTCTGGTTTGCCGGGGTGCTTCGCGACGGGTTCGCCCTGACCGCCGCCGGGGCTTTCGCCGAGTTCTCCGCGGTGGCGTCCGAGGGCGTCAAGGTGGTGCTCGCCGAGGTGCCGGAGTGGTCCGGTGATGTCGATGCGGCGGCGCGGCACGTGGTGGAGGGGGTGCAGGAGTTGGGGGTGCATGCCGATGTTCCCGACGGTGTCCGCGCGCTGCACGAGAAGGGGTTCCGGCTGGTGACCATGACCAACGGGGCCTCCGAGACTACCGAGGGGCTGCTCGGGCGCGCCGGGCTTCTGGACTTCTTCGAGGCGCACCTGGACGTGCGGGGGCCGCGGATGTGGAAGCCGGCCCGGGGTGCCTACCAGTACGCGGTGGAGCAGATGGGTGTGCGGCCTGAGGAGGCCGTGCTGGTCGCGGTTCATCCTTGGGACGTCGACGGGGCGCGGCGTGCCGGGCTCGGTGGGGCGTGGCTGCGTCGGGGGAGGGCGGGTTATCCGGAGGTCGTGCTGCCCCCGACGCACACGGCCGGGTCTCTTGTGGAGCTGGCGCGCGTCCTGACGTAGGCCGGTCGGCCTCAGGACGTTGAACCTGCCACACGGCGTACGGCCGGCGGCCTACTCGGCCTGCTTGAGGATGCGTTGTGCCTGCTGGAGGCGGGGAAGGTCCATGATCTCGCCGTCCAGGCGGACCGCGCCGCCGGCCGAGCGGCGGGCCGCCTCGACCGCCCGGTGGGCCCAGGCCAGCTCCGCCTCGGTGGGCAGGAAGGCGCGGTGGATGCCGGGGAGCTGGCGCGGGTGCAGGGCGAGTTTGCCGCCGAAGCCCAGGTCGCGGCTGCGGCGGGCCTCGCGCTCGGTGAGTTCCTCGTCGTCCAGGGCGAGGGTGACGCCGTCGACGGGGGCGGCGAGTCCGGCGGCTCGGGAGGCGTTGACGAGCGCGCTGCGGGCGTAGAGCAGCTCGTCCTCGGCGGGTGGGTGCGGGGTGGCCGCGATGTCGTGGGCGTAGTCCACGCTGCCGAAGACGAGCCGGGCCACGCCTTCGCAGTCGGCGACGCTGTCCGCGTCGCGTACTCCGCGTGCCGATTCGATCAGGGGGAGGAGGGCGGTGCCGGGGGGCAGGGACGCGGCCGTGGCCTCGCTCGTGTTCGCGTCGGCCTTGGGGAGGAGTACGGCGGTGGGGGCGCGGTTCGACTCGTGGGCGGCGGTCAGGGCTGCCAGGTCCGCCTCGTACCAGTCGGTGCCGGGGGCGTTGATGCGTACGGCGGTGCCGGGCAGACCCGGCCAGGCGAAGGCGGACGCGCGGGCCGTCGCCTTGTCGTCGGGGCCGACCGCGTCCTCCAGGTCGACGACGACCAGGTCGGCGCCGGCAGCGGCGGCCTTCTCGTAGCGGTCGGGGCGGGAGCCCGGGACGAAGAGGATGCTGCGCGCCGTGGTCACGGGGGAGGTTGGGTCCGTCACTGTGTGCTCCTCCTGGGTGTGGGCGTCCGGGACGGGTCCGCGGGCGGTGGGTCGTCCGCGCCGATGTCGTCCAGGGCCCTGTTCGTCGTGCGTTCGCCGAGGACCACCAGGACCAGGCCCATCAGCAGGGCCGTCACCGCCAGGTAGACGAAGACGGACGTGAAGCCGAACGCGGTGTAGATCCAGCTGACGGTGACTCCGCCGACCACGCCCGCGAGGCGGCCGAAGCCCGTGGCGATGCCGGCGCCGAGGCCGCGCAGCGGGGTGGGGAAGACCTCGGGGATGTACGTGTACTGCACGGCGACGCCGCACTGGAGCAGCATCGTGGCGAGGAAGCCGGTGAGGACCAGGGCGGCGCCGCCGTCGACCAGGCCGAAGGCCAGCAGGAGGACGGCCACCACGGACTCGATGACCAGGAGCAGCAGGCGGCGGTCGAAGCGGTCGATGAACGGCATCGCGAGGAGGGCGCCGGGGACGGCGGCCGCCGCGAGCCACGAGGTGACGTTGAGGCTCTCGGACTGGGTGTAGCCGTTCTCCACGAGGAGGGTGGGGAGCCAGGAGTTGAACCCGTAGAAGCACAGGATGAGGAAGATCGAGACGAGGGACGTGGCGATCAGCCTGCGGCGGTTGCGGCCCGTGAGGAGGTCGGCGAGGCGGGCCCGCGGGACGGGGGCGGTCTCCAGGGGCGGGGGCAGGTCCGTGCCGGTGCGGGCCACGGCCTCCTTCTCCAGGCGTTCGACGAGGGCGAGTGCCTCCTCCTCGCGCCCGTGGGCGACGTGCCAGCGGACGGATTCCGGCAGGGTCCGGGCGGCGACGATCACGCCGAACAGGCCCAGTGCGCCGACGACGAACACCCAGCGCCAGCTCTCCGTGCTGAGCGGGATGACCAGCCGGGACACCCAGGCGGCGACGGGTACGCCGACGAAGCCGAGGACCAGGATCCAGGACTGGTAGCGGCCGCGCAGCGCTCGCGGGTACATCTCGCTGACCCACACCAGGAGCACCCCGGTCATCGCCTGGAGGCCGACGCCGGTGAGGAAGCGGGTGACGCCCATCTGCCAGGCGTTGAAGGAGAGGGCGGAGAGGAGGGAGAAGGCTGAGTAGAAGACGACCGCGCCGAGCAGGACGCGGCGGCGGCCGAAGCGGTCGGAGAGGCGGCCGCCCAGGATGGCGCCGAGGAACATGCCGGCGAAGCCGACGGAGGTGACGACGCCGACCGTGTCGAGCGAGAGGCCCCACTGCTCGCGGAGCCGGGGGGCGACGTAGGCGAAGGTGTTCAGGTCGATCAGGTCGAAGCTGAAGAGGAAGCCGAGCAGCACGGCCCACCTGCGGTGCGACCTGGTGGCCACGGGGATGCGGTCCAGCCGGGCGGTCGCCGACGCGGTGTGCGCGGCTCCTGACCGGGGCTCGCCGTTGGTTGTCGTTGTCATGGTGTCTGCCTCGCACGGTCGTTGGCGGGCTCGTGGCGGCTGGAGCCGGACGGCTCACCTCCGCGCGGCGCGTCGCAGGGCCGACGGCGGGGCCGGGAAGGGCACAGGCGTCGGCGGCGTACGGCTTGCATCCCGCGGACGTGTGCCGCGGGTCACGACTGCCGGAACACTAAAGGTCAAACATTTCCATGAGCAATACCCGTGCAGCATGCAGTTGGACGGAGGGCCGTCCCGAGGGTGCTACTCGCCCTCGGGACGGCCCGCGTCACTCGCTCTCGGGGCGGCCCGCGTCGACCTGCGTGACGTCGATGCGCGTGTAGGTGTCCCGCAGCGCCGCGAGGTGCAGGCGCATCGCGCGGCCGGCGGCGTCGGCGCGGCCCGCGCGTACGTGTTCGAGGATCTCGGCGTGCTCGTCGGCGACGGTGCGCCAGAAGGACGCGTCGGCGCGTTCCCGCAGGAAGCGCTCGCGCAGCACCGTGAAGACCGGCTTGGTGATCATGTCGAGGAGCGGGTTGCCGGCGGCCCGCAGCAGGAGTACGTGGAAGTTGCTGTTCGCGCTCCACCGGGCACCCTCGGGGGTGTCCTCGCCGCCCACCTGCACGATCGAGGCGGCGAGGCGCTCCAGGTCGGCCTCGCTGCGGCGGCGCGCGGCGAGGCCGGCGGCCGGGACCTCCAGCATGGCGCGCACCTCCAGGAGCTGCGAGACCGAGACCCTGCCGCGGCTGAGCAGGCCGAGCGAGGCGCTCAGGTACTCGGAGACGTCCTCGGGAGAGGGCTCGGCGACGAACGTGCCGCCGTTCACGCCGCGGGTCGTGGTCAGCAGTTTCTGGGAGGAGAGCACCCGCAGCGCCTCCCGGAGGGTGCCGCGGCTGATCTCCATCCGGGTGGTCAGCTCGCCCTCGGACGGCAACCGCTCGCCGGGCAGCAGCTCACCACTGAGGATCATGTCGCGCAGGATCTCGGCGACCCGTTCGTAACCGAGCTGGGGGCGTCCACTTGGCTGCATGCCCTGCACGCTACCGGGCTCCCGCACCCGCACGGCCCGGTGGACCGGGCAGGGATGTGCGGGAGACCCACGTTGGACCTCTTGACGGGCTAAATGTTTGACATTTAGCGTCCCCGGCATACCGCCTCCGCCCCGAGCCGGAGGCGCCGCCCGTTCGCGGCGGAGGGGCCGCGCGTTCGCGGCGGAGGGGCCGCCCGTTCGCGGCGGAGGAGCCGCGCGTTCGCGGCGGAGGTCGACAAGGAGCTGGGACATGAGCATCAAGCCCGGATGGCAGGGCCGGTACTACGAGGACTTCACCGTCGGGGACGTCTACCAGCACCCCCTGGGACGTACCGTGAACGAGGCCGACAACACCTGGTTCACGCTGCTGACCATGAACACCAACCAGGCGCACTTCAACGAACAGGTGGGCGCCGGTTCGGAGTTCGGCAAGCCGTTGGTCGTCTCCACGCTCACGCTGGCCATCGCGGTCGGCCAGAGCGTCATCGACGTCACCCAGAACGCCTTCGCCAACCTCGGCCTGGACGACGTGAAGTTCACCCACCCCGTCTTCGCCGGGGACACGCTCTGGACGGAGTCGGTGGTGCTCGCCCTGCGCGAGTCCGGCTCCCGGCCCTCGGCGGGCATCGTCACCGTGCACTCGCGGATGCTGAACCAGGACGGCGAGGAGGTACTGAGCTTCAAGCGCTCGTTCTTCGTGCACAAGCGCGGGGCGGCCGGTGCCGAGTCGCGCTTCCCCGTGGCCAGGAAGCCGCTGCCCGTACCGGCGGAGGCAGCCGGTGGGACGGTCGCGGCCGGCGGCGGGAGCGGGGAGTGAAGCCGCTGGAGGACGTCCGGATCGTCTCGCTGGAGCAGTACGGCGCCGGTCCGTTCGGCTCGCTGCACCTGGCGGCGCTGGGCGCCGAGATCATCAAGATCGAGGACCCGCGCTCGGACGGCGACGTCGGCCGCTACGTGCCGCCCTTCAACGAGGGCCGCGACTCGCTGTTCTTCGAGTCCTTCAACCGGAACAAGTCCTCCGTCGTGCTCGACATCCGCAGCCCCGCGGGGCGCGAGGTCTTCGAGGACCTGGTGCGTTCCGCCGACGCCGTGTACTCCAACCTGCGCGGCGACGTCCCCGCCAAACTGGGCATCCGCTACGAGGACCTGGCCGGGATCAACCCCGCGATCGTGTGCTGCTCGCTCACCGGCTTCGGCATGGACGGGCCGCGCAGCGGGCAGCCCGGCTACGACTACGTGCTCCAGGCGCTGGCGGGCTGGATGTCGGTCACCGGCGAGCCCGGCGGGCCGCCCCAGAAGTCCGGCCTGTCGCTGGTCGACTACAGCGGCGGCATGGTCGCGGCCCTGGCACTGACGGCCGGCGTGCACGCCGCACGCCGCGACGGCGTCGGCATGGACTGCGACGTGAGCCTGTACGACACCGCGATCGGCATGCTCACCTACGTCGGCACCTGGCAGATGAACGAGGGGTGGGAGCCGCAGCGCACCGCGCACTCCGCGCACCCCTCGCTGGTGCCGTTCCAGGCGTTCGAGGCGAAGGACGGCTGGCTGGTGATCGGCTGCGCCAAGGAGAAGTTCTGGCAGCGGCTCACCGAGGTCGTCGGACGCCCCGAGCTGGCCGCCGACCCGCGCTTCGCCACCTTCACCGACCGCGGGGTGCACAAGGACGAGCTGATCCCGCTCCTGGAGGAGGTGCTGCTGACGCGGACGGTGGCCGAGTGGCTGGAGCCGATGCAGGCCGCGTCCGTGCCGTGCGCCCCGATCAACGACGTGCACGAGGCGCTCACCGACCCGCACACCCTGGCCCGCGGCATGATCGTGCACACCGACCACCCGCGCTACGGGCGGATGGCGTCGGTCGCCTCGCCGGTACGGGTCGGTACCCCGCCGTCCCCCGACGAGCACCGCAGGGCCCCGCTCTACGGCGAGCACACCGAGTCCGTACTGCGCTCCCTCGGCTACGACGACGCGCGCATCGCGGACGCCCGCGGGCGCGGCGCGTTCGGCGACGGGCCCGGAGACGCCGGGTCCGCGTGACCGCCCCGCAGGACCGGCCCGCAGGACCGGCCCCGCGCTGACGGCACCCGCACCACCCCCTCCCCCACTCGCACACCCCCGGAGAGCGCCGTGGACTTCCAGCTCAGCCCCGAACAGCAGATGTACCGCCAGACCCTGCGCGACTTCGTCGAACGGGAGATCGTCCCCGTCGCCCGGGAGTACGAGCACGCGGGTCGCTACCCGACCGAGATCGTCAGGACGATGAAGGACCTGGGCCTCTTCGGCCTCGTGATCCCCGAGGAGTACGGCGGGCTCGGCGCCGACACCGTGTCGTTCGCGCTGACCTTCGAGGAGATCTCGCGGGGCTGGATGGGCGTGGCCGGCATCCTCGGCAGTCACTCGGTGTCCTGCTGGATGATCAACCGGCACGGCACCGAGGAGCAGAAGCGGGCGCTGCTGCCGAAGCTGGCCGCCGGTGAACTCCGTACCGGCATCGCGCTCACCGAACCCGGCGCGGGCACCGACCTCCAGGGCATCCGCACCACCGCCCGGCGCGACGGCGACCACTACGTCGTCAACGGCGCCAAGATGTGGATCACCAACGCGCGGTACGCCAATCCGCTGCCCGTGCTGGTCAAGACCGACCCCACTGCGTCACCCGCGCACAAGGGCATGTCGGTGCTGCTCGTGGACACCGGGTCGCCCGGCTTCGAGGTGACCAAGGACATCGGCAAGCTCGGCTACAAGGGCACGGAGTCCTGCGAGGTCGTGCTGACCGACGTACGGGTGCCGGTCTCCGCGCTGCTGGGCGGCGTGGAGGGGCGCGGCCTGCAGCAGGCGCTGTCCTCGCTGGAGACCGGACGCATCAACATCGCGTCGCGCTCGGTCGGGGTGGCACAGCGGGCCTACGACGAGGCGCTGTCGTACGCCCGGGAGCGGGAGGCGTTCCAGCAGCCGATCGGCGACTTCCAGGCGGTGCAGCTGCGGCTCGCGGAGATCGCCACCCAGTTGCAGGCGGCGCGGCTGCTGACGTACTGGGCGGCGTCGCAGATGGACGCGGGGCGGCGGATGGACACCGAGTCGGGCATGGCGAAGATCTTCGCGTCCGAGACGGCGATCCGCTGTGCGACCGACTCGATGCGCATCCACGGCGGTTACGGCTACTCCACGGAGTTCGAGATCGAACGCCTCTACCGGGACGCCCCGTTGATGGCGATCGGCGAGGGCACCAACGACGTGCTGCGCACGGTGGTCGCCAAGTCGCTGCTGGCGGGGAAGGCGGTGGTCGCGTGACGGCCCGGGAGCAGCAGATCGGGCTGGCGCAGCGTGTGGGCCGCTTCGCCGCAGGGCTCACCCTGGAGGACATCCCGGAGGAGGTGGCGGAGCGGGCCCGGCATCTCGTCCTCGACGCCGTGGGGCTGGCGTTCGTCTCGGCCGACCGGGACTTCGCCGAGGCGGCCGCGGTCGCCCTCGGTCCGGACTCGCCGACGGGCTCGGCGGGCGCCGGGGACTCCCCCGTGCTGGGCCGCCCGGAGCGGCTGGAGGCGAGGGACGCCGCCGTACTCAACGGCGTCCTCGTGCACGGCCTCGACTTCGACGACACCCACATCGCCGCCGTCACCCACGTCACAGCGAGCGCCCTGCCCGCCGCGCTGGCCGCCGCCGTGCGGGCCGACCGGGGCGGCGACGAACTGCTCGCCGCGTACGTGCTCGGGGTGGAGGTCGCCGCGAGGGTCGGTCTCGGCGGCGCCGGTCACTTCCACGACAGCGGCTACCACCCCACCGCGGTGGCGGGCGCGTTCGGCGCGGCGACCGTGGCCGCCAGGCTCGCCGGTCTCGACGCGGACGGCATCGCGGCCGCGCAGGGCATCGTCGGCTCCATGGCGGCGGGGCTCCTGGAGTTCCTGGAGGACGGGTCGTGGACGAAGCGGCTGCACCCGGGGTGGGCGGCGATGTCCGGGCTGACGGCGGCGTCCTTCGCGCGGGTGGGCTGGTCCGGGCCGCCCGCGGTGTACGAGGGCCGCTTCGGTCTCTACCGGACCCATCTGCAGACGGCGGAACGCCCGGCGCGGCCCGAGGCGGTCGCCGAAGGACTCGGCGACGTGTGGGAGTTGACGCGTACGGCGGTGAAGCCGTACGCCTCCTGCCACTTCACGCACCCGTTCGTCGACGCGGCGCTGCTCCTGCGGCGGAAGGGCGCCGACCCGGCCCGGATCACCCGGGTGACGGCCGGCATCCACCCCGTGCCGGGCAAGGTGATCGCCGAGCCGCTCGGCGCCAAGCGCGCCCCGGTCAGCGAGTACGACGCGAAGTTCAGCCTGCCGTTCACGGTGGCCGCGGCGCTCGTACGGGACCGCTTCGGGCTCGCCGAGCTGAGCACGCAGGCGCGCGAGGACGCGGAGATCCTGGAACTGGCCCGCCGGGTCGAGGTCACCGACGATGCCGAGAGTGCCTTCCCCGGCGCCTACTCCGGCGTGCTGACCGTGGAGTTGGACGACGGACGGGTCCTCACCCACCGCGAGCAGGTCAACCGCGGCCACGACACCCGGCCGCTCACCAACGCCGACGTCGTCACCAAGTTCCGGGAGAACATGGCCGCCCGCGCGGACGCCGACGACGCGGTGACGGCACGCGTCGAGTCGGCGGTGCTCGGGCTCGGCAAGGGGGGTGACCGGTCCCTGACGGCCCGGGAGTTCGCCGAGGCCTGTTCGTCGGCTCCGCGCTGACGGGTCGGGGTCTGGTACTGCCGGCGGGGGCCTGGGACTGACGGCTCGGGCCTGGGACGGCTCGGGTCCCGGGAGGGCCGGAGTGACCTCCGCTCGACGACGTGTGGGCCCCCACCGCCTTTCGGGTGGGGGCCCACTGGTGCCGCTTGTCCGGTCAGTCGCGCTCGGCGCCCGCCGGCAGCTTGCGGAGCTTCATGGTGGCGGCGTCGTCGGCGCCGAAGCCGTAGTCCAGGAGCTTCGCGGCGTCCTGGTAGCGGTCGTCGCTGTTCATCACGGCGCCGGTGACGGTCTTGCCGTCCCGCTCGGCCGCGAAGACCAGGCACGGGCCCGCCTTGGTCGTCGTACCGGTCTTGACGCCGATGGCGCCGTCGTAGGAACCGAGGAGCTGGTTGGTGTTGTACCAGGTGTAGTAGCGGGTGTTGCCGTTGGCCGCCGGGGCGTCGGCCTCGTACGTCGGTGTCTTGACGACGTCGGCGAAGGTCGGGTTCTCCATCGCGTGCAGGGCCAGGGTCGCCAGGTCCCGCGCCGAGCTGGTGTCGTCGCCTATGCCGTCGAAGGTCTCGAACGTCGAGTTGTCGAGGCCGAGTTCCTTCGCCTCGGCGTTCATGTCGCCGACGAAGGACTGCACGCGCTCCGCCCTGGTCGCGCCCTCTCCGAACGTGTCGACGAGGGCGTAGGCGGCGTCGGCGCCCGAGGGCAGGAGGACGGCGTACAGGAGCTGCTCCACCGTCAGCTTGTCACCGGTCTGCAGGTCCGCGGTGCTCGCCCCGTTCTCGGTGACGTAGTCGCGGTAGGCCTGGTCGACGGTGATCTGGCGGTCGAGGTCGAGGTCGGGCTGGTCGAGCACCACGGTCGCGGTCATGATCTTCGCGGTGCTGGCCGTGAAGGCGTCCGAGGTCTCGCTCTTGCCGAACAGGGTTTCGCCGTTCTCGTCCAGCAGTACCGCACTCTGTGCGGCCACTTCCGGTGCGGGCGCCTGGGTGGCGGCCGATGCGGCGACTGGGCTTGCGGTCAGCAGGGCTCCGCCGATAGCGGCGACGACAGCCGCGCGCTTGGGCTGAGTTGCGACAGCCATGTAGGCAACTCCGTATCTGGGGTTATGGGGGGATGGCGGCGCTCGACGTGCCGTCGGCGCCTGGGCACCGGGCCGTTGCACCACCTGTCGGCACACTGCATCTGCCGATCATGGTGAGCGTAACGTCCCTTCCGGCCCGGCCACACAGCGGCCCCTACCCCGGAGTTGATGAAGTAGCCGTCCTAGGACGGCACTTGGGCCCGCGGCCGGTGCGGCGCGCGGGCCCGTTGCCGTCAGGCGCGGGGCATTGCCAGTACCGTGCCCACCACCTGGCGCAGCATCGCCTCGGGGTCCGGGGCGGGGCCCGGCGAGCGCCAGGCAACGAAGCCGTCGGGGCGGACGAGGACCGCGCCGTCGCGGGAGACGCCGTGGGACCTCGCCCAGTCGGTGTCCTCGTCGTCCGGGACCAGGTCGGCCTCCGGGGTCGCGCCGACGCGGTACGACTTCAGCGGCACCCTCAGCCCGGCCGCCACGCGGGCCGCCGCCTCGTGCCATCCGGTCGCGCGGCCCGCGTCGCTGAGGAGGACGAGGGAGTCCTCGTAGAGGTCCAGGGCGGAGACACGGGCGTCGCCCCGGCGGAGCCAGAGGTGGGGGGACCTGCTGCCGGGGGCGCCGGTGAGGTCGAGTCCCTCCGGGACGACCGGGGTCGCGGGGTCCGCGCCGACCACGGCGCCCTGGGGGTAGCGGTAGCCGAGGGCGACGTTGAGGATGCCGCGCTGGGGGCCGCCGCCGGGGGCGTTCGTGCTGCCGGGTGCCCCTCCTGAGGCGCCGGGGTCTCCGGGGGTCCCGGGTGCCCCGGGGCCTCTGGATCCGCGGCTGCCGGGTCCGCGGCTGCCGGGTGCCGATCCGGGGGTGCCTGGGCCTGAGCCGTTGCCCGGTCCGCCGAGGGCTGAGCCGTTGCCCGGTCCGCCGAGGGCTGGGCCGTTGCCCGGGCCGCCCTCCGGGGCTCCCGGCCCGTCCGGTCCGCCCGGTCCGCCCGGTCCGCCCGGTCCGCCGCCCATGGTCGGTGGTGGGGCGAAGCCCGGGTGGCTGTGTTCGACCGAGCGGTGGGCCGCGCGGGCGCTGGTGGCCTCCGCGACCGGGCGGCGTTCCGTGTCGTAGGTGTCCAGCAGGGCCTCGCCCGCCCAGCCCTCCAGGACGGCGGCCAGTTTCCAGGCGAGGTTGTGGGCGTCCTGGATACCGGTGTTGGAGCCGAAGGCCCCGGTCGGGGACATCTCGTGGGCCGAGTCGCCCGCCAGCAGGACGCGGCCCGAGCGGTAGCTGCGGGCCACGCGCTGGGCGGCGTGCCAGGGCGCCTTGCCGGTGATCTCGACGTCGAGGTCCGGGTCGCCGACGGCGCGGCGGATGTGGGCGGCGCAGCGCTCGTCGGTGAAGTCCTCGACGGTCTCGCCCTGTTCGGGGTGCCAGGGGGCGTGGAAGACCCAGTTCTCGCGGTTGTCCACGGGGAGGAGGGCGCCGTCGGCGTCCTCGTCCGTCAGGTAGCAGACGATGAAGCGGCGGTCGCCCACGACGTCGGCGAGGCGGCGGCTGCGGAAGGTGACGCTGACGTTGTGGAAGAGGTCGCCGGGGCCGCTCTGGCCGATGCCGAGCTGCTCGCGGACGGGGCTGCGGGGCCCGTCGGCGGCGACCAGGTAGTCCGCGCGAATGGTGGTGTGCTCGCCGGTCTCCCGGCTCTTCACGATCGCCGTGACGCCGTCGGTGTCGGCCTCGAAGGACAGCAGTTCGGTGCCGAAGCGCAGGTCGCCGCCGAGGTTCACGGCGTGGGTGAGGAGTTCGGGCTCCAGGTCGTTCTGGCTGCACAGGCACCACGAGCTGGGGCTGAAGCGGGCCAGTGAGCCGCCCGGGTCGATCTGCCTGAACAGCCACTCCCCCGCGTCGCCGGCCAGGGTGGGCGTCTGCAGGATGCCGTGGTTGTCGGCCAGGGTGGCGGCGGCCCGGCGGATGTCCGGCTCGGTGCCGGCCACCCGGAAGATCTCCATGGTGCGGACGTTGTTGCCGCGTCCGCGGGGGTGGATGGAGGTGCCGGCGTGGCGCTCCACCAGGGTGTGCCGGACGCCCAGCCGCCCCAGGAACACCGAGGTCGACAGGCCCACCAGGGACCCGCCGACGACCAGGACCGGGACGCGGTGGACGCCGGGGGCCGCCCCGCCGGACCGATCGGCTCTTTCTGTCATGGCTGTTCGTCCTCCATTGCGGCAGTGGGACAGACGTGGGTGGCAGACGTCCCCGAACGCTGTGGGCCGGGGGCTTCATGCATGCCCCGTACGGTCCGGCCGGGCCCGCCGCGGCGCAGGCTTCACCCGCTTAACCCTCCTGGTTCGCGGACCCCGCCCACACGGCCCACGATCGTGGTTACGCGACCGTCGCACCCACGCCGGCCCGGCGCGCGCCGCGGCGATCGCCCCAGTCCACGAGGAAGTTCCCCTGAGAAGAGGTGGGCCGGATGACGGTCTCTCCCGTCGTGACGGCGGATGCCCTGACCACGGACGCGACCGGCACCAGTGCGGCGCCGGCCGACGTGGCGGCGGACGCGGGCGGCGTGTCGATATCCGCGTTCGACGGATCCCGTGTGCGGGTCGTCCTGATGCTGGACGTCCACGACGGCATGCAGCAGGAGTTCCTGGACGCGTACGAGCGCATCCGCGACCGGGTCGCCGCCGTCCCGGGACACGTCAGCGACCAGCTGTGCCAGTCCCTGGAGAACCCCACCCAGTGGCTGCTGACCAGCGAGTGGGAGAGTGCGGCGCCCTTCCTGGCCTGGGTCAACAGCGACGAGCACCTGGACACCGTCGAGCCGTTGCAGGACTGCGTCCGCGACACCCGCTCGCTGCGCTACAGCGTGCTGCGCGAGACCGACGGCGCGCAGCCCGCGCCCGGTGAGCCGCGCTCCGCGCCCCGTGTCGGCGGCAACGTCGTACGGCACGCCCTGACCTTCACCGTGCGGCCCGGAAGCGAGCCCGAGGTGGCCCGGCTGCTGTCGGAGTACGTGTCGCCCGAGGCCCACGTGGACGGGGCCACGCGGCTGCTGCGCACCTCGCTCTTCCTGCACGGCAACCGGGTCGTGCGCGCCGTGGAGGTGCGGGGCGACCTGCAGACCGCGCTGCGCCACGTGGCCCGGCAGCCCGGGGTGCGGGCCGTCGAGGAGGCCCTGGACCCGTACGTGGAGCAGGAGCGGGACCTTCGTGACCCGCGGTCGGCCCGGCGCTTCTTCACCCGGGCCGCCATGCCGGCCGTCCACCACGTCGCCGCCGCCGTCGAGGGCGAGGGCACCGGGCGCGACTCCCGCCGAGAGGCCGGCCGCGCCGGCGGTTCCGGGCAGCGGCTCGGGCTGTTCTACCCGGTCCGCTCCGGTGCCGGGCCCGAGCTGGCCCGGCTGCTGGCCCGCCAGGACGCCTCGGCCGCGCGGACGCCGGACAGTCCGGTGTCGGCCGCCACCGTCTTCCACCGCGACGACCTCGTCGTACGCCTCGTCGACGTGGACGGGGACCCCGGGGACGCGCCCGGCTTCGTGCTGGGTCTGCACGGCGACGGGGCCGCCCGGGCCGAGCGGCTCCTCGACACCGCGGCCGTCGGCGTCGGCGGGCCGCTGACCGGGGCCGACGCCCTGGCCCGGCTGCTCGACGCGGCGCGCATGACGCCGCTGACCGACCGGCGTTCGGCCGGTTCCTGAGCCACACGGCCGCCGCACGGCCCGCTGGCCCCACGTACGAAACACCGCGCACCCCTCGCGCGAACCGGCCGGGCCCGCCGGCGCGCCCGCCGTCCGCGTGTCCCTTCACCCCACGTCTCCCCTCCTCCCCCACCACACACAGCCCTCC
>NZ_JACBYP010000069.1 GCF_018982965.1 Streptomyces mayonensis | reverse complement strand
CCCGCCGCCCGCCCGGCCCCGGCGCGCGGCCGGCCCGCCGCCCCGGCCCGCCCCGTCCGGGCGCACCCCGCACCATCCGGCTGGGCAGCCCCCGGCCGCGCCTGCGCATGGTCGGCCTCGCGCTGACCCTGGTGCTGGCCGCCTTCGTCGTACGGCTGCTCCAGGTGCAGGCCGTCGACGCCGGCACGTACTCCGCCAAGGCCGAGCAGAACCGCTACGTCGTCCACACCCTGCCCGCCGAGCGCGGCGGGATCACCGACCGCAACGGCGTCGCCCTCGCGACCACGGTGGACTCCTACGACATCACCGCCGACCCCACGATGTTCACCCGCGAGCAGCTCAAGGTCGGCGACGGGCCCGAGCAGGCGGCGGCACTCCTCGCGCCCATCCTCGGACAGGACCAGGAGGACCTGGCCGACCGGCTCCGCCCCGACAACAAGGAACTGCGCTACGTCCGCCTCGCCCGCAGCCGGACTCCGCAGGTCTGGAACCAGATCAAGGACCTGAAGACCGCGCTCACCACCAAGGCGGAGACGGACAAGACCGTGGTCAACGTCCTCGCCGGCGTCTTCGCCGACCCCAGCAGCAAGCGGGTCTACCCGGGCGGCGACCTCGCCGCGGGCATCCTCGGCTGGGTCGGCGCCGACGGCAAGGGCGGCGGCGGTCTGGAGCGGCAGCTGAACAAGACGCTGGCCGGCGAGGACGGCAAGATCCGCTACGCGCAGGCCGGCGGCCGCCAGGTGCCCACCGCGGGCTCCACCGAGACGCCCGCCGTGCCCGGCAGCGACATCGAGCTGACCATCGACCGCGACATCCAGTGGGCCGCGCAGAACGCCATCAGCGAGCAGGTGGAGAAGTCCAAGGCGGACGGCGGTTACGTCATCGTCCAGGACACCGCCACCGGTGAGATCCTCGCCATGGCCAACTCGCCGGGCTTCGACCCGGGCGACCTCGCCCACGCCGACCCCGACGCACTGGGCAACGCGGCCCTCCAGGACGCCTTCGAGCCCGGCTCCACCGCCAAGGTGATGTCGATGGCGGCCGTCCTGGAGGAGAACGCCGCCACCCCGGGCACCCACATCACCGTCCCCAACCGGCTCAAGCGCGGCGACCGGCTGTTCAAGGACGACATCGACCACCCGACCTGGTACCTCACGCTCAACGGCGTGCTCGCCAAGTCCAGCAACATCGGCACCATCATGGCCACCGGCGAGCTGGGCAAGACCCAGGCGGAGGCCAACCGGGTGCTCCACTCCTACCTGCGCAAGTTCGGCCTCGGCGGCTACAGCGGCCTCGGTTTCCCCGGCGAGACCAAGGGCATCCTCGCGCCGCCCGGCCAGTGGTCCACCTCGCAGCAGTACACGATCCCTTTCGGCCAGGGCGTCTCCGTGAACGCGCTCCAGGCGGCCTCCGTGTACTCGACCATCGCCAACGGCGGCGTACGCGTCGAACCCACGCTCGTACGCGGCACCAAGGACGACGACGGCGGCTTCACACCCGCGCCGGAACCCGAGAAGACGCGCGTGGTCAGCGAGAAGACGGCGAAGACCCTCTCGCGGATGCTGGAGTCCGTCGTGGACGACGAGGAGGGCACCGGCACCAAGGCCCGCATCCCGGGCTACCGGGTCGCGGGCAAGACGGGCACGGCCAACCGGGTGGATCCGGCCACCGGCAAATACCACGGCTACACCTCGTCGTTCGCCGGCTTCGCCCCCGCCGACAAGCCCCGTGTCACCGTCTACTGCGCCATCCAGAACGCCACCGAGGGCAGCTACTTCGGCGGCCAGATCTGCGGACCCATCTACAAACAGGTCATGGAGTTCGCCCTGAAGACCCTCCAGGTCCCCCCGACCGGGGCCGCCCCGGCGAACCTGCCGGTCACCTTCACACCCTGACCCGCACCGGGCAGCCCCCGCCCCGCACCGATCAGCCCCTTGCACCGATCAGCCCCCCGCACCGCGCAGACCTCCCGCCGAGCAGCCAGCCCGGACCCGGCCCCACCGGGCCAGCCCCGATCCAGTACCGAGCCACCAGGAACCACCCGTGACAACGATCACCCCCGACCCCGGGAACCACAGCAACCCCCGGGCCTCACTTCGCCCGGAGGCCGGTACTGCCGGTACGCTCACCGCCGTGCCACACCCTGATCAGTCCCAAACCACCCAGAAGGGCCACCCCGTGACCTACCCGGGACCGCCCCGGCCGGTGCGGATCTCCGCCACACCCCTCGCGGAACTCGCCGATCAGCTGGGTGTCGCCGCGCCGGACGACGAGGCCGGGGTCACGGGCATCACCCATGACTCGCGCGCCGTCCGCCCCGGTGACCTGTACGCCGCCCTTCCCGGAGCCCGCGCCCACGGCGCCGACTTCGTCACCCAGGCCGCGGGCCTCGGTGCCGCCGCCGCGCTGACCGACCCGGCCGGCGCGGAGCGCGTCGCCGCCGCCGGACTGCCGGCCCTCGTCGTCGACGACCCGCGCGCGCGGATGGGCGAGCTGGCGGCCACGATCTACGGCCACCCCGGCCGCGACCTGCTCCAGATCGGCATCACCGGCACCTCCGGCAAGACCACCACCGCCTACCTCGTCGAGGGCGGTCTGCGCACGGAGAAGTCCACCGGGCTGATCGGCACGGTCGAGATGCGCATCGGCGACGAGCGCATCAAGTCGGAGCGGACCACGCCCGAGGCCACCGACCTCCAGGCGCTCTTCGCGGTGATGCGCGAGCGCGGCACCGAGGCGGTCGCCATGGAGGTGTCCAGTCACGCCCTGGTGCTCGGCCGGGTCGACGCCTGCGTCTTCGACGTCGCGGTCTTCACCAACCTCAGCCCGGAGCACATGGAGTTCCACTCCGGCATGGAGGACTACTTCCAGGCCAAGGCGCAGCTCTTCACGCCCCGGCGCAGCAGGCTCGGCGTGGTCAACATCGACGACGAGTACGGGCGCCGCCTCGCCAAGGAGGCCACCGTCCCGGTCGTCACCTACTCCGCCGAGGGCCACCCGGACGCCGACTGGCGCGCGGACGAGGTCGAGGTCGGCCCGCTGGACTCGACGTTCACCGTCCTCGGCCCCAAGGACGAGCGGATCTCCGCCAAGTCGCCGCTGGCCGGGCCGTTCAACGTGGCGAACACCCTCGCCGCGATCGTCTCGCTCGCCGCCGCCGGGCTCGACCCGCAGACCGCCGCCGACGGCATCGCCGCCGTCCCCGGCGTACCGGGCCGCCTGGAGCGCGTGGACGAGGGCCAGCCCTACTTCGCGGTGGTCGACTACGCCCACAAGACCGACGCGGTCGAGTCGGTGCTGCGGGCCCTGCGCAAGGTGACCGAGGGCAGGCTGCACGCCGTGCTCGGCTGCGGCGGCGACCGGGACACCACCAAGCGCGGGCCGATGGGCGCGGCCGTCGCCCGTTTCGCCGACACCGCCGTACTGACCTCCGACAACCCCCGCTCCGAGGACCCGCTCGCGATCCTCGCCGTCATGCTGCAGGGCGCGGCCTCCGTGCCCGCGCACGAGCGCGGCGAGGTGCAGGTCTTCGAGGACCGGGCCGCCGCGATCGCCGCCGCCGTCGCCCGGGCCGAGCCCGGGGACACCGTGGTGGTGGCGGGCAAGGGCCACGAGCAGGGACAGGACATCGCCGGGGTGGTGCGCCCCTTCGACGACCGCGAGGTGCTGCGCGAAGCCATCCGGAAGTCGAAGGACTGACCCACCGCACCACCCAGACGATCCAGATGATCCAGATGGCTCAGACAACCCAGATGATCCAGGGGACGAACTTGTGATCACTCTCTCTCTCGCCGAGATCGCAGATGTCGTCGGCGGGCAGATGCACGACATACCGGACGCGTCCGCGCAGGTCACCGGGCCCGTCGTCCGGGACTCGCGGGAAGCGGGGCCGGGCAGCCTCTTCGTCGCCTTCGTCGGCGAGCGGGTGGACGGCCACGACTTCGCCCCGGCGGTCGTCGGGGCGGGCGCGGTCGCCGTGCTCGGCTCCCGCCCCGTCGGCGTGCCCGCGATCGTCGTGGACGACGTCCAGGCGGCCCTCGGCGCGCTCGCCCGGCACGTCGTACGGCGCCTGGGCACCACCCTGGTGGCCCTCACCGGGTCGGCCGGCAAGACCAGCACCAAGGACCTGATCGCCCAGGTCCTGCGCCGCAAGGCGCCCACGGTGTTCACGCCGGGCTCCCTCAACAACGAGATCGGGCTGCCGCTCACCGCGCTCACCGCCACCGAGGAGACGCGGTTCCTGGTCCTGGAGATGGGCGCCCGTGGCATCGGGCACATCCGCTACCTCTGCGAGCTGACCCCGCCGAGGATCGGCCTCGTCCTCAACGTCGGCTCCGCGCACATCGGCGAGTTCGGCGGCCGGGAGCAGATCGCGCAGGCCAAGGGCGAACTCGTCGAGGCGCTGCCGCCGGCCGCGGAGGGGGGCACCGCGATCCTCAACGCGGACGACCCCCTCGTACGGGCCATGGCCTCCCGAACGAAGGCGAAGGTGCTCCTTTTCGGAGAGTCCGGCGAAGCGGACGTTCGGGCCGAGAACGTGCGACTCACGGACAGCGGACAGCCTTCCTTCAGCCTTCACACACCCTCCGGTGCAAGCGATGTGACCATGCGCCTGTACGGTGAGCACCACGTGTCGAACGCGCTCGCCGCGGCCGCCGTCGCCCACGAGTTGGGCATGTCCGCGAACGAGATCGCCACCGCGCTCTCCGAAGCGGGCTCCCTCTCCCGGTGGCGCATGGAGGTCACTGAGCGCCCGGACGGCGTGACGGTCGTCAACGACGCCTACAACGCGAACCCCGAGTCCATGAAGGCCGCGCTGCGCGCGCTCGTGGCCATCGGAAAGGGGCGTCGTACGTGGGCGGTGCTCGGCAAGATGGCCGAGCTCGGGGACGAGGCGCTCGCCGAGCACGACGCGGTCGGACGGCTCGCCGTCCGGCTCAACGTCAGCAAGCTCGTCGCGGTCGGGGGCAGGGAAGCCCAATGGCTGCAACTGGGCGCATATAACGAGGGTTCGTGGGGTGAGGAGTCGGTGCACGTGTCCGACGCACAGGCGGCGGTCGACCTGTTGCGCAGCGAGTTGCGCCCGGGGGACGTCGTGCTCGTGAAGGCGTCCCGGTCGGTGGGTCTGGAGGGTGTCGCGACGGCGCTGCTCGAGACCGGCACCGAGGGTGAGGTTGCCGCCCGATGATGAAGCAGATCCTGTTCGCAGGAGTCATTGGCCTCTTCCTGACGCTGGTCGGCACGCCGCTGCTGATCAAGCTGCTGGCCCGCAAGGGCTACGGTCAGTACATCCGCGACGACGGCCCGCGCGAGCACGCCAGCAAGCGCGGTACGCCGACCATGGGCGGCATCGCCTTCATCCTCGCGACGGTCGCCGCCTACTTCCTCGCCAAGGTCATCACCAGCTACCTGGAACCCGACCCCGACGTCGACGCGGGGCCGACCTTCTCGGGTCTGCTGGTGCTCGGCCTGATGGTCGGCATGGGCCTCGTCGGCTTCCTGGACGACTACATCAAGATCGTCAAACGGCGTTCGCTGGGTCTGCGGGCCAAGGCGAAGATGGCCGGCCAGCTCATCGTCGGCATCGCCTTCGCGGTCCTCGCGCTGCAGTTCGCCGACAACCGCGGCAACACCCCGGCCTCCACCAAGCTGTCGTTCATCACCGACTTCGGCTGGACCATCGGACCGGTGCTGTTCGTCATCTGGGCGCTGTTCATGATCCTCGCCATGTCCAACGGCGTGAACCTGACCGACGGCCTGGACGGACTCGCCACCGGCGCCTCCGTCCTGGTCTTCGGCGCCTACACCTTCATCGGGGTCTGGCAGTTCCAGGAGTCCTGCGCCAACGCGCAGACCCTGACCAACCCCGGTGCCTGCTACGAGGTGAGGGACCCCCTGGACCTCGCGGTGGTCGCGTCCGCGCTGATGGGCGCCTGCCTCGGCTTCCTGTGGTGGAACACCTCGCCGGCCAAGATCTTCATGGGCGACACCGGTTCGCTCGCGCTCGGCGGTGTGCTCGCGGGTCTGGCGATCTGCTCGCGCACCGAACTGCTGATGGCCATCCTCGGCGGCCTGTTCGTCCTGATCACCATGTCCGTGGTCATCCAGGTCGGCTCCTTCCGCCTCACCGGGAAGCGGGTCTTCCGGATGGCGCCACTCCAGCACCACTTCGAACTCAAAGGCTGGTCCGAGGTCCTTGTCGTGGTCCGCTTCTGGATCATCCAGGGCATCTGCGTGATCGTCGGACTCGGCCTCTTCTACGCGGGATGGGCAGCGGACAAGTGACCTCCTCGGTGCCTTCGGAATTCAGCGGCAAGCACGTCACCGTCGCCGGACTCGGCGTCTCCGGCGTCCCGGCGGCCAAGGTGCTGCACGGGCTCGGCGCGCACGTCACCGTCGTCAACGACGGCGCCGACGAGCGGGCGCGGGCGCAGGCGGCCGAGCTGGAGGCGCTCGGCGTCACCGTCCGGCTCGGCGACGGCACAGCATCCGACAGCGGCTCCGCCGCGGGCCTGCCCGAAGGCACCGAGCTGATCGTCACCGCACCCGGCTGGAAGCCCACCAAGCCCCTGTTCACGGCGGCCGGGCAGGCCGGTGTCCCCGTCTGGGGCGACGTCGAACTCGCCTGGCGGCTGCGCGGCCTGGACGGCCGGAAGCCGGCGCCCTGGCTGGCGGTCACCGGCACCAACGGCAAGACCACCACCGTCCGGATGCTCGCCTCGATCCTGAAGGCGGCCGGTCTGCGCACCGCCGCCGTCGGCAACATCGGCGTCTCCCTCCTGGACGCGGTCACCGGCGACACCGAGTACGACGTCCTCGCCGTGGAGCTGTCCAGCTACCAGCTCCACTGGGCGCCCTCCCTGCGCGCCGACTCCGCCGCCGTGCTCAACCTGGCCCCGGACCACCTCGACTGGCACGGCTCCATGGAGGCCTACGCCGCCGACAAGGGCCGCATCTACGAGGGCAACCGGGTCGCCTGCGTCTACAACGCGGACGCCACCGACAAGCCGTCGACCGAGGACCTGGTCCGCGCCGCCGACGTCGAGGAGGGCTGCCGGGCGGTCGGCTTCACCCTGGGCACCCCGGCCCCCTCCCAACTCGGCGTCGTGGAGGGCCTGCTGGTCGACCGCGCCTTCGTCGAGGACCGCCACAAGAACGCCCAGGAGCTGGCCGAGGTCTCCGACGTCAACCCGCCGGCCCCGCACAACATCGCCAACGCCCTTGCCGCCGCCGCCCTCGCCCGCGCCCACGGCGTCCCCGCCTCCGCCGTACGCGACGGACTGCGGGCCTTCACCCCGGACGCCCACCGCATCGCGCACGTCGCCGACGTGGACGGGGTCGCGTACGTGGACGACTCCAAGGCCACCAACACCCACGCCACCGAGGCCTCCTTGGCGGCGTACGAGTCGATCGTCTGGATCGCCGGCGGGCTCGCCAAGGGAGCGACCTTCGACGACCTGGTCGCGGGCGCGGCGAAGCGGCTGCGCGGCGCCGTCCTCATCGGCGCCGACCGCGCCCTGATCCGCGAAGCCCTGTCGCGACACGCCCCGGAAGTACCCGTGGTCGACCTCGACCGGACCGACACTGGAGCGATGCTCCAGGCCGTCCAGGAGGCCCGGCGGCTCGCCGAGCCCGGTGACACGGTCCTGCTGGCCCCGGCCTGTGCCTCCATGGACATGTTCACCAACTACAACAAGCGCGGCGACGCGTTCGCGGAGGCCGTTCGCGAACTCGGCGCCTGACCCGGCCGCCTCCTGCGCCGGGCGACCTCGGGGAGGACGCGTGGGACGGTCCGTGCCGACGTGCATCGGGGGCAGCGATGCCCGGTAGTCCGCAGAGCCGTACCGGCCGTCCGCCCGTGCAGCGGGCCGTCCGGCGCCCCGCCGCACCCGGACCGCAGCAGGAGAACGCGCTGCTGCGCCTCTACCGGCGGCTGCGCCGCGCCTGGGACCGGCCGCTGACGGCGTACTACCTGATCTGCGGCGGCAGCGCGCTGATCACCGTGCTCGGCCTGGTGATGGTCTACTCGGCCTCCCAGATCACCGCGCTCCAGCTGTCGCTGTCCGGCTCGTACTTCTTCCGCAAGCAGGCCCTGGCCGCGCTGATCGGCGCCGCACTCCTCGTCGTCGCCATGCGGATGCCGGTCAAGCTGCACCGCGCGCTGGCCTACCCGATCCTCGCGGGCGCCGTCTTCCTGATGGTCCTGGTCCAGGTGCCGGGGATAGGAGTCGCGGTCAACGGCAACCAGAACTGGATCGCGCTGGGCGGCTCCTTCCAGATCCAGCCCAGCGAGTTCGGCAAGCTGGCCCTGGTGCTGTGGGGCGCCGACCTGCTGGCACGCAAGCAGGACAAGAAGCTGCTCGCGCAGTGGAAGCACATGCTGGTCCCCCTGGTGCCCGCCGCGTTCATGCTGCTCGGTCTGATCATGATCGGCGGCGACATGGGCACCGCGATCATCCTGACGGCGATCCTGTTCGGCCTGCTGTGGCTGGCCGGGGCGCCCACCCGGATGTTCGCGGGCGTGCTGTCGATCGCCCTGCTGCTCGGCTTCATCCTCATCAAGACCAGCGAGAACCGCATGGCCCGGCTGAACTGCCTCGGCGCCACCGATCCCGGCCCCGGCGACTCCTGCTGGCAGGCCGTGCACGGCATCTACGCCCTCGCCTCGGGCGGACTGTTCGGTTCCGGGCTCGGCGCCAGTGTGGAGAAATGGGGCCAACTCCCAGAAGCGCACACCGACTTCATTTTCGCCGTCACCGGTGAGGAACTGGGCCTGGCGGGCACACTGTCGGTGCTCGCCCTCTTCGCGGCTCTAGGCTATGCGGGTATCCGCGTGGCCGGACGCACGGAGGACCCGTTCGTGAGGTATGCCGCGGGAGGCGTGACCACCTGGATCACGGCCCAGGCCGTGATCAACATCGGTGCGGTCCTCGGGCTGCTGCCGATCGCCGGGGTCCCGCTCCCGCTGTTCTCCTACGGCGGTTCCGCCCTGTTGCCGACCATGTTCGCCATCGGTCTGCTGATCGCCTTCGCGCGTGACGAACCCGGTGCGCGGGCGGCGCTTGCGTTGCGGCAACCTCGCTTTGGTAGAAAGCGGGGGGCCAGGGGTCCCGCGGGCAAGCGGAATCCCCGGAGTTGGAACACGATGCGACGGCGTGCCTCTGCGGCGCGCTCGTCCGGAGAGCGGTGAATTTCGGTGCATGTCGTACTCGCCGGCGGAGGAACCGCGGGCCACATCGAGCCCGCGCTCGCCCTCGCGGACGCCCTGCGCAGGCAGGATCCCACCGTGGGGATCACGGCCCTGGGCACGGAACGCGGCCTGGAGACCCGCCTGGTGCCCGAGCGCGGCTACGAGCTGGCGCTCATCCCGGCCGTGCCGCTGCCGCGCAAGCCCACCCCCGAGCTGATCACCGTGCCGGGCCGGCTGCGGGGCACCATCAAGGCGACCGAGCAGGTCCTGGAACGCACCAAGGCGGACGCCGTGGTCGGCTTCGGCGGCTACGTCGCACTGCCCGGCTACCTCGCGGCCAAGCGGCTCGGCGTGCCGATCGTCGTCCACGAGGCCAACGCCCGCCCCGGCCTGGCCAACAAGATCGGCTCGCGCTACGCGGCGCAGGTGGCCGTCTCCACTCCCGACAGCAAGCTGCGCGACTCCCGCTACATCGGCATCCCGCTGCGCCGCTCCATCGCGACCCTCGACCGCGCCGCCGCCCGCCCCGAGGCCCGCGCCATGTTCGGGCTCGACCCCAACCTGCCCACGCTCCTCGTCACCGGCGGCTCGCAGGGCGCCCGCCGCCTCAACGAGGTGATCCAGCAGGTCGCGCCCTGGCTGCAGCAGGCCGGCATCCAGATCCTGCACGCGGTCGGCCCCAAGAACGAACTGCCGCAGGTCCACCAGATGCCGGGGATGCCCCCGTACATCCCGGTAAGTTATCTGGACCGGATGGACCTCGCGTACGCGGCGGCCGACATGATGCTCTGCCGCGCGGGTGCGATGACCGTCGCCGAACTCTCCGCCGTCGGGCTCCCGGCCGCCTACGTCCCGCTGCCCATCGGCAACGGCGAACAGCGGCTCAACGCCCAGCCGGTGGTCAAGGCCGGCGGCGGGCTGCTGGTCGACGACGCGGAACTCACGCCCGAGTGGCTGCAGCAGAACGTCCTGCCCGTGCTCGCCGACCCGCACCGGCTGTACGAGATGTCCCGGGCCGCCGCCGAGTTCGGCCGCCGGGACGCCGACGACCTCCTCGTCGGCATGGTGTACGAGGCGATCGCCGCCCGTGCGCACCGCTAGACACGTCTGACGGAAGGCAGGGAGCGTGGCCGGACCGACCACCGCCGAGCGCGGTGCACGCCAGCAGGAGTCGTCCGGCCCGCCGAGCACACGCCGGTTCCGCCCGCCCCGACTTCGTACGATCATCATCATCGCGGTCGCCCTCGTGGTTCTCGCGGGCGGCGCCGGCTGGCTGCTCTACGGGTCGAACTGGACGCGCGTGGAGGGCGTGTCGGTCTCCGGGACCCGCGTTCTGACGCCCGCGCAGGTGCGCGAGGCCGCCGACGTCCCGGTCGGAGAGCCGCTGGTGTCCGTGGACACCGGCGCCGTCGAGGAACGGCTGCGCCGGAAACTGCCCCGCATCGGCGAGGTCTCCGTAGAGCGTTCCTGGCCGCACGGAATCAGCCTCGAAGTGACGGAACGCACGCCGGTTCTCCTTGTGCAAAAGGGCGGAAAGTTCGTGGAAGTGGACGACGAAGGCGTCCGGTTCGCCACGGTTTCCAAGGCGCCGAAAGGCGTGCCCACCCTGGAATTGGAACCCGCCCCCTCCGGCTCCGCCGCGGCGAGCCTGCGCCGCTTCGACGAGGCCCGTCTGGTGCGCGAGGCGGTACGGGTGGCCGGCCGGCTCCCGGCCGCGGTCGCCCGGGACACACGGCTCGTCAAGGTCCGTTCCTACGACGACATCTCACTGGAGTTGACCGGCGGCCGGACCGTCGCGTGGGGGAGTGGTGAACAGGGCGTGCGCAAGGCGCGCACACTCACCGCGCTGATGAAAGCGACTCCGAAGGCCGGGCACTTCGATGTGAGTGTTCCCACCGCCCCCGCGTCATCGGAGAGTTGACGGGCATCTGTGCAGGCCAGCACCCTGACTGGGCAGCGCTACGGCTGATCACATAGGGTGAAAAGAAAAACGGGAGGTTCGGCGTGTTCGTTGAACGTGCGCCACTTGTCGACTTAGTGTCCTGTTCGGAAGAGTCCAAGGAACAGACACACTGGTAACCCTAAACTTCAGCGTTAGGGTTCGGGTCGGCACTACGGACCGTCCCAATCGGCATCAGTCGTCGGGTCGCGGGGGCATCAGTGCTTCGGCGGCCGGCGACACGTAACTCGAGGCGAGAGGCCTTCGACGTGGCAGCACCGCAGAACTACCTCGCAGTCATCAAAGTCATCGGTGTCGGCGGCGGTGGTGTCAATGCCATCAACCGGATGATCGAGGTCGGTCTCAAGGGCGTCGAGTTCATCGCCATCAACACCGATGCACAGGCACTGTTGATGAGCGACGCCGACGTCAAGCTCGACGTCGGCCGCGAACTCACCCGCGGACTCGGCGCCGGAGCCAACCCGGCCGTCGGCCGCAAGGCCGCCGAGGACCACCGCGAGGAGATCGAGGAGGTCCTCAAGGGGGCCGACATGGTCTTCGTGACAGCCGGTGAAGGCGGCGGCACCGGCACCGGCGGCGCGCCCGTCGTGGCCAACATCGCCCGTTCGCTGGGCGCCCTCACCATCGGCGTGGTCACCCGCCCGTTCACCTTCGAGGGGCGGCGCCGGGCCAACCAGGCCGAGGACGGCATCGCGGAACTCCGCGAAGAGGTCGACACCCTCATCGTCATCCCCAACGACCGGCTCCTGTCCATCTCGGACCGCCAGGTCAGCGTGCTCGACGCGTTCAAGTCCGCCGACCAGGTACTGCTCTCCGGTGTGCAGGGCATCACCGACCTCATCACCACGCCCGGCCTGATCAACCTGGACTTCGCCGACGTCAAGTCGGTCATGTCCGAGGCCGGTTCGGCCCTCATGGGCATCGGCTCGGCCCGCGGCGACGACCGCGCGGTGGCCGCGGCCGAGATGGCGATCTCCTCCCCGCTGCTCGAGGCGTCCATCGACGGCGCCCGCGGGGTCCTGCTCTCCATCTCCGGCGGCAGCGACCTCGGCCTGTTCGAGATCAACGAGGCCGCCCAACTGGTCAGCGAGGCCGCCCACCCCGAGGCCAACATCATCTTCGGTGCGGTCATCGACGACGCCCTCGGCGACGAGGTGCGGGTCACCGTGATCGCGGCCGGCTTCGACGGGGGCCAGCCGCCGTCCAAGCGGGACAACGTCCTCGGCTCCTCCTCGGCCAAGCGCGAGGAGGCCACCCCGGCCCGGCCGTCGGCCGAGAGCCGGCCGTCCTTCGGCCCGCTCGGCAGCGTCAAGCCGAAGGAGGACCCGGAGCAGGCGCCCGCGCCCGAGCCGGTCGCCGACCTGCCGCCGGTCTCCCCGCCGCCGGTCCCGCCGTCGCGGACCTACTCGGACAGCGCGGCCGAGGAACTGGACGTGCCGGACTTCCTGAAGTGATAGGACGGCGCGACACCGTGAACGGCGCGCACTTCGGCTTCACCGACCGGTGGGGCGGAGTGAGCGCCGTTCCGTACGAGGAGCTCAACCTCGGCGGCGCGGTCGGCGACGACCCCGCGGCCGTCACGGCCAACCGGGAGCTGGCGGCCAAGTCGCTGGGCGTCGACCCGGCCCGGGTGGTCTGGATGAACCAGGTGCACGGGGCCGACGCCGTCGTGGTCGACGCGCCCTGGGGCGACCGTCCGGTTCCGCGGGTCGACGCCGTCGTCACCGCCGAACGCGGACTCGCCCTCGCCGTCCTCACCGCGGACTGCGTGCCCGTCCTGCTCGCCGACCCCGTCGCCGGCGTGGCCGCCGCGGCCCACGCGGGCCGGCCCGGCCTGGTCGCCGGGGTCGTCCCCGCCGCCGTACGGGCCATGACCGGACTGGGCGCGGACCCAGCCCGGATCGTCGCCCGCACCGGTCCCGCCGTGTGCGGACGGTGCTACGAGGTGCCCGAGGCGATGCGCGCGGACGTCTCCGCGGTCGTACCGGCGGCGCACGCCGAGACCAGTTGGGGCACGCCGGCCCTCGACGTGAGCGCCGGCGTGCACGCCCAGCTCGAGGACCTCGGCGTGCGCGAGCGGGCGCAGTCGCCGGTGTGCACCCGGGAGTCGCAGGACCACTTCTCGTACCGGCGCGACCGCACCACCGGGCGGCTCGCGGGCTATGTGTGGCTGGACTGATGGGGCATGACGGACCGTAAGCACGAACTCGCCGCGAACCTGGCGAAAGTGGAAGAACGCATCACCGCTGCGTGTGCGGCGGCCGGCCGGCCGCGCGAGGACGTGACCCTCATCGTGGTCACCAAGACCTACCCCGCCGACGATGTGCGCATTCTCTCGGAACTGGGAGTGCGGCACGTCGCCGAGAACCGCGACCAGGACGCCGCTCCGAAGGCCGCCGCATGTTCGGACCTGTCGCTTTCATGGCATTTCGTCGGCCAGTTGCAGACCAACAAGGTTCGTTCGGTGGTCGGTTACGCGGATGTCGTGCAGTCTGTCGACCGGGCCAGGCTCGTCACGGCGCTGTCGAGGGAAGCGGTGCGGGCCGGACGCGAGGTGGGCTGCCTGGTGCAGGTCGCGCTCGACGCGAGGGAGGGCGCACGCGGGGAGCGCGGCGGCGTCCCGCCTGCCGGAATCGAAGAGTTGGCCGACCTCGTCGCCGGATCGGACGGGCTGCGTCTGGACGGACTGATGACCGTGGCCCCGCTCACCGGCGAGTTCGCGGGGCGTCAACAGGAGGCGTTCGAGTACCTCGTGGATGTGGCGACCCGCGTGCGCCGAACCCATCCGGCTGCGAACATGGTCTCCGCAGGCATGAGTGCGGACCTCGAACAGGCCGTGGCCGCCGGAGCGACACATGTACGCGTCGGTACCGCGGTACTCGGAGTCCGCCCCAGGCTCGGGTAACGTCGCCAAGAAGTCGGACCACAGCAGAAAATATGGTCATTACCGCCGAAAGGCGGACGCAACGACCTCGTGGATCGCAGGCACTTGGAGTCGTCGGCAGATCCACCACAGAGCGGAGGACTCAGAGCATGGCCGGCGCGATGCGCAAGATGGCGGTCTACCTCGGCCTCGTGGAGGACGATGGGTACGACGGCCGGGGGTTCGACCCCGACGACGACTTCGAACCCGAACTGGACCCGGAGCCCGAGCGGGACCATCGGCGCCACGAACCGGCGCACCAGTCGCACGGTTCACATCAGCCCCAAAGGGACGAAGAGGTACGAGTCGTGCCACCGCCCGCACAGCGCGAGCCGGTGTCCCGTTCCGCTTCGCTCGCGGCGGAATCGGGTCGTCCGGCGCGCATCGCGCCCGTGGCGTCCATCACACAAGAACGCGCAAGCCTGGAAAAGAGCGCACCGGTCATCATGCCCAAGGTCGTGTCCGAACGAGAGCCCTACCGGATCACCACACTTCACCCCCGGACCTACAACGAGGCCCGTACCATCGGGGAACACTTCCGTGAGGGCACGCCGGTGATCATGAATCTGACTGAGATGGATGACACAGATGCGAAGCGACTTGTCGACTTTGCCGCCGGTTTGGTGTTTGGTCTTCACGGCAGTATCGAGCGGGTGACGCAGAAGGTGTTCCTGCTGTCTCCTGCTAACGTCGATGTCACGGCGGAGGACAAGGCCCGTATCGCAGAGGGCGGGTTCTTCAACCAGAGCTGAGACGCACAACCGGTACAGGGCAAGAACCCGGGCCCGAGGGAGGGTCTGAGAGATGGTTCAGGGGAGAGGGAAGCACAGGCATGAGCGTGGTCCTGGATGTCGTCTACATCGCGCTGATGTGTTTCCTCATCGTGCTCATCTTCCGGTTGGTCATGGACTACGTGTTCCAGTTCGCCCGCTCGTGGCAACCCGGCAAGGCGATGGTGGTCGTTCTGGAGGCCACCTACACTGTCACCGATCCACCGTTGAAGCTTCTGCGGCGGTTCATCCCGCCGCTGCGTCTCGGGGGCGTGGCGCTCGACCTGTCCTTCTTCGTACTGATGATCATCGTCTACATCCTGATCTGGATCGTGAACAACGTGATGAGCCAGCTGTGAGCGATGACTAGAGATACGGGCTTGCCGAATGCCGACGACAACGTTGAGGTGAAGAGATGCCGTTGACCCCCGAGGACGTGCGGAACAAGCAGTTCACGACCGTCCGCCTCCGAGAAGGCTATGACGAGGACGAGGTCGATGCCTTCCTCGACGAGGTCGAAGCCGAACTGACCCGCCTGCTCCGCGAGAACGAGGACCTGCGGGCCAAGCTGGCCGCGGCGACGCGCGCGGCCGCGCAGAACCAGCAGAACATGCGCAAGCCTCCGGAACCGCCGCAGGATCAGCAGGGGCAGCCACCCCACCAGCAGGGCCAGCCGCCGCACCAGCAGGGGCACCCGCCGCAGCAGGGCGGTATGCCGCAGCAGGGCATGCGAGGTCCCGGCGCTCCGGTGCCCGCCGGCATATCGGGCCCGCCGCAGCAGCAGATGGGTGGCCCCATGGGTGGTCCGCCCCAGCTGCCGAGCGGTGCCCCGCAGCTGCCCGCCGGTCCCGGCGGACAGGGCGGTCCGCAGGGACCCGGCCCGATGGGGCAGGGTCCGGGGCCGATGGGCCAGGGCCCGGGTCCGATGCAGGGCCAGATGGGTCCCGGTCCGATGGGCGGCCCCATGGGCGGCCCGCAGGGTCCCGGCGGCCCCGGTGGACCTGGTGGTCCCGGTGGGCCTGGTGGTCCCGGCATGCCCGGTCAGGGCGGCCCCGGCGGCGACAGCGCCGCCCGTGTCCTCTCGCTGGCCCAGCAGACCGCCGACCAGGCGATCGCCGAGGCCCGTTCCGAGGCCAACAAGATCGTCGGCGAGGCGCGTTCGCGTGCCGAGGGTCTGGAGCGGGACGCCCGTGCCAAGGCGGACGCCCTGGAGCGGGACGCGCAGGAGAAGCACCGCGTCGCGATGGGCTCGCTGGAGTCGGCCCGCGCCACGCTGGAGCGCAAGGTCGAGGACCTGCGCGGCTTCGAGCGCGAGTACCGCACGCGGCTGAAGTCCTACCTGGAGTCCCAGCTGCGCCAGTTGGAGACCCAGGCGGACGACTCGCTCGCTCCGCCGCGCACGCCCGCGACGGCCTCCCTGCCGCCGTCCCCGGCGCCCTCGATGGCTCCGGCCGGCGCGAGTGCCCCGTCCTACGGCGGCAACCAGTCGATGGGCGGCGCTCCGAGCCAGTCCGGTCCGTCCTACGGCGGGCAGCAGCAGATGCAGCCCGCGATGACCCAGCCGATGGCACCGGTGCGGCCGCAGGGGCCGTCGCCGATGGGGCAGGCGCCTTCGCCGATGCGCGGGTTCCTGATCGACGAGGACGACAACTGACGAACGGTAGTACGGCGTAGGAGCCGGCAGCGTTCAGGGCGGGCCCCGGGTTTCTGACCCGGGGCCCGCCCTTGTGCTGTGCGAGGTGCCTCCTCCCAGGCCCTGCAGGGCCGTTCAGGGCCGTTCAGGAACTGATGGGGGGGATGTGCGGCTGCGTGCGGCCACGGCGGAGGGCCCGCATCCCCCGGAGGAGTGCGGGCCCTCGTTGTCTTCCTTCGGCGCTGTCCTCCGGCTACTGCTTGCGCAGCCGGAACACCAGGGACAGCCCCTCGTCCGTGAACGGGGCGCCGTACGTGTCGTCCGCCTCGCCCTGGGCGAAGTCCGTCGCCAGGACCTCGTCGGCGATCAGGCCCGCATGGTCGGTCAGGGCCGCGATCGTCGCCGGGTCCGTGGCCGTCCAGCGCAGGGCGATCCGGTCGGCGACGTCGAGGCCGCTGTTCTTGCGGGCCTCCTGGATCAGACGGATCGCGTCCCGGGCGAGGCCCGCGCGGCGCAGCTCCTCAGTGAGCTCCAGGTCCAGCGCCACCGTCGCGCCCGAGTCGGAGGCGACCGACCAGCCCTCACGGGGCGTCTCGGTGATGATCACCTCGTCGGGGGTGAGGCCGATGGTCTCGCCGTCGACCTCCACCGACGCCGTGCCCTCGCGCAGGGCGAGGGACAGCGCGGCGGCGTCCGCGGCCGAGACGGCCTTCGCCACGTCCTGCACCCGCTTGCCGAACCGCTTGCCCAGAGCCCGGAAGTTGGCCTTCGCGGTCGTGTCGACCAGGCTGCCGCCGACCTCGCTCAGGGAGGCGAGGGACTCGACGTTCAGCTCCTCCGTGATCTGCGTGTGCAGCTCGGGGGAGAGCGTCTCGAAGCCCGCCACCGCGATCAGCGCACGGCTGAGCGGCTGCCGGGTCTTGACGCCCGACTCCGCGCGCGTCGCGCGGCCCAGCTCCACCAGGCGGCGGACCAGCGCCATCTGGCGTGACAGTTCCGGGTCGATCGCCGACAGGTCGGCCTCCGGCCACGACGACAGGTGCACCGACTCCGGGGCGCCCGGGGTGACCGGCACGACCAGGTCCTGCCAGACCCGCTCGGTGATGAACGGGGTGAGCGGCGCCATCAGCCTGGTGACCGTCTCGACGACCTCGTGCAGGGTGCGCAGCGCCGCCTTGTCGCCCTGCCAGAAGCGGCGGCGCGAGCGGCGCACGTACCAGTTGGAGAGGTCGTCGACGAACGCCGACAGCAGCTTGCCGGCCCGCTGGGTGTCGTACGCGTCCAGCGACTGCGTGACCTGGTCGGTGAGCGCGTGCAGCTCGGAGAGCAGCCAGCGGTCCAGGACCGGGCGGTCGGCCGGGGCCGGGTCCGCCCCGCTCGGGGCCCAGCCCGTGGTGCGGGCGTACAACGCCTGGAAGGCGACCGTGTTCCAGTAGGTGAGGAGCGTCTTGCGGACGACCTCCTGGATGGTGCCGTGGCCGACCCGGCGCGCCGCCCAGGGGGAGCCGCCGGCCGCCATGAACCAGCGCACCGCGTCGGCGCCGTGCTGGTCCATCAGCGGGATCGGCTGCAGGATGTTGCCCAGGTGCTTGGACATCTTGCGGCCGTCCTCGGCGAGGATGTGGCCGAGGCAGACGACGTTCTCGTAGGACGACTTGTCGAAGACCAGGGTGCCGATCGCCATCAGCGTGTAGAACCAGCCGCGGGTCTGGTCGATGGCCTCGGAGATGAACTGCGCCGGGTAGCGGCTCTCGAACAGCTCCTTGTTCTTGTACGGGTAGCCCCATTGGGCGAACGGCATCGAACCCGAGTCGTACCAGGCGTCGATGACCTCCGGGACGCGCACCGCTTCGAGGGAGCAGCCCTCGTGGGTGCAGGTGAGGGTCACGTCGTCGATGTACGGGCGGTGCGGGTCCAGGGCCGACTGGTCGGTGCCGGACAGCTCGGTCAGCTCCGCGCGGGAGCCGACGACCGTGAGGTGGTCCTCCGCGCAGCGCCAGATCGGCAGCGGGGTGCCCCAGTAGCGGTTGCGGGACAGCGCCCAGTCGATGTTGTTGTTCAGCCAGTCGCCGTACCGGCCGTGCTTGACCGCCTCCGGGTACCAGTTGGTCTTCTCGTTCTCCGCCAGGAGGCGGTCCTTGATGGCCGTGGTGCGGATGTACCAGGACGGCTGCGCGTAGTAGAGCAGGGCCGTGTGGCAGCGCCAGCAGTGCGGGTAGCTGTGCTCGTACGGGATGTGCTTGAACAGCAGGCCGCGGGCGTCCAGGTCCTCGGTGAGCTGCTCGTCGGCCTTCTTGAAGAAGACCCCTCCGACGAGGGGGAGGTCCTCCTCGAAGGTGCCGTCCGGGCGGACCGGGTTGACCACGGGCAGGCCGTAGGCGCGGCAGACCCTGAGGTCGTCCTCGCCGAAGGCGGGGGACTGGTGGACGAGGCCGGTGCCGTCCTCGGTGGTGACGTAGTCGGCGTTCACCACGTAGTGGGCCGGCTCGGGGAAGTCCACCAGCTCGAAGGGGCGCCGGTACGTCCAGCGCTCCATCTCGGCGCCCGTGAAGGACTGGCCGGTGGTCTCCCAGCCCTCGCCGAGCGCCTTGGCGGCCAGGGGCTCCGCGACGACCAGCTTCTCCTCGCCGTTCGTGGCGACGACGTAGGTGACGTCGGGGTGCGCGGCGACCGCGGTGTTGGAGACCAGGGTCCACGGGGTCGTCGTCCAGACGACCAGCGCGGCCTCGCCGGCCAGCGGTCCCGAGGTCAGCGGGAAGCGGACGTAGACGGACGGGTCGACGACCGTCTCGTAGCCCTGGGCCAGCTCATGGTCGGACAGGCCGGTGCCGCAGCGGGGGCACCAGGGGGCGACCCGGTGGTCCTGGACCAGCAGGCCCTTGTTGAAGATCTCCTTCAGTGACCACCAGACGGATTCGATGTACTCCGGGTCCATCGTGCGGTACGGGTCCTGGAGGTCGGCCCAGTAGCCCATGCGGGTCGTGAGCTCTTCGAAGGCGTCCGTGTGGCGGGTCACCGACTCCCGGCACTTCGCGTTGAACTCCGCGATGCCGTACGCCTCGATGTCCTGCTTGCCGGAGAAGCCCAGCTCCTTCTCGACCGCCAGCTCGACGGGCAGGCCGTGGCAGTCCCAGCCGGCCTTGCGGCCCACGTGGTAGCCGCGCATGGTGCGGAAGCGGGGGAAGACGTCCTTGAAGACGCGCGCCTCGATGTGGTGGGCGCCCGGCATGCCGTTGGCGGTCGGCGGACCCTCGTAGAACACCCACTCGGGGCGGCCCTCGGACTGCTCCAGGGTCTTGGCGAAGATCTTCTGCTCGCGCCAGAAGTCGAGCACCGCGTGTTCGAGCGCGGGCAGGTCGACCTGGGCGGGCACCTGGCGGTACTGCGGCTGCGTATTCAACGAGCTTCCTCCGGCGGACGTGCTGCCTTCCGTCGGAGGGACGAGAGCCGTGCTCCCGCGGTACCACCCTCCTTGGCCCCCGGTGCGTCGTGTGCTCCGGTGAGCCCCCTCATTGGGGTCGCGAGCCGGTTCTACTCGCCGCGGCGTCCTGCCACGGCTTTCTTCCGGCGGCTCCGGGGTGATCTTCACGTCGCGCTCGCCCCCGGGCTCACACCGTCCCCGGGTCGCTCTGGGCTGCTGACGCCGCTACTCGTCCCCATCCACGCCGTTCGCTCCGCCCAGTGTACGGCGCCGCACGGACGGCGGCCGACCGAGTTTCGGTGCCCGGCGGGGAGCGCGGGCACCGTACTGCCCCGGCGTGCCCGGAGGTGACCCGAATGCCGCCGTCCGCTTCCGGCTCCGGGGTGGTCTCGCCGGGGGCCGTCCCGGCGGATTACCCGGCGGGGAGCTGGGCACAACGCATGCATGCTCACCGCGTGGCGCACGGTGGGCGCGCGAAGCGGGCGGCGTGCCCCGTTGCCGCGGGGCCCGAGTCGATTTATCGTCCCAGCACGATTCGCGCGCAAGATCACAATATGTGAAGGGGCCGCGGCCATGGTGGCGGAGAAGAAGACGACGGCCGCGGAGCAGGGCGCCGCCGAGGAGAACAGCACGCAGCAGGGCCCGGCGAAGAGGACCGCGGCGAAGAAGGCGACGACGGCGAAGACGACGAAGACGGCGGCGAAGAAGACGGCGGCGAAGAAGACCGCGGCGAAGAAGACGGCGGCCAGGAAGACCGCGGCGAAGAAGAGCCCGGCGGGCGAGGGCACCGCGAAGAAGACCGCGGCCGGGAAGAGCGCGGCAGGCAAGAGCACGGCGAGCAAGAGCACGGCCAAGAAGGCGGGCGCGGCCGAGGCCGCGGAGCAGACGGGAGCCACGACGGTGGTTGCGAAGAAGACTCCTGGCACGGCCACGGCGGCCAAGACCGCCGTTCCCAAGGCCCGCGGCGCCGCTGCGGACCCCGGCGACCTCGCGGTACGCCCCGGCGAGGACCCCTGGACCCCGCAGGAGGTCGAGGAGGCGCGCGGCGAGCTGCAGTCCGAGGCCGACCGGCTGCGCACCGAGATCGACTCCTCCGAGCGCTCGCTGCAGGGCATGATGCGGGACTCCGGCGACGGCGCGGGCGACGACGAGGCGGACACCGGCAGCAAGAACATCACGCGCGAGCACGAACTGGCACTGGCCGCCACCGCGCGCGAGGTCCTCACCCAGACCGAACGCGCCCTGGAACGCCTGGACGCGGGTACCTACGGCCTGTGCGAGAACTGCGGCAAGCCGATCGGCAAGGCCCGGATGCAGGCCTTCCCGCGGGCCACCCTGTGCGTCGAGTGCAAGCAGAAGCAGGAGCGGCGGTACTGAGCCGGGCGCCGGACCGGTACTGAGCAGCAGCCGGGACGCGGGGCGTGCCGTACCCTCGTGCTCAGTCAAGGACCTAGGCTGAGGGACTCACGTGGCAGAGGCGGAGCGCATCATCGGTACTCCGGACACCCCGGACGCGACGGGGGACGGGCGGGAGCAGCCCGACGCGGAGCAGGAGCGGGAGCAGGCTCCGGAGCGCCCCCGGGGCAGGCGCCGGGTCGCCGTACTGTTCGCGGTCGCCGTCTTCGCGTACCTCCTCGACCTGGTCAGCAAGATGATCGTGGTCGCCAAGCTGGAGCACCACGAGCCGATCGAGATCATCGGCGACTGGCTGAGGTTCGCCGCGATCCGCAACGCGGGTGCGGCCTTCGGCATCGGCGAGGCCTTCACGATCATCTTCACGGTGATCGCGGCGTCCGTGATCGTCGTGATCGCCCGCCTCGCGCGCAAGCTCTACAGCGTGCCGTGGGCGATCGCGCTCGGCCTGCTGCTCGGCGGCGCCCTCGGCAACCTCACCGACCGGATCTTCCGCGCGCCCGGCGTCTTCGAGGGCGCGGTCGTGGACTTCATCGCGCCCAAGCACTTCGCCGTCTTCAACCTCGCCGACTCGGCGATCGTCTGCGGCGGCATCCTGATCGTGCTCCTCTCCTTCCGGGGTCTGGACCCCGACGGGACCGTCCACAAGGACTGAGCCCGCGCGGGACGACCGGGCGCGGGCCGGCGGGACGGGGCCGACCGGACGGGCCGACCGGACGGGCGTACGGACCCGCCCGGGCCGTCCGGCATACTCGACGGGTGAGCACGATTCCCGAGATCCGCACCCTGCCCGTGCCCGACGGCCTGGAGGGCGAGCGCGTCGACGCCGCCATCTCCCGCATGTTCGGCTTCTCCCGCACCAAGGCCGCCGAGCTGGCGGCGGCGGGGAAGGTGCAGGTCGACGGGTCGGTGGTCGGCAAGTCCGAGCGGGTCCACGGCGGCGCCTGGCTCGAGGTCGAGATGCCCGGGGCGCCCGCGCCCGTGCAGGTGGTCGCCGAGCCCGTCGAGGGCATGGAGATCGTGCACGACGACGACGACGTGGTCGTGGTCGTCAAGCCGGTCGGCGTCGCCGCGCACCCGTCCCCGGGCTGGACCGGCCCGACCGTCATCGGCGGACTGGCCGCCGCCGGGTACCGCGTCTCCACGTCCGGTGCCGCCGAGCGGCAGGGCATCGTGCACCGCCTCGACGTCGGCACCTCGGGTCTGATGGCGGTGGCCAAGTCCGAGCGGGCGTACACCTCGCTCAAGCGCCAGTTCAAGGAGCGCACGGTCGACAAGCGCTACCACACGCTCGTGCAGGGCCACCCCGACCCGACCAGCGGCACCATCGACGCCCCCATCGGCCGCCACCCGCAGCACGACTACAAGTGGGCCGTCACCGCCGAGGGCAAGCCCTCCGTCACGCACTACGACCTCATCGAGGCCTTCCGCGCCGCCTCCCTGCTCGACGTGAAGCTGGAGACCGGCCGCACCCACCAGATCCGCGTCCACATGGCCGCCCACCGCCACCCCTGCGTCGGCGACCTGACCTACGGCGCCGACCCCACGCTCGCCAAGCGGCTGCGCCTGACCCGCCAGTGGCTGCACGCCGTGCGGCTCGGCTTCGAGCACCCCGGCGACGGCCAGTGGGTCGAGTACGCCAGCGACTACCCCGAGGACCTCCAGCGCGCCCTCGACCTGGTCCGCGAGGAGACGTACGGATGAGCGCCCCGCGGTCCGCCCCCGGCTACGAGGTGCGCGTCGCCGAGGACCCCGCCGACCGGGAGGCCTGCTTCGCGGTGCGCAAGGAGGTCTTCGTCGCCGAGCAGCAGGTCCCCGAGGACATCGAGTACGACGCCCACGACGCCGGCGCCGTGCACGTCCTCGCGGTCCGGGAGGACGGCGTGCCGCTCGGCACCGGCCGGCTGCTGCACGGCGCGGCCGCCGCCGAGAGGAACGGCGACGGCGATCCGGACGTCGGCTCGCTCGGCCGGCTCGCGGTGACCGCGGCGGCCCGGGGCCTCGGCGTCGGGGCCGCGCTGGTGCGGGCCGTGGAGGACGCCGCACGCGCGCGGGGGCTCACCGCGGTGGATCTGCACGCGCAGACCCACGCCCTGGGTTTTTACCGGCGTTTGGGGTACGTGGCCTACGGACCCGAGTTCCCGGACGCCGGGATTCCGCACCGTGCGATGCGGCGAGCCCTGTAGCCGGGGCGCCGAACGGGCCGGTGGGACCGGTGGCGTGGCAGGCTTGGGGCCCGCCCTGACGTAACGCCGAGAGCCCACCGGAGCGGTGACTGTGGATCAGCTGGCCCTGTTGTTCATCTTGTTGCTCGGGGCCCTGCTGAGCGTTCCGGTCGGTGCGCGGCTGGGGCTGCCGGCACCGGTGCTGATGACCCTCCTCGGGATCGTCCTGGCCCTGCTCGAGTTCGTCCCCAACGTCGACATCCCGCCCGAGCTGATCCTGCCCGCGCTGCTGCCGCCGCTGCTCTACGCGGCCGTGCGGCGCACGTCCTGGCGGCAGTTCGCGGCCAACAAACGCCCGATCTTCCTGCTGGCGGTCGCGCTGGTCTTCGTCACCATGACCTGCGTCGCCACCGTCGCCCACGCCGTCGTCCCCGGGCTGCCCGTCGCCGCCGCCTTCGCGCTGGGCGCGCTGGTGGCGCCGCCCGACCCGGTCGCCGCGACCGCCGTCGCCGGGCAGTTGGGCCTCCCGCGCCGGCTGGTGTCGATCCTGGAGGGCGAGGGGCTGTTCAACGACGTGACGGCCATCGTCCTCTACCACGTGGCCATCGCGGCCGCGGTCGGCGGTTCCTTCTCGGCCTGGGAGGCCGGGCTCGACCTGGTGCTCTCGGCCGTCGTCGCCGTCCTGGTCGGGCTCGTCCTGGGCTGGGGATCCAACAAGCTGATGAGTGTCCTCGGCGACCCGACACTGCAGATCGGCCTGACCCTGCTGGTGCCCTTCGTCAGCTACGTCGCCGCCGACGAACTGCACGGATCCGGGGTGCTCGCCGTACTCACCACCGCGATGTTCCTCGCCGAGTACGCCTCCGACGCCGACGACGTGATGACGCGGCTCGGCGGCCACACCGTGTGGGACGTGGTGGACACGCTGGTAACCGGGGTCGCCTTCGGCCTGATCGGGCTGGAGCTGCACAACGCCGTCCGCACCGCCTCCGGCCGCTGGACGGAGCTGCTGGGCTGGGCCGCCGCGATCACCGCCGTGGTCATCCTGGTCCGGCTGCTGTGGCTGCTGCCCGCCACCTGGCTGACCCAGCGGCTGCACGCCCGGCGCGACCAGGACGAGGACATCCCGACGACCTGGCGGGAGACCGTGGTCATGTGGTGGGCCGGCATGCGGGGCGTGGCCTCGGTCGCGCTGGCCCTCGCGATCCCGCTGGAGACGGACAGCGGGGCGCCGTTCCCCCACCGGGAGGAGATCGTCTTCGTCGCGTTCGGCGTGATCATGGTCACGCTGCTGCTCCAGGGCCTGACGCTGCCCTGGCTGGTGGGCAGGCTCGGCGTCCGGGCGGACACCGAGCGGGAGCAGGAGTACGAGCGGGACCTGGCCGTACGGGCGGCCAGGGCGGCGAAGCGGCGCCTGAAGGAGATCGAGGAGGTCGAGGAGCTGCCGGAGGAGCTGTCCGAGCAGATGCTGCGGCGCGCCTACGACATCGGCGTGCGCATCAGCCCCGACCTCGGGGACGAGGAGCGCAGGGAGGCGCTGGAGCAGCGCGCCCGGCGGGTCAGGCGCGTCCGGCGCATCCAGGGCGAGATGCTGAGCGCCGCCCGCCACGAGATCCTGGCCGCCCGCAGCGAGGCCGGGGCCGACCCGGAGATCGTGGACCGGGTCCTGCGCCACCTGGACGTCCGCAGCCTGCGCTGAGCCGCCCCTCGACGCGCCGTCCGGCGTGCCCCGTCCGACGCCCCGCCCGCTGCTTCGCCCCGGCCGCTCACAGGCTCTTCGTCGGGCGGCCCGGGAAACGGCGGGGCTCCCCGTCGGGGGAGCGGCGGGCGGCGGGGAAGCCGTCGCGCGCGGGGCGCGGGACCGCGTCGGCGGTGTTGACCCGCGGCAGTGCGTACGGGTGCGCGTCGGCGAGAAAGCGGATCATCCCCTCGCGGACCGTCACCCGCACCGTCCAGATGTCGTCCGCGTCCTTCGCCGTCACCAGCGCCCGCACCTCCATGGTGTTCGGCGTGGTGTCCGTGACGGTCAGGTTGCAGGCCCGCCCGTCCCAGGCCGGGCACTCGCGCAGCAGGTCCCGCAGCCGCTCCCGCATCGCATCGAGGGGCGCCGAGTGGTCCAGGTGCCAGAAGACGGTCCCGGTCATCTGCGGGGTGCCGCGCGACCAGTTCTCGAACGGCTTGGAGGTGAAGTACGACACCGGCATCGTGATCCGGCGCTCGTCCCAGGTGCGCACCGTCAGGTACGTCAGCGTGATCTCCTCGACGGTGCCCCACTCCCCGTCCACCACGACCGTGTCGCCCATCCGCACCATGTCCCCGAAGGCGATCTGGAACCCGGCGAACAGGTTGCCCAGCGTGGACTGGGCGGCCACACCGGCGACGATGCCGATGATGCCGGCCGAGGCCAGCAGCGAGGCGCCCGCGGCACGCATCGCAGGGAACGTCAGCAGCATCGACGACACGGCGACCACGCCAACCACCGCCGAGACCACCCGCATGATCAGCGACACCTGGGTCCGCACGCGCCGCACCCGGGCCGGATCGCGCTCCGCGTGGGCGTGCGCGTACCGGGAGTAGGACGTCTCGACGACCGCCGCCGCGATCCGGATCACCAGCCAGGCCGCCGAGCCGATCAGCACCAGCGTCAGGGTCCGGCCGACCCCCGTCCGGTGGTCCGGGAACACCTCGGCCTCGACGTAGGACCCTCTCAGCAGCGCCGCGCACAGCACGATCTGGTACGGCACGCGGGCCCGCCGCAGCAGGCCCCACAGCGGTGTCTCGGGGTGGCGCCCGTCGGCCTTGCGCAGCAGCAGGTCGGTGGCCCAGCCGATGACCAGGGTCAGCAGGACTGAACCGCCGACCACGATCAGCGGGCGGAGTATCGTCTCCATGCCCTCGAACGTAACCGGACGCGCGGCGCGGCGAACCTGTGAGATGCGTCCCGCCCGGGCGTCGCCGGGGCGGGAGGGCCCGTGCGCTCGCCGCCCGGCGCGTTGTCACACCCGGCTGGCACGATGGCCCCATGAACATCGTGCTCTTTCACTCGACCCTCGGCCCGAGGCCCGCGGTGCGGCAGGCCGCCGACCGGCTGCGCGGCGCCGGACACCAGGTGTGGATCCCGGACCTCTTCGAGGGGCGGACCTTCGACAGCGTCGAGGAGGGCATGGAGTACCAGGACGGGATCGGCCGGGAGGAGCTGCTGAAGCGGGCCGTGCTGGCCGCCGCCCCCTACTCGGAGCGGGGCCTGGTGTACGCCGGGTTCTCGCTCGGCGCCTCCGTCGCGCAGACCCTCGCCCTCGGCGACCACCGGGCGCGCGGACTGCTGCTCCTGCACGGCACCTCGGACATCGCGCCCAACGCCGCGGTGGACGGGCTGCCGGTCCAGCTGCACGTGGCCGAGCCGGACCGCTTCGAGACGGACGACTGGCTGAGCGCCTGGTACCTCCAGATGGGCCGCATCGGCGCCGACGTCGAGGTGCACCGGTACGCGGGGGCCGGCCACCTCTACACCGACCCCGGCCTGCCCGAGGAGTACGACGCGGAGGCGGCCGAGGCCACCTGGCGGGTGGCGCTCGGCTTCCTCGACCAGCTCCAGGAGGAGCAGGCGCCCCGGTAGGCCCTCAGACGGGCGTGTGGACGCGCTCCACGCGCCGGGTGCCGCTGCGCGTGCGGTAGGAGCGGGCCCAGGCGGAGGTGGCGTCCGGGTCGGCGCGGTCGGAGACGGTGTAGTAGTCCATCTGCGCCCGCTCGGCGGTGACGTCGAGCACGCCGTACCCGTGCCGGTCGGTGTCGACCCAGTGGACGTGCCGGTTCGCGGTCCGGATCACCGGCGCCGCGACCGCCGAGACGGTGCCCTCGCGGACCTTCAGGATGTCGTCGAGGTTGTCGGAGCTGACCGAGGTGACGACGAACTCCGTGGCCGCCGACGCGGACAGCGGATACGTGCCCGCGTCATGGGGCACGTCGTTGGCCCAGGCCATGTGGATGTCGCCGGTCAGGAAGACGGTGTTGCGGATCGCGTGCGTGCGCAGGTGGGCCAGCAGCTCGCGGCGGTCGTCGGTGTAGCCGTCCCACTGGTCGGTGTTGAGGGCGAGGCCCTCCTTCGGCAGCCCCAGCAGCTCGGCGAGCGGCCCGAGCAGCGAGGCGGGCAGCGAGCCGATCGCGAACGGTGAGATCATCACCGGGTTTCCGACCAGCCGCCAGGTGGCGTCGGACGACGTGAGTCCGGACTTGAGCCAGTCCAGCTGGGCGCGGCCGGTGAGGGTGCGGTCCGGGTCGTCGACGGCGCCGTCGCCGAGCGCCGCCTGCTGCGAGCGGAACGAGCGCAGGTCGAGCAGCGAGAGGTCGGCGAGCCGGCCGAAGCGCAGCCGCCGGTAGGTGGTGCCGGCGATCGCCGGGCGCACCGGCATCCACTCGAAGTAGGCCTGCTTGGCGGCCGCCTGCCGGGCCGCCCAGGTGCCCTCGGCGCCCTCGGTGTGGTTCCCGGCGCCGCCCGACCAGGTGTCGTCGGCGATCTCGTGGTCGTCCCAGATCGCCACGACCGGCGCCGCGGCGTGCAGCCTCTGCAGGTCGGGGTCGGTCTTGTACTGCCCGTGCCGGATCCGGTAGTCGGCCAGGGTGAGGACCTCGTGGGCCGGGGCGTGCTGCCGTACGACGGTGTCGCGGTTGCCGTACTCGCCGGTGCCGTACTCGTAGAGGTAGTCGCCCAGGTGCAGCCAGGCGTCCAGGTCGCCGCGGGCCGCGAGGTGGCGGTACGGGGAGAAGTACCCGGCCTCCCAGTTGGCGCAGGAGACCACGCCGAAGCGCAGGCCCCGGACGGCGGCGTCGTGGGCGGGTGCGGTGCGGGTGCGGGCCACGGGGGAGTCGGTGGGGCCGGCGAAGAAGCCGAACCAGTAGTCCGTGGCGGGCGCGAGACCGCGGACGTCCGCCTTGACGGTGTGGTCGGAGGCCGCCGTCGCCGTGACGGACCCCTTGGCCACGATGTCGGTCAGGGCCCGGTCCGTGGCGACGACCCAGCCCACCTCGGTGTCCGGACCCCTGCCCGAGCCCGGCACGGCCTCGGGCGCCGGCGTCACCCGGGTCCACAGCAGGACCCCGTCGGGCAGGGGGTCGCCGGAGGCCACGCCGTGCAGGAAGGCCGGGGCGGCGCCGGCGGCACCCGCGGGCACCGCGGCGGCGAGCGGGGCGGTCAGGACGGCGCCGGCCGCCGCGGCCCTGACGACCGTACGGCGGCTCGGGGCCCGGACGTTCGCGCAGTTGCCGGGGTTGCCGGGGTTCTCGGACGCTCTGTCTCGACTGGTCACGGCCGATCAGATTACTGATCGGTACGCGCGCGAGTGGGCGAACCCCGGGAAGTTCGCCCACTCGTCAGCCGCGGGTCACCGGGTCACTTGCCGACGCCCGCGTCCTTGAGCGCCTTCTGCCACTGGTCGACCGAGCTGGGGTTCTCGATCACCTTGTCGTTGATCTTGATGGTCGGGGTGGACTGGACGCCCTCGGCGGTGTCGAAGGACTTGCTCATCCGCATCGCCCAGGCGTCGTAGGTGCCCTTCTCCACGGCGTCCTGGAACTTCTTGTTGTTCTTCAGGGCGTCCACCGTGTTCGCCACCTTGATCAGGTAGTCGTCCTTGGCGAACTCGTCGCTCGACTCCTCGGGGTGGTACTCGGCCGAGAACAGCGCCGTCTTGTAGTCGAGGAACGCCTCGGGGCCGACGTTCAGCGCGGCCCCGAGGGCGCTGAGCGCGTTCTTCGAACCCTCGCCGCTCAGGTTCCCGTCGAGGAACGTGCCGATGGTGAAGGAGAGCTTGTAGTCGCCGTCCTCCATGCCCTTGTTGACGGTCTCGCCGATGTTCTGCTCGAAGGACGCACAGGCCGGGCACCGCGGGTCCTCGTACAGGTGGACGGTGTTGTCGGTCTTGGACTCGCCGACGACGACCGTGGTGCCGTCCTTGCCGGAGGTGTTGGCCGGGGCCACCACCTTGGCGTCGGCGGCCTTCTCCCACTTCGAGGGCTGGTTGCCCTGCACGACGGCGTAGCTGATGCCGCCGGCTATCGCCAGTACACCGACGATCGAGACGGCGACGATCGCCTGCCGCTTGACCTTGTCGCGCTTGGCCTGGCGCTCGCGCTCCTGGCGCAGGCGCTCACGGGCGGCCGTCTTCGCTGCCTGGCTGTTCCGCTTGCTCATGATGGTGATCTCTCCGGGGACGCGCACACGGGTGTGTGCGGATACGCGTACGGGGGACTGCGGTGCTCGGTGGTGCTCGTGCGACGGGTCACACGGGCGCGGCCACCGGGCACGGCGGCCCGCGCCGTCCCAGGGAGTGCGTGAGGATCCGCTCGCGGGCGCCGGCGGTGCGGCGCGCCGGCGGCGCCGGGCGGCGGACCGCGGGCGCCCGGCGCACGCCCACCGCCGCGACGGCCAGCAGCAGCGGCCGGAAGGTGGTCGCAGCCACCGCGCCGAGCAGCTGGGCCAGCGCGCGCTCGCCGCGCCGCAGCCAGGCCGCCGCGAGCAGCCCGACCCCGACGTGCGCGCCCAGCAGCAGCCAGGCGGTGCCGGGGGCGGCCTGGGCCAGCACGGACGCCATCCGGTCGGTCTCGGCGCCGGTGACCCGGGTCAGCGGCGCGGTGACCCCGGCGTGGACGCCGGTGCCGTCGCCGCACAGCACGTCGAAACCGACCGAGCGCAGCGGGCCCGCGACCGGGCCGCCCGCCCGGCCGTAGCAGACGTGTTGTCCGGTGGTGAAGACCGTGTCGGCGGCCAGCTCCAGCGGGATCAGCAGGGCGGCGATCCGCCCGAAGCCCCGCTCGCGCCGCCCGGCCAGGGCGTACGCGAGCAGGAACACGGCGGCGGCGACGGCGGCGACCGTGGGCAGCGGCAGCGGAACCCCGGACAGCAGCACGTGCGACGCGGTGCTGAGCGTCACGACGAGTGCCGTGAACAGCGCCGCGCGTACGGCTCTGAGCGGGGTTCCGGATATGTCCATAGCAGTAGAAGAGTGTGTCACGGGGTCCGGTAGGAGACCCCTAAAGAGTTCCTGTGAGAATGCCGACCGTCGGCCCGGGCGGCGCTTTCCGGCCGGTGGTCCCGGCCGGCGCGCTCCGGCTGCTCACAGGCCGGGGATCCGGCCGTTGCGGAACAGGTCGACGAAGGTCTGGTGATCGGCACGCGCGCGTGCCCCGTACCGGTGCGCGAAGTCGACGAGCAGCGGCGCGAAGCCCTCCTCGTCGGCCGCGATGGCCGCGTCGATGGCCCGCTCGGTGGAGAACGGCACCAGGGACTCCCCGGACTGGTCGTCGGCCGCCCCGTGCATCGTGGCGGTGGCCCGGCCCAGGTCGGCGACCACCTCGGCGATCTCCTCCGGGTCGTCGAGGTCGCTCCAGTCCAGGTCGACCGCGTACGGCGAGACCTCGGCGACCAGCTGGCCCGCGCCGTCCAGCTCGGTCCAGCCCAGCCACGGGTCGGCGTGCGCCTGCAGCGCGCGCTGGGAGATCACCGTGCGGTGGCCCTCGTGCTGGAAGTACTCCCGGATCGCCGCGTCCGTGACGTACTGGGAGACGGCCGGGGTCTGGGCCTGCTTGATGTAGATCACGACGTCGTTCTCCAGGGCGTCGCTGTTGCCCTCGAGCAGGATGTTGTACGAGGGCAGCCCCGCCGACCCGATGCCGATGCCGCGGCGGCCGACGACGTCCTTCACGCGGTAGGAGTCCGGGCGGGCCAGGGAGGACTCGGGGAGCGTCTCCAGGTAGCCGTCGAAGGCGGCGAGGACCTTGTAGCGCGTGGCGGCGTCCAGCTCGACGGAGCCGCCGCCCGGGGCGAAGCGGCGTTCGAAGTCACGGATCTCGGTCATCGAGTCCAGCAGCCCGAAGCGGGTCAGCGAGCGGGCCACGCGCAGCGCGCCGAGCAGCGGCCCCTCCGCGGTGTCCAGCGTGAAGGGCGGCACCTCGTCGCTCTTGGCGCCGGTGGCCAGGGCGTGGATCCGCTCGCGGTACGCGCCCGCGTACACCTGCACCAGCTCGGTGATCTGCTCGTCGCTGAGCGCCTTCGCGTACCCGATCAGCGCCACGGAGGCGGCGAAGCGCTTGAGGTCCCAGGTGAAGGGGCCGACGTAGGCCTCGTCGAAGTCGTTGACGTTGAAGATCAGCCGGCCGGTGGAGTCCATGTACGTGCCGAAGTTCTCCGCGTGGAGATCGCCGTGGATCCACACCCGGGAGGTCCGCTCGTCCAGGTAGGCGCCGCCCTCGTGGCCGCTGAACTCCGGGTCCTCGGTCAGGTCGCGGTAGAAGAGACCGGCGGTGCCGCGGTAGAACGCGAAGGCCGAGGCCGCCATCTTCCGGAACTTCACGCGGAACGCCGCGGGATCCGCGGCCAGCAGCCGGCCGAAGGCGGTGTCGAAGACGGCGAGGATCTCCTCGCCGCGGTGCTCCTCGTTGAGCTGCGGGACCGACATGCCTGGTGCCTCCTGGTGCGGATGGTGCCCGAAGAATGGAGCGGATCTCCACTCGGGCCAACGTTCGAAGGGGTGCGGGAGTGCCCGCCCCAGAAGGTACGCGTGGGGAGCCTCGGTGTGTCAGTCCCGGGGCATAGACTTCGACGCCGACCCACCGGACCGACCGCAGCCCGTCGCTGGTCCGTCATACGAAGTTCTCCGAGGAGGCCGAACGTGTCCAAGCCGCCGTTCACGCACCTGCACGTCCACACCCAGTACTCCATGCTGGACGGCGCCGCGCGGCTCAAGGACATGTTCAACGCCTGCAACGAGATGGGCATGTCGCACATCGCCATGTCCGACCACGGCAACCTGCACGGGGCGTACGACTTCTTCCACTCCGCGCAGAAGGCCGGAGTCACCCCGATCATCGGCATCGAGGCGTACGTCGCACCCGAGTCCCGGCGCAACAAGCGCAAGATCCGGTGGGGCCAGCCGCACCAGAAGCGGGACGACGTCTCGGGTTCGGGCGGTTACACCCACAAGACGATGTGGGCGACGAACAGCACCGGTCTGCACAACCTCTTCCGCCTCTCCTCGGACGCCTACGCCGAGGGCTGGCTGCAGAAGTGGCCGCGGATGGACAAGGAGACCATCTCCCAGTGGTCGGAGGGGATCGTCGCCTCCACCGGCTGCCCCTCCGGCGAGGTCCAGACCCGGCTGCGCCTCGGCCACTTCGACGAGGCCCTGCAGGCGGCCGCCGACTACCAGGACATCTTCGGCAAGGACCGGTACTTCCTGGAGCTGATGGACCACGGCATCGACATCGAGCACCGGGTGCGCGAGGACCTGCTGCGGATCGGCAAGAAGCTCGGCATCCCGCCGCTGGTCACCAACGACTCGCACTACACGTACGCGCACGAGGCCACCGCCCACGACGCGCTGCTGTGCATCCAGACCGGCAAGAACCTCTCCGACCCGGACCGCTTCCGCTTCGACGGCACGGGGTACTACCTGAAGTCGACGGACGAGATGTACGCCGTCGACTCCTCCGACGCCTGGCAGGAGGGCTGCGCCAACACCCGCCTGGTCGCCGAGATGGTCGACACCACCGGCATGTTCGAGAAGCGCGACCTGATGCCGAAGTTCGACATCCCGGAGGGCTTCACCGAGGTCACCTGGTTCCAGGAGGAGGTCCGCCGCGGCATGGAGCGCCGCTTCTCGGGCCAGGTCCCCGAGGACCGCCAGAAGCAGGCCGAGTACGAGATGGACGTCATCATCCAGATGGGGTTCCCGGGGTACTTCCTCGTCGTCGCCGACTTCATCATGTGGGCCAAGAACCAGGGCATCGCCGTCGGCCCCGGCCGAGGCTCCGCGGCCGGCTCGATCGTCGCCTACGCGATGGGCATCACCGACCTCGACCCCATCCCGCACGGCCTGATCTTCGAGCGGTTCCTCAACCCCGAGCGCGTCTCCATGCCCGACGTCGACATCGACTTCGACGAGCGCAGGCGCGTCGAGGTGATCCGGTACGTGACCGAGAAGTACGGCGCCGACAAGGTCGCCATGATCGGCACGTACGGCAAGATCAAGGCGAAGAACGCCATCAAGGACTCCGCGCGGGTGCTGGGCTACCCGTACGCGATGGGCGACCGGCTCACCAAGGCGATGCCGGCCGACGTCCTCGGCAAGGGCATCGACCTCAGCGGCATCACCGACCCGGAGCACCCGCGTTACAGCGAGGCCGGCGAGATCCGCGGGATGTACGAGAACGAGCCGGACGTCAAGAAGGTCATCGACACCGCCAAGGGCGTCGAGGGCCTGGTGCGGCAGATGGGCGTGCACGCGGCCGGCGTGATCATGTCCAGCGAGCCCATCGTCGACCATGCCCCGGTCTGGGTGCGCCACACGGACAACGTCACCATCACGCAGTGGGACTACCCGCAGTGCGAGTCGCTCGGCCTGCTGAAGATGGACTTCCTCGGCCTGCGCAACCTGACGATCATGGACGACGCCGTCAAGATGGTGAAGTCCAACAAGGGCACCGACCTCGACCTGCTGTCCCTGCCGCTGGACGACGCCAAGACCTTCGACCTGCTCCAGCGCGGCGACACGCTCGGCGTCTTCCAGTTCGACGGCGGACCGATGCGCTCCCTGCTGCGGCTGATGAAGCCCGACAACTTCGAGGACATCTCCGCCGTCTCCGCGCTCTACCGTCCCGGCCCCATGGGCATGGACTCGCACACCAACTACGCGCTGCGCAAGAACGGCCTCCAGGAGATCACGCCGATCCACAAGGACCTGGCGGAGCCCCTGGAGGAGGTCCTGTCCGTCACCTACGGCCTGATCGTCTACCAGGAGCAGGTGCAGAAGGCCGCCCAGATCATCGCGGGCTACTCGCTCGGCGAGGCCGACATCCTGCGCCGCGTGATGGGCAAGAAGAAGCCCGAGGAACTGGAGAAGAACTTCGTCATCTTCCAGGCCGGCGCCCGGAAGAACGGCTACAGCGACGAGGCCATCCAGGCCCTGTGGGACGTGCTGGTCCCGTTCGCCGGCTACGCGTTCAACAAGGCGCACTCGGCCGCGTACGGACTGGTGTCGTACTGGACGGCGTACCTCAAGGCGAACTACCCGGCCGAGTACATGGCCGCCCTGCTCACCTCGGTCAAGGACGACAAGGACAAGTCGGCCGTCTACCTCAACGAGTGCCGGCGCATGGGCATCAAGGTGCTGCCGCCCAACGTCAACGAGTCCATGTCGAACTTCGCCGCGCAGGGCGACGACGTGATCCTCTTCGGCCTCTCCGCCGTGCGCAACGTCGGCACCAACGTGGTCGAGTCGATCATCAGGTGCCGCAAGGCCAAGGGGAAGTACGCCTCCTTCCCCGACTACCTGGACAAGGTGGAGGCGGTCGTCTGCAACAAGCGCACGACGGAGTCGCTGATCAAGGCCGGCGCCTTCGACGAGATGGGCCACACCCGCAAGGGCCTCACCGCGCAGTACGAACCGATGATCGACAACGTGGTCGCGGTCAAGCGCAAGGAGGCCGAGGGGCAGTTCGACCTCTTCGGCGGCATGGGCGACGAGCAGAGCGACGAACCCGGCTTCGGACTCGACGTGGTCTTCGGCGAGGACGAGTGGGACAAGACCTATCTCCTCGCCCAGGAGCGGGAGATGCTCGGCCTCTACGTCTCCGACCACCCGCTCTTCGGCCTGGAGCACGTGCTGTCCGACAAGGCCGACGCCGGTATCTCCCAGCTCACCGGCGGCGACTTCGGCGACGGCGCGGTCGTCACCATCGGCGGCATCATCTCGGGTCTGCAGCGCAAGATGACCAAGCAGGGCAACGCCTGGGCCATCGCCACCGTGGAGGACCTGGCCGGCTCCCTGGAGTGCATGTTCTTCCCGGCGACCTACCAGCTGGTCTCCACCCAACTGGTCGAGGACGCGGTGGTGTTCGTCAAGGGGCGGCTCGACAAGCGCGAGGACGTGCCCCGGCTGGTCGCGATGGAGCTGATGATCCCCGACCTGTCCAACGCGGGCACCAACGCCCCCGTGGTCCTCACCATCCCGGCCACCCGCGTCACCCCGCCGATGGTCAGCCGCCTCGGCGAGATCCTCACCCACCACCGGGGCGACAGCGAGGTGCGGATCAAGCTCCAGGGGCCGACGAAGACGACGGTGCTGCGCCTGGACCGGCACCGGGTGAAGCCGGACCCCGCCCTCTTCGGCGACCTCAAGGTCCTGCTCGGAGCGTCCTGCCTGGCGGGCTGAGCGGGAATCGCCGGGCGGTACCCACCGGGCGGAGCGGGCCGCCACCGGGCGGGAACGCCGGGCGGAAAGTGCGAGCGAGGGGCGCATCCGGTCCACCGGGTGCGCCCCTCGTCGTGCCGCGGGGGCCGCAACGGCCCGTACCGCGGATGTCAGTTGTGGCCGAAGCGCTTCTGCCGCTTGCGGGAGGCCGGGTCGCCGGGCGTCGTCAGCTGCGGGGAGTGCTGCTCCTCGCGGGTCGTCACGGAGGACTCGGCGGCCTGCGGGGCGCGCTCGGACTGGGGCTGCTTACGATCACGGTTGTTCTTGTTCTTGGCCATGGTGATCTACCTCCTGAGGGGGATCTGGGGACCAGGACCGAATTCAGATTCACACAGCCCAACAAAGAACGCATATCGTGCAATTACCGTGTGTGACGCAGGTCGTCGGAGTGCGGGGCGAGGGAGCGGGCTGCAGAAACGCCACGCCGAAGATCGAGTTCGGGCCGTTAACCTCCGCGCGGTCGGGCAGACTCGAAGGAAGCCCGAAGCAAACCTCCCGGAAAGAGGGTGGATCGCGTGGACCGCTGCATCGTCCTGGTGGACGCCGGGTATCTGCTGGGTGCCGCCGCGAGTCTCCTGGCCGGAGAGCCCTCACGCTCACGCATCACCGTCGATCACGCCGCCCTCATCCAGGGCCTGCGCGACCGCGCCGAGTCCGACACGGGCCGGCCCCTGCTGCGCATCTACTGGTTCGACGGCGCCCCCGACCGCGTCCCGCAGCCGGAGCACCGCCGGCTGCGGGTGATGCCGCGGGTCACCGTTCGGCTCGGCGCACTCACACGCAGTGACGGGCGGTGGGCGCAGAAGGGCGTCGACGCCGCCATGCACGCCGAGCTGACCGAACTGGCCCGCAATCGCGCCTGCTCCGACGTGGTCCTGGTGACCGGCGACGGTGACCTGCTGCCGGGCATGATGGCCGCCAAGGAGCACGGCGTCGCCGTCCACCTGTGGGCCGTCCAGGCCGCCGACGGCGACTACAACCAGTCCGAGGACCTGGTCGCCGAGGCCGACGAGCGGCGCGTCCTGGACCGGGCGTGGATCACCAAGGCCGTACGTGCCAAGGAACTCGGCGGCATCTGCGCGCCGCCGCCCGTGCCCCGCCCCGAGATCGCCGCGATCCTCTCGGCGCCGCTGCCCGAGTCCGCCCTCTCCGCCGCGCCCCAGCGCCCGGCCGAGGAACCGGAGCACCCGACCACGGCCCCCGCCGCGAGCAACGGCGTCGAGGAACGCGCGGCGCCCGCCAAGGGCGTCCCCACCCCCAAGGACCTCGCCGCCCTGCGCGCCCCGGGCGCCCACCCCGCCCCGCAGCCGACCAGCGCCACCCTGCGCTGGTCCTCCGACAAGGGCTGGGTGGACCGCCCCGCCGCCGAGCCGGCCGAGGCCGCCTCGCTGCCGACGCTGGCCCAGCTCACCACGGCCGAGCAGCGCTGGGCCGACCGCGAGGAGGACATCACCACGGTCGGCGGCGACCCGTACGAGGTCGGGCAGGTCTTCGCCCGCCGCTGGCTCGAACGCCTGGGCGACCAGGGGCGCCTGCAGAAACTCTCCGGGATGTATCCGCGCATCCCGCACCGCGTCGACGGCGAGCTGCTGCGCTACGCGGCCCGCTTCGGGCTGCTGGCCCACAAGGACGACCAGATCGACGAGCACGACCGGTACGCGATCCGGGCCGGGTTCTGGCGGGAGATCGACGTGCGGACGGCCACCGAACGCACTCCCGGGCCGGAGTGAGCCACGGGGCTCCGCGTTCCGGCGGCTGCCGGCCGTCCTCCCCGGCCGGGTCCCCGGTCCGCTCCCGTTCCCGGTCCGTTGCCGCTGCCGTTCCCGGCCCGGTCCGGTCCCACGCGGTCCGGTCCCGGTGTTGTCCGGTCCCGGTGTCGCCCGGCTCGACCGGCACTGCTGAATCGACACTTATGGGCGGACCCGGGAGCGGGCGCAAGGGACCGACCCCGTAGTCTCGTCCCTTGTGAGTACGCGCGCGGCACAGGCATCTCGACCCGGTGGCGGTGCCGTGTGCGCGGTGCGCGGACTGACCAAGACCTATCCGGCCGTACGCGGCAGGCGCGGCGTTCCCGCCACCCCCGAGGTGCGGGCCACCGACGACGTGACCCTGGAGATCCGCCGCGGTGAGATCTTCGGGCTGCTCGGCCCCAACGGCGCGGGCAAGTCCACCCTCGTGCGCCAGCTCACCGGTCTGATGCGCCCCGACCTCGGCAGCGTGGAGATCCTCGGCCACGACATCGTGCGCCATCCCGAGCGCGCCGCGCGGATCCTCGCCTACCTCGGGCAGGAGTCCAGCGCCCTCGACGAACTGACCGTCTCGCTCGCCGCCGAGACCACCGGGCGGCTGCGCGGCCTGGACGTGCGGCCGGCCCGTGCCGAGCGGGACGCCGTCCTGGAGGAACTGGGCCTCACGCCCCTCGCCGGCCGCCCGCTCAAGAAGCTCTCCGGCGGCCAGCGCCGCCTCGCCTGCTTCGCCGCCGCGCTGGTGGGGGAGCGCCCGCTGCTGGTCCTGGACGAGCCGACCACCGGCATGGACCCGGTGGCCCGGCGCGCGGTCTGGGCGGCCGTGGACCGGCGGCGCGCCGAGTTCGGCACCACTGTGCTGCTCGTCACCCACAACGTCATCGAGGCCGAGACCGTCCTCGACCGGGTCGCGGTCCTCGACCGGGGACGCGTGATCGCCTGCGACACCCCCGCCGGGCTCAAGGAGCGGGTCGCGGGCGAGGTCCGCGTCGACCTGGTCTGGCGCGAGAGCGCCCCGCTGCACGTCCCGGAGGTCGCCGCCCTGCGCGACCGAGCCGTGGAGTCGGGGCGCCGCTGGACGCTGCGGCTCGCCCCCGAGGAGGCCCGCGCGGTCGTCGCCACCGTCACCGGCGGCGCCGCCTTCGCGGCCCTCGACGACTTCACCCTGGCCACGCCCAGCCTGGAGGACGTCTACCTGGCGCTGGGCGGCGCCGCGCGGCAGGGGCTGGTGAGGGCTTGAGTACGCCAGCGGTGAGAACACCGGCCGCCGCATCCGTACCCGACGGGGTGAGCGCACCCGGCTGGGCGGCCGGCCCCGAGAGGGCGGGCGCACCCGGCAGGGCGACCGCATCGAAGGATCCTGACGAACCTGATGAAGGGGAGCAGCGCGACGTGAGTGTCGTATCCGCCGATGTCCTGCCGGGCGGCGCCCTGGCCGTCGAGGAGCAGGGTGCGGCCGGGCTGGGGCCCCGGGCGCGGCTGTGGCCGTCCCTGGTGGCCGTGTACCGGGCACAGCTGTCCCGGGCGCGGGTCGCGCGCATCCCGCTGCTGTTCGTGGCCACCTTCCAGTCGGTCGGCATCATGATCCTGATGCGCGGCGTCGTGGACGGCGGCGGCGAGGCACGGGCGGTGGTCGCCGGTTCGGCGGTACTCGTCGTCGCCTTCGTGGCACTGAACCTCCTCGCCCAGTACTTCGGCCAGCTGCGCGCCAACGGCGGCCTCGACCACTACGCCACGCTGCCCGTGCCGCCCGCCGCGGTGGTCCTGGGCGCCGCGGGCGCGTACGCGTCCTTCACCGTGCCCGGCACCGTGGTGACGGCGGTCTTCGGCTGCCTGCTGTTCGGGCTGCCGATGACCCACCTGTGGGTGCTGGTGGCCGTGATCCCGCTGGCCGGCGCGGCGCTCGCCGGGCTGGGCGCGGCGCTCGGCCTCCTCGCGCCCCGGCCGGAGTTCGCCACGCTGCTGGGCCAGCTGGGGATGTCGGCTGCGCTGCTGCTCGGCGTGCTGCCGGCCGAGCGGCTGCCGGAGGTGGTCCGGCTGGCCCGGGACCTGCTGCCCTCGACCTACGGCGTGGAGGCCTTCGCCCGTACGTTCGGGCCCGACCCCGACTGGGCGTTCGTGCTCGGCGACCTCGCGGTGTGCGCCGTCGTCGGCGTGATCTCGCTGGCCGTCGCCACCTGGGCGTACCGCAGAGCTGCCGTCCGGTGACGCGCGGCACAGGCACGTTTGGCACGATGGCGGGGTGACCGCACCTCTGACTCCGCCACCACCACCGAACGAAGGCTCGTCGTACCAGGGCGGGCCGGTGCCGCCGCCCGCAAGTGCGCACGAGTCGGGAGCCGCGGCGGGCTCCCCGTACGACGCGTCCGACCCGTCGGACTCGTCCGACTCGTCCGACTCGTCCGACGCGTACGACTCTCACGGCGAACAGGACGGCCCCGGGATGTTGACCGAAGTGCGGCAGGCCGCCGTGACCGTGCTGGCGGTCGCGCTCTCCGGTGCGCTGCTGGGGGTGCTGTGGTGGCAGCTGGCCCCGGACGTGCCGCTCGTCGGCACGGTGGCGGACGGCCGCTGGTTCGTCTACCTCGCGGACTCCGAGGGCGAGCAGGCGATCGCGGTCGACGGAACGTTCACGCTGCTCGCGCTGGCGTTCGGCGCGCTCAGCGCGTTGGTGGTGTTCCTGCTGCGCAGGCGCGGGGGAGTGCCGCTGGTGGTGGCCCTCGGCGCGGGCGGGCTGCTCGGGTCGCTGCTGGCGTGGCGGCTCGGGGTGTGGCTCGGTCCGACGCAGGACGTGCTCGCGCACGCCAAGGACGTCGGCGAGGGGGAGACGTTCACGGCGCCGCTGAGGCTGGGCGCGAAGGGGGCGCTGCTGGCGTGGCCACTGGCGGGGCTGGTGGTGCACCTGGGGCTGACGGGGCTGTTCGGGCCGAGGGATCCGGAGCCGGATCCTTGGCCCGCGCCGCACCCTCCGGGGGGCGCGGAGGGTACGGGGGGTACCTGGGGCAAGTCGGGCTGAGTTCTCGGGCGCCCGGGGTTGGTGCTGGGCGGGGGTGGGCCGCGCTGCCCGGCGCTGACGGGATGCCTCCCCCACTCCCGGCTCCCCCCCCGGGCGTTACGTCGGGCGGGCGATGGGGGCTGTGGTTGCGGAGGTGAGGGTGGTGAGGTCGGTGGGGGAGAGTTCGATCTCCAGGCCCCGGCGGCCCGCCGAGACGCAGATGGTGGCGTGGGACGCCGCCGACGCGTCCAGGACCGTGGCCAGCCGCTTGCGCTGGCCCAGCGGGGAGATCCCGCCCCGTACGTAGCCCGTGGTCCGCTCGGCCAGCGCCGGGTCCGCCATCGCCGCGCGCTTGCCGCCCACCGCGGCCGCCAGTGCCTTGAGGTCCAGCCGGCCCGCCACCGGCACCACCGCGACCGTCAGGGCACCGTCGACGTCCGCCACCAGCGTCTTGAACACCCGATCGGGGGAAACCCCCATCGCCTCGGCCGCCTCCTCGCCGTAGGACGGGTGGGCGGGGTCGTGCTCGTAGGAGTGGACCGTGTACGTCACTCCGGCGGCCGTCAGCGCCACCGTCGCGGGCGTGCCGCCCGACTGCTGCTTCTTCGCCTTGTTCGGCTTCTTCGCCATGAGGGCCGGTACCTCAGTTGAGACTCGTCGGGCCGCGCGTCAGCTCCTGCGCCGGCAGGGACGGCAGCGTACGGATGATGGAGGTCTCGGAGCGGAGGAGTCTCAACTCGTCCCGCAGCCGCGAGGCCGTGTCCGGGGCCTGGAGCAGCCGCTGCTTCGTCGGCGTGTCCAGCATCATCGCGGCGGCGACCAGGTAGGAGACCACGCCCGGCTCGTCCGGCAGGTCGGCGCCGGTCGCCAGTGACCGCTCGCGGGCCCCCGCCAGCCGCTTCTGGTACTGGCGGAAGGAGCGCAGCACGCCCTCGGCCAGCGCGCCCGCCTCGTCGCCGGGTTCCTCGGGCAGCGGTTCCAGTTCGGCGGTCAGGAAGGGTCCCGAGGCGTCGACGGAGACCAGGCGCACCCGGGTGGTGCCGGTGGCGAGCACCTCGAAGCTGCCGTCGGACCGTTCGCGGATCGTCGCCGCGTCCGCGACGCAGCCCACCTTGTGGAAGGCCTTGAGCGGATCCTTGCCGAAGCCCGCCGCCGGCCCGCGCTCCGGCGTGGCCGTCGGGTCGGGCATGCCGGGGACGCTCTGCGCCACCTCGTGGCCGTCGCGGATCGCCACGACGGCGAACCGGCGCGGTTCGTCCTCGGAGGTCTTCAGCAACTCGCGCATCATGGCGCGATAGCGCTCCTCGAAGATGTTGAGCGGGAGCACCAGCCCCGGGTACAGAACGGAGTTCAGGGGGAAGAGGGGGAGCCGGACGGTCGTCACGACGCAGAAGCCTAATGGTCGCCGGGGGCGGCGCGTCCGCCGCGCCCGCGTGGTGGATGCTCCGGAGCCGCCGTACGGACCTCCGCGCGGGCGTCGGCCCGCACCTGGAGGAAGCGGCCGAGGGGGTCGTCCGTGTCCCGGTCCCACGGGAAGGACGTGACGTAAGGGCCGGTCAGGCGCAGTTGCTCCGCCGCGTCCTGTCGCCGTCCCAGCCGCAGGAGGACGTACGCCAGCAGGTTCCGCAGCTCCGCCGCCCACGGGTCGGCCGCCGGGTGCGCCGCCGACAGGGCGATCGCGCGGTCGGCGGCCGCGTCCAGACGCCGGCAGTGCGTGCGTACGGCGGTGGCGGCGGCCCCGGAGGCGTTCAGGCACGTGAAGGCGGCGCGCAGCGGCAGGGCCCGCACGAGCGCGTCCTCGGGGGAGTCCTGGGCGGCCGTCTCCGCGAAGTCCAGGCACTCGCCGTGGGCGTCGGGCGAGGAGGCGGCCAGGTACTCCAGGGCGGCGACGTGGCAGCCGTAGTGGTGCGGGGAGCGGCGCACCGCCTGCGCCCACAGCCGCTCGAACTCGGCGTGTCCGGCGCGCGCGCCGCGCGCGGCGTCCAGCGCGGTCCGCCACGGCACCGGGTCGGGTCCCGAGGACTCGGCGGCGGTGACGACCGCCGGGACGACCTGGCGCAGGAGTTCGGCCCGGGCCGGAGAGTCCCAGCGGCGGTGGACCGCGAGACGGGCGGCGACCAGCAGGGCGTCGGGGTCGTCCGGGGCGGCGGCGCGCCAGGTGCCGAGCCACTCGGGACGGGAGCCGGCGAAGGCGGCGAGGCGGGTCGCGTAGCGGTCGCGGTGCTCCCACTCGGCGTGCTCGCGGGTGCTGGACAGGAGACCGGCCGCGGGGGCGTGGTCGCCGCCCGCCGCCGCGACGAGGGCGGGGGCGAGGCGGTCGTCGGGGGCGTCGAGGAGCACGTCGTCGTCTGGTGCGGACCGGGGCGTCCGGGTGCGGGCCCGGGCAGCCGTGGTCCGGAGAAACGCGCGCAGCATGGCCAGTACGACGGTTGAGGGTTGGGGATGGTTGTGCGGGTTCGCTCCGCTGGGTTGGGCGGGGTTTTCAGGAAGGGCGCCGTCGTTCGTGAGGTGCCCGGGGTGGGTGCTGGGCGGGGGTGGGTCGCGCTGCCCGGCGCTTACGGGGCGCCTCCCCCAGAGGGGGTACCCCCAGCGCCCACCCGTGCCGCCCTGGGG
>NZ_JACBYP010000068.1 GCF_018982965.1 Streptomyces mayonensis | reverse complement strand
GGCGGCGTCGGGGGCGGGCACCGCGGGTACCGTCACGGAGGGGGCCGGCGGCACCTCGGGATGTGTGCCGGGCGCGGGGAACCGCACGGTGTCGGCAGCCGCCGTCGCCGGAGAGACGGCTGCAGCGCCCAGGCGTTGCTCGGCCTCGGCGGCACCGGGCCGTGACTCCGGCTCCTTGGCGAGGAGTTCGGCGATCAGATCGGCCACCGGGCCCTGCGCGGCGAGGGGCGGGAGCGGGTCGACGCCGATCGCGTACACCGTCTCCATGGCGGTCTCGCGCCGGAACGGGCTGTACCCCTCGACGGCCTCGAAGAGGGTCGCGCCGAGCGACCACAGGTCGGAGGCGGGACCGGGGGTGCGGCCGCGGACCCGCTCGGGGGCGAGGTAGCCGACCGAGCCGACGATCTCGCCGGTCCTCGTGAGGGTGGAGGTGCCGGTGGACACGGCGATGCCGAAGTCGGTGAGCACCACCCGGCCGTCCGCGGCGAGCAGGACGTTGCCCGGTTTCACGTCGCGGTGCAGCACGCCCGCCGCATGGGCGGCGCTCAGCGCGGCCACCATCCGGTGGCCTATCCGGGCCGCCTCGGCCGGGGGCAGGGGCCCTTGTTCGGCCAGAACTTCCGCGAGGGTGCGGGAACGGACGTACTCCATGACGATGCACGGCAGGGCGGAGCCGGCGGCATGTGCCGGGTCGGTGGCGCCCGGTACGTCGTCGACGACGTCGTGTACGACGATGACGCCCGGGTGCGTGATCCGCGCTGCGCTGCGGGCCTCCCGGCGGGTGCGCTCGTAGAGCCGCTCGCGTTCTTCGTCGGAGAGGTGGGGCGGGACGTGCATGCGCTTCAACGCCACGTCCCGGCCGAGCAGTTCGTCCTCGGCGCGCCACACCGTCCCCATGCCGCCGCTGCCCAGCAGTTGGTGCAGCCGGTACCGCCCCGCGATCAGGCGATCGTGTTCCGCAGCCCGTGTGCCGCCGGGCTGTTGCGGAGTCCCTCCGGCCGGCATGGCACGACCTCCCGTTCCTGCGGCGGCCCTCGTGAGCCGTGCTCCGTCAAGATATCGGGCGGGCGGCGGCGCGGTGCAACAGGCCCGTGCCCGAGATCCTCGGGCCGTGCACCGGTCATGCCGGAGACGCACGGCCCCCACCGCAACGGAAGCCGAGAGGGGGCCGCGGTGACGGTCAGCCGGCTGCCGCGGTCACGCCGGGCCGATGCGGAAGACCGTGCCGTCGGAGGCGAGGACGTACAGTTCGCCGTCGGCGTCCTGGGCGAAGGACACCACCTGGCCGCCGTTCACGCCGAGGTCGTTCTCGCCGGTCACTTCGCCGTTGTCGATCTCCAGGGAGCGCAGCGTGCCGTCGCAGTAGTCGCTGTACACGTACTGTCCCACGAGGTCCCCGACGGCCTTCCCGCGGTAGACGTACCCGCCGGTGACCGAGCAGCCCGGGCCGGTGCGGTCGTACTCGTGTACCGGCGGGACGTGGTTCTCGGGCTCGCTGCCGCCGCCGAAGGGGTGATTGCCCTCCATCCGGGACCAGCCGTAGTTCTCCCCGCCCTTGCTGTCGGCGGGCGCCCAGTCGATCTCCTCCCAGTCGCTCTGGCCGACGTCGCCGATGAGCAGGTCGCCCGATCCGGCGTCGAAGGAGAACCGCCACGGGTTGCGCAGCCCGTACGACCAGATCTCGCCCCTGGCGTCCGGGTCGCCGGCGAAGGGGTTGTCCTCGGGGATCGCGTACGGCTCTGCTCCCTGCGGGTCGATGCGCAGCAGCTTGCCGAGCAGGGTGTCGAGTTTCTGACCGTTGCCCTCGGGATCGCCGCCTCCTCCTCCGTCGCCGAACGCGACGTAGAGGTGGCCGTCGGGGCCGAATGCGATGTCGCCGCCGTTGTGATTGGACTCGGGCTGTTCCTGGGTCAGGACGGTCCGCCTGGTGTCCTGCTGCACCGTCCCGTCCTGAACGGCGAACTCGTCGATCGTGCTGGTGCCGTCGAGGCCGGTGTAGGAGAGGTAGAGGTGTGCGAAGTCCTCGTCGAACGTGAGGCCGAGCAGGCCCCGTTCGCCGTCCGTCGTGGTCTCGTCCGAGATGTCGAGTACGGGGTCGCCGAGTCCGTCGTCCGCCAGGACCCGTACCGTGCCCGCGCGTTCGGCGATCCAGACCGTGGCTCCCGGCCCCGCGGCCCCGGCCGTCGGGTTCTCGGCACTGGCCACTTCCGTCAGGGCGATCTGCGCCGCGCCCCGACGGGTCGTGGGTTCGGCGGACGCCGTGGCGACGGCCAGGGATCCTGCGAGTATCAGCGCGCCGGTGATCGCCGACGCTCTGCTGCGAACTTTCACCAAGGCCTCCCGGAGGCGGTGAGTGGGGGGAGTTCACCCGGCTGCTCGGGGCGGGGTGGAGGGACGCCGCCCGAGCCGGCTCACAACTCGGGTGGGGGATTGGTCGTGCCGCCGGCCACCGAAGAGACTACGAGGGCGGGTGAGGCCCGGCCCAGACCAATACACGCCTCTCTCACGACCCTCCTCGCTCCCCCTTCTCAGGTCCCGCTTCTCCGAGCCGCGGTTCGCGAGCGGTGTCCGCCGCCCCGTCGGGCCTGCCGCCGATGGCGCTGCGGTAGCCGCCTGCCAGGAGCGCGCCGAGCATGGTGCCGCCGAGGGCGGTGCCGAGCCCGCGGGTGACGTCGTTGAGCGCGGAGAGGCGACGTTTTGCTCGGCGCGGGGCAGCGAGCTGGTGACGGCGTCGGTGGAGGGTGTCGTCGACAGACCCATGCCGGTTCCCATGTCGGGCATGCCGGCCAGGTGCCGCGGTCAGCGGGTGTCCGTCAGACCGCCCGTGACGGCGATGACCTCGCCGACGGTGAAGCTGGAGTCCGCGTCGGAGGCCAGGTACACGTAGGCGGGGGCCACCTCCTCCGGCTGGGCGACCCGGCCCATCGGGGAGGAGCTGCCGAGGTCGGTCAGGTAGTCGTCCGGGAAGCGCTGCCCGGCGAGGTTGAGCACCGTCCAAGTGGGCCCCGGGGAGACCACGTTCGCACGGACCCCCCGTTCGGCCAGGTGGGAGGCGATGGACTTGGTGAAGGTCACCACGGCCGCCTTGGACGCCGCGTAGTCCATCATCATGGCGCTGCCCTTGAGCCCCTCCTCGGAGGCCGTGGCGATGACGGCGTCGCCGTGGCTCAGGTGCGGCAACGACGCCATCACCAGGTGGAAGTAGGCGTAGACGTTGGTCTTGAAGACCCGGTCGAAGTCCTCCGCCGTCAGGTCCGACAGGCTGTTCTGGCTGTTGAGGTACGCGGCGTTGCTCACCAGCACGTTCAGTCCGCCGAGTTCGTCGACCGTACGCTCCACGACGGTCCGGCAGAACGACGGGTCGCACAGGTCCCCCGGCAGGAGCAGGCACCGGCGGCCCTCCTTCTCCACCGCCTCCCGGGCCTCCTCGGCGTCCTCCTGCTCCTCGGGCAGGTACACGACGGCGACGTCGGCGCCCTCCCGGGCGTAGAGGACGGCGACCGAGCGTCCGATGCCGGAGTCGCCGCCCGTGACGAGCGCGACCTTCCCCTCGAGTTTCCCCGAGCCCCTGTAGTGAGGGGCGAGGTAGCGGGGGCGCGTCCGCATGCGCGTCTCGACTCCCGGGCGCCGCTGGCGCTCGAAACGGTAGGGCGGAGCGAGCTCCGCCTCCTCCTGGGGCATCGCCGGGCGATCGAGCGGTCCGCGGCCCGACTCGTTGCTCTGCACTCCTGGCCTCCTGGTCTCCTCCGTCCGCCGCCCGTGTCCTGGAGCAGGCGGCACTCATCGACCGCGTGTCCCGACACCGGGCACTCAAACAAACCGGGCGGACCGGTCACCGGCCGGCGTCAGGTGCTCGCCCGGAGGGGCGGCCCCGCGGGGCCGGCGCACAGAGGGTTTTCGCAATCCAGATTGCCATGTACGGTTCTGCAACCGCGCTTGCACCGCGTCCGTCCTCACGGAAGGCACCCCCATGCCCACAGACACGCATCCCGAGCAGGGCCGCGGCTCCGAGGACGCCGACCGCCGGTGGCTCGGCGACGCCCTGCCCGACGTGGCGCTGTCCAAGGCGCAGGCCAGGGTCGTCGACGTCATCGTCCGCAACCCGCAGCTGGCCTCGTACGCGGAGATCGCCCAGATCGCGGAGCGGGCGGACGTGAACAGTTCGACGGTCGTCCGGGCGGCGCAGGCCCTGGGATACCGGGGCTGGCCCGACCTGCAGCGGGAGCTGCGGGCGCGCTACCTGGTGCAGATCTCCACCGAGGACACCCTCACCGAGCACGGTGAGCACCGCAGCCCCCTGCACGACGCCCTGACGCACGACGTCGAGAACCTCCGCCAGACCCTGGAGAGCAACTCCGCGGCCGAGGCCCGGGCGGCGATCGACGCGCTGGCCGGGGCCCGGTCCATTCTCGTGGTCGGTGTCGGTTCCTTCGCGGGGCCCGCCGGCGTCATGGCGCACCTCGGTTCGACGCTGGGCTATCCCGTCACGCTGGAGAACCGGGCCGGAGTGCACCTGGCCACGGCGGTGAACACCGTCGGCCCGGGCGACGTGCTCGTGGTCGTCAACATGTGGCGCTCCACGAAACAGGTCATCGCCGCCGCGGCGGCCGCCCGCGAGGCGGGCGCCACGGTGGTCGCGATCACCGACATGCGCCGCGGACGGCTGGCCACCTCGATCGCCGACCACCTGCTGATCGTGCCGTCGGAGGGCATCTCGTTCTTCCAGTCCGTCACCGCCGCGACCTCGGTGGTGTACGGGCTGCTGGCCGGCATGCAGGAGGCACAGCCGGAGCGCAGCCGCGCCGCGATCCGTCGCACCCAGCAGCTCTGGCGGGACCTGGACATCTATCTCGACTGAGGGCCGGGGGCCGGATGGGGGCAGGCGGGGCTCCGCCCCGCGCCTCGCTCTTCCTCTCCGTCCGCTGTCCCCGCGGCCGCCTTCTCCCCCTGTCCCTGCGCCTCCTTTCCCCTGCGTCTCAAGGAGTTTCGATGAGCAAGTGCACAGCCGTGGTCGGCCTCGGGTCGATGGGGGGTGCCATGGCGGCGGCCCTGCTCCGGGCGGGCCGGCAGGTCCGCGGGTTCGACCCTTCCCCGGACGCCCGGTCCGCCGCCCGCGAGGCGGGCGTGGAGACCGTCGACAGTGTCGGCCTGCTCGCCGGTACGCCCCATGTGGTGCTGTCGTGGCCGTCGGCCCGGGTGGTGGAGTCGACGCTGCCCGCCCTGCTCTCCCGGCCGGGCACGCTCGCCGTCGTCGACACGACGACCTCGGAGCCGGACACGTCGGCGGCCTGTGCCGCCCTGGCGGCGGAACAGGGCGTGTCCTTCATCGACGCGCCCGTCTCCGGAGGCCGTACCGGCGCGGAGGCCGGACGCCTGACCGCCTTCGTCGGCGGCACCGCGGACGCCCTCGCCGCGGCACGGCCCGTCCTGGACGACCTCACCGGCGGGCAGTACCGGCACTTCGGCGGTCCCGGCGCCGGCAACGTGGTCAAGCTCCTCAACAACGTGCTGGCCGCGGTCAATCTGGTCGCGGTCGGCGAGGCGCGGGCCCACGGTGTCGACCCGGCCGCGGCGGCCGCCGGCATCAGCGGTGCCTCGGGCGGCAGCAGGGCCTCCGCGAGCATGTATCCGGACTGGGTCCTCAGCGGCACCTACGACTCGGGCTTCGCCCTCGGGCTCATGGCTCGTGACGCCGCACTGGCCGTCGAGACCGCCGAGCGCCGCGGCGAGCGCCCGCGGCTCCTGGCCGCGGCCGGCGAGCGCTGGCAGGAGGCGCTGGCCGAGCTCGGCCCGGCCGCCGACTTCTCCGAAATAGCCCGCACCGTCGCACCGACCCTCACCTCCTAAGGACTGAAACGGCATGAGCAGCACGACATTTCCGACCGGCGCCGCGACGTCCGGCGCCGCCACGGCCCGCACGGTCCTGGCCGCCCACTTCCCGCAGGGGCTCGGCTCGTTCGTCGACGGGCGCGTGGTCGCCGGCCGCGGCGAGACCGTGACCCTGTCGTCCGCCGCCACGTCGGAGCAGGTGACCGACTACGCCGACGCCGGGCGGGAGGGCGCCGACGCGGTGCTGGCGAGCTCGGTGCGCGGAGCCGGGGTGTGGGCCGCCACCGACCCCTTCGAGCGGGCGGCGATCCTGCGGGAGGTCTCGCGCACCGTCGCCGCGCACGCAGAGGAGCTGGCGGCGCTGGAGTCCGCCACGACCGGCAAGCCGATCCGGGACACCCGCGGCGAGGCGGCGAAGGTCGCCGAGATGTTCGGCTACTACGCGGGCTGGGCCGACAAGCTGCTCGGCCACACGATTCCCGTCCCCGGCAACTGGCACACCTACACCGAGCGGGTCCCCTGGGGCGTCGTAGTCGCCGTCACCCCGTGGAACGCGCCGCTGTTCACCGGGGGCTGGAACTCCGCCGCACCGCTCGCCGCGGGCAACGCCGTCGTCGTCAAGCCCAGCGAGTTCACCCCCGCCTCCACGCTCCGGCTGGCCCAGCTGGCGCACGGGGCGGGGCTTCCCGACGGCGTCTTCAACGTCGCCACGGGCCTCGGCTCCACCGTCGGCGCCGCCCTCACCGGCGACTCCCGCGTGGGGAAGGTGTCCTTCGTCGGTTCCGTGGGGACCGGTCGCCGGGTGGCGGTCGCGGCGGCCGCGGCGGGGATCCCCACGGTCCTCGAACTCGGCGGGAAGAGCGCCAACATCGTGTTCGCCGACGCGGACCTGGACCGGGCGGCGGACGGCGCCGTGTCCGCCGTGTTCTCCGGGGCGGGGCAGTCCTGTGTGGCCGGGTCGCGGCTGCTGGTGGAGCGGGCGGTCCACGACGAGTTCGTGGCACGGGTGGCGGAGCGTGCGGGCCGCCTGCGGCTGGGCGACCCGCTGGACCCCGCGACCGAGATCGGCCCCATCATCACCGAGCCGCAGTTCTCGACCGTCACCTCGCTGATCGAGGCGGGGCTCGAGAGCGGTGCGCGGCGGGCGACGGCCGCGGCCCTGCCCGAGAGCGTCGCCGGCTCCCCGCTGGCCGCGGGCCGCTGGGTGGTGCCCACGGTGCTGGACGGGGTGAGCAGCGCCAACCCGCTGGAGACCACCGAGGTGTTCGGCCCGGTCGTCGGGGCCGACGCCTTCGACACCGAGGCCGAGGCCGTCGCGCGCGCCAACGCCACCGGCTTCGGGCTGGCGGGGGCGGTCTGGACGCAGGACGTCGCCCGCGCCCACCACGTGGCGCGTGCCGTCAGAAGTTGTTTTCGATCTCGGAGCGTCTGAGGTGTGACTGAGCGCGATAGCTGGCCCTTGATCGCGCCAGCTGGGCGCAGAGCGCGCGATGGCCCGCTTGACGTCGTCCTGAGTGATCTGACGAGGCGTAGGCCGGGAGTGGGCGACTTGGCACCTGGCCGCCCCGGGCCTCGTGGGGCTCGGCATGTCACGCCCACCCTGGACCGGACCAGGCCACCGAGGCCGCACTGGTCCTGCCGGTAGCCCTGAACTCTGTCGTTTGCCCGTCCTGATGTACGACTTCGCCTGGCCGGTGACTGGCGTGCAAGGGCCTCCCCCTCGCGCACCGTACGGGCTGGCCAGAGCACGGGGAACGACACGATGAGCCTGGACTCCGATGTGCAGGATGTCCTGGCTGCGGAAGCTGCCAGGCCGATCATGATGCAAGGTCATCCCGCACCCATCGCTCCGATTGCCGTCACCACGTCCGGCGGGTCGACATCTCGGCCGAGCGGAACCCCTGCTGCCCGCTGGTCTGGACAGCGACGGAATCGCCAGCCGGCTGATGTACTGCTCAGACCCCTCCTGCCGTGCCTTGACCGGACGTCCGACCCGCGGCTCTCCGCCGGTGGGTCACGATCGTTGTCCGAGGTGACCGGTTGACATATTTCGTACCGGTGTGAGGCTGGAGGAGGCAGGGTTGCGCCGCCGAGTCACGTAGAACTGGCAATGCTCATGGGGTCCAGTCACCCACCAGTTCGCGGCGGCGACAGATGAACTTAGTCCCTGGCCCGCAGGGGGACAGCTCCGGGACGCGAAGTGAGGCGATCGAATGGACCAGGTTCCAGAGGTGGCCGTGGTCGGGGCCGGCATCGTCGGACTCTGCACCGCCTACGCACTGGCTGAACGCGGAACGGCGGTGCGGGTCTACGAGAGCGGCGTTCCAGGCCACGGGCAATCCGGTGGCCAGTCCCGCATATTCCGCCACGCGCACGACGACGCCCGCCTGGTGGAATTCACCCGGGAGGCCCGCGCCGTTTGGGACGAGTGGGCCGACCGGTTGGGCGCCGAACTGGTCTCCCGGGACGGAGTGGTCGCACTGGGCAGTACCGTTCCTGGGAGACTGCGCATTCTGCAGGATGCCGGCATACCGGCCCGCACGGCGGACAGCGCCGAGCTTCACGCGCGCATGCCGCTGCTCGCCGACTACCGCGGTCCCGCGATGCTCGATGAGGGCGGCGGTGCCATCCGCACCCGTGCCGCGGTCGAGCGGCTGGCCGATGCGCTGGGTGACTCGCTGGTCACCGACGAAGTCATCTCGCTGTATCCGACGGGCCGCGGCACGGTGGAGGTGGTCAGTAGCGTCGGCCGCGAAGAGTACGCGACGGCCGTGGTGTGCGCGGGCGTTTGCACCGCGCGGCTGGCGCGCAACGTGGGGCTTTCGCTGCCGGTACAGCCGGCAGCCCACGTCCGTCTCACCTTCCAGGTCAGGGGAGCGCCCCCGGAACGGGTCGCCTGCCTGCAGGACAGCAGCGGCGACTTCGGCGAGGTCGGTGTCTACGCCGCCCCCTATCCGGGCAACAGCCGGTATGCGGTGGGCCTCAGCCAAACGGTCGAGGTGCGCGAGGACGGCAGCTTCGCGGACGCCGAAGCCTTGACGGCACTCAGTGACCGCGCCCGCGCGTACGTCTCCCGCGCATTGCCCGGCCTTGACCCCGAGCCCGTGGAGCGCCTCAACTGCTGGGTGACAAGCCTGCCGTGGAGTGAGGACGGCATGGCGGTCTGGGAAGCCGAGAGAATCTTCTTCGCCGCCGGGCACAACCTGTTCAAACAGGCACCTCGACTGGGACGGGCACTGGCCTGCGCGGCCATGGGCGGTGAACTCGAGGAGAACCTGCGGCCGGCGGCAGCACTTGGCCAGCCCCGCTGAAAGCCCCAGCAGTCGGCGCATTGTGCTCCGACGACGTTGGTAGCTACGTCGGTGATCGCGGTGCCATCCGATGCGCGATCGTGGTGCTGTTGGCGGTTAGCAGTCTTTGGCTACCGTTACATCCAGGAGGAGCCATGGCGGATCTGCGGACGGTCGTCCTTCCTTGCGGGGTTGCGGTCACGGTGCTCGGTCAGGGCACCTGGGGGATGGGGGAGGATGCCGGGCGCCGCGCGGCCGAGGTGTCGGCCCTGCGCGCCGGGCTGGACCTGGGGATGACCCTCGTCGACACCGCGGAGATGTACGGGGACGGCGCGGCGGAGGAAGTGGTTGCCGAGGCGGTGGCCGGACGGCGGGACGAGGTTTTCCTGGTCAGCAAGGTCCTCCCCTCCCATGCGGACGCCGGTGGAGTGGCCGAGGCATGCCGGGGGAGCCTGCGTCGTCTGCGCACGGACCGGATCGATCTGTACCTGCTGCACTGGCGTGGAGCCGTGCCGCTGGAGGAGACGGTCGAGGCGTTCGAGTCCCTGGTGCGGGAGGGTGCCATCCGCTCCTGGGGGGTGAGCAACCTGGATGTGGATGATCTCGCGGACCTGCCGCCCGGAGCCGGGCCGCAGACCGACCAGGTGCTGTACAACCTCAGCCGTCGAGGGCCTGAGTACAGTCTGCTGCCCAGGTGCCGTGAACTGTCGATCCCCGTCATGGCGTACTCGCCGGTCGAGCAGGGCCGTCTGCTCGGCCACACGGCGCTGCGGGACGTGGCAGCCGCCCACGGTGCGACGCCCGCGCAGATCGCCCTGGCCTGGGTCCTGCGGCACGAGGACGTCATCGCGATCCCGAAGGCGTCCTCCCGCGCGCACGTCGAGGAGAACAGAGCGGCTCTGGAGGTGGACCTGACCGCCGAGGACCTCGCGACCCTGGACCGGGCGTTCCCGCCGCCGGGGAGCAAACGGCCGCTGGAGATGCTGTGACACCCCTGCAGCGCGCCCGACCGGGCTCCGCCAGGAGCCGGGTGGTCCGACCTCACCGATGGCGGCAGAGGGCGTCGTACTGTTCCTGCAAAACGCGGGCATTTTCCACAACGCCCTGGACATCGCCGAGATCGTCCGCCAGGTGTTGGAGGAGGGCTGGACGATCGAGCCGAAGGATCTGACGCGCATCTGGCCCCGAACACCCACAGAACTTGGTCAAGTCAAGTTCGGGGTCGGCCCGGCCGTTAGAGCGGAGTCCAGAGAGTCGCCGCCTGGTCCACGAATCGGACGCGGGTCACCCGGGGACTGCGTTTGCACGTGAGGCGAAGCCAGGTGACGGTGGAGATAGCTCGAACACTTCCACGGCGGCTATCCGGCTTCGCCCCCGGAGAGGAGCACGCGATGAACGGCAAGGCACTGACGTTGTGCGGCCTGGTTGTGGGCGGCGGGGCAGCGGTGATGATCCGCCGGTGGAAGGGTGAGTCGAGCGGGGCCGCCAGCGGGCACAGCGATCGCTGGCGCACGGTGACGATCAACCGTCCCCCGAACGAAGTCTCTGCGAACGGACGGCTCCCCGAGCCCCCGAGGGCTACCAGGACGTCGACCAGCGCGACAACGGCTGGACCAAGGTCCTGCTCCACCCCGACTGCGGCTGAAGCGCTGGCCCATAACCCCGGAAACGACGTCAAGAAGGAGCTCGCACCATGACCAGCATCGAGAGCATCTCCCTTCAGGACGCTCGGCGGGTTATCGACGCGGGAGAGAAACGAGCGCAGGAGCTCGGGCAGCCGAGCAACATCGCCGTGGTCGACGCCGGCGGCAACCTCGTCGCCCATGCCCGCATGGACGACGCATGGCTCGGCAGCGTCGACATCTCCATCAACAAGGCCTTCACCGCCCGCGCCTTCGACATCAGCACCGCCGACCTCGCCGCGAACGCCGCTCCCGGGCAGCAGTTCTACGGCATCAGCGGCTCCAACCAGGGCCGCGTGATGATCTTCGCCGGCGGCCTGCCGCTCCACCGCAACGGACAGGTGGTGGGCGCCGTCGGGGTGAGCGGAGGGTCAGGGGACCAAGACCAGAGCGTCGCTCAGGCGGCTGCCGCAGGCTTGTAACCCCCGCGTATCCCGCCCGCCCGCGTCCCGCACCGCGCAGGAGAGCACAGGAGTCGTGCGAAAGCCGCGTAGGAGAGCAGAGGAGTCGTCATGACGGGCAAACGCGGGTGTGCCGCCACCTCGGCCGACGTTGATGATGATCTTCGTTTGTGGCATCCCGCTCCCCCACGACGGCCAGGTCCTGGGGCTCGGTAGGAGTGATGGGGGGCAGCGGCGAGCAAGATCAGACGGTCGCCGAGGCGGCCATAGCGGCGTTCTGATGATCGCGGCGACGCGAACCAAGGAAAAGGAAGAGGAGAGACCCAAGATGGCAACACAGGTCAGCAAAGCACTTCTGGTACGCCTCGAAGCACTGCCCGGCAGGGAGGACGACGTCCAGGACTTCTTGAACCAGGGGCTGTCGATCGTCGAGGGGGAACCCAAGACCGTCAGGTGGTTCGGAATCCAGTTCGGACCCTCGTCGTTCGGAATCTTCGACGCCTTTCCCGACGACGACGGACGCCAGGCGCATCTGTCGGGCGAGGTCGCGCAAGCGCTCGCTGAGAACACGGGTGAGCTCTTCGAGGAGCCCACGATCGAGCAGATCGATGTCCTCGTGGAGAAGCCGCCCGCCTAGAGCAGGTGCTGCCCGCGGGGCGGCGTGGTCAGCCGTAGCTGTCGCGGATAGTTGGTGGAGAGCCAGGGCTTGGTTGACGTTCTGGTGGGGCGGTGCCGGATGTGGGGAGTCCGACGAGGGCTTCAGGGTGGGGCGAAGGGCTGGGGGCCGTGCCACTGGAGGAGGACGGTGGTGGCGTCGTCGCAGAGGTGTCCGTGGTGGCTGTGGCGGATAGCGAGGATGACGCATGACGGCCGCCCCAGCGATGTGACGGAGGCCGTCCGATCGGCGACGGACGGTCCCCTTGCGGACAAGATCTCCGGGACCGGCTATGAAATCGAGGGTCGCTCGAAAGAGTTGAGCTGGGCGACGATGTGATTGACCAGCTTGTGGTTCGGCTGGACGGCGGCGTCCGAGGCGACGGTCCCCGTGATGAACCGGCGGAACTCGTTGAGCTTCTACGAGACGACAGCCCGCTCATATGCCTCCAGCCCGGTCAGCGCCGAGCCGGTAGCCGACCTCGCGAGTCCAGATCAGCGGCGGCCAGCGGCCTCGTCCTTCAACGCTCCGAGACCGGATCTGACCTGGTAGGCGGACAGGTCCCTCGCGCGGACGAACTGGCCGAAGCCCAGCCCGGTCCGGGCGGTCTTCGAGGAGCACGAAGCGGACGGTGTCACCGCGGCGTCTGGCCGCATCTCCCTTCCTGCCGTGGTTTGTCGTGGGCCGGGCAGGCCGGGTTCCCGGCGCGTCACCGGCCAAGCGAGACAACTCGCACCTTTTGACATGTCTTGTGAGGGTGGGACAGTGGGAGTGGTGAGGTCGTTCCGTGGGTGACGTGCCCACCAGACATGGGGACGGGCCAGGCCAACCAGGCTGATCGAGCAGGGCAAGGACCAAGGTCCTCCTCCCCGACGGCAGCTGAGCGGAGGGCACGGACCCGAACCGGTCCTCCGCCGATCACCGGAAGGAACAGCACCATGACCAACAAACTGCACGGCAGGAAGGTCGCCATCCTGGCCACCGACGGCGTGGAGCGCGTCGAGCTCGAAGAACCTCTCGGCGCACTGCTGGGCGCCGGAGCACAGGCCGAACTCCTCTCCCTCCACACCGGCGAAATCAACGCGCGCCAGATGGACATCAACCCGGCCGGAACCTTCACCGTGGACAAGAAGGTCGCCGACGCACGCGTGAGCGACTACGACGCGCTCCTGCTGCCCGGCGGCACCATGAACCCCGATCAACTGCGAACCGACCCCGACGCCGTCGCCTTCGTGAGGGAGTTCGTGGAGACCGGCAAACCCGTTGCCACCATCTGCCACGGACCCTGGACCCTGGCAGAGGCTGACGTGCTGCACGGTCGCCGCCTCACCTCCTGGCCCAGCATTCGTACTGACCTGCGCAACGCCGGCGCCGAGGTCGTCGACGAGGAGGTCGTGATCGACCGCCAGCTGATCTCCAGCCGCGGCCCGCAGGACCTCCCCGCCTTCTGCGCGGCGATCATCGAACACTTCGCCAACGCACCGCAACCCACCTGATCGGCAGAAGACGCGCTTGACCGGGCGCGTGGCACGCAGCGTTAGTGCGATGGCACGCAAGAGGGTGTGGCGCTGGCCTGCATACCTCGGGTGTAGCCCTACGTTTAGGAAAGCCGACGTCGCAAAGTCGCCCAAATGACCGCCGACACTCACTCGGCCGAGTCACCGTGAATCAGCAGAGGAGATCGTCATGGCAAGCAGCAACCGCGCTGTCACCTTTCAGAACCCGAAAGACATGCGCGTCGAGTCGCTCGACTTCCCGAAGCTTCAGATGCCGAACGGGAAGAAGGCCCCGCACGGAGTCATCCTCAGGATCGTCGCCACCAACATCTGCGGGAGCGACCTGCACATCTACCGCGGGTCCTTCCCCGTGCCCCAGGGCATGGTGATGGGGCACGAGATGACCGGGGAGGTCATCGAGGTCGGCCCCGACGTCGAGTTCCTCAGTGAGGGCGACCTCGTCTCCGTCCCGTTCAACGTCGCCTGCGGCCGATGCCGCAACTGCAGGGCGCGCCGGACCGAAGTCTGCGAGACCACGAACCCCAAGGTGTCCTGCGGAGCGTACGGCTTCAACCTGGGCGACTGGACCGGCGGCCAGGCCGAGTACCTGTTCGTCCCGTACGCCGACTTCCAGCTCCTGCGCTTCCCGGACAGGGACCAGGCCATGGCGAAGATCCGTGACCTGGCGCTGCTCTCGGACATCCTGCCCACCGCGTTCCACGGTCTCATGGAGGCCGGTGCCAAGCCGGGCTCGACCGTGTACATCGCCGGCGCCGGCCCGGTCGGCCGCTGCGGCGCAGCAGCGGCGCGGCTCCTCGGGGCGTCCTGCATCATCGTGGGCGACTACCACAAGGACCGCTTGGAGCTGGTGAAGAAGAACGGCTGCGAGACGATCGACCTGAGCCAGGACGCAGCGCTCACCGACCAGATCGAGGCCATCCTGGGCGAACCCATGGTCGACTGCGCAGTTGACTACGTCGGCACTGAGGCACACGGCATCGGGCGTGAGGCCGAGGACATGGACCCGGCCTACGCCCTCAACCAGGTGCTCGACGCCACCCGCGCGGGCGGGGCCACCGGAGTCATCGGCGTCTACGGCGCCGACCCGCTCGCGAAGTCGAAGGCCGAGCAGGAGGGAACGTACCCGCTCGACTTCGGCAAGGCCTGGATCAAATCGCCGCGGATCGCCGCCGGGCAGGCACCGATCATGCACTACAACCGCGAGCTGATGATGGCGATCCTGTGGGACCGCCTGCCCTACCTGAGTGCCATGCTCAACACGAAGGTGATCAGCCTCGACGACGCCCCCGACGCCTACGCGACCTTCGACACAGGAGTGTCCGAAAAGTTCATCATCGACCCCCACGGCCTCATTCCCGCCTGAGGCCCGCCCTCATCCGTCCCTGCGAACTCATAAGCGACGGCGTAGTGGGCAGTCCGTCACCCCCGACAACGCGACGGACTGCCCAGGTGCCCCAAGGGACGGTTAGTACACGCTGACGCCGTAGGCGCTCAGCGCATCAGCCATCGGTTGGAAGAAGGTCGTGCCGCCGCAGCGCAGTCGCCGACCGCGACAGGTGGGCGGGAGGTGTGGGCGGCGCTGTGCCTCGCGCCAGTGCAGGACTCCTGGGAGAAGACGTTGCCGGAGCGAGCGGCCGTTATCCGCCGAGCTGACTGGGGTCCATGCTTTCTTGGACAGCGCTTCATCGTCGGTCGTCGGTACGGCGGGAGACGCGATTGCGACTGCTGTATCTCAAGCGCCGCACCGACTGTGTTACTAAACGCCGACTCGTTGCGCTGGCGCCGGTTCTGCCGTACCCCGGTGGCGCAGCGGACCGCGGACGGTGGATGAGCTCGGACACGACGGGCGTGCAAGCACACTGGCCCTCCTCGACCTCATGGCTGACCGCTACCGGTGCTCCGGCCCCGAAAAGAGCTTGCGGTCTCTCGGGCCAGCGGCACGTTCACCCGGCCAGCCAAGGCGCAGGCTGCGGACCGTGCTTCCTCCACCCAGATGCCCCTGGCGGTCCTTGATCAGCAGCCTTCGACCTGTACGCGTGGCCCGGCCCGGAGCCGGGCGAATAACCAGTTCAGGCGCACGTACTGGGCTTGCTGGCCCAGGCGGAGCCCGCACCGTTGCAGGTCAGACGCTTGGTCATCAGCGTGATCGCCGCCCAGGTGATCAGTGTTTCGGAGTGCTGGACGAGCCGTTCGTAGTCCCTCGCGTGCCGGCGAGCGTTCATCATCCATGCCAGCGAGCGTTCAACGACCCAGCGGCGGGGCAGCAGGACGAACCCGGAGGAGTCCTTCGGGCGGGAAACGGTCTTGATCGTGAGGTTCAGATGCTTCTTCGCCCAGGTAATGAGCTTGCCCGCGTAGGCGCGGTCGGCCCAGACGATGGTGATCTCGGGGTGCATGAGACGGAGACGGAAGAGGACTTCCTTGGCCGCGGCGGAGTCATGCAGATCGGCCGGGGTGACCATGACCAGCAGCGGCAGGCCGCGGGTGTCGACCACGAGATGCCGTTTGCGGCCATTGATCTTTTTGCCTGCATCGTAACCGCGGGAGTCCTTGCCGACGGTCGATGCCGCTTTGACTGACTGCGAGTCGATGATCGTCGCGACGGCTCTGGGGCCTTTGCCCACCTCGCGGCGGATCCGCTGGGTCAGGGCGTCACGGATCTGACCGATGACACCGCGGGCAGCCCAGCGGGCCATGAACCCCCAAACGGTCCTCCAGGGCGGGAAGTCCGCGGGTAGGGCCCTCCACTTGCAGCCGGTGTCCACGACATATCGAATCGCGTCAACGATCTCGCGCCGGGGGTGCTTCTCCGGCCGGCCGCCGCGGGCGGTGTCGCAGGCCGGCAGCGGCAGCAGCGGTTCGATCAGGGCCCACTCGTCATCCGTCATGTCCGACGGATAGCGGCGCTGACGCACTTCCCCTCCCGTCTGTGACCTGCTGCGGGGCCGGCCGGCTTCGCCGGTCGGCCCCGTGGATCGGTCAGGCGCTGGCGATGAGGTCGAGGGTTGATTCGATGGAGTTGAGCTGGGCGACGATGTGCCGTACCCACTTGTCGTTCGGGTGGGCGGCGGCGTGCGGGGCGACCGTGCCGGTGATGAACCGCCGGAACTGGGTCAGCTTCTCGCCCACGACCTGCCGCTCGTAGGCTTCGAGCGCGGCCCGCTCCGCTCCGAGCTGGTAGCCGTCGAGACGGTTCCAGATCAGCGGAGGCCAGCCCTTGGACGCGGCCTCGTCCTTCAGCGCGGCCAGGCCGGAGCGGACCTGGTGCGGGGAGAGCGCGCTCGCACGGACCAGCTGGTGAAACTCCAGCCCGGCCGGGCGAGCCTCGAACAGAACGAAGCGGACGGTGTCCGCGTGCCGTCTGGCCGCGTCCCCTTTGCGCCGGGAGGCGCGGGGCACGACTACTCGCCCCGCAGGATCGCCGCGAGCTCGTCGTCCATGTCGACCTTGCCGGTGTCGACCGCCGTTTCGATCCAGTCCAGAGTCGCTTTCACCTTGGCTACGTTCTGGTGGACGATGGTGCGTTCGTCCTCCGACAGTTGGCGGTCGCGCAGGCCGGGGACGGTCCGGCCAGCTGCGGCGACGAACGCGTGGAAGGCGGTCACCAGGTCAAGGAACTCCACCGCCCGGTCGATGTTGCGGACTGCCGGGGCGACGGGGTTCGTGCGCTCGAAGTGGTCAAGGGCTTGCCGACTGCGCTCGGCCTGGGCAGAGTTGACCTGGAAGCGGGCGGTGTCATCGCTCATCGCCTTGAACGCGACGTCCGGCCTGCGGAGCAGGCTGGTCGCGGCGGTCGTCGCGACCAGCTCGTCGCGGGTGAATTCCTCCACCACCCGGACCTTGTCCTCCGAGGACACCTTGGCCGCGACCTGGGGACGCTTCAGGAAGTCGGTGGTCACCGCAGCCGCGACCTCGGCGTCCCGGGCCAGCGAGTGGATCGCGGTAACCTTCTCCTGCGGGGTGATGGGCGTCTCGACCTGCTGGCCGACCTGTCGATTGGCGTCGTCCTTGGTCCAGCGGGCCTTTCCCTCCGGGAGCGTCAGGATCGTCGCGAACCGCCTCTCCTCGTCCTCGATACTCGCCAGCGACCGGTGGACCGTGTAGGACGCGAGCTCGGGACGGCGTCGTTCCTTCGGCCACCGCGACGCCACCCACCTGGCCGTCTTCACCGTGGAGAACCTCAGGCCGATGTCCTCGGCCAGGCGCGTCAGCGATTCCTCGACCGTGTACTCGCTGTCCCCGGTTTCGCCGCCCCGCTGCCGCATCGGTTCGACCTCCAGGGCCCGGTCCCCGATCGTGAACTGGCCGCGGGTCTGCTGTTCAACGACGTCCCGCAGCTCGGCCACGATCTGCTCGTAGCGAGACTGGCTGACGGCGCCGATGGTCTCGTTCTCCTCGGACATGGCTTTCACCATCCAAGTGCGCTCCCTGTCACGGCACTTCGGGCCGTGACAGGACAGGGACCGCATCTGTTTCCGAGAGTCAGACCGTAAATACGAAGATCGCAAGGAATGACCGCAATTGACCGTTCCGTGAACGAAACTGGTCCAAGGATGCGTTCGCTCAGTGGTCACTGTGCACGATCCGCGTACGGATCCTTCCGCTTCCGCCAGGCCCCCACGACGCAGCGCCGCGAGCAGAACCGGGCGTCCGAACGACGGTCGACACCCGCCACCCAGCGGGCCCCGCACTCGGGGCACTCGACCAGGCCGACCTTGTCCCGGACAGCTGCCAACCGCTTCCGCAGCCGCTGTTCCTTGCGCCACTGCCTGGAACGACAGACCGACGAGCAGAACACCGCCTCGGGCCGGGCGTCCGGCCTCAGCCGTTCACCACAAGCCCGACAGTCCCTCACTCTGGCCCTCTCGGCCCCCTCAGACACCGGTCCAGGCTAGGGGGCAAATCTACCCAGAACCTTGGATCGGAAACAGCTACTCAGGGCCGGCACGTTCTGGATCAACTCCTACAAGACCATTCACGTGGCGGTGCCCTTCGGCGGGTTCGGCGACTCCGGGCACGGCCGGTCCTCCGGTCCCGGTGTGCTGGACGAGTACACCCAGACGAAAGCCGTGTGGACGCCGACCCGGGCCGCGGGTTCGCCGTTCCCGTCCCTGAGCTACTGAGGAGGCCCCGATGACCACCCTCCTCACGCGGAAGGACGGCGGCACCCGGACCCGGCAGACGCTGCCGATCGCGGGCCTGGCACTGGTCATCGCCCTGGTCGTGCAGTTCCTCGGCGAGCTGGACATCGATCTGGGCGTCGGCTCCGTCATCGTCTTCCCCATGGTGTGGGGCCTGTTGCTGGGTCTGCTGGTTTCCCTGCAGAGGGTCCGGCCGCTGGGCCTCCCTCTCCAGAAGGTGGCGGCGGCGCTCGTCGGGGTGGCCGTCATGCTGCTCGTCGCCCGGCTCGCCTTCAACATCGGGCCCAGCCTGCCCACCCTCGCCGAGGCCGGACCCGCGCTGCTCCTCCAGGAGATCGGGCACCTGCTCGGCACGGTCGCCGTGGCACTGCCGCTCGCGGTCGCCCTGCGCATGGGAAGCGCCACGGTCGGCGCGACCTTCTCGCTGGACCGCGAGCCGTCCTTCGCGATGGTCTCGGAGAAGTACGGGCCCGACTCCGACCAGTACCGGGGCGTGCTGGCGATGTACGTCTTCGGCACCATGTTCGGAGCGGTCTTCATCACGCTCCTGACCTCGCTGGTCGCGAACTGGAACATCTTCGACCCGCTCGCGCTGGCCATGGGGGCGGGCGTCGGTTCCGGGTCCATGATGGCCGCGTCGTCCGCCAGCATCGTGGCCGCGCATCCGGGCGACGAGCAGGCGATCCTCGGCATGGCCGCGGTCTCGAACCTGATCACCACGATCCTGGGCGTCTACGCCGGCATCTACGTCGCGCTGCCGCTGGCCGACCGGTTCTACCGCTTCCTCACGCGTCGCCGGCGCGAGGGCGGACCCGCCGGGGACACCCCGGGCGGGGGCGGTGCCCCGGGGAGCCGTCAGGAGGACGGCGCGGCCGGCAACCGTGCCTTCCGCGAGGACGTCGCCGCGGCCTCCGGCGAGGTCCGGATCCCGCTGCCGCTGTCGCTCGGCGCTCTGACCGTACTGGGCGTGGGCACCGCCTCCGTCGCGGCCGGGCACGTCGGCCGGGACATCGTCGGCGGCTACGGCGTGCTGCTCGCCCTGGTCCTGTCCGGCCTCTTCCTGGCCAGGGTCAGCCGGAAGGTGTCCGCCATCGTGTGGATCACCACGGTCGGCGCGTACGTATCCAGTCCCTGGTTCTTCGCCTCCGGCACGCTGAACCGTCTCGTCGGCTCGGTGGACTTCCTCTCCATCGCCACGATCATGCTGACGCTGGCGGGTCTGTCGCTGGGCAAGGACCTTCCGCTGCTGCGCCGCATCGGCTGGAAGATCGTCCCGGTGGGCCTGGTGGCCATCACCGCCTCGTTCCTGCTCTCGGTCGTCATCGCCGAGTTCACTCTCGGGGCGTGGGGCTGACCGTCTCCTGCCCGGTGAACGCCGGCACGGGAGCGACGGGGCGGTGAGACCCTGTCGCTCCCGTGCCTGCCCGTGCTCTCCTACTCCGGTCGCACCGGGTCGCTCCTGCTGCTCTCGGGCCCGCGTCCCGCCATGTTCTCGGCGGTGACGGTGAAGGTGTACGGTTCGCCCGCGGTGAGGCCCTTCACCTCCGTCTGCGTGGCCCCCGCACCGGCCTCGACCGGCGGGAGCGGCTTCCCGTCCCGGTAGGGCGTGATCAGGTAGCCGGTCACCGGTACGCCGCCGTCGAACGCCGGAGGCTTCCACCGGACGGTGGCACCGCCCTCACCGGCCGACGCCGTGACCGCCCCGGGGGCTTCGGGGGCCGAGGGCACGGCGTGCACCTCGAACTCCTTCAGTCCGTTGTTGAAGCCCGTGCCGCCCTCGGTCTGGAAGCGCACCCAGTCGAAGGTCCGCATGGGGAACCCGACCGTCATCGGCCCCTTGGCGGGAATGTCCTCCACCTCGACCCTGCTGCCGTCGGAGAAGGTCAGGACGCCGCCGTTGACGTCGTCCTTCGTCGTCCGGTCGGACAGCACGATCCGGTCGGCCCGGATCTCCTGCGGCCAGTTCAGCTGCACCCACGGGTCGAGCTCTCCGCGCGAGGCCCAGTCGGCGCCCCCGTCGGCACCGCCCGGGGTACAGCCGTCGAAGACGTTCTCGACCGGGTATTCGGCGCTGTACACGGAGGACGCCGTGGCCTCGACGCCCGGCCAGCAGGCGGCGTTGCCCCGCAGCTTGGCCTTGTCGAGGCCGATGTCGACCAGCTTGGAGGCGGTGGCGTCCCCGCTGTCGGCGGAGACGGCGGTGACGCGCACCCGGCCGTCTCGGTGGTTGACGGTGAGGGTGCCGTCGTCGTCGATCTCCGCCTTCTCGGTGGGGGATCCGTCCGGCTCGGTCACCGACCAGAAGACCTCCTTGAGGGTGGCGTCGCCGGGTGCGACGGCGGCCTCGAAGCGGCTGTCGCCGTACGGTTCGTCGACCTTGTCCGGGCCGTCGAGGGTGATGTCCTCGACGAACGTGGGTGTGTGCCCCGCGGACTTCGACCGGGACGGCGGCAGGTGCTCCGTGCCCCATTTCTTGTTGGGCTCGGCGCCCATCCACAGTTCCAGCGTTCCGCCGTCGGCCAGCCGGTCGTGCCGGAACCAGGCGTTGTCCAGCCGCTTGCCGTCCAGTCTCGCCCGCTGGATGTACATGTTCTCGGCCGAGTTGTGGTGCGTGACGATGCGGAACTGCTTGCCCTTGTTGTAGTGCGGGTCGAGTTTGACCGTGATCTCGTCGAAGACCGGGGAGGTGATGTCGTAGACGGGGTCCCGCAGGCTGCCGCCGGTGACCTCGAACAGCCCCATGGCCATCAGGGAGCTGAGGGCGCCCATCTGGCCCTGGTCCTCGTCGTAGTGGCCGTATCCGTCGTCGGTCGCGGTCGAGCCGTAGGTCTTCTCCTTGACCTGCCGCACCCAGTACTGGCTCAGCCACGGCTTGCCGACGTAGTTGAACAGATGGGCCATTTCCAGGCCGGGCTGGTTGCCGTAGGAGACGTGGCCCTCGCCGTACTCTCCGATGAAGTTGTGCTTCTCGGCCCTCGTGAAGGCGTAGTTGAGCTTGTCCGCGTACGCGGTCTCGCCGCCCATGAGGTTGGCCAGGCCCATCACGTCGTGGGTGGTGAACCAGGTCGCCTGCCAGGCGTTCGCCTCGACGAAGTCGTCCGGCGCGAGCGGGTCGAAGGGGGCGCGCCAGCTGCCGTCGGCGTTGCGCGGGCGGATGAAGGAGGTCTCCTCGTCGTAGAGGTTGCGCCAGTTGCGGGAACGGTCCTGGAGGTACTGGTGGGTGTCGGTGTCGTCCCAGGCCTCGAACTCGTTCAGGCCGACATTCTCGCCCTCGCCGCCGGTGGCGGTGAACTTCACCGAGGTGACGGTCCGTTCCTTGAACCGGACGGTCTTCTTGGCCCCGCCGGCGGGGACGTCCTTCACGTCCACGGTCGACCCGTCGCTGAACTCCAGCCGTCCGGAACGGACGTTGCTGCCGGTGTCGGCGCGGTCGCTGAGCACCACCTGCCGCAGGGTGCGCGGCTTGTCCCAGGTCAGCTCGATCCACGGGTGCTGCTCCCCCGCCGACGCCCACTCGACGTCGGTGGGTGCGCGCAGCGGGCGGCCGTCGACCGCGCGGGCCGCGACGTGCGCCTTGTCCAGTTCGGAGGAGGCCGTGGCCTTCGCGTACTGGCCGGCGTTGATGCCGCGTTTGCCCAGCTGCTCGGCGAACTGCGCCAGCGCCCAGTCCTGGTTGGCGTACTCCAGGGTCTGGCCGGCGCCCTGGCCGGTGGTGCCGTTCGGCACGTAGCCCAGGTCGAGGTACTCGCGGTTGCCGCCGTTGCCCCAGCCCGCGTAGTCGAACCAGGCCTTGTCGAACAGTCCGCCGACCGACTGGGCGTCCATCATCGCCTCGTACGCCAGGTCCGTGTCGAAGTCGCGGATGCCCTTGTTGTAGGCGCCGGTGATGAAGGACGTCACGGGGGAACCGCTCATCACCATCGAGTAGTTTCCGGCGACCGGTCCCCGGGGCAGCAGCTGGCCGTCCTTGTACATCTGCAGCTGCGACTTGACCAGGCTGCTGTAGATCTCCGGATAGGCGAGACCGAGGACGCTGTTGAGGTTCCACTGGGTGAGCCACAGCGCGTCGTAGTTGTACATCGCGAACTCGGGCCGGCCGTCGCGGCCGACCGGTACGCGTGCGACCCGGTTCCTGCCCCAGGTGTTGTCCAGGTAGGCGCCGTCGACGTCGCTGACCGTGCTGCGTCCGCACAGGACGTGGAACAGGTCGGTGTAGAACTTCTCCTGCTGCTGGTCGGTGCCGCCGCGGACGTCGATGCGCCCGAGCATCCGGTTCCACTGCTTCTGGGCGTCCGCCCTGACCGCGTCGAAGTCCCAGCCGGGCAGCTCGGTCCGCAGGTTCTTCGCCGCTCCCGCGGTGCCGGTCAGGGACAGGCCGACCTTCATCTGGACCTGTTCGCCCGCCTCGAGGTGGTCGTAGCGCACGTAGGCGCCCGCGTTGTCGCCGGAGACCTCGTCGACGGGTGCTCCGTCGTCGGTGAGCCTGCCGTCGGACCAGCCGCGCAGGGAGTCGAAGGGCTTGTCGAAGCGGATGTCGAAGTACAGCTTCACCTTGTGGTCGGGGTCGTTCTCGGCGAAGCCCTCGCCGTACTGCACGACGTAGCCCGCGATCTCGCGGTCGCCCACCCTGGTCACGTGGGCGTCGTCCATGATCGCCTCACCGAGGTGGCCGCCGAGGTTGACCAGGACCTCCGCGGGCCCGGCCTTGTCGTAGGTGTAGCGGTGCATGCCGACGCGGTCGGTGGAGGTGAGTTCCGCGTCGATGCCGTACCGGTCCAGGTGCAGCTTGTGGTAGCCGGGTTCGGCGACCTCGCCGTTGTCGTGGTCGACGTGCGACTGCCAGCCCTCGTCGCCCTCCAGCTTGGACACGTCGGTGCCGCTGGTGGGCATGACCTGCACCCCGGACAGCCGCCAGTCGTGCAGGTGGCTGAAGCCCTTGACCTGGTCCTCGTTGCGCCGGTACCCGGTGCCGCGGGAGTTGTGGGTGCTGGTGTCCGGGCGCAGCTTGACCATGCCGAACGGCCTGCTGGCCGACTGGAAGAAGAAGTACCGGCCGATGTCGGCCTCCACCCACGGGTTCACCCGGTCCACGTAGCTCCGTCCGGCACCGGCGGACGACGCGGCCGCGGCGACGGGCGCCTGCACGCCGCCACCGAGCACTCCCAGGACGAGCAGGAGGGTGCTCAGCAGTAACGTCGGGCGGCGGACCGGCCGGGGCGCGGTGGCCCCACCGGCCCGCCCCCCTCTGGGACGACCTGGCATGGAACTCTCCCTTTCCTAGTTAGCGTTAACGTGAGAATCCAGGCCTGGAGCGTCCCGGCTTCACCCGGCCGTGTCAATGACGCGGACACGACCGGATGGCTGCGGGAGTCCCGTCACGGAACCCCACGCACCCCTCCGGAACTCTGCTCCATCGCTGGCACCAGCAGGTCGGGCGCAGGGCCGCCACCACGGGCCCGGGTATGCGGAATTCAGCCTCGGCACATCCGTTGACGCCCGTGCGGCGCGTCGCTAACTTCCGTGTGAACGTTAACTACATCGGAGGTCTTTCGTGTCCAAGGCGGCGACACCAGACGCGACCAGCGCGGTCAGGTCCTCCAGCAGACGGATCTACTTCTTCGGCGCCCTCGGCGGCCTGCTCTTCGGCTACGACACCGGCGTCATCGCGGGCGCCCTGCTCTACATCCGCGACGACCTGGGGCTGACCCCCCTGACGGAGGGAATCGTCGTCAGCTCCCTCCTGGTGGGCGCGATGGCCGGAGCGACCGCGGCGGGCAGGCTCGCCGACAGCCTCGGCCGGCGACGGGTGGGCATCGCCGCTTCGGTCGCCTTCGGCGCGGGCGCCCTGGCCGCGGGGCTGGCGCCCAACACCGCGCTGCTGGTCGCCGCCCGCGTCCTGCTGGGCCTCGGGGTGGGGGCGGCCTCCGTCGTCGTCCCTCTCTATCTGTCGGAGATGGCCACCACGCGCAGCCGCGGGGCGGTGTCGTCCCTGAACCAGCTGATGATCACCGCGGGCATCTTCGTGGCCTACGTGACCAACTCGCTGCTCGCTCCCGCCGAGGCGTGGCGCTGGATGCTCGGCCTGGCCCTCGTGCCGTCGCTGGTGATGCTGGCGGGGCTGGTCGTGATGCCGGAGACCCCGCGCTGGCTGCTGCGCAGCGGGCGGGAGGCGGAGGCCCGCGAGGTACTCGCACGCACCCGGGGCGAGGCGGAGGTCGAGGGCGAACTCGCCGAGATCCGGCAGGTGGAGGCCACGTCCGGGGAACGGGCGGGGCTGCGCGAGGTGTTCGCGCCCTGGCTGCGTCCGGCGCTCGTGGTGGGGATCGGGCTCGCCGTGCTCAATCAGGTCGTCGGCATCAACACGATCATCTACTACGCGCCCACGACGCTGACCAACGTCGGCTTCAGCGACTCGGCCGCGATCTACGCCAACACCGGGATCGGCGCGGTCAACATGGTGATGACGCTGGTGGCCATCTGGCTCATCGACCGGGCGGGCCGCAAGCGGCTGCTGCTGACCGGGGCGGTGTGCATGTGCGCCAGCCTCACCGTGCTGGCGGCGACCTCGCTGCTGCTGCCGGAGCCGGACGGCCCGGGTCTGGTCGGCGTGGTCACGCTGGCCTGCCTCGCCGCGTTCATCGTCAGCTTCTCCGCGTCCTGGGGCGCCGTCTGCTGGGTGGTGATCAGCGAGGTGTTCCCGTTGCAGGTGCGGGGCGCCGCGGTCGGCTTCTGCACGATGCTGCTGTGGACGGCCAACTTCGCCGTCTCGCTCAGCTTCCCGGTGCTGCTCGACGCCGTGGGCATCGGCTGGCTGTTCCTCGGATTTGCGGTGATCTGCGCCTTCGCCCGGGTGTTCACGGCACGGTTCGTCGTGGAGACCAAGGGGCGCAGCCTGGAGGACATCGAGCTCGCCCTGCGTGCCCGGTCGGCCTGATCCCCGCACCGGTGGACATCCGGCCCCGGGCGCGGGGACTGCACCCGGGCCCGAGTGTCGACCGGCCGGGCTCCGGGACGGTCCCGCCGGCCCGCCGTCGTCCGGCGCCCGGTCCCGCGCCGCCTTGACTCGGGCCGACCCCTTCACCGTACAGTTAACGATAACATCAGCTTCGACCCCCGGAGAGTGCCGTGACCCGCCCCTACCAGCGCAACCCCCGCTACCCGGCCGTCGACGGAACGGTCGTCCGCGGGTGGGACGCCGCTGTCCGGACCCTGCCCGCCGGGCCCGCCGTTCTGGCCGTCGACGGTCCGGCCGCACTCGACTGGAGCTCCGTGCACAGCCTTTTGTCCGGCGCGCTCGACGTGCACGGCACACCCGCCCGTTTCGTGGACCTGCGGGAGTACGAGGCGGACTGGGACACGGTCCTGGAGCGCACCGGCGACGGCCCCGGCGCCGATCCGCACTACCTGCCGCTCGCCCGGACCCCGGTCGCCGCGGCGTACACCACGCTGCCCCGGACCGAGCCGTTGGACCAGGGGCTGCTCGTCGTCCTCGGCCCGGGTGCCGCGCTCGTCCGGCACGACCTGCTGTGGTACGCCGACCTGCCCAAACGCCATGCCGAGGCGGCGGTGACCGCCGGGGACCCGGCCGTCGGCGTCAACCTCGGACGGCACGGCGTGCCCGGTGACCTGCGCCGCCTGTTCTACGCGGACTGGCCGGTGCTCGACGCCCACCGCGACGCCCACGCCGCCGGTGTCGACCGCTGGCTGGACCTCCAGGACACCGGGCGTCCTGCCTCGATCGACGGCGCCGCCCTGCGCGCCACCCTCGCGCACCTGGCCGGCGGTCCGGTCCGTACCCGGCCCTGGTTCAACTCCACGCCCTGGGGCGGCCAGTGGGCCGCCACCGAACTCGGCTTCACACCGCGGGGCGGCAACACCGCACTCGGTTACGAGCTGATCGCGCCCGAGGCCGGCATCTTGGTCGGTGACGGGCCCGAGGCCGAGGTCGAAGTACCCTTCCAGCTGCTCTGCGTCCTGCACCCCGAGGAATTCCTCGGGGCGGCGGTGCACGCGGAGTTCGGCACCTCCTTCCCGATCCGCTTCGACTACCTCGACACCGTCCGGGGAGGCAACCTCTCGATCCACCTGCATCCGCGCGAGGAGTACATGCGCGCGCACTTCGGCTGGGCGTACACCCAGGACGAGACCTACTACCTCACGGCCACGGACGGCGCGGACCCGCGCGTCTACCTCGGGCTGCAGGAGGACGCCGACCTTGATCTGATGCGCAAGCAGGTGGTGGCCGCCATCGAGAACGGCGAGGAGATGAACGTCGAGCGGTTCGTCCAGAGCCACCCCGCCGAGGAAGGCCGCCTCTACATGATCCCGGCGGGGACGCCGCACGCCTCGGGCACCGGCAACCTGGTCCTGGAGATCAGCGCCACCCCGTATCTGTACTCCCTGCGTTTCTACGACTGGCTCCGCAGGGGCACCGGCGGAGCTCCCCGCCCGCTGCCCTACGAGCACGCGTTCGCCAACCTCGGCGGGGCCCGGCGGGGCGAGGCCGTGAGCCGCGACCTCATGCAGGAGCCGCGCCTGCTGCGCGAGGGGGACGGCTGGCGCGAGGAGGTGCTCGGCGCGCTGCCGGAGATGTTCTACGAAGTGCGCCGGGTCGTGCTCGAACCGTCCTGCACGGGTGCCGCCATGGACACCGCGGGCCGGTTCCGGATCCTCAACGTCTCCGGTGGGGACGGCGTCGTGATCGAGTGGGGCGACGGCCGTACGCACGACCTGGTGCACGCCGAGACGCTGACGGTCCCCGCCGGGGTCGGTGCCTACCGGCTGCGCCCGCTCGGCTCCCGGCCCGTGCACGTGGTCACCGCCCTGGTCCGGGAGGACAGGTGATGCGGCCGGTGCTGGAGATCGGCGGCACCCATGTCACCGCCGCCCTGGTGGACCTGTCGGCCGGGGCCGTGCACGGGCGGCCGGCCCGGGAGCCGCTGTCCCCGCAGGGCGGGGCCGGGGAGATCCTCGGACGGCTCGCCCGCGCCGCCTCCCGCCTGGCGGCGCCGCCGTCGGCCACCTGGGGCGTGGCCGTGCCCGGCCCCTTCGACTACGCGGCCGGCGTGGCGCTGTTCGAGGGGGTCGGGAAGTTCGACTCGTTGTACGGCACGGACGTCGGTGCGGCGCTGCGCGCGCGCATCCGCCCGGCGCCCGCCGCGCTCCGGTTCGTCAACGACGCCGACGCCTTCGGTATCGGCGAGCACACCGGCGGAGCGGCCGCCGGACACGCCCGTGCCGTGTGCCTGACCCTCGGCAGCGGCGTCGGCTCCGCCTTCCTGGCGGACGGCATGCCGGTCAACGACGGTCCGCGGGTGCCGCCCGAGGGCAGTGCCCACCGGCTCGTCGTCGGCGGACGCCCGCTGGAGGACACGGTGTCCCGCCGCGCGATCCGTGCCGCCTACGCGCGGGCCACGGACGGCGACCCGGACGACGTGCCCGACGTGCGGGGCATCGCTGCCCGCGCGCGGGCCGGGGACGCCCCGGCCGGCACGGTGCTCACCCACGCCTTCCGCGCGCTGGGCACCGCCATGGCCCCCTGGACCGCCCGGTTCGGGGCGGACGTGCTGGTCGTCGGCGGCTCGATCTCGGCGTCGTGGGACCTGGTGGTGGCGCCGTTGCGGGAGGGTCTGTCGGACGGCGGGGCGCCGGGGCTGCGCGTCGAGCCCGCCCTCCTGCCCGACACGGCCTCGCTGCTGGGCGCGGCACGGTGGGCCGCGTCCGCGGCGTCCGGCGAGGAGGGCAGCCGGGGCGTCCGCCTATGATGGTGGGTCCGGGCAGACGGTGAGCGGCTGCCGGTGCCCGAAGGGAGCAGCAACGCAGTGTCCGGGTCCGAATCCGCCGGAGAGCCGCCTCGCCCCACCCCCACGATGCGGGACGTCGCCGCACGCGCCGGAGTCAGCGCGATGACCGTCTCACGGGTGCTGAAGGGGAACGAGGGCGTCGGCGAATCCACCCGTCGACGCGTGCTCCAGGCCGTGACCGACCTGGGCTACCGGCGCAACGAGACGGCACGCAATCTGCGGCTCGGCCGCCACAGCGGCCTCGTCGGGCTCGTGGTCACCAACCTCGCCAACCCGTTCTACGCCCAACTCGCCCTCGGTGCCGAGGAAGTGGTGCAGTCCTACGGTCTGCGGCTGGTGCTGGGCAACACCGCCGAACAGCTCGCGCAGGAGCAGCACCTGGTCCAGGACCTCGTCGCCCGGCAGGTGAACGGGCTGATCGTCGTCCCGGCCGGTTCCGACCAGCGGCACCTGTCCCCCGCACAGCTGGAGGGCACTCCGCTCGTCCTGGCCGCGCGGCCACCGGCCGGCATCGAGGCGGACACCGTGCTGGTCGACGACTTCGGCGGTGCGCGAGCCGCCACCGCACGGCTCGTCGCGGACGGTCACGAGAGGATCGGCTTCCTCGGCAACCCTCCCACCCTCTTCACCGGTGCCGAGCGCTTCCGCGGCTGGTGGTCCGCGCTGGAGGAGGCCGGGCTGCGGCCCCGCGAGGAGTGGGTGCGCCGGGGCCCGTACACCGTCGTCACGGCCGAGGCCGCCGCGCTGGAACTGCTCGAGCAGGCGGACGCGCCCACGGCACTGTTCTGCGCCAACAACCGGCTGACCCTGGGGGCCTGCCGTGCGGTGCGCGGTCTCGGTGCCGGCGCCGCGATCGCCGGCTTCGACGACGTGGAGTCCGCCGACCTGCTGGGGGTTCCGCTGACCCTGGCCTCGTACGCGCCGGACGAGATCGGCCGCCGGGCGGCCCAGCTGCTCGTGGACCGGCTGGAGGCCGGGTCCGCGACACGGCCGACCGGTCCGCCGCGCAGGACGGTCATCCCCACCCTGCTGGCCGTGTACGGCCGCTGAGCAGCAGGGCGCCCGCCCCATCCCGCCCCGGCGGGCGGCTGCCGGCCGGGGCGGGGGAGATGCGGAACCCTACGTTAACGTTACCACTCACAGAGTGACCCGCCGCCACCCTGTGCAGCCGGGACAGCAACCCCTGCCACCTGGGCCTTTTCCGGCAGGGGCAATTCAGGCCCTGGAGAACCTTGTGGTCACCGCATGGTGTCGTTAACGTTCTCGTCATGCGCCGGTGTCAGCCACCGCGTTTTCGGCCGAGCCGGCCACGTGGAGTGGCCGGCGGAGGCATCTGCGGCACCACGGCCTGATTTCCCCCGTCCGAGGCGCCCTGCCTGTACAGGCATGCGGTCGTCGTCCGTCACACTCCGGCGAAAGGGCACCGATGAACTCTTCTGGTACGGCGGCAAGAGGCGGGCGGCCGGGACCCACCCGCCGCCGCTTCCTTGCCGGTCTCGGCGCGGGCCTGTCGGGGCTGGCGCTCGCCGGCTGCGCCCGCGGCGACAGCACGGCCGCCGTCGAGGGCACGGCGAGTTTCAGCAACGACAACGCCAGCTGGGACGACGGCTACGCCCTGGCCTCCAAGGCACTGCAGCCCCTGACCGGGTACGCGCTGCGCCCGTTGTCCGTCCCTGAGGCGGTCGCCTACAAACTGGTCGCCCAGATGACCCTGCAGACCTCGCGTGCGCCGGACATCATCAAGTGGACGTCGGGCTACGAGCTGAAGAAGCTGGCGCGGAGCGGACAGCTCACCGATCTCTCCGGCCTGTGGGGCGCGTACGCGGACCGCGGCTGGATCAGCGAGTCGCAGCGCGATGCGATGCAGTACCGCGGCGCGGTCTACGGCATTCCGATGCACGAGTCGTACTACGTCGTGTTCTACAGCCGGCCGGTCTTCGCCAGGCTCGGACTGCGCGTGCCGGAGACCTGGGACGAACTGCTGCACTGCGCCACCGTGCTCAAGCGCAACGGCGCCACGCCCTTCGTGGGCACCCAGTACGGCGGCTGGCCCGCCTACGAATGGTTCCAGGAGCTGATCAGCAAGACCGATCCCGACTTCTACACGGCGCTGGTCGAGGGGAAGGCCCGCTACACCGACGAGCCGGCGGTGCGGGCGATGGGTGTCTGGCAGGACTTCATGCGCAAGGGCTGGATGACCCCGCCCGACTACGACCAGGGCAAGGGCGCCGCCGAACTCCGCGACGGCCGGGTCGGCATGTTCCTGCACGCGACCTGGCACACGAAGAACCTGAGCGGCGCGGACATGGAGCCCCTGAAGGACTACGACGCCTTCGTCCTGCCCACCGTGGGGCGGTCCACCAAGAAGTCGGTGATCACGGAGAGCAGTGCACTCGCGGTGCCGCGCCGCGCCGCGAGTCACGAGGCCGGCATGGCGAACGTGGGGGCCTGGCTGCACCCGGACGTGCAGCGGGCGTGGACGGACTACCTGCAGGACGGTTCGGCCAATCCCGTCGTACGGGCGGGCAACCCCGTGGTGGCCGGTCTCCGGGACAACATCGCGAAGGACCGGCGGGCGCGTCTCGTCCGCTACAGCGAGGCCAGCCCGCCCAGCCTCATCCAGGGCAACATCCAGGACCTGTCGGCGTTCATGACCGGGCAGATGTCGCCCGGGGCGACGCTGCGCAGCATGGCGGACCGCGCCGACGAGGAATGGAAGACGTGGAGGCAGGACGAGGCATGAGAACCACTACCGCGCCACCCTCCGCCGGACACCGGCCGCCCTCGCCCGAGCCGCGCCCGCTCCGGCCGGACCCCGCCCGGCGCCGTGTGGCGGCACGCGAGCGTTTCGCCGCCGGCGCCTTCATGACCCCCGCGGTCCTGCTGGTCGGTGTGGTGCTGCTCGCGCCCTTCGCGACCACGGTCTACCGGAGCTTCTTCGACGACCACCGGCACTCCGGATTCGCCGGACTGCACAACTACCAGCTCTTCCTCACCGACGACGCGCTGCTGCGCTCCGTGGAGAACACGCTCCTGTGGGTGGTGGGGACGGTGGCGCTCCCGTTCGCACTCGGGATGCTCATCGCCTGCCTCACCGACGCCACCCGCTGGTCCCGGTTCGCCCGGCTGTGCGTCATCATCCCCTACGCGCTGTCCGGTGCCGCCGTCGCCGTGGTGTGGAACTTCGTCCTGAGCACCGACGGCGCGCTCAACCAGCTGCTGTCGGCGGTCGGCCTGGAGTCCCTCAGCACCAGCTGGCTGCTGGACTGGCCGGGCAACACCCTGGTCATCATCTGCGTCAACGCCTGGCAGGCGACCGGCGTGGCCGTCATCCTGATCCTCGTCGGACTGCAGGGCATTCCGCCCGAGACGCTGGAAGCGGCCTCCCTGGACGGCGCGGGTCCCTGGCAGCGCTTCCGCCACGTCGTGCTGCCGCAGCTCCGCCCGGTGTCGATCATCGTGATCGGCATGAGCCTGGCCAACGGACTGAAGTCCTTCGACCTCCTGTGGGTCCTCACCCGGGGCGGCCCGGGGCGGGCCACGGAGACCCTGGCGGTCTCCATGTACCAGGAGACCTTCCTGCTCCAGCGGCCCGGGGCCGGCTCGGCGATCGCGGTCGTCCTCACCGTGATCGTCCTCGGCGCGTCCTGGCTGTACCTGCGGCGCCAGTTCGACGAGAAAGGCGCATGACGATGCATTTCGGCAGAGTTCTGCGGAACACCGTGCTGATTCTCCTGTCCCTGCTGTGGGCCGTCCCGTCCTGGCTGCTGCTGGTCAACGCGTTCGTCCCCGCGAAGGAGTACACGGGTACGCCCCACTGGCTGCCGGGGAGCTTCGGGCTCTTCGACAACTTCTCGCAGGCGTGGAACGAGGCGGACCTGGGTCCGGCCATGGGCAACAGCCTGCTGTACGCCGTCGTCGGCTCCCTCGTCGCGGTGCTCATCGCCACCGGCGCCGCGTTCGCGGTGGTGATCATGCCGGTGCGGCGGCGCGTCCTGTGGTTCTGGCTGATCTACTCGGGCACGCTGCTGCCGCTCCAGGTCTTCCTGCGTCCGCTGTTCCTGTCCTACGCGCGCTTCGACCTGTACGACACGCAGATCGGCATGTTCCTGGTGTACGCCACCATCTCCATCCCGTTCGCATTCTTCCTCATGCGCAACTACGCCACCACGGTGCCCCGGGAGGTCGTGGAGGCGGCGCGGATGGACGGCGCGTCGTGGTGGCGGATGTTCTGGCAGATCCACGTACCGCTGTCGAAGTCGGCGATGGTGGCCGCGTTCTCGTTCCAGTTCGTGGCGATCTGGAACGACCTCCTGTTCGGCATCACCTTCAGCACGAGTGACAACATCCGGCCCGCCATCGCCGCGCTCTCCGAACTCCAGGGCAGTTACTCCGCCGTCGGGCCCCCCGTGGTCCTCGCGGGCGCTCTCCTGGTCTCGCTGCCCACGCTCGTCCTCTTCTTCTCCGCCCAGCGCTTCTTCGTCAACAACCTCAAGCTCACGCGCTGATCCCGGCCACCGGTTTCCGTGCCGTCCACCCGCACCGGCCTTCCCACGCCCGTCCCGTACCCGCCCCACTGCGCCCGGAGCCCTCTGTCATGCATGACGACCGTGAACTGACCGAAGCCCGACTGCGCCGGGTCCTCGACCAGCGCATCCGCCCCGCCGTGTATCCCGATTCCGTGCCGATGGAGGTCGGGGCGTGGGTCTCGCCCGGCGAGCCGGTGCCGGTGGCCGACGGTCTGGCGGCCGTCCACGAGCCCGCCGCCGTCGGGGCGCGGTGGGGCGCCGCCTGGGACACCACGTGGTTCCGGGTACGCGGCCGGGTGCCCCCTCGGTGGGCGGGCAAGACCGTGGAGGCCGTGCTGGATCTGGGCTTCGACGGCGTCCGGCCGGGCTTCCAGTGCGAGGCGCTGGTCTACACCCCGGACGGCACTCCGGTGAAGGGCATCAACCCCCGCAACCAGTGGGTCCGTGTGGGCAGCCCGGTCCGGGGCGGTGAGGTGGTGGAGTGGCATCTGGAGGCCGCCTCCAATCCGGACCTGGATCTGTTCTCGTTCCTGCCGACGGCACTCGGCGACCGGCACACCGCCGGTACGGAACCCCTGTACCGGCTGGCCCGGATGGACCTCGCGGTCTTCGACCGGCAGGTGTGGGAGCTGGTGCAGGACCTGGAGGTGCTGGACGAGCTGATGCACGAGCTGCCGCTCGACAGCGAGCGCCGCAGCCAGGTACGGCGTGCCGTCGGCAGGTCCCTGGACGCGCTCGACCTCCAGGACGTGAACGGCACGGCGTCCGCCGCCAGGCAGGAGCTGGCCGGTGTGCTGGCCGCGCCGGCCCACGCGTCGGCGCACCGCATCAGCGCCGTCGGGCACGCGCACATCGACTCGGCGTGGCTGTGGCCGCTGCGCGAGACCGTGCGCAAGGTCGCGCGCACGGCGGCCAACATGACGGCGCTGCTGGAGGACTCCCCCGAGTTCGTGTTCGCCATGTCCCAGGCGCAGCAGTTCGCCTGGATCAAGGAGCACCGGCCGGAGGTGTACAGCAGGGTCAAGGACGCGGTCCGTGAGGGGCGCCTGGTGCCCACCGGCGGGATGTGGGTCGAGTCCGACACGAACATGCCCGGCTCGGAGGCGATGGCCCGGCAGTTCGTGCACGGGAAGCGGTTCTTCCTCGACGAGTTCGGTGTCGAGAGCGACGAGGTGTGGCTGCCCGACACCTTCGGTTTCGCGGCGGGCCTTCCGCAGATCATCGCGGCGGCCGGCGCCAGGCGTCTGCTCACGCAGAAGATCTCGTGGAGCCGGACCAACTCCTTTCCGCACCACACCTTCTGGTGGGAGGGGATTGACGGGACGCGGATCTACACGCACTTCCCGCCGGTCGACACCTACAACTGCTCGATGCTGGGCCGTGAACTCGCGCACGCCGCGCGCTCCTTCAAGGAGCAGGGCGCCGCGAGTCACTCGCTCGCACCGACCGGCTGGGGGGACGGCGGGGGCGGCACGACGCGCGAGATGGTCGCCAAGGCGGCCCGGACGCACGACCTGGAGGGGTCTCCCAGCGTCACCTGGGAGTCGCCGGAGGCGTTCTTCGAGAAGGCCGAGGCCGAGTACCCCGATCCGTCCGTGTGGGTCGGCGAGCTCTACCTCGAGCTCCACCGGGGGACCCTCACCAGCCAGGCCCAGACCAAGCAGGGCAACCGGCGCAGTGAACACCTGCTGCGGGAAGCGGAGTTGTGGGCGGCCACGGCGGCGGTGCGGGCCGGGTTCCCCTACCCGTACGACGCTCTGGACCGGATCTGGAAGACGGTACTGCTGCACCAGTTCCACGACATCCTGCCCGGCTCCTCCATCGCCTGGGTGCACCGCGAGGCACGTGAGACCTATGCCGGAGTCGCTCGTGAACTGGAGGGCGTCATCGGCGCGGCGCTGGGGGCGCTGACCGCTTCCGGAGACACCGCGCTGCTGGCCAACTCGGCTCCCCACGCGCGGGACGGGGTGGCGGCGGGTGCGCTGGGCGCGCCCTCGGTCGACGGCGCGGATGTCACCGCGGAGGCCGACGCCGAAGGCGGCCACGTCCTCGACAACGGGCTGCTGCGGGTACGCGTCGACGCCCGGGGCCTGGTGGTCTCGGTCCTCGACAGGGAGACGGGCCGGGAGGCGATCGCCCCGGACGCGGCGGGGAACCTCCTGCAGATCCATCCGGACCTCCCCAACCGGTGGGACGCCTGGGACGTCGACGCCTTCTACCGCAATGTCGTCACGGACCTCGACGACGTGCGGGAGCTGACCCTGGAACAGGACGGCGGCGAGGCGGCGACGGTGCGGGTCGTGCGTTCCTTCGGGAGTTCGCGGGCCGTCCAGTCCCTGACGCTGGCACGCGGGCAGCGCCGGATCGGCCTGGAGACGGAGGTGGACTGGCACGAGACGGAGAAGTTCCTGAAGGTGGCCTTCCCGCTCGACGTCCACGCCGAACGGTACGCCGCGGAGACGCAGTTCGGGCACCTGTACCGGCCCACCCACACCAACACCAGTTGGGAGGCGGCGAAGTTCGAGGCGTGCGCGCACCGTTTCGTGCACCTGGAGGAGCCGGGCTGGGGTGCGGCGCTCGTCAACGACTCGACGTACGGTCACGAGGTGACCCGTGCGGTACGCGGTGGTGCGGAGCGCGGGACCACCACCACGGTCCGTCTGTCCCTGCTGCGTGCGCCCCGCTTCCCGGACCCGGAGACCGACCAGGGCACGCACCGCTTCCGCTACTCGCTCGTCCCCGGCGCGCGGCTGGCCGACGCCGTCCGCGAGGGGCACCGCATCAACCTTCCCGAGCGCCGGGTGACGGGCGCCCCGGATTCCGTGGGCGCCGTGCCCCTGGTCTCCGTCGACACCGGGCAGGTCGTCGTCACCGCGGTGAAACTCGCCGACGACGCCACCGGCGACGTGGTCGTACGTTTCCACGAGGCGCTCGGGGGACGGGCCTCGGCCACGGTCACCGCGGGCTTCGACGTCGCCGGCGTCACGGCGGTCGACCTCCTCGAACGGCCCGTGGACGCGCCCGCGCACATGACGGCCGAGGGGAACTCCGTTCGCCTGACCCTGCGGCCGTTCCAGATCGTGACCCTGCGGTTCGCCAGGAAGGACCACGTCTGACGGGCCGAGTGCCCCGGCGCCGCCCGCCCATCCCGCACGCCCGCGGCCCTGTCGCCGCCCGGCCTCCAGAGGAACACTCCGCATGACCTCCGACCGCTCCCTGTGGACAGCGACTCCTGCCCCGCACGCCGGCTCCTGGCCGGTCGTGGACGGCACGCCCACCCTGCACGTCGACCTCGACCGCCCCGACGCCGTGTGGCCCGAGGTGCACCCCGGCATCCACGACGCCGACGGCGGCCACCGCGCGCACCGCGTCGTGGCGTCGTTCACCCTGGAACGCGCCGAGGACGCCGTCCTGCACCTCGCGTACGCCGCGGAGCGCGGCCCCTGCCCCGATCTCGAGGTGGTCCTGGACGGCGCGCGCCACTCGCTGCACCACCTCGCCGTCGAGCGCGCCGACCGCTCCCGTACCGGAGACCCGGGCCCCACCTCCGGGCACGGCACGCTGCGGATCGCGCTGCCCGCGGCGTGGCTCGCGCCGGGCCGCCACGAACTGAGCGTCACCACCGTGCTGGACGAGCCGGCGGCCACCGGCGCGCCCCGGGCCGAGGACGGTCCGCCCGCCCGCCGTCCCGGGGAAGAGCTGCCTCCGGCACGGGCCCACTACGGGAAGTGGTTCGGTTCGTACCTGCGGTGGAACGCCGTCCGGCTGGAGTCGAGCAGTACGCCGCCGCCCGAGGCGCCCGCGTGGTCCCTTCGGGCCACGCCCCTCCACCTGCACGGCGCCCCGGAGCCCGTGCCGCTGGTCGAGCTGACGGCCCGGGTTCCCGCGGGCGCCGCCCTTCCCGGTGACCTGTCCCTGCGATACCAGGGCCGGGTCCTGCGCGTTCCGGCGGCCCCGGCGCGGGACTTCGGCATGGTCCGCTGGCGGCTGCCCGCGCCCGGCTTCGACGCGCCGGCCGAGTTCGCCGTCCACACCGGTGAGACCCTGCTGCACCGTGCCGGGCTGACCCCGGCCCGCCGCTGGACCCTGCACCTGATTCCGCACGTGCACCTGGACCTCGGCTTCACCGACACCCAGCCGAAGTCCCTTGAGCTGCACTGCCGCAACATCGACAAGGCCCTGGACCGGTACGAGGCCGACCCCTCGTTCCGCTACAGCGTGGACGGGTCGCTGGTGGTGCGGGAGTACCTGGACACCCGCTCCCCGGAGCGCGGCGCCCGTCTGACGGAGGCCGTCGCGGCCGGGGTGATCGGCGTCAACACCTTCCACAGCAACCTGCTCACGGGCATCACGAGCCTGGAGGAACTGCGCCGCGCCCTGGACTTCGGCGCCGGTCTGCCCGCCGGGCCCGGAGCCGTTCCCCGGTACGCCAACATCACCGACGTGCCCACGTGGACGGGGGTCCTGCCGTCGGTGCTCCGGACGGCCGGTGTGGACGCCTTCGTGGGCATGTCCAACCACCATCGTGCGGCCACCACCGGCAGCGACGAGGTGCACCTGGCCTCGCCGGTGCGCTGGCGGGCGCCCGACGGCAGCGAGGTCCTGGCCCACTTCGCCGACCACTACTCGCAGTTGCGGTTCGTCGCCGCCGACCCGCAGTCCGTCGCCGGGGCGGTCAACGGCCTGGAACGCTATCTCGAACGCTACGAACGCACCGACTACCTGCCCACCGACCTCGCGGTGATCGGCACCCACGCCGACAACGAGGACCTCGGTGACGGTGACGCCGGGTTCGCCGACCGGTGGAACGAGGTGTTCGCGTATCCCAGGGTGCGGGTCTCCACGTTCGGCGACTACCTGAGTGCCGTCGCACCGCTGCGGGACCGGCTGCCGCTGCACAGGGCGGAGGGCGGGAGCTTCTGGGAGGACGGGCCCGCCGCCTCCGCCGCGGACGCCGCCGCCTACCGGCGGGCGCAGGCCGTACTGCCGGCGGCCGAGACGCTCGGTGCCGTCTCGCAGTTGATGGACGGGCGCTACCGCCCGAACCGTGCGGCCCTGGACCGTGCCTGGGACGGTCTGATCACCGGCGGCGAGCACACCTGGAACTGGGCCCGTGCCGTGTCCCATCCGCACGCTCCGCAGATCGACGACCAGCTCCACTGGAAGCGCCGCGCCATCGACGACGCGGCGCGGATCTCCCTGGACGAGAGCCGCCGGGTGCTCGGTCAGGTGGCCGAGTCCCTCGGACTGGACGGCCCCTGCCTCCTGGTGCACAACCCGCACCCCTGGCCGGCCTCGCTGACCGTCGAGGCCGATCTGCCGCGGGGCAGCACACCGCTGGACGCGTCGGGGGAGCCGGTGCCGATGGAAGTGCTGAGCGACTGCGCCGGCATGCTCCGGGTCCGGCTGGTCCTCGAGGAGATGGAAGCCTTCGGCTACCGCTCCTTCCCGCTGAGTGACCGCAACGACACCGTTCCCGCGGGGGAACAGGCCCCGGCGGCCGCGGCTGTGCCCCCGTCGCACCCCGACGACGAACGGACCCCGGTGGGGAGTGCCGCGGCCGGGGAGACGATCACGAGCGAAGGGTGGGAGATCCGGCTCCGGGAGGGCGACGGACTCCCGGCCGGCCTGCGCCATCTGCCCACCGGCCGTGAACTCCTCGACCCTCGGGCGCCGTTCGCGCTGGGTGAGCTGATCCGGCTGAGCGCCGCCGGGGCCGGGGAGAGCGCCGCCCACGACCGGACCATGATCAAGCAGCTCGATTCGCGGCTCCACCCCGGCGCCCCCACCGAGCTGGCCGAGGAGCGCCCCCTGATGCGGCTGCTCGGCGCGCGCCGCACCCCGGACGGCATCCGGCTGCGGTGGGCCGGCGAGGGCGCGGGCCTCGCCGACATCACCGTGGAACTGCTGCTGCGCGACGGCGCCGACCAGTGCGAGCTGGCCGTGGAGGCGACGAAACTGGCGGTGCTGGACATGGAGTCGGTGTCCATCGCCTTCCCCTTCCTCGTGGACACACCGACGGTGCGTTACGACAGGCAGCTGGGCTGGGTGGAGCCGCGGGCCGACCACGGTCCCGGTTCGTCCAACGAGTGGCTGTCCGCCACCTCTGCCGTGACGGTCACGGCGCAGGACGGGCCCGGTGTGGTCTGGGCGGCCCCCGACAGCCCGCTGTTCTCCTCCTCGGACCTGGTCAGGGGGGTGTGGCCCGAGCGCTTCTCGGAGCAGAACGGCTACCTGTACGCGTACGTGATGAACAACTTCTGGCCGTGCAACACTCCGCCGGCGCAGCCGGGCCGGGTGCGGTTCCGGTACGTCTTCGCCGCCGTCGGCCGGCACGAGCCCGCTGCGGCGTCGCGGTTCGGGGCGCAGGCCCGGCTCGGTGCGCTGGCCCAGGAAGTGACCCCGCTGGACCGCTTCACCGGGACCCGGCGGCCCGGCTTCGCGCGGGGTGCGCTGCTCGACCTGGGAGACGTGCCCGACTGCAGGGTCTTCCTGTCCGGCGACGAGGACGGACTCACGGTCCGCATCGCCAATCTGCGGGCCGGGGAGAACCGTGACGTCGCCCTGCGTGTTCCGGACGGTTTCCGGGTGGTGGAGTCAGCCGGGGCGGTGCCGTCCGCCGACGGCAGGATCAGGCCCCGCCTGAGCGGCTTCGGCATGACGGAGCTGTTCCTGCGCCGCGGCGGCGGGACCCGGTAGTTCCGGACGGCAGGGGTGGGCCGGCGCGCGTGGCGGTCGGGGTGCGGGCGCCGGCCGCCGCGCGCGGGCAAGGACCAGGCCTCCGGGAGGTCTGCCGGGAGGTCAGTGGAAGCAGAGGCAGAAGGGGTGGCCCTCCGGGTCGGCGTAGACCCGCCAGTTGGCCTCGGGGCGGAGCTGGTCGGTCCGTTCCAGCACGGTCGCGCCGAGGGCCAGTGCCCGCTGTTCCTCTCCGTCGAGGTCGTCCACGTCGAAGTCCAGGTGAAGCTGTTGCGGGCGCTCCTGGCCGGGCCACTCCGGTGCCCGGTAGCCGTCGACCCGCTGGCAGGCCAGCGGGGTTCCCTCGAAGCCCCGGACCTCGACCCAGTCGGCGTCGTCGGGGTCCGCGACCACCCGGCCGCCCAGGAGGTGCGCGTAGAACTCGGCGAGCCGGACCGGATCGGCGCAGTCCAGTGCGACCGCCTGCAGCTTTCGAATCACTTCCGGCACCCTTCGTCTCTCCCGGACGCTCCCGCGGCGTCCCGTACGCAACGGTGGTACCCGGCACCACGGGGGCCATGCGCGGCGACACGCCGGGCGTGCCCCGCGTGCCCACTCGGCCGCCGAGGTGCCGCGACGGCGCGGGCGGGGGCGGGCCCTGTGCACCACGGCTTGACTCTCCAGTGGCTGGAGACCGGAGAGTGGACGACATGAACGGCGCGAAGCACCTGCACTCGATCGGTGACCTGTCGGCCCTCACCGGCGTCCCGGTACGGACCATCCGCTTCTATTCGGACACCGGGCTGCTGCCGCCCACCGACCGTACCCCGGCGGGCTACCGCCGCTACGGCGCCGCGGCCCTGGGGCGCCTCCACCTGATCGGCGTCCTGCGCGACCTGGACGTCGGTCTCACCACGATCCGTCGCGTCCTGGACGGCGACCTCTCCGTCGCGGGCGTCGCGGCCGCTCACGCCGATGCCACCGCCCTGCGGATCCGCACGCTGCGGATGCGGCAGAGCCTGCTGCGTCTCGTCGCCCGGCGCGGTCTCGGCCCCGAGGAGACCGTTCTCATGCACCGCCTCACCCGACTCACGTCCGGCGAACGGAAGGCCCTGGTGGGCGACTTCGTCTCCGGCCTCGCCTCCGAAAACCCCGGGTCCCGCGACGCGGCCGCCGTGCTGCGCACGGCTCTGCCCGTCCTCCCCGACGATCCGTCCGAGGCCCAGCTCGCCGCGTGGACCGAGCTGGCCGGGCTGATGGCCGACGACGGCTTTCGTGCGCGCATGGTTCGCGCGCCCTTCCCGCCCGTCGACGCGGACGCTCTGCCGGGTGTGGCTCCCGGGACGGCGGCGGCTCTCCTGGCCTTCGTCCGGGAGGCGGTCGCCGACGCGAGGCGGGCGGGCGTCGAACCGGACAGCGCCGCCGCCCGGCCCGTGGTCGACTCCGTGGTGGAACGCTTCGCCGCCGCGCTCGGCCGCCCCGCCGGACCGGAGCTGCGGCGGTGGATGGCGAGTCGGTTCGAGGCGGCGCACGACCCGCTCGTCGAGCGGTACTGGCGCCTGGTGTGGACCGTCAACGACTGGCGGATCGTCGACGGGCACCTGCCGTTCCAGCCGTGGATGGCCGAGGCCCTCGCCCGGCCGGAACCGGAGCCGACCGGACGCTGACCCGTCGCGGGGCACCGGCGCCCAGGCAACGGGCGGCAATGGTGGGTGGTGGCGCTCGCGGCATGCGTACGCCGGCGAGCGGTGGGCCGGGGTGCGGTGGGCCGGGGCGCGGCGGGCCGGGGCGCGCTGTCAGAGGGCGATCAGTCCCGCGGGGGTCCGCCGGAATCCGCAGGCGTCGAAGTAGAAGGATTCGAGGCCCTCGTCGAAGTCGACGTGCAGCCATTCGCAGCGGGCGGAGCGGGCACCTTCCGCCGCGGCCGCGACGAGTGCCCTTCCTACTCCGTGCCCGCGGCGGTCCCGGGCCACCGTCGTGTCCAGCACGAAGGCGTGGGCGCCTCCGTCCCAGGCGACGTTGACGAAGCCCACGAGCCGGCCCTCGTCGCGTGCGCAGACCCAGCCCAGGCTGTGCCGGCGCAGTTGGGCGAGCCAGTCGACGTCCTGGGGCGGGTGGCCGAAGCCCTCGGCGTGCAGGGCCTCGACAGACGCGCTGTCGACGTCGCCTCGCCATTCATAAGTGATCGCCATGCGGTGATGGTATGGCTGGGGCGCCGGGCCCGTGGCCGGCGTGTGTGCCGGGGCGGGCAGCCGCGGGGCCGTCGTGGCACGGCGCCCGCGGCTCCCGGCTCAGCCTCCGACGGTCAGGTCGCCGAGGCCGAGCCAACCGTCGTTGTTCTGGGTCGCGTTGGCGAAGCGGAGCTTCTTGGCGTCGGGGTTGATGTCCTCCAGCGGGTTCTTCGCCTTCATGACCAGCTGGTAGTCACCGGCGGTGACACCGGACAGGTCGAGGTCGGCGTCGAAGTACTCGGGGTGGCCGAAGTCGAGGTGGGCGGGGTCGGGGCCCACGTTCCAGTCGGGGAAGGCGCGGATCTTCTGCGGCATGACCCTGCGCAGGTCCCAGGAGGTGTCCCAGGTCCTGACGACACGGCCGGTGGAGTCCTTCAGGCCGAGGCTCACGGTCCACGGGTAGTAGAAGGGCGCGACGCCGTCGTTGGTGATCCGTACGCCGACGGTCGTGGTGTCCTGCGCGGTGTCGTGGAAGTAGGCGTGGTCGACCGTGAGGTCGTAGCCCATGGTGCGGACGGCGGCGGCCACGTTCGGATCGTCGGCGGCGTAGCCCGCGCTCTTCTCGTTGATCTTCCAGGTGGTGTGCTCCAGCTCGATGCACGCCCGCATGTCGTCCACGTCGCCGGAGCCGCCCGGCCAGTGGTCGAAGGCCCGGTCCTGGATCTCGGGACGTACCTCGCCGCCCATGGAGGCGGTGATCCACCGGTTCTCCACGCCGTGGTCGAGGGCCTTCTGAAGTTGGGACCAGGAGGCGCCGCCCATCGACTGCGGCAGGGTGACGCCCTCCGGGGGGTCGCCCTCGCGGAAGCAGAAGGAGTCGTCGTGGTAGCCGACGGCGGGCAGGGCGTCGGCCGCACCGCCGGCGTTGTCCGGCGCCCGCACCTCGACCCTGGTGTGCGTGAAGGCCTCGTTGAACGCCTCGATGATCTCGGCGCCGTGGGCGTCGGTGGGCATGAGGTTCGGGTAGCCGTCGGCGGTGTCGGTGTCGTACGGCCAGGTGTGCCACTCGCCCCACAGCCCGATCAGGCCCATGTGGATGTAGCCGAGGCGCGGGTCGCCGTCGTAGCGGGCGCCGAAGGCGGCCACGAAGTCCTTCAGGCCGTCGAGCAGGTAGCGGTTGTCGTAGTCCGGGCTGGTGGTGTCCCACTCACCGTTGTGGCGGTAGTCGACGTGCCCGTCGAAGCAGTGCGGGATGGCGTTGGTGGGGTGGCCGCCGGCGTCGTCCGGGTACTCCATGTAGAAGCGGATGGCGGCCTGGTTGCCGTAGGAGGCGACCTCGTCGAGGACGGCGTCGACGAGGTCCCAGTCGTACGCCCCGCAGTCGGCGGCGTCGGTCATGACCTCGGACAGGCCGAAGTAGGTCCAGGTGAGGGAGTGCGGGTAGCCCGTGTTCTGGTCGGCGCCCGGCGCGTAGAAGCGGGCGAAGCCCTTGAGCGGGTTGTCCAGCGGTGCGTCGGCGCGCTCCAGCGGGTGTGCCGGGAGGGAGGGATCGGGGTCCGGGCCGGGCTCGGGGCGCTCGGGGGCGCCCGCGGCGGTCGTACCGGCGGTCGTACCGGCGACCGGGCCGGGGCCCTGGTCTGCCTGGGCGGTGACCGGCAGCACGGCCGCGGCCAGCGCGGCGGCGGCCGAACCGATGCCGACCAGCATGTTTCTGCGGCGTCGTCGTGCGAAGGTGCGCATCCTGACAACCTCCCGGCACACCCGCTGGAGCGCGCCGACGCA
>NZ_JACBYP010000067.1 GCF_018982965.1 Streptomyces mayonensis | reverse complement strand
TCGCAGGGGGAGATCGCGGCTGCGGTGGTGGCGGGTGCGTTGAGTCTGGAGGACGGTGCGCGGGTGGTGGCGTTGCGCAGTCGGGCGATCGCCGCGGAACTCGCCGGCCACGGCGGCATGGCATCGGTGGCGGCCTCCGAGAAGGACGTGCGCCGACTTCTGGACGGCATCACGGACCCCGTGACCGTGGCCGCGGCCAACGGACCCGCCACGACTGTCGTCTCGGGTACCCCCGAAGGGCTCGACGCGCTCCGGGCCCGGTGCGAACGCGAGGGAGTGCGCTACCGCCGCATCCCGGTCGACTACGCCTCCCACTCCGGGCAGGTGGACGCGCTCACCGACCGGATCCTCGCCGACCTGGCCCCCATCCGCGCGGACCGCGCCCGGGTGCCGTTCTTCTCGACGGTCACCGGTGACTGGCTCGGCGACGAGGTGCCGGACGCCGCCTACTGGGTGCGCAACCTCCGCCACCGGGTCCGCTTCGAGGAGGCCGTACGCGCCCTCGCCGCGACGGACGCCGGAGCGTTCGTGGAGTGCAGCGCGCACCCGGTGCTGACCGCGGCCGTGCACGAGACGTTGGAGGCGGCCGGTCACGAGGCCGCGGTGACCGGGACCCTGCGCCGCGACGACGGAGGGGCCCGGCGCCTGTTCGCCTCGCTCGGCGAGGCCTTCGTGCACGGCGTGCCCGTGGACTGGGCGCGGGCGTTCGCCGGCGTCGGCACCGGACACGTCGACCTTCCCACCTACGCCTTCCAGCGCGAACGCTACTGGTGGGACCCCGACACGCTGCGCGGGCCCGCCGCGCCGGACACCTCGCGCCCCGGCGACGACACCGGCTTCTGGGAAGCGGTGCAGAGCGACGACGCCGGAACCCTCGCCGACCTGCTCGACGTGGACGGCGACGCCCTGGACGGCGTACTGCCCGCGCTGCGGACCTGGCGCCGCCACCGTACGGCCGAGGCCGCTGTCGACTCCTGGCGGTACCACGTGCGCTGGGCCCCGGCGACCCTGCCCGGCGATCCCGTACTGAGCGGCACGTGGCTGCTGGCGGTCCCGGCGGACTCCGCCGCGGCGGCCGACTGCGCCGCCGCGGTCGCCGCCGCCGTACGCGAACACGGTGGTGACGTCACCACGCTCACCCTCACCGCGGACGCCACCCGGGACGACGTCGTCCGCCTGCTGCCCGACGGAGCCTTCGCGGGGGTGCTGTCCCTGCTGACCGTCACCGACGGAGACGGAACCGCTCGGGGACGCGTCGAACGCACCGGCCTCACCACCACCGTCGCCCTGTTCCAGGCGCTCGGCGAGGCCGGGTGCAGCGGCCCTCTGTGGTGCCTGACCCACGACGCGGTCACCGCGACCGCCGAGGACGCGCGCACCGCCCGGGACGCCGCCGCGGCCCAGCACATGGTGTGGGGCCTCGGCCGGATCGCGGCCCTGGAACACCCCGAGCGGTTCGGCGGCCTCGTCGACCTGCCCGCCCGCCCCGACGGGCGCACGGGCCGCCTCCTCGCGGCGGTCCTGGCCGGCGGCAGCGGCGAGGACCAGGTGGCCCTGCGGCCGTCCGGCGCGCTCGTCCGGCGCCTGTCCCGCACCGGTGCCCCCACCGGGACGCGGCCGGCGTGGCGCCCGCACGGCACCGTCCTGGTGACCGGCGGCACCGGCGGTCTCGGCGCCCGCGTGGCCCGCCACCTCGCCCGGCACGGCGCCGACCACCTCCTGCTGGCGAGCCGACGCGGCCCGGACGCGCCGGGCGCCGCCGAACTGCGCGCCGAACTGGAGGAGACCGGCGTCCGCGTCACCCTCACCGCCTGCGACGTCGGCGACCGGGAGGCCGTAGCCGAACTGCTCGCGACCGTGCCCGCCGACCATCCGCTGACGGCGGTCGTGCACACCGCCGCCGTCCTGGACGACTCCGTCGTCGAACGCCTCACCCCCGACCGGATCGACCAGGTCCTGCGGGTCAAGGCCGACGGCGCCCGGCACCTGCACGAACTGACCCTGGACACCGGCCTGGACGCCTTCGTGCTCTTCTCCTCCCTGGCCGGCACCCTGGGCGCCTCCGGACAGGGCAACTACGCCCCCGGCAACGCCTACCTGGACGCCCTCGCCGAGCAGCGGCACGCCCTGGGACTGCCCGCCACCTCCATCGCCTGGAGCATCTGGGACGAGCGCGGCATGGCCACCGAGGGCGACATCGAGGCGACCGCCGGCCGCCACGGCCTGCCCGTGATGGACCCCGGCCTGGCCGCCGAGGCCCTCGTCGCGGCGGCCGGCGACACCGAACCGACCGTCGTCGTCGCGGACGTGGAGTGGGACAGGTTCCACGTGGCCTACACCGCCACCCGCCCCAGCCCCTTCCTCGCCGACCTGCCCGAGGTCCGCCGGCTCACCGCCGCGGCCACCGGGCCGGCCCCCGGCACCGCCGCCGGTACTCTCGCCGGGCGCGTCGCCGCGCTGGGCGGCCGGGCCGAACAGCAGGCCGCCCTGCTCACCCTCGTCCGCGAACAGGCTGCCGAGGTCCTCGGCCACTCCGGACCCGACGCCGTCGATCCCACGACCGCCTACCGCGACCTCGGCTTCGACTCCGTCACCGCCGTCGAACTGCGCAACCGGCTGAACAAGGCGACCGGACTGCGGCTGGCCTCCACCATCGTCTTCGACCACCCCACCGCCCGCGATCTCGCCGCCCACCTGCGGGACGAACTCGTCGGCGGCCCCGGCGCGGACCCGGCCCCGGTCCCCGCGCCCGGCCCCGCTCCGGCCCCGGCGGACGGGGACGACCTGATCGCCGTCGTCGGCATGGGCTGCCGCTTCCCCGGAGACGTCCGCTCCCCGCAGCAGCTGTGGCAGCTGCTCCGCGACGGGGGCGACGCCATCACCCCGTTCCCCGACGACCGGGGCTGGGACCTCGACGCCCTCCGGGGAACCGACCCGGGCGACCGCGCCGGCACGTCGACCGCCCACGAGGGCGGATTCCTCCACGACGCGGGCGATTTCGACGCGGAGTTCTTCGGGATCTCGCCGCGTGAGGCGCTGGCGATGGACCCGCAGCAGCGGCTGCTCCTCGAAACCTCCTGGGAAGCGCTCGAACAGGCCGGCATCGACCCGACCGGCCTGCACGGCACCCGCACAGCCGTGTTCACCGGCACCAACGGCGGCGACTACCTCACGGTCAGTCCCGACGTCCCCGAGGAGACCGCCGGATACGTCGCCACGGGCAACATCGGCAGCGTCCTCTCCGGGCGGGTCGCCTACACCCTCGGACTGGAGGGCCCGGCCCTCACCGTCGACACCGCCTGCTCGTCGTCCCTCGTCGCCCTGCACCTGGCCGTGCGCTCGCTCCGGCAGGGCGAGTGCGACCTGGCCCTCACCGGCGGTGTCACCGTCATGTCCACCCCGGGCATCTTCACCGAGTTCACCCGCCAGGGCGGTCTGGCCGCCGACGGCCGCAGCAAGGCGTTCGCAGCCGGTGCGGACGGCGCCGGGTTCGCCGAGGGGGTCGGCGTCCTCGTCGTCGAACGGCTCTCGGACGCCCGGCGCAACGGCCACCGGGTGCTCGCGGTCGTGCGGGGCAGCGCGGTCAACCAGGACGGCGCGTCGAACGGCCTGTCCGCACCCAGCGGCCCCGCGCAGCAACAGGTCATCCGGGCGGCGTTGGCGGACGCCGGGCTGGACGGGTCGGACGTGGACGTGGTGGAGGCGCACGGTACGGGTACGAAGCTGGGTGATCCGATCGAGGCCGGGGCGCTGCTGGCGACGTACGGGCAGGGGCGTGATCCCGGACGGCCGTTGTGGCTGGGGTCGGTGAAGTCGAACATCGGCCACACGCAGGCCGCGGCCGGTGTCGCGGGCGTCATCAAGACCGTCCTCGCCCTGCGGCACGCAGCCCTGCCCCGGACCCTGCACGCCGAAGAGCCCTCCGCACACGTCGACTGGTCCACCGGCACCGTGGCACTCCTCACCGGGCCCCGCGACTGGCCGGAGACGGGACGGCCGCGCCGCGCCGGTGTCTCGTCCTTCGGCGTCAGCGGCACCAACGCCCACGTCATCCTGGAACAGGGGCCGGACCCGGAGGCCCGCGACGACGACCACCCCACCGACGGCACCGTCGAACCCTGGACGCTGACGGCGCGGTCCGACGCGGCCCTGCGGGACCAGGCCCGGCGCCTGCTGCCGTTGGCGGAAGGCGCCGCACGGGACACCCGGGCCCCCCGGGGCGACGACATCGGCCACGCCCTCGCGACCACACGCGCCGTACTCGACCACCGGGCGGTCGTCCTCGGCGCGACCGGCGCCGACCCGGCCGGCGCCCTGACCGCCCTGACCGCCCTGACCGCCCTGGCCGAGGGCCGGCCGACACCCGCCGTCGTGACCGGCACGGCCACCTCCGCCGACGACCGCGTCGTCTTCGTCTTCCCGGGTCAGGGGTCGCAGTGGGTGGGTATGGCGTTGGGGTTGTTGGGTGATGTGCCGGTGTTTGCGGAGCGGTTGGGGGAGTGTGCGGCGGCGTTGGAGCCGTTTGTGGATGTTCCGTTGTGGGAGGCGTTGGGTGATGGGGTGGCGTTGGGTCGGGTGGAGGTGGTGCAGCCTGCGTTGTGGGCGGTGATGGTGTCGTTGGCTCGGGTGTGGGAGTGGTTCGGGGTGCGTCCGGCTGCGGTGGTGGGGCATTCGCAGGGGGAGATCGCGGCTGCGGTGGTGGCGGGTGCGTTGAGTCTGGAGGACGGTGCGCGGGTGGTGGCGTTGCGGAGTCGGGCGATCGCCGCGGAACTCGCCGGCCACGGCGGCATGGTCGCCGTGCAGCGGCCCCTCGCCGAGGTGGAGGGGATACTCGCCGGCTACGGGGAGGAGGTCACGGTCGCCGCGGTGAACGGGCCCGGATCCACCGTGGTCTCCGGCGGCACCGACGCGCTCGACGCCCTGATGGCCGACTGCGAGACCCGCGGCGTCCGGGCCCGCCGCATCCCGGTCGACTACGCCTCCCACTCGGCACAGGTGGACGCGCTCACCGACCGGATCCTCGCCGACCTGGCCCCCATCCGCGCGGACCGCGCCCGGGTGCCGTTCTTCTCGACGGTCACCGGCGACTGGCTCGGCGACGAGGTGCCGGACGCCGCCTACTGGGTGCGCAATCTCCGCCACCGGGTCCGCTTCGAGGAAGCGGTACGGGAACTGGCCGCCGACGGCTTCGACGCCTTCGTGGAATGCAGCGCCCACCCGGTGCTCGCCGGGAGCGTGACGCAGACGCTGGAGGACGCGGGCCGGGACGCGGTCGTGACCGGCTCGCTGGTCCTCGGCGACGGCGGTCTGCGACGCCTGCTGACCTCACTGAGCGCCGTCTTCACGCACGGCCTCCCCGTGGACTGGAGCCGGATCTACACCGGCACCGGAGCCCGCCACGTCCCGCTGCCCACGTACGCCTTCCAGCACGAACGCTACTGGCTCGACACCGGCCCCGGCACCGGCGCCCCGGACGTCGCGTCCGCCGGACTCACCCCGGACCGCCACCCGCTGCTCGGCGCGGCCCTGCGCACCGCCACCGGTTTGAGCCTCGTCCTGACCGGGCGGCTCACCCCGTACCGCCACCGCTGGCTCCGCGACCACGCCGTCGGCACCCTTCCGCTCCTGCCGGGAACCGCCCTGCTCGAACTGGCGGTGCACGCGGGCGAACGGTACGGAACCCCCCACATCGGTGAACTCACCCTGCACGCCCCGCTGCCGCTGCCCACCGGAAGCGACACCACGGACCTCCAGGTCACCGTCACCCCCGACGGCCCCGACGGCGCGACCGCGACCGTGCACAGCCGTCCCGGCACCGACGCCGGCCCGGACACCCGGGACTCCGCCCCCTCCTGGGTCCACCACGCGACGGCGGTGCTCCGCGCGGACGCCCCCGCACCGGAGCCCGCCGAACCCCAGTGGGCCGCCACCTGGCCGCCCTCCGGCACCACCGAGGCCGACCTCACCGGCCTCTACGACGAAATGGCCGACGCCGGCTACGCCTACGGCCCCGCCTTCCAGCGACTCGCCCGCCTCTGGCACGCCCCCGACGGCACCGTCTACGCGGAGGCGCGACTGCCCGAGCACGGCGAACCGGCGTCCCCCGACGACGAGGGCTTCACCCTCCATCCGGCACTGCTCGACGCCGTCCTGCACGCCGTGGTCACCACCACCCGCTCCGAGGACGGAGTGCGCCTGCCGTACGCCTTCGACGACGTCGCCGTGCACGCACCCGGAGCCCGCGTGCTGCGCGCCCGGATCACCCGCTCCGGCGACTCCGCCGTCGCCCTCGACCTCGCCGAACCGTCGGGGCGGCGGGTCGCGAGCATCGGCTCCCTCACCCTGCGGCCCGCCGACACCGCGCAGCTCACCGCGTCGCACGGAGCGGCAGCCCGCTCCCTGTTCGCCGTGGAATGGGAACCGCTGACGCAGCCCGGCGAGGAACGCCCCACCGGCCGGTGGGCCGTACTGGGCGACGGCGACGGCGTCCCCGTACTCGAAGCGCTCCGGAGTGCCGGCGCCGCACCGGACGCCCACCGCGACCTCGACGGTCTGCTCGCCGCCCTCGACGCCGGTGCCCCCGCGCCCGACCTCCTCGTGTGGACCGTCGGCGACCGGCACGACGACACCGTGACCGCGGCGCACGATCACACGGCCACGGCCCTGGCGACCGCCCGCGCCCTGCTCCTCGACGAACGGCTGGCCGGCACCCGGCTGCTCGCCGTCACCGAGGGAGCAGCCGGCCCGGCCCCCGCGACCGGCGCCGCCGCCGCCACCGTCTGGGGCTTCCTGCGCACCGCGCACACCGAGACACCCGGACGGTTCCTCCTCGCCGACACCGACCGGGACCCCGCGTCGCTGCGGCTCCTGCCCGCCGTCGCCGCGGGCGAGGAACCCCAGGTCGCCCTGCGCGCCGGCCGCGTCCACACCCCTCGCCTCACGCGCTCCACCGACCGGGCCGACGACACCCCCGCCCCCTTCGGTCCCGACAGCACGGTCCTGCTCACCGGCGCCACCGGACACATCGGCCGGCTGATCGCCCGGCGCCTGGTCCATGAGCACGGCGTACGCCGACTCGTCCTCGTCAGCCGACGGGGAGGCGAGGCGACCCGCGACCTCACCGCCGAACTCGCCGGGGCGGGCTGCGAGGTGACCACCCTCGGCTGCGACCCTGCAGACCGCGAAGCCCTGCGGACCGCGCTCGCGGGCATCCGCGCCGACCACACCCCCACCGCGGTGGTGCACGCGGCGGGCGTCCTCGACGACGGAGTCGTCACCTCCCTGACGCCCGACCAGCTCACGACCGTGCTGCGCCCCAAGGTCGACGCCGCCTGGAACCTGCATGAACTGACCAAGGACGAGCCGCTGACCGCGTTCGTCCTCATGTCCTCGGTCTCCGGCCTCCTCGGCGGCGCGGGGCAGGCCAACTACGCGGCCGCCAACGCCTTCCTGGACGCACTCGCCGCCCACCGCGCCGACCTCGGTCTGCCGGGACAGAGCCACGCCTGGGGCCTGTGGGACCAGGACGACCTCAGCGGCGGCATGGCCTCCGGACTCGACACCACCGACCGCGCCAGGCTGGCCCGGCTGGGCGTGGCGCCCCTGCCCGAGGACCAGGCCCTCGCGCTGTTCGACCGGGCGGTCGCGGACCCCGCACCGCTCGCCGTGCCCACCAGGCTGGACCTTCGACAGGTACGCGAACAGGCGGAGAGCGAGGGGATCCCGCCACTGCTGCGCGGACTCGTCCGCCCGCCACGGCCCGCGGGCAGCGACGGAACCTTCACCGAGCGTCTGACGGCCCTGACACCGGACGAGCGGATCGACCTGGCCCTCGGGCTCGTACGCGACCTGGCCGCCGCCGTACTCGGCCACGCCTCGGCCGACCGGGTCCCCGCCACGCGTGCCTTCCGCGACTCCGGCTTCGACTCGCTCGGCGCACTCGAACTGCGCAACCGGCTGAACAACGCCACCGGACTGCGCCTCCCCGCCGGACTGGTCTTCGACCACCCCACCCCCACGGAGCTGGCCGCCCACCTGGTGGACCAGCTGCCCGGCCCGGCCCGGCAGGAGGAGCCCGCCGCGCCCGCCGCCCCCACCGACGAACCCCTCGCGATCGTCGGCATGGCCTGCCGCTATCCCGGCGGCGTCACCAGCCCCGGGGAACTCTGGGAGCTGGCCGCCACCGGCGCCGACGGCATCGGCCGCTTCCCGGCGGACCGCGGCTGGGACCTCGACGGGCTCTACCACCCCGACCCGGACCACACCGGCACGTCGTACACCCGCGAAGGGGGCTTCCTCCACGACGCGGGCGACTTCGACGCGGGTTTCTTCGGGATCTCGCCGCGTGAGGCGCTGGCGATGGACCCGCAGCAGCGGCTGCTCCTCGAGACCTCCTGGGAAGCCCTCGAACAGGCCGGACTCGACGCCGACGACCTGCACGGCAGCCGCACCGGAGTGTTCGCGGGGCAGGTCTACCACGACTACGCACCGGCCCCGGAGCGGACCCCCGGACACGTCGAGGGCCTGCTCATGACCGGCGGCGCGGGCAGCGTCCTGTCCGGCCGGGTGGCCTACACGTTCGGTTTCGAGGGGCCGGCGGTGACGGTGGACACGGCGTGCTCGTCGTCGCTGGTGGCGATCCACCTGGCGGGCAGGGCCCTGCGGTCGGGCGAGTGCGACCTCGCGCTGGCCGGCGGCGTGACCGTCATGGCGACCCCCGGCCCCTTCGTCCAGTTCGCCCGTCAGCGGGGTCTTGCGGCCGACGGCCGCTGCAAGCCCTTCTCGACGGACGCCGACGGCATAGGGATGGCCGAGGGTGCGGGCGTCCTGGTCCTGGAGCGGCTGTCGGACGCGCGGCGCAACGGACACCGGGTGCTCGCGGTCGTCCGGGGCAGTGCGATCAACCAGGACGGTGCGTCGAACGGCCTCACGGCACCGAACGGCCCCGCGCAGCAGCGCGTGATCCGCGCCGCGTTGGCGGACGCCGGGCTGGCCACCTCGGACGTGGACGCGGTGGAGGCGCACGGCACCGGCACCGTCCTCGGCGACCCCATCGAGGCGGAGGCGCTGCTGGCGACGTACGGGCAGGGGCGGGATGCCGGGCGGCCGTTGTGGCTGGGGTCGGTGAAGTCGAATGTGGGGCACACGCAGGCGGCGGCGGGTGTGGCGGGTGTGATCAAGATGGTGGAGGCGTTGCGGCGGGGGGTGTTGCCGGCGTCGCTGCATGCCGGGCGGCCGTCGCCGCATGTGGACTGGTCGTCGGGTGGGGTGCGGTTGCTGGACCGGGCGCGTGAGTGGCCCGAGGTGGGGAGGCTGCGCCGGGCGGGTGTGTCGTCGTTCGGGATCAGCGGCACCAACGCCCACGTCGTCCTCGAACAGGCCCCTGCCGAGACCGGGTCCGGAGCGGGGCGACGCGCCGAACTCCCGGTCGTGCCCTGGGTGATCTCCGGTCACCACCAGGAGGCCCTGCGGGCGCAGGCCGGACGGCTGGCGGCCTTCGTCGAGGCACGGCCGGACACCTCCGCCACGGATGTCGGCGCCGCACTCGCGGCGGGTCGTGCGGTGCGCGGGCATCGTGCGGTGGTGGCGGGTGCGTCGCGGGAGGAGTTGCTGGGTGGGGTGCGGGCGTTGGCCCGGGGTGAGGGTGGTGCTGGTGCTGGTGCTGGTCCAGGTGGCTGGCGGGGGTGGGCGCAGGTGGTGCAGGGTCAGTCGGTGGCATTTCTGCGCCGCCTTGCTTGCCAGGTGACCGCGGCGGCCAGGGCGGCGATGGCCGCGATGCCGGTGATGAGGCCGACCGAGGGGCCGCCGCCGCTGTCGTCGTCCGAGATGTTCTTCTCCTCGGGTGCTGCCGACCCGTTCTGCTTCTCCTGCTTCTGGTTCTCCTGGTTCTGCGACACCTGCTCCCCGCACCCCGACTTCGGGTACCCCCCGATCGCGCACAGCAGGGCGTTGGTGTCGTAGCGGAGGGGGCCGGCGACGGCGGCCAGGGTGTCGGCCGTGGTCGCGTCGGGGGAGACCTGGGCGCAGGCCGTGCGCGGGGACGGCGGGGTCTCGCCGGACGGGGCGTCGGAGGCCGTGCCGAAGTCGAGGACGAGTGCCACCCGCTTGCTGCCGTCCTCGGCCGGTGTCTTCGCGCAGATCGACGCGAAGTCCGCCGTGCCGCGCGGCTGGGCCGCGTCGCCGGAGTCCTCGCTCACCGAGAAGCGGAAGCCCTGGACGTCGCCGTCGGCGGGGCGGGCCGTCGAGGGGCCCTGGGTGGCGTAGGCCCACTGGTCGCCGTCGCGGTCCCAGAAGGACCAGTAACGGTAACCGGCGGCCTGCGCCTGCCCCGCGGCCGCGATCAGGACGAACGCGGCCAGGACGAGGAGGGCGACGCGGCGGGTCACGGCTGCTGCTTCTTCGAACGGTTGCTGAGCAGGAAGCCGATGCCGATGCCGAAGACCAGGAAGACGCCGACGAACCACCAGACGCCGAAGGGGGAGTCGTCCTCCTTCTCGTCCTTCTCGTCCTTCTCGTCGTCCTTCTTCTTGTCTTCCCCGTCCTTGTCGCCGCTCGTGGTCGCGGCGTCGCCCGCCTTCGCCCCCTGCGGGGCCGGGCCCGTCGCGTTCAGTTGCTCGACCAGGTCCGTGCCGCCGAAGTCGCGCGGGTCGGTGCCCGCGGCGTGGGCGGCGAAGATCAGCTGGGCGTAGGCGGCCGGGCCGTTCTCCTTCGCCCAGTTCCCGGCGTTCTTCTCCAGCCAGGACATCAGCGCGGCCGCCTTGTCGGTACCGCCCTGCGCGGCGAGGGCGACGACCGCGTCGGAGGTGTTGCCGTAGTCGGGCTGCGAGGTGGAGCCGCCGAGGGCGGACGTGAGGTAACCGTGCTCGGCGACGGCGGCGGTGAGGTACGCGGCGCCGTTCGCGGCGGCCTGCTCCCGGGTCGGCTTCTTCGCGTCGGCGCAGGCGGCTTCCGCCTCCGTGGCCGTGCCGTCGGCGGCGGCCCCGGCGACCAGGCCCTTGCCGAGGGCGCCGAGGACGCCGGCGGCGGTCGCGTCCGCGTTGGCGAGCAGCTTGCCGTCCTCGTCCGGCTGGAAGGCGAAGGCGCCCTCGCCCTTGTCCTTCGCGCAGGGCAGGGCGAACGTCAGCAGGGCGTCGTACGGGGACTTGCCGTCCTTCTCGACACCCTCCGGGTCGGTCTCCGTGGCGGTCAGGGCGCCGATGACGACGGAGGTGGAGTTGGCGTCGCTGGGGGTGCCGGGGCTGTAGCCCCAGCCGCCGTCCTTGTTCTGCACGGACTTCAGCCAGCCGAGGGCGTCCTCCACGACGTCGCCGTGCCCGCCGACGGCCCACAGGGCCTGGACGGCGGCGGCCGTGCTGTTGGTGTCGACCATGGTCTTGTCGTCGCAGGCCTTGGCCGGGTCGGCGCGGAAGGCCGGGAAGGCGCCGTCGGCGCACTGCTGGTCCGTAAGCCACTTCACGGCCTTCGACGACGGCACCACACCGGCCGTGTCCTGCGCGAGCAGCGCGAGGGACTGGCGCCAGACACCGTCGAACTGCGGGTTGCCGGACCCGTACAGCCCGGACGCGGCGGCGGACGGCGAGGGCGCGGTGGACGCGGTGGTGGACGGCGACGGGTCGGCGGCGACCGCGGGCGCGGCGGCGACGGCTATCACGGCTGTGGCGGCCAGAGCCGCGGCGCTGCTGCGACGGCGGACGTTCATGAGCGGCGGGTGCCTTTCCCTGTGCGGGGCCGGGCAGCACGGGGCACCCCCGGCGGCTCGGCCCCGTATGCCTCGACGGTGCCCGTGCACCGGCGGGCGCCGGGCACGTGAGCCGGTCACGTCCGTGCGGGGCAGTCCGGCTCACCGTCCGCGGTCCTCAGGAGGGCTCGGCGGGGCGGTTCACGGTTGCGGGTCAGCGCCGGAATTGCACCGGCTTCCCCCCGTACGGGTGATGACGACCCCGCCACTTTACCCGCCCGCCGGATTCGGGCCGAGGGGTGCGGTGGGAGGGGTGTGCTGGGAGGGATGCGGTGGGAGGGGTTGGTGACGGCCGAGCGGCTACGGTGACCGGCCCGGCCAACTCTCAGAGGCGCGGCGCGGTGCCGTCCTCGGGCTCCGTCAGGTCGATCAGGCGGCACACCGTTTCGATGTCCGTCCGTACCTGGGTCAGGGACGTGCGGCCGGCGAGCCAGGTGATCAGGGTCGAGAGCCAGGTGTGCTCGACGACGCGGACGGCGGAGAGCTGCTCCGGGGTCGGGTTCTCCAGGCCGCCCATCGCGTCCAGGATGATCGCCGTGGTCTGCCGGGAGACCTGGTCGACCTCCGGGGAGACGCTGCGGTCCGCGAAGGTCAGGGCGCGGGCCATCGCCTCGGCCAGCCGCGGTTCGCGCTGGAGTGCTCCGAACGCCCGCATCAGGGTCTGCGCCACCCGGTCCGCGGCCGTCTCGCCGGTCGGCGGGCTCTTGCGGAGGGTGCCGTGCAGCCGTTCCAACTGGTCGTGCATGGTGGCGACGAGCAGGTGGACCTTGGAGGGGAAGTAGCGGTACAGCGTGCCGAGGGCGACCTGCGACGACTCCGCGACCTCCCGCATCTGCACCGCCTCGAAACCGCCCCGGCCGGCCAGCCGGGCGGTCGCCCGGAGGATGCGGCGGCGGCGCTCCCGCTGCCGCTCCGTCAGGGGCGGGGCAGCGGGGCGGTGCGGCAGGCCCGCCACCTCCGGCGCCGTCTCCGGCCTGTCTGCCCTGGTCACCTGCTCCCCCTCTCGCCGTGGCCCGCCGTGGCCCATCATGGCCCGCCGTGGCGTGAATCACCTGATCCACTCGTCACAGTCCGGCTACCTGCCGGTAGATTCGAAGCCGCTGACGATCAAGTCTGAAACTTGTTCTAGATTAGCGTCCCGGCATAGTGTCGCGGGACGTCGCGGGACGTCGCAGGACAGCGCAGTGAGAAGGGGGCCCAGAGTGACCGCCGAGGCCAGTCGGACGGGTCCCCGTCCGGAACCCGCCGCCGACGGCTTGCGACCGCTGCGCATCGCGCTCCTCACCTACAAGGGGAACCCGTTCTGCGGCGGCCAGGGCGTCTACGTCCGCCACCTCTCGCGCGAACTGGCCCGCCTCGGCCACCGCGTCGAGGTCATCGGTGCCCAGCCCTATCCCGTCCTCGACGTCCTCGACGTCCTCGACGAGGGGATCGACGGGTTCGAGGGGCCCGCGGGGATCGATGGGCCCGAGGACCGGCTGTCGCTCACCGAGCTGCCGAGCCTCGACCTCTACCGCCAGCCCGACCCCTTCCGCACCCCGAAGCGCGGCGAGTACCGGGACTGGATCGACGCGCTCGAGGTCGGCACGATGTGGACCGGAGGGTTCCCGGAGCCGCTGACGTTCTCGCTGCGCGCCCGGCGCCATCTGCGCGCCCGCCGCGGCGACTTCGACGTCGTGCACGACAACCAGACCCTCGGGTACGGGTTGCTGGGCGACGTGGGTGCGCCGCTCGTCACGACCGTCCACCATCCCATCACCGTGGACCGGCAGTTGGAGCTGGACGCCGCCGACAGTCGCAGGCGCCGCTACTCGGTGCGCCGCTGGTACGCCTTCACCCGCATGCAGAAGCGCGTCGCACGCCGGCTGCCCTCCCTGCTCACCGTCTCCGGCACCTCGCGCCAGGAGATCATCGACCACCTCGGCGTACGGGACGACCGGATCCATGTCGTCCACATCGGCGCCGACACCGGCCTGTTCTCCCCCGACCCCTCGGTGCCGCGGGTGCCGGGCCGGATCGTGACGACGTCCAGTGCGGACGTGCCGCTCAAGGGCCTGGTCTTCCTCGTCGAGGCGCTGGCGAAGGTGCGCACCGAGCACCCCCGGGCCCACCTCGTCGTCGTCGGCAAGCGGCCCGCCGAGGGGCCCGTCGCCCAGGCGATCGAGCGGTACGGCCTCGAAGGCGCCGTCGAGTTCGTCAAGGGCATCTCGGACGCCGAACTCGTCGACCTGGTGCGGTCGGCGGAGGTCGCGTGCGTGCCGTCGCTGTACGAGGGGTTCTCGCTGCCCGCCGCCGAGGCCATGGCGGCCGGCACGGCGCTGCTCGCCACCACCGGCGGGGCCGTCCCGGAGGTCGCGGGGCCCGACGGGGAGACCTGCCTCGCGGTGCCGCCCGGCGACGCGGACGCGCTGGCCGCCGGGCTGAACCGGCTGCTCGGCGACCGCGAACTGCGGGCGAGGCTCGGCGCGGCCGGACGCGAACGGGTGCTGAAGCACTTCACCTGGGCCCGTGCCGCCGAGGGCACCGTCGCCCGCTACCGCGAGGCCATCGGCCGCGATTCCTCCGCGCCGGCCGCGCCGGCTGCACCCGCTGCACCGGCCGCACCGGCCACGCGGCCGGTCGGGTCCCAGGGACCGGCCGCGGCCCCGACCCCACCCCCGACCACCGGTGACACCGGCGTCTATCCCGAAAGCAGGGCCACGTGCTGACCGTCGACTTCTCCCGGTTCCCGCTCGCCCCGGGCGACCGCGTCCTGGACCTCGGCTGCGGCGCGGGCCGGCACGCGTTCGAGTGCTACCGGCGCGGGGCGCGGGTCGTCGCCCTGGACCAGAACGCGGAGGAAATAAGGGAGGTCGCCAAGTGGTTCGCGGCGATGGAGGAGGCCGGTGAGGCTCCGGCCGGCGCCACCGCCACCGCCATGGAGGGCGACGCGCTCGCCCTGCCCTTCCCCGACGCGTCCTTCGACGTGGTCATCATCTCCGAGGTGATGGAGCACATCCACGACGACAAGGGCGTCCTCGCCGAGATGGTCCGCGTCCTCAAGCCCGGCGGCCGCATCGCGGTCACCGTGCCCCGCTACGGCCCCGAGAAGGTCTGCTGGACGCTGTCCGACGCCTACCACGAGGTCGAGGGCGGCCACATCCGCATCTACCGGGCCGACCAGCTCCTCGCCCGGATCCGCGAGGCCGGCCTCAAGCCGTACGGCACCCACCACGCGCACGCGCTGCACTCGCCGTACTGGTGGCTGAAGTGCGCGTTCGGCGTCGACAACGACAAGGCGCTGCCGGTGCGGGCGTACCACAAGCTGCTGGTGTGGGACATCATGAAGAAGCCGCTGGCGACCCGCGTCGCCGAGCAGGCGCTCAACCCGCTGATCGGCAAGAGCTTCGTGGCCTACGCCACCAAGCCGCACCTGCCGCCGGTGGACGCCGCGTGACCTCGTCCCGTTCTCCCGGCACGCCCCGCACTCCCCGTACGGAGCACCTCGTCCTGCCCGGCGTCCTCACCGACGAGCAGGCCGCCGCGACCGTCCGGGGCATCCTCGCCGTACAGCGCGAGGACGGAGCGATCCCCTGGTTCCGCGGGCACCACCTCGACCCGTGGGACCACGTCGAGGCGGCGATGGCCCTGGACGCGGCCGACGAGCACGAGGCCGCCGGGCGGGCGTACGCGTGGCTGGCCCGGCACCAGAACCAGGACGGTTCCTGGTACGCCGCCTACGCCGACGGGGACTTCGCCGACGTCACGGACCGCGGCCGGGAGACCAACTTCGTCGCCTACGTCGCCGTCGGCGTCTGGCACCACTACCTCGCCACCGGCGACGACACGTTCCTGGACCGGATGTGGCCCGTCGTCCACGCGGCCGTCGAGTTCGTGCTGCGCCTCCAGCAGCCCGGCGGGCAGATCGGCTGGCGGCGCGACGACGACGGCTCCGGCACCACCGACGCGCTGCTGACCGGCAGTTCCTCCGTCCACCACGCGCTGCGCTGCGCGCTCGCCATCGCCGAGCAACGCGAAGAGCCGCAGCCCGACTGGGAGTTGGCGGCGGGTGCGCTGCGGCACGCCATCCGCCGCCACCCGGAGCGGTTCCTCGACAAGGGGCGCTACTCGATGGACTGGTACTACCCGGTCCTGGGCGGCGCGCTGACCGGCACCGAGGCCCGCTCCCGGCTCAGGGAGAGCTGGGACCGCTTCGTGGTCCCGGACCTCGGGGTGCGCTGCGTCGTCCCCAACCCGTGGGTGACCGGCGGCGAGTCCGCCGAACTCGCCCTCGCCCTGTGGGCGGTGGGCGAGTCCGACCACGCCCTGACCGTCCTGCAGTCCATCCAGCACCTGCGGGACGAGGAGAGCGGCCTGTACTGGACGGGGTACGTCTTCGAGGACGACGCCGTATGGCCGCGCGAGCTGACCGCCTGGACGGCCGGATCGCTGCTGCTCGCCGTCGCCGCGCTCGGCGGCCACGAGGCCACCTGCCAGGTCTTCGCGGGCGACCGCCTGCCGAGGGGACTCGACCCCGACTGCTGCGTCTGACCGCGGGGCGGTGTCCGGCCCGTAGGCCGGTCCGGTCGGGGGCGGCGCCGATCAGTTCCGGTGCAGGCGGTTGGCGATGGCGTGGCCGACGAAGAGGTAGACGACCGCGGCCAGTCCGTAGCCGGCGACCACGCGGGCCCAGGCCTCGTCGAACGTGAACAGGTCGTGCGACCAGCCGGCGAGCCAGCGGGCCGCGTCATGGACGAACTGCACCAGGTCGTTGCCCCGGTTGGCGTCCAACAGGTACATCAGGATCCACAGTCCGAGGATGACGGCCATGATGTCCGCGATCACCGCGACGACCGTTCCGGCGGAGTGGGAGCCACTGCGACTTCGAGGGGACATGCCTTCCGTCTGGCCCCGCAAGTGTGTTTGAAACCTGCGAAACCCCCGGCCCCCCGCCCGGCGGCACGGTGAAGTGCCGGTGGGCGGGGGGCCGTTGAGGTGAGCGAGCGGGCGGGCAGGCCCGGCCGGTCAGCCGCGCTGGATGCCCGAGGTGTCCTGCAGGACACCTCGGCGGCCGTCCTGCGTCTGCGCGACCAGGTTGGCGCCGCGCTGCTCGACGGCCAGGTACCAGGTACCCGGCGCCAGCTCGGCGATCGGCGTCGGGGAGCCGTCCTCCGCGAACAGCGGACGCGGCACCGGCACGGCGAACCAGAACGGGGAGAAGTCCCCGGCCGGCTGCGCCTGCGCCTGCTGCGGAGCCTGCGGCTGACCGGGCTGCGGCTGGCCGGGCTGGGGCTGCCCCGGCTGCGGCTGCCCGCCGAAGGGCTGGCCGGGCTGGCCCGGCTGGCCGCCGAACGGCTGCTGCTGGGCGCCCGGGTAGCCGTAACCACCCTGGGGCTGGCCGCCGTAGGGCTGCGGCGCCGCCGGACGCGAGGCCGGGATCAGGGAGCCCTTGAGGGCCGGGACCAGCTCGGTGGCCACGGCCGCGGCCGCCATGATCAGCGTGGCGATCAGGGCCAGGATCAGGCCCATGCCGGCGTTGATGCCGCTGGCCCCGCCGTTGTTGTCGAAGGCACCGGCCGGGTCGAAGATGTTGCCGAGCGCGCACCACGCGGCGAACACCGTGAACGCGGTGCCGAACTGGCCGAGGTCGAGCCCCGCCACCTTCCTGGGCTGCGGCATGGCACGCGCCACGACGACGAGCGCGGCGCCGATGACGCCCGCCAGAACGACACCGAGCACGACCGAGCCACTGCCCCACAGGCTGGGGATTTCGGCGCTGTCCGGGGCACCGTCGATCGAGTAGATGTCGAGGAACGACGCGATCAACAGCAACACCGCTGCTCCGATCACCACGCCGTCGCCTCGAGTGAGGGAGCGGATATTCACTTCAGGTCCTTCGTAGATGGTCTCGTCATCGGTAGAGGCGTCGCTGTCACGATGGCGCCGAAAGGTTCCGGTGTGAAGCGCGGGGGTGGCCCCTCATCGTACGGACGACACTATCGTCCGTACCTCGGCGCTGTCCGCAGGGATGGGCGCGCTGATCGCTACCCGCGCAGGAAACTCACAATCCCCTCAGACATCCCTTGCGCCGCCTTCTGCCGCCAACTGCCGCTGGTCAGCAGGGCGACGTCCGTGCTGTCGCGCATGTTGCCGCACTCGATGAAGACCTTCGGAACCGTTGACAGATTGAGACCGCCCAGGTCCGTGCGCGTGTTCAGGCCGGTGCCGTCGCCGATGTAGTTGGAGGGCGCGCTGCCGGTGACGCGCACGAAACTGCCCGCGACGCTCTCGCCCAGTTCCGCGGAGGGTGCCACGATGGCGCGGGTGTCGGCGTCGCCGTCGTGCACCGCGCCCGGCATGATCACGTGGAAGCCGCGGTTGCCGGCCCCGGACCCGTCGGCGTGGATCGAGATCGCGGCGTCCGCGTGCGCCTCGTTGCCGATCCGGGCGCGCTCGTCCACGCAGGGGCCGTACGAACGGTCGCCGTCCTGCGTCAGCTTCACCGTCGCGCCCTGCTTCTCCAGCAGCTCGCGCAGCCGGTGGGCCACGTCCAGGGTGAACTTCGCCTCGGGCCAGCCCGTGTTGGTGGCGGTGCCCGTCGTGTCGCATTCCTTCCAGTGTGTACCGACGTTCACCTTGCGGTTGATCTGCGAGGGATGCTCGAAGTTGGCGGGGTTGTGCCCCGGGTCGATGACGACGACCTTGCCCTTGAGGGGCGCGGAGTCCGAGGGGGACGGTTTCGCGGTGGGGGAGGGTTCCACCGTGGCCGACGGCTCGGTGGTGGCGGAGGACGTCGCCGGGGTCCCGGCGGCGTCTGAGCCCCCGCCGTCCGAGCCGCCGCCGACCGCCGCGTACACCCCCCACCCGAGCAGCGCCCCCGGTACGAGCGCGGCGACCGCCACGGTCAGCGGGCGGCGCAGCGGGGAGCGGCGGGGCTGAGGAGGTTCGAAGTCCGGGCCTGTGTACGACACGTCAGCGACTCTAGGGCCTGTCCGGTACTCAGGCCCTCACCGCGTCCGGATCCCCGTAGCCGCTGCAGCCGCCGCAGCCGCCGCAGCCGCCGCAGCCGTTCGCCGCAGGACGCGCAGCGAGTCGGTCGCGGAGACCTCGGTGAACGCGCCGGACGCGAGAGCCCTGAGGTAGACCCGGTAGGGGGCCTGGCCGGTGAACTCGTCGGCCGGGTCCGGGAAGACGTCGTGGATGACCAGCAGGCCGCCGTCGGCCACGTGCGGCGCCCAGCCCTCGTAGTCGGCGTTCGCGTGCTCGTCGGTGTGGCCGCCGTCGACGAAGACGAGGCCGAGCGGGGAGTTCCAGACCGCCGCGACCTGGGGGGAGCGCCCGACCAGCGCGACCACGTGCTCCTCCAGACCGGCCCGGTGCAGGGTGCGGCGGAAGGCGGGCAGGGTGTCCATCACGCCCAGCTCCGGGTCGACCGTCTCCGGGTCGTGGTAGTCCCAGCCCGGCTGCTGTTCCTCGCTGCCCCGGTGGTGGTCGACGGTGAGCGCGGTGACCCCGGCCCGGCGGGCCGCGTCGGCGAGCAGGACGGTCGAGCGCCCGCAGTACGTGCCGACCTCCAGCAGCGGCAGCCCGAGCCCGCCCGCCTCCACGGCGGCGGCGTACAGCGCGCGGCCCTCGTGCGCGGGCATGGGGGCCTTTCGGTGGTCGTACACCTGTGTTCCTGTGCCTCGGTCGACGTACGGGCGTCTGAGCCTCGGTCGACGGCTGGGCGGGCTGGCGGCCCCATGTTGCCGCACCCCCCCGCCGCGCGCTGCGGCAGGGGGTGCGGGACCGGCCGGGGCCGCCTGCGGGTCGGGGCCCGAGGGCCGGCCGGAGTCCGGGAGGTCGGCTCAGGCCGGGACCGTCTCGCCCGGCAGGGACAGGTCCAGGTCGACGGGGCGGTCGCCGCCGTGGGTCGCCGAGTGGGCGAGCGGGCCGTGACCGGCGGCGCGGGCGGCCAGGACGTACGGGCCCCGGGCGGGCACCGCGAGGGCGTAGCTGCCGTCGCCCGCGGAGAGGGTCGCGCCCGCCTGCCGTCCGTGCCGGTCGATCAGCGTGACCTTCGCGCGGGCCACGGGAACGCCGTCGGCGGCCAGCACCCGGCCGCGGAAGCCGTGGGGCTGCTCCTCCCCGGCCCCGACGAGCGCCTGCTCGGCACGGACCAGGTTCGCCTCCTCCTCGCTGCTCGCCCGCAGCTGCGTGACCCCGGCCGCCGGGGTGCGGCGGGGGAGGAAGAAGGCCAGCGCCAGACCGATCGCGACCGCGGCGGCCGCGATCAGGAAGGAGACGCGGAAGCCCTGCATGGTGGGGAGGGCGACGCCGCCGACGTCGGTCGCCGTGTCGGCGAGCACCATGCCGATGACGGCGCTGGACACCGACGTACCGATGGACCGCATCAGGGTGTTGAGGCCGTTGGCCGCGCCCGTCTCCGAGGCCGGGACCGCGCCGATGATCAGCGCGGGCAGCGAGGAGTAGGCGAGGCCGATGCCGGCGCCGATCAGCACGGAGGTGACGATGGTCTGCCAGGCGGCGCTCATCAGGCCGAGGCCGCCGCCGTACCCGACCCCGATGATCAGCAGGCCGATGATGAGGGTGGTGCGGGGGCCGTAGCGGGCGGACAGGCGGGCGTACACCGGAGCCGTGAACATCATCGTCAGGCCCAGCGGGGCCACGCACAGACCCGCGACGACCATCGACTGGCCGAGCCCGTAACCGGTCTCCGAGGGCAGCTGCAGCAGCTGCGGCAGGACGAGGGAGATGACGTAGAACGAGACGCCGACCATGATCGAGGCGAGGTTGGTGAGCAGGACCTCGCGGCGGGCCGTGGTGCGCAGGTCGACCAGCGGGGCCGCGACGCGCAGCTCCATCAGCCCCCACAGCAGCAGGACCACCGCGGCGGCGGCGAACAGGCCGAGGGTGGTGCCCGAGGACCAGCCCCAGTCGCTGCCCTTGGTGATCGGCAGGAGGAAGAGGACCAGTCCGGCGGCGAGGCCCAGGGCGCCGGGCAGGTCGAAGGACCCCTTGGCGCGCAGCGGGGACTCCGGTACGACCAGCAGCGTCAGGGCGATGGCGAGGAGGCCGAGGCCGGCGGCGCCGTAGAACAGGGCGTGCCAGTCGGTGTGCTGGGCGACCAGGGCCGCGGCGGGCAGCGCCAGACCACCGCCGACGCCGATCGAGGAACTCATCAGCGCCATCGCCGAGCCGAGCCGCTCGCGGGGCAGCATGTCGCGCATCAGGCCGATGCCGAGGGGTATCGCGCCCATCGCGAAGCCCTGGAGCGTACGGCCGACGATCACCGGGAGCAGGGCGTCGCTGAACGCGCTGATCAGCGCGCCGACCACCATCACCGACAGGCTGACGATCAGCATGCGGCGCTTGCCGAAGAGGTCGCCGAGCCGGCCCATGATGGGCGTGGCCACGGCTCCGGACAGGAGCGTGGAGGTCATGACCCAGGTGGCGTTGCTGGGTGTGGTGTCCAGAAGTTGGGGCAGGTCCTTGATGACGGGAACGAGCAGGGTCTGCATCACCGCGACGGCGATGCCCGCGAAGGCGAGTACGGGCACGGTGGCCCCGCTCGCCTTTCGCACGGGCTCGTCGGTCGTCGTGTGGGACATGTGGCGGGGCCTCCAGGCCAGGAGTCGTCGAGACGCGTGCGGGGTCGGCGCATGCGTGCGTGGGCGGGACGTGTGCAGGGGGAACCTCGTGTGCCCGGGCAACTATTCCGATGCTTCGAGTCCCTAACGAATTCTTGACCTTCTCTTGGTGACCCCGCAATGCCGCCTTTTCCGCCGGGTCACCCGTGGCCGCGCCCGTGCCCATGGCCGTGCCCATGGCCTGTCACTGTCCCTGGTCGTGGCCTGCCCGTGGCCGTAGGCCCTCGGACCTAGTACCGCCCGGGGTCGAAATACCGATGCAAGGGGCGCTTCCGGGTTGAGACCATGACGTTCATGCTGGAAGCCACCGGTACCTCCGCCGGCCCCCGAATATCCCCGCGCCGTACGCCGCCCACCTGGCTCGTCGTGGCCCTCGCCTGCGCGGGACAGTTCCTCGTCGTGCTCGACGTCTCCGTCGTCAACGTCGCCCTGCCGTCGATGCGGACCGACCTCGGACTGAGCGCGCAGGGTTTGCAGTGGGTGGTCAACGCATACGCCATCGCCTTCGCCGGGTTCATGCTGCTCGGCGGCCGGGCCGGCGACCTGTACGGACGCAAGCGGATGTTCCTGGTCGGGCTCGCGGTGTTCACCCTGGCCTCGCTCGGCGGCGGCCTCGCCCAGGAGGGCTGGCAACTGCTGCTGGCACGGGCCGCGCAGGGCCTGGGCGCGGCAGTGCTCGCGCCCTCCACGCTGACGATCCTCACCGCCGCCGTGCCTGAGGGCGCGGCGCGCGCCCGGGCGATCGCGACCTGGACCGCGGTCGGCGCGGGCGGCGGTGCCGCGGGCGGTCTGGTGGGCGGAGTCCTGGTGGACGGGCTGTCCTGGCGCTGGGTGCTGCTGATCAACGTGCCGATCGGCGCGGTGGTGCTGATCGGCTCCGTGCTGTGGCTGACCGAGGGCCGGGGCGGCGAGCGGCGCCGCCTGGACCTGCCGGGCGCGGTCCTGGTGACCGCCGGCCTCGCCACCCTCGCGTACGGCATCTCGCAGACCGAGTCCGAGGGCTGGACGGCGGCCGCGGCGCTGCTGCCGCTGGCGGCCGGGCTCGCGCTGCTGGCCCTGTTCCTCGTCGTCGAGACCCGGACGAAGGCGCCGCTGATGCCGCTCGGGCTGCTGCGGCTGCGGTCGGTGGCGTCGGCGAACGTGGCGATGCTGGTGTCCGGTTCGTCGATGTTCTCGATGTGGTTCTTCATGACCCTGTACGCGCAGAACGTGCTGGGCTACTCCCCGCTGGAGGCCGGGCTGGCCCTGGTGCCCAGCTCCCTCGCGGTGATCCTCGGCTCGAAGGCGGCCCCGCGGTTCATGCCGGTGGTCGGAGCGCGGAACGTGGCCGTCCTCGGCACGGTCGTCGCGGCCGTCGGCTTCGGCTGGCAGTCGACGATGACCGCGGACGGGAGCTATCTGACCGCGATCATGATCCCCGGCGTGCTGATGATGCTGGGAGCGGGGACGGCGGCGACTCCACTGGCCTCGCTGGCCACCTCCGGCGCGGCGCCCGGGGACGCCGGGCTGGTCTCCGGGCTGATCAACACCTCCCGGACGATGGGCGGTTCGCTGGGGCTCGCGGTGATGTCGACGATCGCGGCGGCCCGCGCCGGGGGAGAGGGCGCCGGGCCGGGCGCCCTGACGGACGGCTACGCGCTGGTGTTCCGTACGGGGGCGGTGGTCCTGGCCGCCGCGGCGCTCATGATGTGGGCGTGGCTGCCGTCGGGGAAGCCGAGCGGGGAGGCGGTGCAGCGGGGGTAGGGGAGCGGCCTCGCGACGGGCGTTCCGGTTCGCTTCACAGCCAGCCCTGGCGGCGGGCCTCGCGCAGCGCCTCCGTGCGGTTGCGGGTGGCGGTCTTGCCGATGGCCGCGGAGAGGTAGTTGCGGACCGTCGACTCGGACAGGTGCAGCGCCGCGGCGACGTCCGCGACCGTAGCGCCGTCCGCCGAGGCCCGCAGTACGTCGCACTCCCGGGCGGTGAGCGGACTCGGTCCCGCGCTCAGCGCGGCGGCGGCGAGCGCCGGGTCGACGACCGTCTCGCCGCCCAGTACCCGGCGGACGGCACCGGCCAGCTCCTCCACCGGCCCGTCCTTCACCAGGAAACCGGCGGCGCCCGCCTCCATGGCCCGCCTCAGGTACCCGGGGCGGCCGAACGTGGTCAGGATCAGCACCCGGCAGCCGGGCACCCGCTCCCGCAGCTCCGCGGCGGCGTCCAGGCCGCTCATGCCCGGCAGTTCGATGTCGAGGAGCGCGACGTCCGGACGGTGCGCGAGCGCGGCCCCGACGATCTCGTCCCCGGCCGCGACCTGTGCGACCACCTCGATGTCCGTCTCCATCCCCAGCAGCAGCGCGAGCGCGCCGCGCATCATGCCCTGGTCCTCGGCGAGCAGCACACGGATGGGGCCGGGGCGGGAGGTCTTCTCGTCCGTCACACGGCAAGGTTAGGGGCCGGCTGCCACGGCGGAAGCGCGAAGCGGGACCGGTTCCTCCTCGTCCGCCGCCGTCGCCGTCCGCACCGGTAGTTCCGCCGTCACCGAGAAACCGCCCCGCGGCTGCACCCCCGCGGTGAGCGAGCCGCCCGCCGTGGCGAGTCGCTCCGTCAGACCGGTCAGCCCGGTGCCCGTGCCGCGCACGGTACCGTCCCCGCCCGTGCCGTTGTCCGTGACCGTCAGCCGCACCCGCTCGGCACCGCCCGCGACCGCGATCTCGCACCGGCTCGCCCCGCTGTGCCGTACCACGTTGGTGACCGCCTCCCGCACCACCCACCCCAGAAGTGCCTCGGTCTGCGGCGGCAGCGGCGGGCCCGAGCGGCGTACGACCGGGTCGACGTCCGCCGCGGTGAGCACCGAACGGACCCGCTCCAGCTCGGTGTCGAGGCTGCCCTGCCGGTAGCCGGTGACCGCCTCGCGGACCTCGGTCAGCGCCTGGCGGCCGATCGACTCGACGTCGCCGACCTGGGTCAGGGCGGCGTCCAGGTCGCGGGGTGCCAGCCGACGCGCGGCCTCCGACTTGACCACGATCACCGACAGGGTGTGCCCCAGCAGGTCGTGCAGGTCCCGGGAGAACCGCAGCCGCTCCTCCGCGACCGCCCGCGTGGCCAGCTCCTCACGGGCCGCGCGCAGTTGCCGTACGGCGTCGGACAGGCTCAGGATCGCGGCCGTCACCATCGTCGACAGGAACGTCCCGTAGGCGATGTTCAGCCCCGTCCAGCCGTCCTTCAGGCCCGCCACCACCCCCGCCACGGCCGCCAGCGACCAGCCCCACCGGCCCAGCCACCGGCCGCGCAGCGCCGCGCCCGCGGCCAGGCCGAGCAGTGGGAAGAACAGCAGCCAGCTGCCGCCGTACGCCAGCGCGAGACCGCAGGTCACCAGCGTCATGGCGGCCAGCGACAGCCGGGTGGACAGCGACTCGCGCAGCTCCTTGTCGAAGGAGCGGAAGGCGACGTGGATGTAGAGGGAGTTGAAGACGAGCAGCCCCGCCCCGCCGATCCAGGGGTTGGACGTGTGCCCCTGGACCATGTTGGCGACACTGCCCAGGCCCATCAGCAGCCACGGCAGCAGCGTGAAGCCGGTGGGCGGCGGCCCCATCCGCTCCGGCCGCCCGCCGGCCTGGTCCGGTTCGGCCTCGCGCGCCAGCCGCCACGCGTCCAGCCGGCACGAGATCCTGCGCAGTCGCCCCCGGGTCCTGGTCATGACCGTCGGCCCCCTTGTCCTCTGTCCTCTGTCCTCTGTCCTCTGTCCTCTTCCGTCTCCGTGAAGTGTCCGTCCCGGGGGCAACACCCCGCATGGGCACCACGGACACCAGCGACGCTACGGAGCGGGCGGGGCGGGCGGCAGAGCCGGTTGTCCGGAGTCGGGGAGGACAAATGTCCCGGGCGGGCTCTGTTCGGGCGGGCATCGCGTACGGTCGGGCTGTTCGTGATCGTCGCCGTGGGGCGGAGGGAGGAGCAGGACGAACATGCCCATCGACGCAGCCCGGGCGCTCGCCGCCGCGCCCCGCGTCCGCGAGATCGCCTGGGACCACAAGGACGTCCAGCTCTACCACTTGGGCATCGGCGCGGGCCGGCCCGCGACCGACCCCCGCGAACTGCGCTACACCCTGGAGTCCAGGCTGCGCGTGCTGCCGAGCTTCGCGACGGTGGCGGGCGGCGGGTCCCCGGGCGTGATCGAGGCCCTGTCCGCACCGGGGGTCGAAGTGGATCTCGCCCGCGTCCTGCACGCCGGGCAGTACCTGCGGACGCACCGCCCGGTCCCGGTGCGGGGCCGGGCGCGTGCCGCCTCGCGCGTCGTCGCCGTCCACGACAAGGGCACGGCGGCCGTCCTCGTCCTGCGCACCGAAGTGACCGACGCGGACGGCCCGCTGTGGACCGACGAGGCCGAGGTCTTCGTACGGGGAGAAGGCGGCTGGGGAGGCGAGCGCGGCCCTTCCGGGCGTCCGTCGCCGCCGCCCGCCGCCGTGCCGGACCACGTGGCCGAGCGGTCCCTGCGCGAGGACCAGGCCCTGCTGTACCGGCTCTCCGGCGACTGGAACCCCCTGCACGCCGACCCGGAGTTCGCGGCGCGCGCGGGGTTCGACCGGCCGGTCCTGCACGGGCTGTGCACCTACGGAGTCACGCTCAAGGCGGTCGTCGACACGCTGCTGGGCGGTGACGTGACCCGGGTGCGCGAGTACCGCACGCGGTTCGCGGGGGTGGCGTACCCGGGGGAGACACTGCGCGTACGGATGTGGAAGGCCGTGGCACCCGGGGACAGTCCGGCGGAGCGGGAGACGGAGCAGGAGGCGGCGGGGAACGCGGAGGCGGAGGCGGACACGGTGCGGGTGGCCGTCGGCGCGGTCGACCGGGACGACGCCCCGGTCCTCGCCGACACGGTCGTCCGGCTCCGGTGACGACAACGGCCCCGCTCGCCGGATGCGACGAACGGGGCCGGAGCCGCTTGCTTCGGTGTTTCTGTGCCTTGTCCCGGCTGGACCTGCTTCGACGTACTTCGTACTTCGTACTCGGTACTACGTACTCGGTACTTCGTACGTGTCGTCAGGCGGCCGCTTCGGACTCCTCCGCCGGCTTGCGGTGGCGGCCCTGCGGAGTCGCCACGTGCTCCTGGCTGGAGACCGGCCCACGGTGCTTGCCGTGGCCGGCGTCGGTCTCGGGAACGTCGGCACCGTCGGCCTGGATCGGCTGGGTCGTGCTGGCGTCGTTCATCGGAAGGAATTCACCCCGTCAACATGATCTTTCCTACAGCCGGGTGAGTCTAACCGGCCCACCACGGCCCGGATCCAGGCGACCACGCCAACCGGCACTAGTTCGTTACAAGCCGCGCCAGCGGAGCCTGTTGCAGCGGCACGGGACGCGGCGGAGCGGACGCCGAAGCACCCGACACATCCGCTTTCCCGGAGTCCCCGGAGTCCCCGGAGTTCCCCGAGATCCCGGACCCGCCGGGAGCCGGATGCTCCGCGTCATCCGCCGCCTTCTCGTCGCCCGCGGCACCGGGTGCCCGCAGCCGCGCGAGGCCGCACGGCAGCCGCGGGGTGGAGCAGGGCAGCCGCAGCTCCCCGTCCGCCGTCCACAGCCCGGCGCCCGTCAACCACCCGTCGGGCGCCGGTAGATGACGCACCTCGCGCTCCGCGGGCCGCCACACCGCGACCCAGCTCCCGAACGCGCCGTCGACGCGCAGCGCCACCGCACAGCGCTCCGGCGTCAACGCCTGCCCCGGCTGGATCGCGAAGGGCGTCACCGTACAGTCCGGCAGCACCAGGCACTCCGGGAAACGCACCGGCAGCGTGCTGCCCAGGACCCCCCAGCCGATCCGTTCCCGCCCGGGCGAAGGGGCGTCGGAGCGGACCAGTACCAGCCCGCTGTCGGGGTCGGCCAGCAGTATCCGGTCGTCGCTGTCGGCGGCGATCTGGAGCAGCGGCGACACCTCGCCCTCCCGCTCCAGGTCCACCACGACGGCCTTGACGCGCCCACCGGTCTCCCGGTCCAGCGCGAGCATCCGGCCCGCGCCGTCCAGCCAGACGCCGCCCGAGCAGCGGCCCGGAACCTCACCGACCCGCTCGGGCCCGAAGGCGCCGCCCGCGATCTGCCACAGCACGGTCGCGCGCGGGCCGACGGCGAGGGCGTATGCCCGCTCGCCGCCCGGTACCGGCGGCAGCAGCCGCAGCCCCGTGCCGCCCGCCGGGCACTCGACCGCGCCGAGCGACTGCTCGCCGGTACCGGGGCCGGTCGGGTACAGCAGCGAGAAGTGGTGCCGGCCGGCCGCGACGCGGTGGACCAGGACCCGCCCGTCCCCCATCGGCTGCACCTCGGTGCCGGGGTCCTCGGGCTGGTTCACGGGCAGCGGCACCGCGTACGGCTCCGGGCCGTCCAGCGTCCAGCGCTCTGGGTACCAGGCGTCTCCGCCCTCCCCGTCCCGGGCGAGACGCGCGGCGTAGGCGCCCCCCGCGGTGATGGTGCAGCCCGCCCGCGGGGCCCCGTCGTTCGCGGGGTCCGCCGAAGGCTCGATAGCACAGGCCGTCATCGTTCGGTCACCTCCGGCGACGAAGCTAGTTTTCGCACGCACGGGCGGGGGAGCAGCGGCGGTCCGCATCACACGTACGTGTGTCACAGGAACGATTCTCCTGAGGTGAGGGCGAGGTGTGTGCTGTGCCGGACCACGAACCGGACCGGAACCGGGGTTGGAACCGGGGTTGGGGCCGGGGCCAGAGTCGAAGCCGGAGATCGGAGTCGGGGCCGGGGTCGAAGCCGGAGCCGGAAACCGGATCCGGAACCGGCTCTGCACCAGGCCCGGAACCAGGCCCGGGACCGGCTCTGAACGAGGCCCGAAACCAGGCCCGGAACCGAACCGCGGCCGAGCCGAAACCGGGTCCGTACGGGTACGGGAGCCCGCGGGCCCCTTACCGGTGCGGCGGCGCAGAACGGCCAGGTAGCCTTGCATCCGTGCCCCGTCTGTCAGAAGTCATCGCCGCGCTGGAGAACCTGTGGCCCGCCGAGCGGGCCGAGTCCTGGGACGCGGTCGGGACCGTCGTGGGCGAGCCCGGCCAGGAGGTCTCCCGGGTCCTGTTCGCGGTCGACCCCGTCCAGGAGGTCGTCGACGAGGCGGTGAAGCTGGACGCGGACCTGCTCGTCACCCACCACCCGCTGTACCTGCGCGGGACGACCACGGTCGCGGCCTCCACCTTCAAGGGCCGCGTGGTGCACACGCTCATCAGGAACGACGTCGCCCTGCACGTCGCCCACACCAACGCCGACACCGCGGACCCGGGCGTCTCCGACGCGCTGGCCGGCGCGCTCGACCTGAACGTCGTACGGCCCCTGGTGCCGGACCCGTCCGACCCCGAGGGCCGCCGCGGCCTGGGCCGGGTGTGCGAACTGCCGCACCCCCTGACCGTCCGCGAACTCGCCGCCCGCGCCGCCGAGCGGCTGCCCGCCACGGCGCAGGGCATCCGCGTCGCCGGCGACCCGGAGGCGACCGTACGCACGGTCGCCGTCAGCGGCGGTTCCGGCGACAGCCTCTTCGACCACGTACGAGCGGCCGGCGTCGACGCCTTCCTCACCGCGGACCTGCGCCACCACCCCGCGTCCGAGTTCGTCGCGGACCGCGCCCACCGTCCCCTCGCGCTGCTCGACGCGGCGCACTGGGCCACCGAGTGGCCCTGGTGCGAGCTGGCCGCCGCCCAGCTCGACGAGATCTCCGACCGCAACGGCTGGGACCTCAGGGTCCACGTCTCCAAGACGGTCACCGACCCCTGGACCGCCCACGCGGCGTCCGCCCCGACCTCCGACTCACTGGGAGCCCCCAACTGAAAGCCGAGCCCGCCGACCAGATCCGACTCCTCGACGTCCAGGGCCTCGACGTCCGTCTCCAGCAGCTCGCGCACCGGCGCCGGTCGCTGCCGGAGCACGCCGAGATCGAGTCGCTGACCAAGGACCACGCCCAGCTGCGCGACCTGCTCGTGGCCGCGCAGACCGAGGAGAGCGACTGCGCCCGCGAGCAGACCAAGGCCGAGCAGGACGTGGACCAGGTGCGCCAGCGCGCCGGCCGCGACCAGCAGCGCCTGGACTCCGGCGCGGTCACCTCCCCGAAGGACCTGGAGAACCTCCAGCGCGAGATCTCCTCCCTCGCCAAGCGCCAGGGCGACCTGGAGGACGTCGTCCTGGAGGTGATGGAGCGCCGCGAGTCCGCGCAGGAGCGGGTCGCCGAGCTGACCGAGCGGGTCGGTGCGGTCCAGGGCAAGATCGACGACGCCACCGCCCGCCGGGACGCCGCCGTCGAGGAGCTGGACGGTGAGGTGGCCTCGGTGACCAAGGAGCGCGCGGTCGTCGCGGGCGCCGTCCCCGACGACCTGCTGAAGCTCTACGACAAGCTGCGCGAGCAGCAGGGCGGCGTCGGCGCGGCCAAGCTGTACCAGCGCAGCTGCCAGGGCTGCCGCCAGGAGCTGGCCATCACCGAGCTGAACGAGATCCGCTCGGCGGCGCCCGACACGGTCGTACGCTGCGAGAACTGCCGCCGCATCCTGGTGCGTACGGCCGACTCCGGGCTGTAGGGCCGGTCCGGTGGCCGACCACGCGGCGCGTCCGGCCGCACGCCAGGCGGCTCGTCCCGCACGGGAGTTCGTCGTCGAGGCCGACGGCGGGTCACGGGGCAACCCCGGGCCCGCCGGCTACGGCGCGGTGGTGCTGGACGCGGCGACGGGGGAGACCCTGGCGGAGGCCGCCGAGTACCTCGGGGTCGTGACCAACAACGTCGCCGAGTACCGGGGCCTGCTGGCCGGCCTGCGCGCGGCGAAGGAGCTGGACCCGGACGCCGGCGTGCACGTCCGCATGGACTCCAAGCTCGTCGTCGAGCAGATGTCGGGCCGCTGGAAGATCAAGCACCCCGACATGAAGCCCCTGGCGGCCCAGGCGGCGCGCGTCTTCCCGCCCGGCCGTGTCACGTACGAGTGGATCCCCCGCGCGGAGAACCAGCACGCCGACCGCCTGGCCAACGAGGCGATGGACGCGGGTGCGCGCGGCGAACAGTGGTCGCCGTCCGATTCGACGGCGGAACTCGACGCCGCGTCCGACGCGGCCGCCGCCGGCGTGGGTTCACGGGCGGCCGCCGACACCGACGTACGCGCCGCGAAGGCCGTCGCCTCGCCCGGCTGGGGACCACCCGACATGGGCACCCCCGCCACCTTCGTCCTCCTGCGGCACGGGGAGACGCCGCTCACCCCGCAGAAGCGCTTCTCCGGAAGCGGCGGCAGCGACCCCTCCCTGTCGCCGGTCGGCCGGGAGCAGGCCGAGAAGGTCGCCGAGAGCCTCGCCCGGCGCGGCACGGTCCAGGCGATCGTCGCCTCGCCCCTCGCCCGTACCCGCGAGACCGCCGGCATCGTCGCCGCCCGCCTCGGCCTGGAGGTGGCGGTCGACGAGGGACTGCGCGAGACCGACTTCGGCGCCTGGGAGGGGCTGACCTTCGGCGAGGTGCGCGAGCGCTACCCCGACGACCTGGACGCCTGGCTGGCCTCGCCGGACGCGGAACCGACCGGCGGCGGCGAGAGCTTCGCGGCGACCGGCACCCGGATCGCCGCCACCCGCGACAAGCTCGTCGCGGCGCACGCGGGCCGCACGGTGCTGCTGGTCTCCCACGTGACGCCGATCAAGACGTTCCTGCGACTCGCGCTGGGCGCACCGCCCGAGTCGCTGTTCCGCATGGAACTGTCGGCCGCCTCGCTGTCGGCGGTGGCGTACTACGCGGACGGCGGCGCGAGCGTCCGCCTGTTCAACGAGACGTCCCACCTGCGCTGAGCGTGGCCGCCGCTCGCGCCAGCGCCTCGACACGCCCCCAGTCCCGCCCGGCCACCGCATCCTTCGGGAGCATCCAACTGCCCCCGACACAACCGACGTTGGGCAGCGCCAGATACTCGGGCGCGGAGGCCGGGCCGATCCCGCCGGTCGGGCAGAAGCGGGCCTGCGGCAACGGCGCGGCGAGCGCCTTGAGATAGGCGGTGCCGCCCGCGGCCTCGGCCGGGAAGAACTTCATCTCCCGCACCCCGCGCTCCAGCAGCGCCACCACCTCCGACGTGGTCGACACCCCCGGCAGGAACGGCACCCCGGACGCCCGCATCGCGTCCAGCAGCCCGTCCGTCCACCCCGGGCTGACCAGGAACCGCGCCCCGGCCGCCACGACCTCGCCGACCTGCTCCGCGGTGATCACCGTGCCCGCGCCGACCACCGCGCCCGGCACCTCACCGGCGATGGCGCGGATCGCGTCGAGCGCCACCGGCGTCCGCAGCGTCACCTCGATCGCGGGCAGCCCACCGGCGACGAGCGCCCGGGCGAGCGGCACGGCATCGGCGAGTTCCTCGACGACGACGACCGGAACGACGGGCGCGAGATCCAGCACCGAAGCGGTGGGGGAGGAGGACGGCGGAGTACTCATCATGCCCTCATCGTGCCGAGGAACAGCAGATGCCGCAACGCCCATTGCGTCCTGCGCAACAAGCTTCTCCCTTCGCTCCCGGCGCATCAATGCACCTCGGCCACCAGCACATCCAGCGACCACGGCTTCCCGGCCCGCGCGGGTGCCTGCGCCTCCACCTCGTACCCCAGGTCCCGCAAGGCCTCGACCAACTCCGCCGGCCCTTCGGGCGCGCTCCCGGACGACAGCAGGCTCCGCACGATCCGCCCCTTGGTCGCCTTGTTGAAGTGACTGACCACCTTCCGGGTCGGCGCGTGCAGCACACGTACGGTCGCCGTCCGCGAAGCGACCTCGCCCTTCGGCTTCCAGGCCGCCGCGTACGCCGCCGAACGCAGGTCGAGCACCAGCCCCGTACCGGCCGCCCGGGGCAGCACCTCGGCCATCGGCGCCCGCCAGTACGCGCCCAGCGCCCCGAGCCCCGGCAGCTTCACGCCCATGGAACACCGGTAGGACGGAATCCGGTCGGTCACCCGCACGGCACCCCACAACCCCGAGAACACCAGCAGCTCCCGGGCGGCCCGCTTCTTGGCGGCGGCATCGAGCGAGGCGAGGTCCAGGGCGTCGTACAGCACGCCGGTGTAGATCTCGCCGGCCGGCCGGGCGCCCGCCGTCCGCAGCTCCACGTTCTTGGCGACCTCGCCGCGCAGTCCCTCGCTCAGCCCGAGCACCTCGCGCGCCTTCTCCGCGTCACCGGCGCACAGCTCGACCAGCTCGCCGAGGACGGCCTCGCGGGCGGGGGTCAGCCCCGGAAGGGAGAGCGACTCCGGCTTCAGCGGGGCACCCCGGCCGGACGAGGCCTTCCCCTCGGACGGCGGCAGCAGGACAAGCACACGTACTCCTTGATGCTCATGCAGTTCACGACGACGCTCATGCGTGTTCACGACAGACACGTCGTCTCTCGGCCCCAGGTCAGGGTACGGCGTGCCCGCGCCCCTCCCGCGCCCGCTCGACGGCCCGTACGAGACCGCCGGCATCGTCGGCGTGGCAGCGCACCACCCGCACGTGGCGCCGGCGCCCGAAGAAGGAGAGGTACGCGACCGGCTCGGCGAGCTCGACGGTGACGGAGGTCTGGGCTCCCACAGCCAGGTTCAGCTCCCCGTCCGCCGCCTCGTGCGTCGCACGCATCTCACGCCGTACGGAGGCGATCCTCTCCAGGGGTATCCGAACGTCCACGTGGACGGCCCGGCGAATCCGCAGCATGCCGGCGCCCGGATCCAGGACGTGCGGCCGGACCACGGACGCGGCGTGCAGCCCGACGACGAAGACGACGGTGTACACATCCAGAACCAGCACCGCATGGTGAACGACCGGCCACTCCCGCAGCAGCACGGACATCCCCACCGACTCGACGACGCACACGAACGCGAGCCCGAACATCATCGCGCCCTGCCCCCGCGCGTACCCGAAGCCGGAGGCCCCGGCCGCCACCCCCTCGACCCGCCGGGCCGCCCACAGCCACAGACTGCCCAGCAACCGCGCCTCGTGCCGCACGAGAAGCCACGGCACGGAAACAACGGGAACGACGGAAACGAAGGACCGTCGCCCCTTCCCACCCCTACCCCTGTTCACTGCCCCTCCTCTCCCGGGCCACGATCTCCATGGCCCGCCGGATCGCCTCCGCCTGCCCCGGCGCGAAGTCGGCGTACATGGCGCGCAGCACCCCGTGGTCCGGGTCGAGGCCGATGTCCTCCTCGGGCAGCAGCTCCACGGGCAGACAGTCGGCAAGCGCCCGCGCCGCCCCGCCCACCCGCGGGTCGTCGGCCCCGGCGCCCGCCAACTCGTCAAGGAGCGCATACGCCCGACGGGCCCGCGCCACCGCCCCCGGAGCACCCAGCGCACCGCGCAACGCGGCCAGCAGACCCGCCCGGGCCTCCGGCGCCACGGTGTTCTCCAGCATCGCCAGCATCTCCCGGTCCCGTACGGCCATCGGCGAGCCGGAGACGTCCCCCATCCCCGCGAACAACTCGGCCAGCTCCGGCGAGACCGGCCCCTCCGGCGGCAACCCGCCCTCCGCCTCGAGCAGCGCCCGCAGCCGCGCCCGGCGCTCCCGGATCGCCGCCTCCTGCCGCGCGAGGTCCGCGTCCAGCTCCTCCAGTACCTCGGCCAGGTCCTTCCCGGCCTCGTCCGCCAGCACGTCCCGCACCTCGGCGAGCCCGAGCCCCAGCTCCGTCAGCCGCCTGATCCTGGCCAGCACGACGACGTGCCGCAGGGTGTACGTCCGGTATCCGTTGGCCAGCCGCTCCGGTTCGGGCAGCAGGCCCTGGTGGTGGTAGTGCCGCACGGTCCGCGTGGTGACGCCGACGGCACCGGCGAGTTCTCCGATCCGCATGCCCTCAGTAGAAACGTTGACGTTGCGGCAGGGTCAAGCGCAACGGCTCGCCTTCCGGACAGCGGCGCCCGGCCTGTGCCACGATCGAGGGAACGGTTCCCGATCTCTCGGACAGGTGATCAGCCGATGCCCCAGTCTGGCGAGCGACCGAAGGAGGGGCGTGACATGACCGCCATGGCCCACGAGCCGCTGACGCAGGCGGATGTCCTGCTGGAGGGGTTCCTCGCCCTGGACCCGCCGGAAGGCTTCCGGGCCGAGCTGATCGAGGGGGAGATCGTTGTGACGCCGCCGCCGGACGGGGATCACGAGGATTACATCGGGCTGATCGTGGCCCAGGCGATCAGGAAGTCCCGGACCGACATGCAGTTCTCCGGGAACAAGGGGCTGAAGATCAGGGGCGGGCTCGACCTCCCCATGGACCATGTCATCCCCGACGGCACCTTCGCGCCCGAGGAGCTGCGCCTGTTCCGCGGTGCGGACTCCTGGATGCCGTGCCAGGGGGTCGCCATGGTCCTGGAGGTGACGTCCGGCAAACCCCGGGTCGACCGCGCGGCCAAGCGCCGCTGCTACGCGGGCGGCGGCATTCCCCTCTACCTGCTGATCGACCGGCACGCGTCCTCGCTCACGCTGTTCAGCGCCCCGCAGAGGATCGACCACCGCGACGACTACCGGGAGCACTGCACCCGCCCCCTGGGCAAGTCGCTCACCCTCCCCGCCCCCTTCTCCTTCGACCTGGACACCGCCGACTTCCTCTGAACGCCGGACGACTGCTGAACCGGCCGGGACCGTCACTCGTTAGGAGAGCACACCGTCCCGAAGTCCTTGAGGGGAATCATGAGCCCGAACACCCCGTCTCCGGCGTCCAACGGGTCATGGCGCCGTATAACCGCTTCAGCGACGTCAATCGCGCGGCGGGTCGCCCGGCGAGAGAGCCCCGACCCCGATGAGCCCCGCCCCCTGTTGAGGAGCGAGGCGTCACAAGCCTCTGCCGCATACTCGAGCTCCCTGCGGGTGAGCCAGGAAGGAAGGCCTTACGAGACCCCTGCGGCTGCACCAGAGAGGCCCCAGGCCCCGCTGACGCCCGAGGAGGAGAAGATTCTGCGGCAACAGGCTGCTTTCAGCCTGATGGCGACGGCCGGAATCGTGCATTCAGGCAGGATGATCACTCCCGGCATGCGCCTGCCGCAGCAGCCGATCTCCGGTGAAGGGCACGATGTTCTGCGGGCGACGGCCGATGGACCGCGCTCGTCCGCCGGTTCCCACCCCACCGGTCAGCAGCCTGGGGGCGCGCCTCAGCCGACGGGCTCTCGTCCTGCTCCCAAGCGAGCCGCCAGGTAATAGGGGAGGGCCCTCGCGCCAGGGGCTGCGTCAGCCGCAACCAGAAGGGGGGTCCCGAGCAGCCGAGGTTGAACCGTGTCCGGGTCTCGTCCGTTGGAGGAAGTGTCCAGCCCGACCGGATCGGCGAGCGAAGTGAACGGGTTCAGTGGGCTGGTGGAGAACTCTCTTGGTGGCCGTTGGTGAAAGGACTCTTCGCATGCAAGATCCTGAACAGCCCGCTCAGTCCACCGCAGACGTCGAAAGGGGGCCTGGCAGTCAGGGCGGAGTCGTGCTGCAAGTGTCGCCGGCTGACAATGACACCGACCAGAGCCTACCTTCGATCATCTTCACTACTCCGGATGGAGAGACCTACGCTGCCACGCGTGACGCGAATGGCGACTGGACTGTTTGGGTCCAGCAGTGGACGGGTCGGGCATTGCAGTGGGCGCGAGAAAATCGACCGCAGATCACCACCGGATTCAAGACGCTAGCCGCCTCCATCATTTTCACGAGCAGTGCAATTGACGCCTTCGGGAAAGGCGACAATGAAGCGGTGGTGAAGTATGTAAAAAGTGCCGGGAATATCCTGATGTCACTGACAGGGGCATCTGATGTCGGGCATTATCTGCATTCTGCCATTGTTAACTTCTGGAAAGATCCAAGAGAATCCTTGTACGACTTCACCAAGGCTGCAGTGCAGGGCGTTGCGACGGGTGTGGGAATCTCGAACGGTACGGTTCCGGTCTTTCGAAACGATCAGCAGGCTGCCTGGGATATGGCTAACGCAATCATGACAGCTGCGGCCTTCTATGCGACCGGCCCGACGACCACGGAGAAAATAGCGGACAGGCGGAGGAATAATTTAGGGAGATCTCACCAGGACCTCAGTCTTGTGAATCTTCCGGCGTCAGCCCTGCGGCCAGGCACTCAGGAGCCGGGTGCGTCGGCCCACGGATCCACTGGCGCGAGTTCCTCGGGCGCTGAGTCGGTGTTCGGGACCTCGCAGGCCGGCCCGTCCGCCTCGCGCGGCGCCCGGTCCGGGCGGTCGACTGGTCGTGGCTGAACCCGTACACGTTCAGGCGCCTCAACTCTTGACCTGACCTTCTTGGCCCCCCACTCGACAATGTCATGACCCCATCATTCGCGATCAGAAGGGCACGCCATGTCAACCCCTTTGCCTCATGAACAGCGCAACGACGGCGCCTCCTCTTCGGCAGACCAAGGGGCTGTGGGAGAACCCCAGGCAAGCACCATCCCGGCCTATACGACTCCGCCCGGTATGTCGAGGCAGGCTTCAGCCTCGTCCCTCTTGTCGGGGTCGACCCTCGCGTCGGCCGCGGACTCGTGGGCATCGACGGAAACCGTTGTCAATCGCCCCGGGCAAGGCCGCGGAGGGAACGGCAATGTGAACGCAGGCGGCATCCGCGTGGTTCCGGCCGTCGTCGTGGACCAGCCCGCCGCCACGTCTCCGCAGAGTCGTGTCCGGCGTCAACGCGGTCGGGATCCCCTCCGCCCCACAGCGGCTCAAGGGGAGCCTGGACAGTCTGGACCGCAAGCGGACCGACAACCTGAGCGCACGGCAATCGGCTCCCCTTCGGCCGCACGGGCTGCCGCCCTGCGGCCCGCAGCCACATCCTCCACGCCGCGCCTCCGAGAACGGGAGAGCGTCGACAACCTTCGAGCGCTCGCAGACTCTCACGGGAGGTCCGGTTCTCAGCAGCGGCGCCGCAGCCAAGGCGGAGGCAGCGGCGCCAGGTGAACGTCTGATCGGACACGCCGACGTGCCCCGCGGCCGGAGGGGAGGCGGCGGAGCTGGTGGCATGCAGTGCCAGTCCGGTCCCTTAACATGGTCGGTACGGCAGACGAGCCGGGCGGGCGGCCGCGTGGAGTCCCTCTGGGGGCTTCCCGAGGAACGTCCGGGCTCCACAGGGCAGGGTGATGGCTAACGGCCACCCGGGGTGACCCGCGGGACAGTGCCACAGAAAACAGACCGCCGGAGGCCTCGGCCCTCGGTAAGGGTGAAACGGTGGTGTAAGAGACCACCAGTGCCCAGGGCGACCTGGGCAGCTAGGTAAACCCCACCCGGAGCAAGGTCAAGAGGGGACGCCCCCTCGCAAGAAGGGGCGGCTCTGCGCGGACGTTCGAGGGCTGCCCGCCCGAGTCCGCGGGTAGACCGCTGGAGGCCGGTGGCAACGCCGGCCCTAGATGGATGGCCGTCGCCGGAGGGCCCGCGAGGACCCTCCGGAACAGAACCCGGCGTACAGCCCGACTCGTCTGCCGCCCAGCTCATAGTCGCCTCAGGACGGGCGGTTCGATCTCCGACGGCCCGTCGACTGACAGGACACCAGCTACGAGGGTATGAGGGGCGTTCCGTCGCGAAGGTACAGCGGTCGTTCCGCGTCCAGTGCGTGCAGAGCATGCTCGAACCGGCGCCGGGTGCGGTTCCGGAGGCGGGCGGCGGCTTCGGGGGCCGTGACGAAGGCGGCTTCGGACAGCTCGTCGTCTCGTGGCCGTAGCCGGTCGGCCTCGTCCTCGTCCTCGTCCAGGGTGCCGCCGTCGAAGACGAACGCGAGCTGATCGTCCCAGGGGCCGTGCGGGGCGACCCAGTCCACCACCAGCAGTCCGAGCAGCGTGACGCGTAGGCCGAGTTCCTCCATCAGTTCACGGCGTGCCGTGTCCTCCGGCGGCTCGTTGGCCTCTGCCATTCCGCCGGGCAGATCCCATGCCGGTTTGTAGGTGGGGTTCACCAGGAGCACACGGCCGGACGGGTCCCGCAGCAGCACATCGGCCGCCACGCGTTTGCGGGCCTGCTTGGCGTTGCCTTCCGCGAGGTATGCGTTCCACGCGTCGGTGTCGGTGGGATCGGGTGCTGTGGGCCTCATGTGGTCGTGCCTCCCGGGGTGGGCGGAATCAGGCCGGCCGGCATCCTGGCGCGGCGTGCCTGCTGCACCACTCGGACCGAACCGGGAGTCGGCTCGTACTGAGGAGGTCGGGCAGCGTGTGACGGGCTGCTCCGGCACCGATGCATCGCAGTGAGAAGGCCAGGGCTCCGCCTCAGGAAGTACCGAGCAGGCCGTCCAGAACGCGTGGGAGCGCCCAGGCGAAGTCGTCGCGGGGGGTGGGGTGTTCGGGGGACGTCATGCCGTCTGCTTCCGCGGTCCCCGGGGGAGTCTCGACCTCCCCGGTCCCCTCGGTGTCGGCGTGGCCCAACGGGTGGGCGTTGAGGACGTGGCCGAGCAGGAGGTGCCACAACACCCTGTATACGCGGGTGAGTTCCGTTCTGGAAGGCTCCGCGTCCCCTGACAGCGCCCCCAGCGTTTCCAGTGCGCTGCCGGAAAAGGCCGCCGCGCCGTCCGCCGCATGTTCGCCCTCGGCGATGATGCGGGCCGCCCAGCGGTGCCGTGACAGGTAGTCGTAGGCGTCCAGCCACTGTCCGACGATCCGCTCCCGGGGGTCGGGGTGTCCCTTCGGGACCGGGAGTTGGAGTGCCACGTCCTCCGCGAGGAGGCGGAGCAGTTCGTCGCGGTCCTCGATGTGGCGGTAGAGAGACGCCTGTCCGGTGCCGAGGTGCTGGGCGACCCGGCGCACGGTCAGCGCGTCGAGCCCTTCGCCGTCTGCGATACGCCGAGCGACGGTGACGATGCGTTCGCGGGACAGGACGCGCGGGCGTCCGGGAGCACGTGCGTTCACGTAGGCACCCTACTTGCCGACCTCCGACGGGGCTTGTGGTCGGAGGGTGGGGATGGTTACGCTCAAGATTTAGCGAACGTCGGTCGCAAATTACGACGCCGAGGTGATCCTTGACAGCCCCCGCAGTTGCAGACCCTGTCCGGTCAGGGAGGAAGGCTCTGTCGGCCCTCATCCTGGCCGTCCTGTCCTACTCCCTCGTGCAGACGATGCTGGTGCCCACGCTGGGCATCCTGCAGACCGAGCTGGACACGAGCGCCGCGGGTGCCTCCTGGGCCGTACTCAGCTCCACACTGCTGGCCAGTGCGGTCCTCACCCCGCTCATCAGTCGCCTCGGTGACAGCCACGGCAAGCGGCGGATCCTGCTGGCCACGCTGGTGGTCCACCTGCTGGGCAACATCGGCGCGGCGGCCGCCTGGAACGTCGGTTCGCTCATCGCTTTCCGTGCCGTCCAGGGCGTCAGCCTCGCGCTGCTGCCGCTCTCCCTGGGGCTGATCCGTGAGGTGCTGCCACCGCAACGAGTGGCGTTCGGGTTGGGGCTCACCTCGGGCCTGGTGGGCGGCGCGGCAGGCGTCGGGCTCCTGGTGGGCGGGCTCCTCGTGGACCACGCCTCGTGGCGCTGGCTCTTCGTCGCGGGCGGTGCGCTGGTCCTGCTGGCCCTGTTCGCCGTGGTCCGGTACGTACCCGCGAGCCACCGGACGGCCACACCGGCGCCTCTGGACCTGACGGGTGCCGCGCTGCTGGGCCTGACCCTGGTCTGTGTGCTGCTGGGGCTGACCGAGGGACCGTCCTGGGGCTGGCCCTCCGGCCCGGTGCTTGGCCTCTTCACGGGCGGTGCCCTGTTCTGCGTCCTGTTCCTGTGGTGGGAGCACCGGGCGCCGCACCCGCTGGTCGAACCGGCCCTGCTGCTCGGCCGCCCGATCGTGGGCGCCCACATCGGCGCCTTCCTGCTGGGCGCCACCCAGTTCGTCTTCTACGTCCTGGTGCCCAAGCTCGCCCAGCTTCCGGCAGGGCTGCCACCGGAGTCGGCACACCTCGTCGACCACGGCTTCGGGGCGTCGGTCACCGTGGCCGGTCTCATCCTCGTCCCCGGGACACTGCTCGGCCTGCCGGCCAGTTCGGCCGTTGGACGGGTGGAGAGCCGACTGGGCCCGCGGGCCCCGCTGGGCCTCGGGCTCGCGCTGAGCGCGGTGGGCGGGGCGGCCATGGCGCTGTTCCACGTGCGGGAGTGGCAGGCCGTGGTGGCCTACGGCGTGATCGGCACTGGCTTCGGGCTGGCCATGGCGGCGCTGCCTCAACTCGTCCACGACGCCAGTCCGCCGCACACCATTGCCACCGCCAACGGCATCAACACCGTGGCCCGCACCGTGGGCGGAGCCGTCGGCAGCCAGCTCGCCACCGCGGTCCTGGCCTCCCGCACGATCCCTGGTACGACGCTCCCCGCCGACGAGGGCTTCGCCCTCGCCTTCTGGATGGCCGCTGCCATGGCCGCGGCAGGAGCGATCCGTGCCCTGGTGACCGGTCGCCGCTCCAGCCGTCCGGCAGGCGCGGGGAAATGGCTGGAGTGAGCTGTGGCGCGCTCACCAGGGTGTACGGTCCTGTCCCGATGTCGTGCCCGTGGTGCGCGGCGCCGGGCTCGGTCAGGGGAGAGCATGAGACGCAGGCCGTATCGGGCGATGACGCATGTGCCGGACGGGGGAGGGAAGTCCGCCGTCGCTGTCGGCACGCTGCTCGTCGCCGTGCTGCTCGCGGGGTGCGGGGGAACGGCGGACGACGACAGGACCGCCGACTCGGAGGCCTCCGCGTCCTCCGTGTCCCCCGCGTCATCCGCGAGCCAGGCCGGTTCGGCCGCGCGGGACGAGGCGTCCGAGCCCACGGCGACCAAGCCGCCCGGCCCCGCCCAGAAGCTCGCCGACGGCGACGGCAGGCCGGTCGAGTACTACGAGGACGTGCTGGCCGTGCTGGCGCCGCGCTGCGAGGAGGACGTCGCGGGGTTGGTGACCGTGGTCGACACGACGTTGAAGGGTCTGCGGGCGAAGGGCGTGGAGGGCGAGACCGAGTTCAGCGTGCTGCAACACCTGGAGCACTGGGTACCCGCCGGCCAACCTCGTACGGCATGCGCGTCCTCGGCGAAGGACTACGTCGCCTCCCGCGACGCGGACTGAGAATCCCGCCCCGCACGGACCTCGCGAGTCACCAGCTCACCGGCAGCTCGTGCAGGCCGTAGATCACCGCGTCGTACTTGAAGCGGGTCTCCTCCAGGGGCACCGTCGCGCGCAGGGTGGGGATGCGGCGGAACAGGGTCGGGTAGAGGACCTGGAGCTCCAGGCGGGCCAGGGGCTGGCCGATGCAGTGGTGGGTGCCGCCGCCGAAGGCCTGGTGCTGGCGGGCGTTGCGGGTGATGTCCAGGCGGTCGGGGTCGTCGAAGACCAGCGGGTCGCGGTTGGCGAGTTCACCGAGGAGGATGACGCCCTCGCCGGCCCCGATGGTTCGTCCCGCGATCTCGATGTCCTCCAGAGCGGTGCGCCGGCGTCCCAGGTGGACGATGCTGAGATAGCGCAGGAGTTCCTCGACGGCGGTCACCACGACCCGGGGGTCGTCGGTGTCGCGGACGACGGCGAGTTGGTCGGGGTGGTGGAGCAGGAGCAGCGTGCCGAGGCTGATCATGTTGGCGGTCGTCTCGTGGCCGCCGAGCAGCAGGAGGACGCCCATGGTGGCCGCCTCGCGCCGGGTCAGCTCGCCCTCCCGTACGCGGCGGCCGAGTGTGGACAGGAGGTCCTCGCCCGGCTCGGCGATCTTCTGGCCGATCAGTTCGTCGAGGTAGTCCCCGAGGGCCGCGTGGGCGCGGCCCCGCTGCTCGCCGGTCGCCACGGCGGAGACCAGCGTCTTGCTGTTCGTCTGGAAGAACTCGTGGTCGTCGTAGGGAACTCCGAGCAGTTCGGAGATGACCAGGGAGGGCAGGGGCAGGGCCAGGGAGTGGACGAGGTCGGCCGGGTTGGGGCCGGCGAGCATGTCGTCGATGAGGCGGTCCGTCATCCGCTGGACGGCCGGGCGCATCGCCTCGACGCGCTTGATGGTGAACGTGCCGCTGATCATGCGGCGCAACCGGGTGTGCTCCGGGTCGTCCATGCCCACGAAGCTCAGGTCCGGCCGCTCCCCGTGCGAGCGGCTGTTCTGGGGGTCGATGGGGCTGGGGAAGCCCGGGTTGGCGAAGTCGACGCTCAGGCGCGGGTCGGAGAGCAGGACCTTCTGTTCGGCGTGGCCGGTCACCACCCAGGGGGTGCTGTCCCCCCAGGAGCGGACGCGGCTGACCGGGCCGTGGTCCGCCAGTGCGCTCAGTTCCGGTGAGGGCGCGAAGGGGCAGGCCGAGGAGCGGGGCGCCGGGAAGTCGGGGATGTCCGGGGTGTCGGTGGTCGCCGGGTGTGTCGTCATGATCGTTCCTAAGGGAGGGCGGGCATGGGGAACCGTGCGGGGGAGGGGAGCAGGGTGCCGCCTCGTGACGCGTGGGGTGCTCGCTGCGCCGCGGTCACCGCGTCGCGGACTCGCGTGGTCTCGTGTAGTGGTCGGTGATGCTCGCCCGGTGCAGCCGGGTCTGCTTCGGCATCCGCCAGCCGAGGACGCCGACCGGCCCTCGCGGACCCTCGTGGCGGACCACGAAACGGCCCTCCGCCGGGTCGCCCTCGACGACCTCGGCGCGGTACTCGGCCGAGGGCAGGCCGAACACCTGGAGCTTCACGTCGAACTGGTCGGTCCAGAAGTACGGCACCGGCACATAGGGGCGGTCCTCGCCCATGATGTCGCCGGCCACCGCCAACGCCTGTTCCGTGGCGTTGGTGCGGTTCTCCAGACGCAGCAGCCGCCCCAGACCCCGGTGGTGCCAGCGGGCCACGTCCCCCGCGGCCCACACCCCCTCGGCCGCCCGGCAGTACGCGTCGCACACCACGCCGTCGTCCAGTACGAGGCCGCTGTCCGCGAGCCAGTCGGTGGCCGGTGAGCAGCCTACGGCGGCCACGACGACGTCGGCCGGCAGGTCGTCGCCGTCGCTCAGCCGGACGCCCGTGACGGCGCCGTCGCGGGACAGCAGCGTGTCCAGCAGTACTCCGGTGCGCAGCGCGACGCCGTTGCGGCGGTGCAGTTCCGCGAGGTGTCCGGCGACGAGCGGTCCCAGCTGTGCGGTCATCGGTGCGGGCTGCGGGCCGGTCAGGCACACGTCCAGGCCCATCGAGCGGGCGGTGGCCGCCGTCTCCGCGCCGAGGACGCCGTCGCCCACGACCACGACCCGCCGGGCTCCCAGCAGGGCCGAACGCAGGGCGAGCGCGTCGGCCGCCGTCCGGACGACGTGTACGCCGCGCAGGCCGCCCTGCCCCGGCAGCTCGCGCGGTCGCAGGCCCGTGGCCACGACGACCGCGTCCGCCGTCACCGACGCGCCGGACGCGGTACGGACACTGCGGCGCCCGGCGTCCAGGGCGACGGCCGGGTCGCCCAGCAGGAACTCCGCGTCCAGCGCGTCGAGTGCGTCCGGCGTGCGGAGTTGGGCCCGCGCGGGCTCCCACGCGCCGGAGAGGACCTGCTTGGACAGGGGCGGTCGGTCGTAGGGCGCGGCGTCCTCGGCGCCCAGCAGCGTGAGGCGTCCGCCGAACCCCTTGCGCCGCAGTGCCTCGGCGGTGCCGAGGCCGGCCGCCGAGGCCCCGACCACCAGCACGTGCGCGGGCATGCTCACGCCTCGTCCAGGTGGATGGCGGCCGCGGGGCAGACACCGGCGGACTCGCGTACCGGGTCGTGGTGTTCGGCGGCGGGCTGCGCGTCCAGCAGGACGACGATGCCGTCCTCGTCCCGCTGGTCGAACACCTCGGGGGCGATCAGTACGCACTGGCCGGCGCCGCAGCACTTGTCTTCGTCGACGGTGATCTTCATGGTGATTCCTGTGGGTCGGGGGTGGGTGTGGGCGCGCTCGTGTCCCGCCTGGTGCGCGGCGGCGGGGCTGGGCCGTAGGGCGTGTCGCCCTGGCTGAGGGCTGCGGCACGTCCGCACTTCAGGTGACGACGATCCTCAGGCCTCCAGGC
>NZ_JACBYP010000066.1 GCF_018982965.1 Streptomyces mayonensis | reverse complement strand
TCGACCCCCAGTGCCCCACCCAGCCCCCACGAACAGCGCTCCCGCAGATTCTCGTACCCCAAGGAGTCGATCCACCATGGCGAGCGATGCGCCGACCGGCCAAGTGTCCGACCTCGACTGGCTGATGAGCGGACTCGTCCAGCGCGTGCCGCACACGAGCAGCGCCGTGCTCCTGTCCGCCGACGGACTGGTGAAATCGGTGTACGGCCTCGACGCCGACAGTGCCGACCACATGGCCGCACTGGCCTCCGGCCTCTACTCCCTCGGCCGCAGCGCCGGAGTCCGCTTCGGCGACGGCGGGGACGTACGGCAGGTCGTCGTCGAACTCGACTCGACCCTGCTCTTCGTCACCACTGCCGGATCCGGCACCTGCCTCGCCGTACTGGCCGGCCGCGAGGCCGACGCGGCCGTCCTCGGCTACGAGATGGCGATGCTGGTCAAGAGCGTGCGCCCCTACCTGGTCACCGCGCCCCGACAGCACGCCGTCGAACCACCGGCGATGAGGCCTTGAGGGTGGCCCCGGCCGGCGACGGGCCCTGGCTCGACGACGCCGCCGGACGGCTGGTGCGCCCCTTCACCGTCAGCAACGGCCGCACCCGGCCCACCGTCGCGCTCGACCTGATGTCCCAGGTCATGGCCACCGGGGCGACCCCCCTCGGCTACCTCGGACCCGAGCACACGCAGGTCCTCGACCTGTGCCGGGCGCCTCTCCCGGTCGCCGAACTCGCCGCCCACCTGCGGCTTCCGGTGGCGGTCACCAAGGTGCTGCTCTCGGACCTCGTCGACTGCGGCGCGCTGACCACCAAACCACCCGCCGCGTTCCACCACCACCCCACGGACCGGGCCCTTCTGGAGGCAGTGCTCGATGGACTACGACGACAGCTCTGACCACGCCCACGGCGAAGGCACCGACCCGTTCCCCACCGCCCTGAAGATCCTCGTGGCGGGCGGATTCGGCGTCGGCAAGACCACCTTCGTCGGCGCCGTCAGCGAGATCGCGCCGCTGAGCACGGAGGAACTGCTCACCACGGTCAGCGCCGCGACCGACAACCTCGACGGAATCGAGAACAAGCTGGAAACAACCGTGGCCATGGACTTCGGCCGCCTCACCCTCGACGCCGAGCACGTGCTCTACCTGTTCGGGACCCCCGGTCAGGAACGCTTCTGGTTCATGTGGGACGAGCTGTGCGAAGGCGCGCTCGGGGCGGTGATCCTGGCCGACACCCGCCGTCTGGAGGAGTCCTTCGCCGCCGTCGACTTCTTCGAGGAACGCGGACTCGGGTTCGTCGTCGCGATCAACGAGTTCGACGGCGCCCACCGCTACGACCCCGAGGAGGTGCGCGCGGCCATGGACCTCCACCCGGGGATCCCCGTCGTGCGCTGCGACGCCCGGATCTCCAGCTCCGGCGTCCAGACCCTGCTCACCCTCGTACGCCACCTCATCGCCCACACGCCGGCCCCCACCGGGTCCGGCGCCGGAGTCCGCCCATGAGCTACGACCCGCCGCGCCCGGCAGGACGTCTGCTGCTCACCCCCGAGGACCGGGAGGCCCCCGCCCGACTGGAACGGCTGCGCCGGCTCGGCCTGGCCGAGCGCGCCGACCCGGCCCTGGACACCTTCGCCGCCCACCTCGCGGGCCTCGTCGAGGCGCCCTACGCGATGGTCAACTTCCTGGTCGAGGGCGGCCAGTTCTTCGCCGGCCTGCGCGTGCCCGAGGCCCCGCAGACGACCCGGGGCGACGGCACAGGGCCCGAGTTCGGCCGGGCCCAGCCACGCGACCACGGCTTCTGCCCCCACGTGGCGGCCCGGCGCAAGGCCCTCGTCCTGGAGGACGTGCGCGACTACCCGCGTTTCGCGGGCAACCCGGTCGTCGACGAGTTCGGCATCCGCTCCTACCTCGGCGCCCCGCTCACCGACAGCACGGGCACGGTCCTCGGCACCGTGTGCGCCGCCGACGTCCGGCCCCGCACCTGGGGGACGGAGGGCCTGGCCACGATCAAGGCGGCCGCGGCCGACCTCGTACGGCGCATCGAGCGCAGCGCGGAGGACGGGCTCCCCCTGTGAGCCCGGACGGCCCCTGCCCGGACGGCCCCCGCACGGTGTGAAGGAAACCTGCGACCAGGGTTAAGAAAGGCTCGATGGACCCGGGGCGGTGCCGTACGGCAGATTCCTGTGCGATCACCCTCCCCACCCCGGACGCGGGCCGCTTCGGCATGCCCGTCGCCGGAACCCCACCGTCAGGAGCCGCTCAGTTGAAGGCGCTGGTCAAGGAGAAGGCGGAGCCCGGGCTCCGGCTCGCGGACGTCCCCGAGCCCGCCGTCGGACCCGGCGACGTGCTCATCAAGGTGCTGCGCACCGGAATCTGCGGCACCGACCTGCACATCCGGGCCTGGGACGGGTGGGCCCGGCAGGCCGTCCGCACCCCGCTCGTCGTCGGGCACGAGTTCGTCGGCGAGGTCGTCGGCACCGGCCGCGACGTCACCGACATCACGGCCGGCGACCTGGTCAGCGGCGAGGGCCACCTGGTCTGCGGCAAGTGCCGCAACTGCCTGGCCGGGCGGCGCCACCTGTGCCGCGCCACCGTCGGACTCGGCGTCGGCCGGGACGGGGCGTTCGCCGAGTACGTCGCCCTGCCCGCCACCAACGTCTGGGTGCACCGCGTCCCCGTCGACCTCGACGTCGCCGCGATCTTCGACCCGTTCGGCAACGCCGTGCACACCGCCCTGTCCTTCCCGCTGGTCGGCGAGGACGTCCTCATCACCGGCGCCGGTCCGATCGGCCTGATGGCCGCCGCGGTGGCCCGGCACGCGGGCGCCCGCAACGTCGTGATCACCGACGTGAGCGAGGACCGCCTGGACCTCGCCCGCAAGGTCGGCGTCAGCCTCGCCCTGAACGTCTCGGACGCGACCGTCGCCGACGGCCAGCGCGACCTCGGGCTGCGCGAGGGCTTCGACGTCGGCCTGGAGATGTCCGGCCGCCCCGAGGCCCTGCGCGACATGATCGCCAACATGACGCACGGCGGCCGGATCGCGATGCTCGGCCTGCCGACCGAGGAGTTCCCCGTCGACTGGGCCCGGATCGTCACCTCGATGATCACCGTCAAGGGCATCTACGGCCGCGAGATGTTCGAGACCTGGTACGCCATGTCGGTGCTGCTCGAAGGCGGCCTCGACCTCGCCCCGGTCGTCACCGGCCGCTACTCCCACCGCGACTTCGAGGCCGCCTTCGCCGACGCCGCGAGCGGCCGCGGCGGCAAGGTCGTCCTCGACTGGACCGCGTAAGTCCCTGCTTCCCGAACCTCCTGCTCCCCGCATCCCCTGCTTCGCCACATCCCCTGCTTCGCCAAGTCCCTTGCTGCCAAGTCCCTTGGTCCCCTGCTTCCCAGGAGCTCCTGAGATGTTCGACTCCGTGCGCGACGACCTGCGCGCCACCCTCGACGAGATCCGCGCCGCCGGCCTGCACAAGCCCGAGCGCGTGATCGGCACCCCGCAGTCCGCGACCGTCGCCGTCACCGCCGGCGGCCGCCCCGGCGAGGTCCTCAACTTCTGCGCCAACAACTACCTCGGCCTCGCCGACCACCCGGGCGTCCTCGCCGCCGCCCACGAGGCGCTGGACCGCTGGGGCTACGGCATGGCCTCCGTCCGCTTCATCTGCGGCACGCAGGAGGTGCACAAGGAGCTGGAGGCCCGGCTCTCGTCGTTCCTCGGCCAGGAGGACACGATCCTCTACTCCTCCTGCTTCGACGCCAACGGCGGCGTCTTCGAGACCCTCCTCGGCCCCGAGGACGCGGTGATCTCCGACGCCCTCAACCACGCCTCGATCATCGACGGCATCCGGCTCTCCAAGGCCAGGCGGCTGCGGTACGCCAACCGCGACACGGCCGACCTGGAGGCGCAGCTGAAGGCGGCCGGCGACGCCCGCCGCAAGCTGATCGTCACCGACGGCGTCTTCTCCATGGACGGCTACGTCGCCCCGCTCGCCGACATCTGCGACCTCGCCGACCGCTACGGCGCCATGGTCATGGTCGACGACTCGCACGCCGTCGGCTTCGTCGGCCCCGGCGGACGCGGCACCCCCGAGCTGCACGGCGTCATGGACCGCGTCGACATCGTCACCGGCACCCTCGGCAAGGCGCTCGGCGGTGCCTCCGGCGGCTACGTCGCCGCCCGCGCGGAGATCGTCGCGCTGCTCCGGCAGCGCTCCCGGCCCTACCTCTTCTCCAACACGCTCGCCCCGGTGATCGCCGCCGCCTCGCTCAAGGTGCTCGACCTGCTGGAGTCGGCCGACGACCTGCGCGTGCGGCTCGCCGAGAACACCGCCCTGTTCCGGCGCCGGATGACCGAGGAGGGCTTCGACATCCTCCCCGGCGACCACCCCATCGCGCCCGTCATGATCGGTGACGCGTCGGAGGCGGGCCGCATGGCGGAGCTGCTCCTGGAGCGCGGCGTGTACGTGATCGGCTTCTCCTACCCGGTCGTCCCGCAGGACCGGGCCCGCATCCGCGTGCAGCTGTCCGCCGCCCACTCCACCGACGACGTGCACCGCGCGGTGGACGCCTTCGTGGCGGCGCGGGCGCAGCTCGCCGCCTGAGCGACCCCGCCGACCTGAGAGAATCGGACTCGTGATCGAAGCGCGGCGGCTGCACATCCTCCGGGCGGTGGCGGACCACCGCACCGTGACGGCCGCTGCCGCCGCGCTGTACCTCACCCCCTCGGCGGTCTCCCAGCAGCTCGCCGCCCTGGAACAGGAGACCGGCCACCGCCTGGTCGAGCGCGGCGCCAAGGGCGTACGGCTGACCCCGGCCGGCGAGATCCTGCTCAGCCACACCCACGCCGTCCTGGCCCAGCTGGAGCGGGCCGAGGCCGAACTGGCCGCGTACGACTCGGGCGAGGCCGGCACGGTCACGGTCGCCTCCTTCGCGACCGGCATCAACCTGGTGGTGGCGCCCGCCCTGTCCCGGCTGGCCCTCGCGGCCCCCGGCATCCGCCTGCGCGTCCGCGACGCCGAGGGCGACGCCAGCCTCCCCATGCTCCTCGACCGGCAGGTCGACGTCGCCGTGGCCGTCGAGTACCGCGGCGCGCCGCCCGCCGACGACCCCCGCCTGACCCACCTCCCGCTGTACGCCGAGCCCTTCGACGCCGTCGTCCCGGTCGCCCACCGCCTCGCCGACGCCGACGAGGTGCCGCTCGCGGAACTGGCCAAGGACCCCTGGATCGGGCCCTACCCCGGCAACCCGTGCCACGACGTGGTCGTGCTGGCCTGCGAGAGCGCCGGGTTCCAGCCCCGCCTGGAGCACTCCTCGGACGACTTCCGCGCGGTGGTCTCGCTCGCCGCTGCCGACGCCGGCGTGGCGCTCGTCCCGCGCTCGGCGCTGCACGGCACCGACCTCACCGGTGTGGTGGTCCGCCCGGTCGACGGAGTGGCCCCCACCCGCCGCGTGTTCGCCGCCGTGCGCCGCGGGGCCGAGGCGCACCCGCTGATCCGCCCGGTCCTCGACGCACTCGGCGAGGCGGCCCGCGCGTGAGGCCCGGCGGCCGGGGGCGTCCCGCTGCCCTGCAGGCATCCCGGTGCGCCCCCGGCCGCCGGGTGACTGTCAGTGGCTGCGGCTACCGTGCCTGACATGCCGGACGCAGAAGACGTACGCCGTATCGCCCTGTCCCTGCCGGAGACGGCGGAGAAGACCGCCTGGAGCATGCCCACGTTCCGGGTCGCGGGCAAGATGTTCGCCACCCTGCCCGAGGACGAGACCTCCCTCGCGGTGCGCTGCCCGAAGGAGGAGCGCGACGAACTGGTGCTGGCCGAACCGGAGAAGTTCTGGATCGCCGGGCACGAGGCCCAGTTCGCCTGGGTGCGGGCCCGGCTCGCCGCCCTGGAGGGCGAGGAGGAACTGCGCGACATCCTCGCCGACTCCTGGCGGCAGGCGGCCCCGGCCCGGCTGCTGGAGGCACACCCCCGGCTGGGGCTGCCCGCCGGGGGGTGAAAACCCCTCGGGCGCTGTCAGTGCCGCGTGGCATGATCCGAAGACGTGCGTGACGGCCGGGACCCGGAGAGAGCCCCGCTGTCGGACGTATGGTGCGGCACGGGGCGGCAGAGCACGCTGCGGGCGCGCCGGGGAGGCCGGGGGAGCGGGCCCGGGGAACGGGTGAGCATGACCGGCGGGGAGGCCGGGGCGGCCGGGGAGGGGGAGCACGGGATGGGCGGGACAGGGGCGCGGCCCACGCGGGCGAAGGCGAGGGCCGGACGGACCGTGTGGTCGCGGGACTTCGGGCTGTTCTTCACCGCCCGTGCCGTGGCCCGGCTGGGCGACACGATGCTCCCCGTCGCCCTCGCCGCAGGACTGCTCCAGCACGGGTACGGAGCGGGCGCGGTCGGCCTCGCCATGGCCGCCACGGCCGCCGCCTTCGCCGGCCTGGTCGTCTTCGGGGGAGTCCTCGCCGACCGCTTCAGCACCCGCAGGCTGATGATCGGCGCCGACCTGGCGCGGCTCGGCACCCAGGCCCTGGCCGCCGGGCTGTTCTTCTCCGGTCACGTCGTGCTCTGGCAGATCTGCGCCATCGGGTTCGTCAACGGCGTCGCGGGCGCCGTCTTCCAGCCCGGCGTCGCCAGCACCGTGCCCCGGCTCGCCTCCGACGTCCAGGGCGCCAACGGCGCGATACGCGTCGCCGAGTCCGCCGCCCAGCTCGCCGGTCCCGCAGTCGCCGGTCTCCTGGTGGGCTTCGCCTCGCCCGGCGGGGTCTTCGCCGCCCACGCCACCACCTACGCGATCAGCGCCCTGTGCCTGCTGCTGCTCCGGCTGCCCCCGCCCGTGCCGGGCAGCCGGGCGGTCTCCGGCCGCGGGGGCCGGGCCTTCCGGGCCGACCTGGTCCAGGGGTGGCGGGAGTTCCGCGCGAGGCGGTGGCTGTGGAGTGTCATCGCCGTCTGGTGCGTGTACATGATCGCCGTCTGGGGGCCGACCGTTCCGCTGGTGGCCGCCGAGGTGGTGCAGGAGCACGGCGCCCGCGCCTACGGCCTGGTCAACTCCGCCCTGGGCGCCGGCACCGTCGTCGGAGGCCTCCTCGCGCTGCGGCTGCGGCCGCGCCGGATGCTCCGCGCCGGTGCGATCGCCCTCGTCGGCTTCGCCGCCTTCCCGGCGAGCGTCGGAGCCGGGCTCGACGTGCCCGCCATGGCGGCCGGGGCCGCCGTCGCCGGGGCCGGGATGTCCTTCTGGGGCGTGATGTGGGCCACCAGCGTTCAGACCCAGGTTCCGCCCGACGTCCTCAACCGCATCCACGCCTACGACGTGGCGGGCTCCCTAGCGATGATGCCCGTGGGCCAGGCCCTCGCCGGACCCGCCGCCGCGGCCCTCGGCGCCGACCACGTCCTGCTCGTCGCCGGTGCGACCAGCTTCGCCGTGTGCGCGGCCCTGCTCCTGATACCCGCGGTGCGCGGACTGGTCCGGGTCGACCCGGGAGCGGCACCGACGGCGGGGACTGCGACGACGGCACGGACGGTGCCGGGAACGGAGACGTCGGCTGCGGCAGACACGGCAGACACGGCAGGCCCCGCCCGGCCCGCGGCCGCGCCGGAGCCGTCCCGCACGCGCGAGCGCTGACACCGGCCGAAGGGCACCGGCCGACCGGTACCGGCCGAGCCCCGCCCGGAAAGCGGTGCGCGATCACTGGCCCGAGTGCGGTATGGTTTTCCTGCGCGTTCAACCGGGGGAAACCCCAGGTCAAACGGGCAACGGGACGTGGCGCAGCTTGGTAGCGCACTTGACTGGGGGTCAAGGGGTCGCAGGTTCAAATCCTGTCGTCCCGACTTTACGAAGTCGCAGGTCAGGGGCCGTTTCAGAGGATATCTGAAACGGCCCTTCCGATGCGGTGCTTGTGGTGATGCACGCGGAACGCCCAGTTCGCCACGGCGCCAGGAACGATGAGAGTTGGCACGCCTACGCGTCGCCTGCCTCGAGCGTGGTGGCCAGATCATCACGATGACGGGTCGTCGTGGACGGGACACACCCCTCAGTTCGTTGATCAGGGCGGGGCGGGACTTCGAATGCCCGAGCAGTGAGGCCTTTCGCGGAGCTGAGCGGGCGGTGCTGGCGTAGCATCCGGCGGCCTGACCACCACGCTGTCTGGCAAGCGGAACAAACTCAGGTGGGCTCCGTCATCTCCTCCAGCAGTTCCGGCAGTCTGCGCAGTCTGGACAGTGTCTGGTTGAGGAGTCGTACGGCCGTGTCGGCCTGCTGCCGGCTGATGGGCCGGGCGACGGACTCGGCGCTGCCTGTTCTGCGAGGTGGCTGAGGAGTCCGCTGATCTCAGCGGATCGGTTCTGAGTGGTCGCGGCAACCGTCACGGCGAGCCGATAATCGACGTGCACCCGTCCGACGTGTCTGCGGTGGATGATCAGGACGGTTGATGATGTGGGCGCCCCCGCGTCCGCAGGCGCCTCCTCGTTCTACGGAACCCGTCCCGAGCCCGGCCGAGCCCATTGCGTGATCGTCCAGCAGGTCTTGCGCGGCAAATCCGACAGCAGACCCAGAACCAACCGTCCGGCTCGCAGCCGGGGCTCGCCCCGGGCAAACCGGCTCGCAATCCGGCCCATGGTGACCTCGAAGGCCGCCCGCCACCGACCGCGGTCTGTGCTGTGACCTTCGGCCACCGTCTCTTCGTCAGTCCGCGCAGCAGACGGTGATCAACGGTGGTCGCGCCTCTCTCTGCGGCGGCCCAGCTCACTGGCGATTCGGCCGTCACGTACGGTTTGCGGCATGGCAGTTGCGAATGCGAAGGCTCCCGGGCCTCGGGTGCAGCTGGGCATCGGCATCATCCGTCGAGACGACGAGATCCTGCTCGTGCGAGAGAGTCTCGGCACCGACGGCGAGATGCTTTGGTCGCCGCCCGGTGGCGGGGGCGAGGACGGCGAGCTCCTGCACGAGGCTCTCCGGCGTGAGCTGCGAGAAGAGACCGGGCTGCTGGTCGGCGACCCGGTGCGGTCCGCATTGTTCATGAACATCGACTCCGAGCAACACCCCTCGGCCTTGGCCACTGCCTTCGAGATCGACGAGTGGGCAGGGGAGTTCACACCGCAGGACGACGACATCGAACAAGCCGAGTTCTGCGCCCTGCCCGACGCCCTGATACTGCTTGGTGAACTGGACAGCGCGACACAGCGGGAGCCCATCGTCGGCTACCTGACCGGAGCCATAGCGCCGGGGACCAGCTGGCTGTACCGCGACCGGGACGCAAAGGAGACGCTCATCGCCCGCTGGTGACGCAGGACAGCAGTCACCACATGGAGATCACGATCTACGGCTGGAGTGCCGAAGCCCTGATTCCGGTGGCCATTTGGGTATCACACGGTGTGCACGGCATGCCTGGTGCCGCACGTGGGTGCACTGTGGTTTCCAGTGGTTTGCAGGGTCTTCCTTGCCCTTGAGGGTCAAGCTTGCTCTTGAGGGTCAAGAAGTCGAAGCTCGGGACCCTGTCGTCCCGGCTTGCGGGATCCGCGGGTCAGGAGGCTTCGGAAGGTCCTCAGAACTCGCCCTCGAGCAGGCTTGGGGCTACTTGTGGGGCAGTTCTTGATCCGAGGTCCGGACGCCTGCGTCGACGGACGGGTCAGGCCTGTGTGCCGGAGGTCGCGGCGACACGGACTTCTGACCGACCTACGATCAGGCCGGACCCGCCGCCGGGATCCGCTGCTTCTTCTCCTGCGCCAGCCGTGACCAAGCGGCGCGAGGTCCAAGGGTGTCACCGATGTCATGTTTGTTGGACTTGCCGGTTCCCGACGTCTACAGTAGCGCCGGGCCGCTGACCCTCATGGTCCCGGCAGGCCCTACCGTGCTCGCCGGAGGACAAAGTGCGTGGAGGAGCCGTGATCAGGTGGATCCGGGCCGGTGCGCCGTTCGGCCGCTGCGTCGTCCTCAAGCACATCACGGGCTCGATCGTCCTGTCGGCCGGCGACAGCTTCGGCAGCAACGGTGGGAGGTGCTCGGGCTGCACGGCGGACGGTGGCAATGCTGCCCGATGAGGCACCCTTGCCGGACCATGCGTCCCGGTTGTCGTATCAGTCGCCGTCTCTCTCTTTGGAAGGCCCGCCAGCATCCATGACCACCATGCGAGATGTCGCCGCCCGCGCCGGAGTCAGCGCCAAGACGGTGTCGCGTGTGTTCAACGACGACGTGCACGTTCTCCCCGAGACGCGGATCCGGGTCGAGGCGGCACTGCGTGAGCTCAACTACGTGCCGAACTCGGTTCCGACTACTTTCCGCAAGGGGCGCGCACCGGTGGTCGGGGTCGTGGTGCCCGACCTGCTCGACCCGTTCTTCGCGGCGGTCGCCGAGTCGGTGAACCAGGTGGCGATCGAGAACGGCATGTCCACCGTTGTGACCAGTGTGGGTGACAACGTCCAGCGCGAGCGCGAGGTCGTCGACCGTCTGCTGGGCCAGTCGCTCAGCGGGCTGGTCATCGCGCCGGTGTCCACCGACAACTCGTACCTCAAGCGCTGGTGCGACCGTCTGCCGATCGTGTTCGTCGACCGGGGCCCGACAGGAGTGAGGGCCGACTCCTTCCTGGAGGACGACGAGGGCGGCACGCGGCTGGCAGTGGAGTACCTGATCGATCACGGGCACAGCAGGATCGCGTTCATCGGTGATCGCCCGGACGTGCCGACCAGCCGCAACCGCCTACTCGGCTACCGCGGGACGCTGAGCGACCGCGGTCTGCCCGAACGGGAGGGCTACGTCGTATTCGGCGCCCTGGACCGGGACAGTTCGGCCGACATCGTCGCCGGGCTTGCCGCGCTCGATGAACCGCCGACGGCGGTCGTGTCCTCGAACGCGCGCAGCAGTATGGCGCTGGTCCCCGCCCTGCGGGATCAGCGGTTCGCCGTAGTCGGATTCGGTGATTTCCCGATGGCAGACATGATCACGCCGGCGATGACGGTGATCGACCAGGACCCGACGCTGCTCGGTGAGCACGCCGCACGCCGGGTGTTCGACCGGCTCGCCCACCCGAAGCGCCGGTTCCGCCGCCGGACGGTGCTGCCGGTACGACTGGTCGAGCGCGGCCAGTGCCGCCCGCCGGACTGACTGATACCGGCCACGGCGGTGCACGCCGCGGCCACAGTCGGCGCACCGGGGGACCTCGGGGACCGACGGAGCAGGTTTTCGGTGACTCGGCTGGGCAATCCCTTGCGGGCCGGCTTCCGTGCTTGGGCTTCCCCCGGACTCGGAAGCATGCGCGCACGGGTCGGACCGTGTTCCGACCGGGGTGGAGGCGCGCCTGCCGTGTGGCAGGTCCGACCGGTGCCGGGCTGACCCTGATGGGGACGTGGGGAGAGGTCAGCCTCCCGCTGCCGCCGGCTGGTCGACCGCAGCGAGACGCAGTCCGGCTGGGGTGTGGTCGACCCGCAGCCGGTCCAGGCCGTCCACGAGGAGGTCGGCGCCCGACAAGTCACTTGGTTCGACAGTGCCGAGCACGCCGATGACACCGCATCCTGCCGCCCGGGCCGCCTCGACTCCGGCCGGAGCGTCCTCCACGACCAGGCACCGGGCTGGAGCGACGCCGAGCCGCGCCGCCGCGGAGACATAGGGCTCAGGATCGGGCTTGCCGCACCGTACGTCGTCAGCGCTGACCAGGACGGGCGGCGCGGCGATACCCGCTGCGGCCAGCCGGGCCGTGGCGATGCGTCGAGTTCCGGAGGTGACAACGGCTCGGCGCCCATCGGGCAATCGGGAGATGAAATCCCCTGCCCCGGGGACCGGTTCGATGCTCAAGACGTCGGCGGCTTCGATGTCCTCTATTCGACGCAACCCGTCATCGACCTGATCGGCCGGCAGAAGTCGCTGCACGAGCGGTCGCGCCGGGCGGCCGTGGTTGCTCTCCACCACAGCCGCGGGAAGGCTCATTTCGTCCGCGAACTGGTCCCAGCTGCGCAACACCGACGCCGTCGAGTCGGCCAGGACGCCGTCCAGATCGAAGAGCACGGCGTCGAAGGAGCGAGCGAAAACGGGGGAGTCGAGGTCCAACGGAGTGCGCCTGCCGAGGGCGCGCAGCACTCGGAATCGCTGCTGGCCGGGTGTGAGCCGGGCATTGATCGAGAGATGCGGCACGGCCGGCGAAGCGGCCGGTCCAGTGTCCGCGCGGTGCTGGTCACGGGGTTCGGACCGCTCGGCCCGGCGCCGCGCGAACAGCTTCGCGGAACCACGCAGGTTGACCATGCGCAGCTCCGCCGGAGCAACCGCGTCCAGGAGGTCCGTCCAGGCCCGGCCCCCGGTGAGTTCGGCCGTGAACGGGGCAACGAGCACCGCGCCACCCGCCGTCGCGACGACTTCCGACGCGGTGGCGCGCAGGACCGAGTAGCGAGCGGGGCGGACGGCCGGCGCGTGCGCCGGCGCCAGCCAGTGATCGCCGAAGAGGGTGCCGTGCAGCTGGTCGAGCAGGGGCACGGTCAGCGTGTCGAGATCGAGCAGCGGCAGCCGGAGCTCCTTGGCCAAGGCCCGGCCGAGGGTGGTCTTGCCGCTCCCGGCGACACCCGAAACGGCGATCACGAGCAGTCGGTCTCCTTGACAATCCGTCGTCATGCTGTTGATCCTAGCGGCGCAAGTCACCGGTGTCACGGCTCGCCATGTCACCGAAGTCATCGGGGTAGATCCGGGAGGAGGCGGGCCCATGGGAGGCCGGCTCGTGGCAGGCATCGACCTGGGCAGCACGGCATTCAAGCTGTTGGTTCTCGACGAGGAGGGGACCGAGGTCGCCCTTGAGGAGGTCCCGACGCCGTGGCGGCCCGGCCCCGGCGGTACGACCGACCTCCCGGTGGACCGGCTGGTCAACGCGGTGCACCGGCTGGTGGCCGGTGCCACTGCCCGGACGGCCGCGGTGACCGACCGGCCGATCGAAGCGGTCGCGGTGTCCGGAATGGGCGAGAGCGGTGTGCTGCTGGATCCGGAAGGTGTCGCGGTCGCGCCGGCGTTCGCCTGGTTCGACCCGCGCGGCGAGGAACAGGTCATGGGCTTCGCCGCGGAAATCCGCGAGAACTTCGCCGGACGCACTGGTCTGCCGCTCGGCGCCCAGGTGTCGGCGGCCAAGCTCGCCCACCTGCGCGACGGCGGACTGCGTCTGGCCGGACACCGATGGCTCAACCTGCCGGAGTTCGTCGCCACAGTCCTCGGCGGCCGGCAGACCGCCGAGCTGTCACTGACCTCACGCACCGGACTGCTCGATCAGGACAGCGGCGAGGCGTGGGGCGCGATGCTCGACGAATTGGGCGCGGACCGTGGTCTGCTCGCGCCACTGGAGCCGGCGGGCACCGACCTCGGTGCGGTCGGCGACCGGTTCGGCGACTGCGTGGCCGGCGCCCGGATCACCGTTGCCGGGCATGACCACCTGGTCGCCGCCGAGGCCGACGGGCCGCTCGACGCCGACCACTACCACGTCTCGATGGGCACGGCCGAGGTCCTGCTGCGGGTGATGGACGAACCCCTCGGCTACGCCGCACGGACCCGGCTGGCCGGGAGCCTGATCAACGAGGTGCGCCACGTGGTGCCGGGCAAACACGTGCTCGTGGCCGGCGTCAAGACCGGGCTGCTGCTGCGGAGGGTCCTGCAGACCTGCGGGATCACCGACCGGGCCGGCCGGGACCGGCTCGACGCCGCCGTGCTGGAGCTGCCCTACGAGGGAACGCTGCCCGCGGACGGGCTGACGGTCTCCGGCGCCCGCAACGACGACGGCGTGCTCGGCCTCGCCGTACGGACCGACGGCATCGGTCCCGCCGAGTTGTTCGGTGCGGTGCTGCGCCACAGCAACGACGAGATCAAGCAGCTGATCTCCGCGATGGACCAGGAGCTCCCGAGCGCCCGCTCGGCCACCCTGACGGGCGGCTGGGCCGGCATGGATAGCGTCCGCCGGGCCAGGGCGGTGGTCCTGCCCCGTCTGACGGTCTCGACGCGCACTCAGGAGACCGCCTTCGGAGCCGCGAGGACCGCGGTCCGCCTGCTTCCCACACCGGCCCGCTGAGCCGGCGAAACATCGATCCAGTAGCCAGGAGAAATACTGTGAACACGCTGACCACGCCCGAACGCCGCGGCCTGTCCGCGATCTCCACCCCGGGCGGCCGCATGCTGATCGTCGCCGCCGATCAGCGCAACGGGATGAAGGCAGTCATGGCCGACGCGCCGAACGGCCCGGACGGCATCAGCCGCGCCGAGCTCGCCGAGGCCAAGGCCGACCTGGTCCGACACCTCGCCAATCACGCCGAGGCGATCCTGCTCGATCCAGAGACCGCGCTGCCGGACGTCGTCGACGACGGTGTGCTGGCCCGCGACACCGCACTCGTCGTGGGGATGGACGCCTCCGGCTTCGAGACCCTCGGCGGCCTGCGGCACACCCGCTTCGTTCCCGGCGTGACGCCGCGCCGGGTCCGGGAGCTGGGCGGCGACGTCGCCAAGATGCTGTTCTACACCCGCCCTGACAGGCAGCAGGCGGACTCCGAGGTCGCGAAGCAAATCCGCGATCTCGTGAGGGAGTGCTCGCAGGAGGGCCTCCTTCTCATCGTCGAGCTGCTGACCTACCGGCTCGAGGGCGAGTCCGAGGAGGAGTACGCGGCCGCGTTCCCCACGCTGGTCGCGGACGGGGCCAAACTCGCAGTCGAGTGCGGGGCGAAGGTGCTCAAGCTGCAGTACCCGGGGTCGGCCGATGCCTGCGCGGCGGTGACCGAAGCCGCCGCCGGCGTGCCGTGGGCGGTGCTGTCGGCCGGGGTGGACCACGAGACCTTCGTGGGCCAGGTGGGCACCGCCGTTGCCAATGGGGCGAGCGGCGCGATGGCGGGCCGGTCGCTGTGGAAGGACAGCCTCTCGATCACCGCCGGCGCGCGGGAAAAGCTGCTGACCAACCGTGCGCTTCCGCGACTGCGCGAGCTCAAGGCGGTGCTCGACGGCTGACCCCCGGTAGAGCGGGCCGTGCTCGATCGTCGGCCGCTGGTGAGAGCGGGGACAGCCCGGCACCGTACGGTCCGATCCGCTCTCTCGTCAAGTGTTGACGTCACCGGTGTCATGAACTCAGGATGACACCGGAGTCACGCTCTCTCCGCTTCTGACCGCACCATTCCTCACCGTGGAGGACTCCTGTGTGTGCCCCGGATCTCCCCTCCCGTCTCCCGCGCCGCGCCGTGGGCCCGGACGCCCCCGGCCGGGGCGGAACTGAGCGGACGCCGGCGAGACGCCCGCACGGGAGTCACGGACGGCCGTGTCGCCCCCCGGCGCCCGGGCGCCGCTTGAAGCGCGGTGCACCGCGCCCCGGGCCGGTCACGGCCGCCGCCCCACGCGCACCGGCGACCCGCGAGCGCCGGACCGTACGCCTGTGAGGGTCTCCCGGGCACGGCTCACGGTGCAGCCGCGTCAGGGAGCCGGAGGCTCGATCGACCGAACACAGGAGTCCATGAGGATGGCTGGTCCGTGTTCGGTGTGTGTTTCTCGCTGAGGACTCAGCAGCCGGCTTTCCCGCCGGCGCACCAGATCATCCACCCCAGCGCACGCCGCAGTCACTGTCGACCGACGCCGTGGTCAGGCACGGCTCGTGCCGGCGTGCTGGATCGGAGACAGACCACATGGCACGTTCCACGCATCCGCACCCGACGGGCACACGGCCCGCGCGTTCGCCCGCGGTCGGCCCCACGCTCGTCGCCGCCCTGGGCGGCCTGCTCTTCGGCTACGACACCGGCATCATCTCCGCCGCGCTGCTCTACATCAGTCCCCAGTTCGACCTCGGCGACCAGGCGCAGCAGATCGTCGTCGCCTCCCTGCTGGTCGGCGCGATCGTCGGAGTCGCCGCGGGCGGCAGCCTGATGGACCGCATCGGCCGCAAACGGACACTGATCACCACTGCTGCCGTCTTCATCGTCGGCGCCGCCGTCTCGGCCGTCTCGATCTCCGTGATCGAGCTGGTCGGTGCCCGGGTGCTGCTGGGTCTGGCCATCGGCTGTTCCTCTGTCGCGGTCCCGGCCTACATCGCCGAGATCGCCCCGGCCCGGCTGCGCGGGCGGCTGGTGTCCGTCAACCAGCTGATGATCAGTACCGGCATCCTCAGCTCGTACTTCGTCGGCTACCTACTCTCCGACTCCGGTGCCTGGCGCTGGATGCTCGCCATCGCCACCGTGCCCGCCATCGGTATGCTCATCGGGCTGGTCCGGCTGGGGGAGAGCCCGCGCTGGCTGCTCACGCGGGGGCGGACCGACGAGGCGCGCCGCCTCCTCGCCCGGCACCACACACCGGCGGAGGTCGAGAGGGAACTGGCCGAGATCGCCGAGTCGATGGCCGAGGAACAGCGCTTCTCCTACCGGGACGTCCTCGGTAAACGGTTCCGCCCGGGCATCGTCCTCGGTGTCGGCGTGGCGGCGATCAACCAGTTGGTCGGCGTGAACGCCGTCACCTACTACACGCCCACCCTCCTGACCCGGGCCGGCTTCGGCGATTCCGCCGCCATCCTCTCCTCCGTCGGCATCGGCGTGGCCAACGTCTCCTTCACCTTCCTCGGGTACCTGCTGGTCGACCGGGTCGGCCGTCGTCCCCTGCTGCTGACCGGGACGGGCGTCACCGTCGCCGCCCTGGTCGCCATCGGCACCCTGTACGCCGCCACCGACCTCACCGGCGTCAGCAGGATCCTGCTCGTACTGGCGCTGATGGCCTACGAAGCCGCCTTCTCCGCCAGCCTGGGCATCGCGATGTGGCTGGTGAACAGCGAAGTCTTTCCCACGGCGGTGCGGGGCAAGGCCGGATCCTTCGGGCTTGCCACGCACTGGGTGCTCAATCTGCTGATCTCGGTCACGGTACTGACGACGATCCAGGCCATCACCCCGAGCGGCCTGTTCTTCGCCTACGCCGTCCTCGGCGCACTCGGATTCGTCTTTCTCGCCCGCCGCATGCCCGAGACCCGGGGCAAGCGGTTGGAGGAGATCGAGGCCGACCTCCAGCGTGGAACGGCTTCCCCCGTGTCCGGCCCCCAGCCGGAGGCCGACATGACCCGCACCCCCTGAGCCCGCGGTCCGGCGCCGGCCGATTCGGTGCCGGAACCGACGCGAACCGAGAGCCGGAGCCGACGGATCCCGAGGGCGCTCGGGACGGCTGCGGGCTCACGCCCTGTCGTCCCGACCGGGCCGTCCCGACTCGACAGCTGCGGGGCGAGGGGCGGTTCCGGCGTGTGAGACATGGAACCGCCCCTCGGTCCGTCCGTCGCGGCGTCCCCGGGACGTCCCGGGGCCGGTCCGGTGGCGTCGTGGGTGGTGCGGCGTGCCTCGGCGCCCAGGCGGGATGCCCGATATATCACTGTCGGGTGTCCTGTCCTCCCGCCTGCCGAGCCCTTTCCCGAGCGTCCGCCCGCGGACCCGCATGACCGCGCTCATCCTCTGCCACTTCGCACTCGCGCCGTTCGCCGCGCCGCTGGTGCGACGGTGGGGGACCCGCGCCTTCCTCGTGCTGGCCCTGCCGCCCGCCGCGGCGGCCGTCTGGGCCGGCACCCGGTGGAGCACGACGGCCGCGGGCGGCGCGGACACCACCGAGTGGCGCTGGCTGCCCGCCTACCACGTGGACTGGGCCCTGAGACTGGACGCCCTCGCCGAACTCATGGTGCTGCTCGCGGCGGGCGTCGGCACCCTCGTCCTGGTCTACTGCGCCTCCTACTTCGACGACCGCTCGCGGCAGCTCGGCCGGTTCGCCGGCAACCTCCTCGCCTTCGCCGGGGCCATGCTCGGGCTCGTCCTCGCCGACGACCTCGTCCTGCTCTACATCTTCTGGGAACTGACGACCGTCTTCTCCTACCTGCTGATCGGCCAGACCAGCGACCACAAGCGGAACCGGCGCAGCGCCCTGCAGGCCCTCACGGTCACCGCGCTCGGCGGACTGACCATGCTCGTCGGCTTCCTGCTCCTGGGCCACGAGGCGGGCACGTACCGCATCTCGGCGATCCTCGCCGACCCGCCGCCCCCGTCGGCGGCGCTGTCCACGGCCGTCGTGCTGATCCTCGTCGGCGCCCTCTCCAAGTCCGCGATCTGGCCCTTCAGCCTCTGGCTGCCCAACGCCATGGCAGCCCCCACCCCCGTCAGCGCCTATCTGCACGCCGCCGCGATGGTCAAGGCCGGCGTCTACCTCGTGGCCCGGCTCGCCCCCGCCTTCGCCGAGATCACGCCCTGGCGCCCGCTCCTGCTCGTGCTCGGCTCGGTGACGATGCTGCTGGGCGGCTGGCGGGCGCTCAGGATGAACGACCTGAAACTCGTCCTCGCCTACGGCACCGTCAGCCAGCTCGGCTTCCTCACCGTCCTCGCGGGCGCGGGCGGCCACGACACCGGCCTCGCCGCGACCGCCATGATCCTCGGGCACGCCCTGTTCAAGGCACCGCTCTTCCTGGTCACCGGCATCGTCGACCACGCCACCGGCACCCGCGACCTGCGCAAGCTCTCCGGGCTCGGACGCAGGCTGCCCGCCGTGTGCGCCGTCGCGGTGCTCGCCGGCGCGTCCATGGCCGCGGTACCGCCGCTGCTCGGCTTCGCCGCCAAGGAGGCCGCCTTCCAGGCGCTCCTGGACGGAGGCACCGCCGACCGGTGGGCGCTGGCCGCGACCGTCGTCGGCTCGGCGCTGACCACCGCCTACACCCTGCGCCACCTGTGGGGCGCCTTCGCCCGCAAACCCGGCGTCCCCGACACCGACGCGCACCACGTGCCGGCGGCCTTCCTCGCGCCGCCCGCCGTGCTGGCCCTGGCCTGCCTCGTCCTCGGCCCCGGTGTGCCGTGGCTCCAGGGACTCCTGGGCACCTACGCCGCGCAGTTCCCCGAGCCCGCCCACCCGTACCACCTCGCGCTGTGGCACGGGGCGGGGCTCGCCCTCGGCCTGTCCGCCGCGGCCTGGGCGGGCGGCATCCTGCTGTTCCTCGCCTCGGGCCCCGTCCTGCGGGCCGGCCACGCGCTCGCCTGGCGCTCCGCCGACCGGGTCTTCGGCGGGATGCTGCTCGCCCTGGAGCGCACCGCCCTGCAGTGCACCGGACTCGTCCAGCGCGGCTCGCTGCCCGCGTACCTCGTGACGACGATGAGCGTGGTCCTCGCCGGGCAGATCGCCGTACTCGTCGCCGACGAACCCTGGACCGACGTCCCCGCCCCCCGGCTGTGGGACCACCCGGCCCAGGCCGGTGTCGCCCTGCTGACCTGTGCCGTGGCCCTGCTGTGCCTCGGCGTGCGGCGCCGGATGAAGGCCGTCGTCCTCGCCGGCCTCACCGGCTACGGCACCGCGCTGCTCTTCGTCGCGCAGGGGGCCCCCGACCTCGCGCTGACCCAGTTCTGCGTGGAGACCGTCTCGATGATCGTCTACGTCCTGGTGCTGCGCCGCATGCCGGTGTACTTCGAGGAGAACTTCAGCCGGTGGCGGCGCCTCATGCGGATGCCGGTGGCGCTCGCGGGCGGCGCCGCCGTCGCCGTGGTCCTGTGGATCATGGCGGGGCACCGCCGGGCCGACAGCGCGGGAGCCGCGATGGTCGAGGAGACCGCCGACCACGGGCTGAAGGACGTCGTCGCCACCATCCTCGTCGACCTGCGGGCCTGGGACACCATGGGTGAGTCGGCGGTGCTCGCCGCCGCCGCGATCGGCGTCACCAGCCTCATCTACCTGCACCGCCGCACCGACGCCGCCGAACAGCCCGTACTGCCGCTGCCCGGCGACCACCCGTACGCCGGGCTGCGCACCGGCGACCACCCGCCCGCCGGAGCGCGCACCGCCTGGCGGGCGAGCCGCTACGAGTCGGCGGGGCTGCCCAGCGGCGACGAGGGCGCGCCGGAGCGGACCTGGCTCGCCGCCAGCGCCACCCTCGCCCCCGAACGCCGCTCCCTCGTCCTGGAAGTGGTCGCCCGCCTCATCTTCCACCCCGTCCTCGTCCTCTCCGTCTACCTGCTGCTGTGCGCGGAGAACCTGCCGGGCGGCGGATTCGTCGCGGGCCTGACCGCCGGAGTCGCCTTCATCGCCCGCTACCTCGCCGGCGGGCGGCACGAACTCGCCGACGCCGTCCGCTTCAAGGCGGGCCTGTTCACCGGCCTCGGCCTCTTCCTGTCCACCGGGACGGCGCTCGGCGGCCTCGCCGAGGGCACCGTGCTGCACGGCTGGACCTGGCACGGCCACCTGCCTCTGTGGGGCGACGCCCACCTGTCCACCGCCGTCCTCTTCGACTGCGGGGTCTACCTCCTCGTCCTCGGTGTGGTCCTGGACATCGTGCGGGCCCTCGGCGCCCGTATCGACCGCCAGATCGAACGGGCCGCCCCGCGCCCGGAGGAGGGCCGCGCATGACCGTGAGCCTCTCCCTGCTGGTGACCGCCGCCGTCCTGAACGCCGTCGGTGCCGTCCTGCTGCTGACCCGGTCCCTGACCCGGATCCTGCTCGGCGCCGTCGTCCTCGGCAACGGCGTCAACCTGCTGGTCCTCGCCGCCACCGGCAGCGCGGGCGACGCCCCGCTGCTCTACTCGCACATCATCCGCAACCGCGTCACCGACCCGCTGCCCCAGGCCATCGCCCTGACCGCGATCGTCATCACCCTCGCCACCACCGCGTTCCTGCTCGCCATGGCCTACCGCAGCCACCAGGTCACCGGCTCCGACGAGATCAGCGACGACACCGAGGACCGGCTGGTCGCCCTGCGCGCCGAGTTCCTCGACCGGCGCGGTGAACTCCGCGACCGCTACCGCGAGGCCCGCGAGGACGGCGGCGCCGACCCGGAGCAGCGCGCCCGCTACCGCGCCGCACGCAAACGGCTGCGCAGGCGGGTCCGTGAGGAGCGCGCCTACCAGGCCCGCGCCAACGACGTCTCCGGCAACCTCTGGAACGACATCCTCGGCGCCGACCCCGAGGACTACCGGGAAGGCAGGGAGCTGGGCTCCACCGACGCCGCAGGACGCCCCGGCCCCGCCCCCGCCCGCATCGCCGGGCCCTCCAACGACCCCGAGGAGACCGGCCGCGAGCCCGACTCCCGCCCCGGCGAGGACACCGGCCACGCGCCGCCCGACCAGCCCGACCAGCCCGACGACCCGGGCGGCGCCGGCACGGAAGGAACCAGGTGAACGCGCTCGTCCCGCTCCCCGTCCTGCTGCCCCTGTGCGTCACGGGCCTGAAGCTGGCCATCGGCCCCCGGCTGCACCGGCTCCAGCGCTTCATCAGCCTCGCCGTGCTCGGCGCGGTCCTGGTGCTCTCCGTCCTCCTCATGGTCGCCGCCGACCGCCACGGCCCGCTCAGCGTGCACCTCGGCGACTTCGCACCGCCGGTCGGCATCACCCTCGTCGCCGACCGGCTCGCCGGCCTGATGCTCACCGTCTCCAGCGCCGTCACCCTGCTCGTCCTCGTGTACTCACTGGGGCAGGGCATGGCCGACCGCGACGACCAGGCACCGGTCGGCGTCTTCCACCCCGCCTACCTCATCCTTGTGGCCGGCGTCTCCTGCACCTTCCTGGCCGGAGACCTCGTCAACCTCTACGTCGGCTTCGAGATCATGCTCGTCGCCAGCTTCGTCCTGCTCACCATCGGCGGCACCGCCACCCGGATCCGCGCCGGTTCGACGTACGTGATCATCTCGCTGTTCTCCTCCGTGCTCTTCCTGGTCGCCATCGCCATGACCTACGCGGTCGCGGGCACGGTGAACTTCGCCCAGCTCGCCGAGCGGCTGCAGGAGGTGCCGATCGGGGTGCGCACGCTGCTGGAGGCGATGCTGCTGACGGTCTTCGCGATCAAGGCGGCGGTGTTCCCGCTCGCGGCCTGGCTGCCCGACTCCTACCCGACCGCGCCCGCCCCGGTCACCGCGGTCTTCGCCGGTCTGCTGACCAAGGTCGGCGTGTACTCGATGCTGCGCACCCAGACCCTGCTGTTTCCCGGCCACCGCCTCGGCGACCTCCTGATGCTCGCCGCGCTCGCCTCCATGACCGTCGGCATCCTCGGTGCCGTCGCCCAGACCGACCTCAAGCGGGTGCTGTCCTTCACCCTCATCAGCCACATCGGCTACATGGTCTTCGGCATCGCCCTCGCCGGCGGGGGCGGGATCAGCGGCGCGATCGTGTACGTGGCCCACCACATCACCGTCCAGACCACCCTGTTCCTGGTCGCCGGGCTCATCGAACGGCGCGACGGCACCACGGAACTCACCCGCCTCGGCGGCCTGGCGAAGACGGCTCCGCTGCTCGCGGTGCTGTTCTTCGTGCCCGCCATGAACCTCGCGGGCATCCCGCCGCTGTCCGGTTTCATCGGCAAGCTCGGCCTGATGCGGGCGGGCGTCGACGCCGGCGGCGGCTGGGCCTGGGCGCTCGTCGCCGGATCCGCCGCCACCAGCCTGCTCACCCTCTACGTCATGGCGAAGGTCTGGAACCTCGCGTTCTGGCGCGACGCGCCCCCGGGGAGCGAGGCGGAGGGCGTGGTGCTGGAGTCCGCGGAGGACGACGAGCCGGACGACGAGGAGGAGCCCGGCGTGCCCGGCTCCGAGAAGGCGGCGCCCGGCGTGCCCGGCTCCCGGAAGACGACCGGCTCCGGCAGCGGGCTGCCCGTGCCCGCGGGCGCCGTGGTCTCCGCGGGCTTCCTGGGGCAGTCCATCACGACCACCAAGCGGCTGCCCTGGCCCATGCCGGTGGCCACCGGCGTCGCCGTCGCCCTCGGCCTGTCGTACACCGTGTTCGGCGGCCCCCTCACCACCTTCACCCAGGCCGCCGCCACCGAACTCCTCGCCCGCACCCCCTACATCGAGGCGGTGCTCGGCCGGTGAGCAACCTCTTCCGCGACCGCTCTCCCTACAGCTGGTCCTTCCGCGTGGGCCGCGGCCGGCGCATCCTCGACCTGCCGCTCGTCGGCTGGCTCACCGTCATCTGGATCCTGCTGTGGGGCACCCCGTCCTGGGCCAACCTCGTCAACGGGGTGCTCGTCGCGGTCTGCCTGTGCCTGGCCTTCCCGCTGCCCGCCGTCGACATCGGCCTGCGCCTGCGCCCGCTGGGCATCCTGCGCCTCGGGGCCTACCTGCTGTACGACATGTTCTCCTCCAGCGTCGAGGTCACCCGGCAGATCTTCGCCCGGGGCCCCTACCACGCGGCGGTCGTGGCCGTCCCGCTGCGGGTGCGCAGCGACCTCGTGCTCACCGCCACCGCCGTCGCCGTCTCCAACGTCCCCGGGGGCTCCGTGATCGAGCTGCGCCGGGCGACGGCCACCCTGTTCCTGCACGTCCTCGACGCGGCCGAACCCGGCGAGATCGAGGGCGCCCGGCAGCGGGTGTGGCGCATGGAGGAACTCGTCGCCCGCGCCTTCGGCACCGCCGAGGACATCGCCGACGCCGCCCGTCCCGTACCGGAAGGGGAACCCCCGCCGTGACCACCCTGCACGCCGTCGAAGAGGCCATGCTGACCGCCGCGCTCGTGATGATCCTCGTCGCCGGCGCACTGCTGCTGTACCGCATCTGGTACGGCCCCTCGATGCTGGACCGCGCCGTCTGCCTGGACGTGACCGCGGCGCTCATCATCGCCGGAATCGGCGTCAAGGCCGCCCACGACCGCGACTCCTTCTACTTCCCCGTGATGCTGGTGCTCGCCTTCCTCGGCTTCACCGGCTCGGTGGGCATCGCCCGCTTCATCGCGGTCCGCGACCGGCCCGCCGTGCGGCCCGGCGGCGGACAGGACCACCGGTGAACGCCCTGGCCCGGGCCGCGGACCTGGCCGGGACGATCCTTCTGCTCCTCGGCTGCCTGCAGTGCCTGCTCGGGGTGATCGGGATGCTCCGCTTCCCCGACGTGCTCTCCCGCAGCCACGCCGCCACCAAACCGCAGACCCTCGGCATGCTCCTCGTCCTCGTCGGCGTCGGGCTGAGACTGCGGCACGGCACCGACGTGGGCACCCTCGCGCTCATCGTCTTCTTCCAGTTCCTCACCAGCCCGGTCGCCTCCCACCTGGTGGCCCGTTCCGCCTACCGCACCGGACAGACGGGGTCCCGGGGCCTGCTCCGGGACGACCTGGACCCTCAGCTGAGCGACGGGGACGGGACCGGCGGGCAACCGTAGTCCCGCAGGCCCCGCCCCGGCGGCCGGTGGCCGGGCCACCCAGCGCACGTGTGTGCGGGCCGGTGGTCAGACCACGCAGCCCACGTGCGCCAGCGCCTGCTTCAGCAGCGCCCCGTGCCCGCCGGGCATCTCGCTGCGCACCGCCTCGGACAGGGCCTCCCGCGGATCGAACCAGACCAGGTCGAGCGCGTCCTGCCGCGGCCGGCAGTCACCCGTGACCGGCACGACGTAGGCGAGTGAGACCGCGTGCTGCCGGGGGTCGTGGTACGGCGTGACGCCGTGCGTGGGGAAGTACTCGGCCACCGTGAACGGCTGGAGCGAGGGCGGCACCCGCGGCAGCGCCACCGGACCGAGGTCCTTCTCCAGGTGGCGCAGCAGCGCGTCCCGTACCCGCTCGTGGTGCAGCACCCGGCCGGAGACCAGCGTCCGGCTGACCGTCCCGTCGGGCCCGATGCGCAGGAGCAGGCCGACGCTGGTGACTTCGCCACTGTCGTCGACGCGCACGGGCACCGCCTCGACGTACAGGATCGGCATGCGGGCGCGTGCCATCTCCAGCTCGTCGGTCGACAGCCAGCCCGGCGTGGTTTCGGTCATGTCAGACATCGCTTGATCATACTTTCAGCCGTACGTGCATCCCGGGCGGCGCTCCGGGACTGTGACCCGTCCCACGCCGCTCAGCCGTCGTCCAGCAGCCCGCCGGGCAGCCGGTAGACCCGGCGTGCGTTGTCCCGCCCGGCCCACCGCGCCAGGCGCAGCGCGTCCGGCAGGGACAGCTCGCCGGCGTCCAGCCGCTCCTGCAACAGCCCGGCCAGCCCCTGCCGGAAGGCCAGCGCCCCCAGGTGGTAGAACTCGGCCACACCGTAGGCGTCGGAGCTGTACAGCAGTTTGCGGAACGGGGTGATCTCCAGCGCCTCCGCGAGGACCGCTCCCGCACGCGCCGGACCCACGTGGTGCAGGGTGAGTCCCACGTCCAGGTACACCCGCTCGAAGACGGCCGACAGATAGGCCGCCTGGCGCTGGTAGGGCCAGCAGTGCAGCAGCAGGACCGGGATCGTGCCGGCGATCAGGCGCAGCCAGTCGGTGAGCAGGGTGGGGTCCGTCCGGTGCAGGCGGATGTCGCTGTCGCCGAACCCCGTGTGCAGTTGCAGGGGCCGTCCGAGGTCCACCGCGGTCCACAGCAGGTGCCGCACGAGCACCGGGTCGTCGAGCCGGCCGCCGCCGCGCGCCAGCCAGCACCGGGCGGCCTCGGTCACCTCGGCGGGCGAGGGGCGCGCCGGATCCAGGTCGAAGCCGGTGCGGTAGGCCGCCACGGACTTGACCCCCACCACACCCGGCTGCCGCACCGCCTCCCAGGCGGCCGAGCGGAACGCCCGCGCGTACCCGTCCGGTTCGACGCCGCCCGCCGCCACCGCCTCCGCGACCGACTCCAGCCGCACCACCTCGTACGCCGTCGCGTCCGCCGCCCGCGCCAGCTCGGCCGGGCCGGTCGCGCGGTGCGGGGCGTACCCCGTGTCCACGCAGAACACGCCGGTGCCCGCGGCCCGCAGGAACCTCCGGTTCACCTCTGCGGCACCCAGCTCGGCACGCCGGGCCAGGTACACCGTGGCGGGCGCGTGGCGCGGCAGGTTCAGCAGGGGAGCGCAGTGCCGGCGCACGGCGACGCCGACGGGGCTGTCGAAGGGGGACATGCCGGGCCACACCTCGCCCTCGGTCAGCAGCGACTCGAAGCCCGCGCGGTCCAGGTCGTCGGTGGCGGCGCCGTGGCAGTGGTGGTCCACCAGCTCCAGCGCGGCGAGCCGCTCGTGGACGGGTCCGGCCGCCACGTCAGTACTTCCAGCGGTAGGCGGCCGCCACCGCGTCGTCGTCCAGCCCCTCGGCCGCCCCGGCCTCCCCGAGCCGTACCGCGACCACCGCGTCGGCCAGCACCGGCCCCAGCGCCCTGCGCAGCACGGCGTCCGCGCGGAACGCCTCGACCGACTCCGCGAGCGTGCGGGGCAGCCGCCGCACACCCCGGGCCGCGGCCCCCGCGGCGTCGAGCCGGGCCGGGTCGCCGGTGATCTCCTCGGGCAGCGGCGCGGACCGGGCCAGCCCGTCGAGACCGGCGGCGATCACCGAGGCCAGGGCGAGATAGGGGTTGGCGGCGAGATCGACCGGTTTGACCTCCAGGTTCGCCGCTCGGTCGCGGATGCCGGTGGTGCCGGTGACGACCCGCAGCGCGGCCTCGCGGGTCTCACGCCCCCAGGCCGTGAACACCCCGGCCCACTGCGAGGGCCGCAGCCGCAGCGCGCTGGCCGGGCTCGGCGCGGTCAGCGCCGTGAGCGCCGGGAGCCGCGCCAGCACCCCCGCCACGAAGGACTCGGCCTCGGCGGTCATGCCGTACCGGCCCGCGCCGCCCGCGTGCAGGTTCACGCCGTCGCGCCAGGCGGAGAGATGCAGGTGCCCGCCGTTGCCGACGCCCTGCCCGAGGACCGCGGGTGCGAAGGAGACCCGCAGCCCGTGCCGCTGCGCCACGGCCCGGATCGTCTGCCGCACCAGCACACTGCGGTCGGCCGCCGCCACCGGGTCCAGCGCACCCACGGAGACCTCGAACTGCCCCGCCGCGTACTCGGGATGCAGCTGTTCCACGTCCACGCCCTGCGCCGCGAGCGCCGCCAGCAGATCGGCGGCGCAGTCGCTCAGCTCCACCTGCCGGACGGCCCCGTACGCGGGCCCCGACACGGCCGGGACGAAGGCGTCGCCGTCCGCGTCGCCACGGCCCACGGCCCACTCGATCTCGACCGCGGCCCGGAAGGACACCCCGTACCGCTCGGCGGCCTCCGCCACCGTCCGGCGCAGCACCGTCCGCCCGCACGCGGGATGGGGCTCGCCCTCCTGCGTGAGCCGGTCCACCGGTGCCCACGCCCAGCCGGGCTGCGCCGCCAGTACGGTCAGCCGGTCCAGGTCCGGGTAGAGACGCAGGTCGCCGTCGGGGGAGCCGAGGACGTCCGTGGTCACGGTCGCGTCGTTCGCGAGGAAGGTGTCGAACACCGGTGACATGCCGACGCCCCAGGCGGCGGCCCGGGCGAGCTTCGCGGCCGGGACGGTCTTCACCCGGGCGATGCCGGCGGTGTCGACGTACGCCAGTACGACGCCGTGCACGCCCCGTCCCGACAGTTCACCGCCGAGTGCGGTGGCCCGCTCGACCTCACCGGCGCGCCCACCGGGCACGGGGTCGCTCTCACTCACGTACCGGCTCCTTCACGCGTGCGCGGCCGTCCGACGCGCACCATTGTGCCGTCCGTTGATCACGCTGTCCGGGTTTCGCCGGATGTGCGCACGACGCGGTGAAGGCGGGCGGGGAATGCTCCTACGGACGGCAGCCGGACGGCAGCGGGATGTCAGTCGACGTCGCCGGGGAGCGGAGAGGGGGTTCCACCGTCCAGGACCGTCTTCAGACGGTCGGTGCCCTGGCGCACCGCCTGTTCCACGGTGGCGGTCTGTCCGCCGTCCAGGCCGCCGCCGGTCACGGTGAGCGCCGAGGTGCCGACGCGCACGGCCGCCACGTCCAGGGTGAGCGTGGCCGGCGTGCTGTCGGACGTTCCCTGCACGGTCACGTGCAGGCCCTCGCGGGCGTCGCCCACGTCGGGCACCGAGGCCTCGGTCACCTGGACGGTGCGCTTCTCGCCGCCGGAGTCGGTCGCGGTGAACCCGTCGCAGGTGTCCGGCAGGGTCCGCAGCCACTTCATGCGCGCGTCCAGGCCGCCGCGGTCGTAGCCGGCGACCTGTTCGAGGAGCCGGGAGTCGCCCTGCTCGAAGCCGGTGAGGGCCGACGGTCCGGAGGGATCACCCAGCAGGTCGTCGCCGTAGAGGGCGTCGAGCAGCGCCTGGCAGTCCGTCGCGTCGGACTTGGCGGTCAGGAAGTCGGAGACGTCGACCTCGCCGACGAGCAGCCGGTCGCGCCACTTGTCCGCGTCCTCGACCTGGTTCCAGTCGCCCTCCAGGTCCGCCTCGGTGAGCAGGGCGGTCTTCGCGCCGGACTCGGTGAGGGCGGACGGGGAAGCGGTGGGGGAGCCGGTGGGGGAGCCGCTCGGCGTCCGTGCGGCCTCGTTCTGCTCGGCCACCCCGGCCTGCCGGGCGGCGCTCCCCGGCCCGTCGCCCCCGTCGTCCTCCGAGCAGGCCGCGGTGGCCAGCAGCGTGCCCGCCGCGACGGCGCAGGCCACGAGACGGGCGGGGCGGGACGGTCGACGGCTCATGGCGGGATGCCTCCTGGGACGGTGAACGCTCACCCCAGGGACGGTGAACGCTCACCCCAGCGCACCACCGCGCCCGCGGGCCCACCAGCGGACGGGCCTGTTCGGGTGAGCGGGCGGTCGGCGCCCCGTCTGTCGGCGGCCCCGACGGTCGGCAGCCCCGACGGGCCGCAGCCGTCCGGCCGGTCGGGAGAGGATCCCCCGGCCGGTCAGGAGGATCCCCAGGCCCGTCAGGAGGGGGCCCGGCCCGCGCGTTCGAGGGTGTCCTCGCGGACCTCCTTGTCCACCGCCGCGCGTACCAGCGCGGCCGCCAGGACGGCCGGTTCGGTCTTCCCGGCGAGGTCCAGGAGCCGGTCCGGGTCCCCCGGCAGCCCGAGGCGTTCGGCGCCCTCGAGGGCCTTGCCGTCCACGTAGGGTGCCACCTCGGGCCAGACGAGCTGGGCCTCGCGCAGGAAGATGTCCGCGCCGGTCGGCCCCACTCCGTTGAACTCCTGGAGCAGCCGCCGCACTTCGGGCACCTCGCCGTCCGCCTCCTCGCGGAGCCGCCGCAGGTCGCCGCCCCATCTGTCCGTCAGCAGTTCCGCCTCCTCGCCCAGCTGGGTGGCGGTGCGCTCGTCGTAGCGCCGGTAGCCGCCCCGGCCGAGCGCGTCCACGCGCTCCTGCCAGCCGGCGTCCGCCATGCGCCGCGGGTCGCGCAGCCCCGCCTCGCCGAGGGCACGGGCGGTGGCCACCGCCACGGACCCGCTGATACGGGCGCTGAGCAGATGGGCGAGGACGAGCAGCCGGTACAGCGGCTGCGGGGTGTCCTTCAGGCGGATGCCCGCCTCCTCGGCGTACGTCTGCCCGTGCGCGGCGACGAGTTCGCGCACGACCCTGCGCTGGTCGCGGCCCACGGCTACGGCTTCAGCGGGTCGTGACCGACCGTCATGAGCCGGTGCCTGAGTCCGGCGTCGTCCGACCGGGGCTCGTTCTCCAGGTCGGTCTGCGCCGTGACCGTGTCCACGACCTTGCGCATGGCGCGCAGGTCGTCCTCCGTGAGGTCGGTGCGCCGTTTCTGCAGGATCGCCAGGACGTGCTGCCCGAGCGGCGGGCCCGCGTCGTCGGGCAGCGGCTCGGTCAGTTCGCCGGAGTCGCGCACCCGGAGCCAGTCGGCGAGTTCCGCGGAGGTCATGTTCACCACGCGGTGGAAGTCCTCCCACAGCGCGTCGAGTTCGAGGGCGTCGGCCATGAGGTGCCCCTCATTTCGTCGTGCGTGATGTCGTCGTGCGTACGTGCGTGCCGAGTGCTCAGCCGGAGCAGCGCGACACGCTCCGCCTCGTCGGTGCCGCCCCACACGCCGGACGCCTGCCCGGACTCCAGGGCGAAAGCCAGACACGGGGTGCGCACCGGACACCGGGCACAGACCCGTTTGGCCGCCGCGGTGTCCCGCAGGGCCGGTCCGGCGGTGCCCACCGGGAAGAAGAGCTCGGGGTCCTCATCCACGCAGGCGGCGCGGCGCAACCACTCCATGGGGCCGCGGGTGCCCATGGGGCGCAAGGGCAAACGCCGGGCGGCACCCTCCGCGGGACGGCCGGGCGGGGGCGCCCGTCCGCGTCCGTCCGTCAGCGGGCGAGCACTCCGTCCACGAATCCGGTGACGTCCGCGAACACCTCCGCGCGGTTGGTCTCGTTGAAGACCTCGTGCCGGGCACCCGGGTAGATGCGTACGGTCAGGTCGCCGCCGCTCAGCTGCTCGACGCCCGGGCGGCTGCCGGACAGCGGCACCAGCCGGTCGTCGTCGCCGTGCACCCACAGCACGGGGAGGCCGCCCACGTCGCCGCCCTTCGCGACGGCGTCCAGCGTCCGGACGAACGCCTCCAGCGTCGGCCGCTTCATCGGCCCGTGCCACACCAGCGGGTCCGCCGCGTACGCCGCGCCGACCGCCGGGTCCCGGGAGAGCGAGGCCGGGCTGATCGGGGTGTCGGGGATCTCCTCCAGGGCGAGCAGCCGGCGCGGCAGCTCCCAGTCGCCGATGACCGGGCCGGAGAGCACCAGCGCGGTCAGTCCCTCGGGGTGGCGCTGTGCGTGGCGGGCGGCGATCAGGCCGCCCATCGAGTGGCCGACCAGGACGAACGGCAGGCCCGGGTGGGCGGCACGGGCCCGCTCGGCCACGCCGTGCAGATCGGTGACGACGTCCTCGAAGTCCTCGATCAGCACCCGCTCGCCGTCGGAGCGCCCGTGCCCGGTGTGGTCGACGCCGTGGACGGCCGCGCCGTGGGCGGTCAGGACGGCGGCCACCTCTTCGTACCGGCCGATGTGCTCGCCGTACCCGTGCACGAGCAGGGCCACGTACCGGGGCCGCTCGGCGGGCCACGCGCGGGCGGTGATCCGTCCGCGTGTGCCGGGCAGGTCGTGCTCGCGGGCCTCGCTCATGCTTCCTCCGGCTGCGTCGGTGAAGGTCGCCCCCACGGATCTTCCCAGGGAGCGGCCCGGCGGTCTACAGTCCTTAACTAGCAGCGCTAATCAATGTTCGGTTCACTGCTCAATGTTCGGTTCACTGCTCGATTCGATGTCCGGTGCCGAACGCCCGGCGGTACCGGCGGTCCGGCGACGGCGTGCCGCCCGGCGGACCGGGCGACGGCGGTCAGGAGCCCCCTCGTGCGTCCCGTCCACTTCGCGGCCGCCCGCCGCACCCCCATCGGCAGGCTGCGCGGCGCCCTGTCGTCCGTACGGCCCGACGACCTCGCCGCCGCCGTGATCCGGGGACTGGTCGCCGACGTGCCGGCCCTCGACCCCGCCCGCGTCGACGACGTGTACTGGGGCGCCGCCAACCAGGCCGGCGAGGACAACCGCAACGTCGCCCGGATGGCCGCCCTGCTCGCCGGCCTGCCGGAGACGGTGCCGGGCGCCACGGTGAACCGGCTGTGCGCCTCCGGTCTTGAGGCCGTCACCGCCGCCGCCCGCACCGTCGCCGCGGGCGAGGCCGACATCGTGCTCGCCGGCGGCTCCGAGTCCATGAGCCGCGCCCCCTTCGTGCTGCCCCGCCCCGACGAGGCGCTGCCGCACCGCATCGAGACCGCCGACACCCGGCTCGGCTGGCGCCTGGTCAACCCGGCGATGAAGGACCTGCACGGCCTGCTGTCCATGGGGGAGACCGCCGAGGAGGTCGCCGAGCGGTACGGTGTCCCGCGCGAACGCCAGGACGAGTTCGCCCTGCGCAGCCACCGCCTCGCCGCGGAAGCCCGCAGGAAGGGACTTTTCGACGACGAGATCCTCCCGGTGGAGCGCCCCGACGGCGTGGTCGTCGACACCGACGAGTGTGTCCGTGAGGACACCTCCCTGGAGAAGCTGGCCCGGCTGAAGCCGGTCTTCCGCCCCGGTGGCACGGTCACCGCGGGCAACGCCTCCCCGATGAACGACGGCGCCGCCGGTCTCCTGCTGGTCAGCGAGGAGGCCCTGGACGGCCTGGGGCTCGAGTCCCTGGGCCGGTACGTCGCCGGCGGCTCGGCCGGCGTCCACCCGGACGTCATGGGCATCGGCCCGGTCCCCGCCACCCGCAAGGTGCTCGCCCGGGCCGGCTGGAGCGTCGGCGACCTCGCGGAGGCCGAGTTCAACGAGGCGTTCGCCGCCCAGGCCCTCGCCTGCGTCGACCGGCTCGGCATCGACCCCGGCCTGGTCAACCCCACCGGCGGCGCCATCGCGCTGGGCCACCCGCTCGGCTGCTCGGGCGCCCGCATCCTCACCACCCTGCTCCACCGCATGCGCCGCACGGGAGCGGCCCGCGGGCTGGCCACGATGTGCGTCGGCGTGGGGCAGGGCAGCGCGGTCCTCGTCGAACGGTAGGCCGAACGTCTGGGGTGCCGTCCGGACCGTCGGGCTCCACCCGGCGGGCGGGCCGTACAGGCCACCCGGCGCCGGCCGGTCGCTAAGGATCAATGGGCGAGACGGTGCTTACGGCGTCGGCCGGGTGCGCATAGCATCGGTGGCCGCAATGGACACCATGACGCTCTGGCACCTCACCGGCTGGCAATTCGCCGCACTCGCCTTCGCGGCGCTGCTCGTCGGCTTCTCCAAGACCGCGGTGAGCGGGGCCAACACGGTCAGCCTCGCGATCTTCGCGGCGGTCCTGCCCGCCCGCGCCTCCACGGGCATCCTGCTGCCGGTGCTGATCGCCGGGGACGTCCTGGCCGTCCTCACCTACCGGCGCCACGCGCACTGGCCCACGCTGTGGCGGCTGTTCCCGGCCGTCGCGGTGGGCGTGGTCGTCGGCACGCTGTTCCTGGTGTGGGCCGACGACGCGGTCGTCCGCACGTCGATCGGCGTGATCCTGCTGTTCATGGCGGGGGTGACGGTGTGGCGCCGGAGGCGGACCGGGGCGGGGGAGCAGCCGGACGGAGCCGCTTCCCGCGCCGGCCGGGTGAAGGCCCGCTCGTACGGCGTCCTCGGCGGGTTCACCACCATGGTCGCCAACGCGGGCGGCCCGGTGATGTCGATGTACCTGCTCTCCGCCGGCTTCCGGAAACTCGGCTTCCTGGGGACGTCGGCGTTCTTCTTCCTGATCGTCAACGTCTCCAAGCTGCCCTTCAGCGCGGGCCTCGGCCTGATCGACGGCCGCTCGCTGCTCCTGGACGCCGTACTGGTGGTCTTCGTGGTGCCCGGTGCACTGCTCGGCAAGTGGGCCGTGGACCGGATCAACCAACGTCTGTTCGAACGTCTGGTGATCGCGGCGACGGTGGTGGGCGGTCTGCAGCTCCTGCTCGCCTGACGCGCTGCGGAAGACCGGTGCTGAGGTCCTCCACCAGCAGGCGCTTGGCGATGGAGTCGAGGGCGGCGCGCAGTTCCGCGTCCGTGGGGCGGCCGATGTCCTGCGCCACCCGGTCCTCCAGCCATGTCGCCCACGCCCGGCCGATGACCAGGGCCTCGCGGGCACCCGCCGCGGTGTGGGAGAGCAGGGAGCCGTCGCGGGTCAGGAACCCCTCCTCCACCATCCGGTCGAAGACCGGCAGCAGCACCTCCGGCGGCATCCGGCGCCGGGCCGCGATCAGCCCGAGGCTGGCGTGCCCGACCAGCCGCGTGAACAGCTCGACCTGCATGACGGCCCAGGCGCCCGCGACATCGAGCCGGGTGTCGCTGCCGGCGATGATCCGGCGTGCCGTGTCCAGCTCCGTACTGCCGATGACCTTGCCCACGGACGCCTCCAGGGTCCGCCTGCTGCTGGCGTCGTGCGGCGAGGCGAAGCCCTCGCCCATGTCCGTGGAGCCCGCGCGGGCGCTGTCGCGCAGCTGGACCTGCTTGAGGAACAGAGCGACGACGAAGCCCAGGACGGCGACCGGCACGGTCCACAGGAACACGGTCTGGATGGTCTCCGCGTACGCGCCGACGATCGGCGCCGACGCCTCGGACGGCAGCCCGTGCACCCCTTCCGGGCTGGTCGACGCCCTCGCGATCACCGACGGATCGGCGGCGCCCGTGCCGGCGGCCGCCGCGACGCCGTCCCGCAGGTTGGGCCCGAGCGAGTTGGCGTAGATCGTGCCGAACACGGCGGTCCCGAAGGAACTGCCGAGCGTGCGGAAGAAGGTGACGCCGGAGGTCGCCGTGCCCAGGTCGGCGTAGTCCACGGTGTTCTGCACGGCGATGACCAGCACCTGCATCGACAGCCCGATGCCGGTGCCGAGCACGAACATGTACAGCGACTCCAGCCCCGCGCCGGTGGCCGGACCCATCAGCGACATCAGATACAGGCCGGCGCCCATCACCAGCGAGCCCGCGATGGGGAACAGCCGGTAGCGCCCCGTCTTGCTGACCACGTTGCCGCTGAACACCGAGGCGATCAGCAGCCCCGCCACCATCGGCAGCGTCCGCACGCCCGAGACGGTGGCCGAGTCGCCGTCGACGTACTGCAGATACGTCGGCAGATACGTCAGCGCGCCCAGCATCGCGAAGCCGACGACGAAGCTCAGGACGGAGCAGACCGTGAACACCGGGTTGGAGAACAGCCGCATCGGCAGCATCGGTTCGGCCGCCCGGGTCTCCGCCCGGCAGAACAGGCCGAGCGCGAGCAGGCCGCCCGCGAACAGGCCGACGATCACCGGCGAGCCCCACGCGTACTCGTTGCCGCCCCAGCTCGTCGCCAGGATCAGCGCGCTCGCGCCGACCGCCACCAGCGCGATGCCCAGATAGTCGATGACGGGACGCCTCGCCGACTTCACCACCGGGATGGTGCGGGCCGCGGCGATCACCACGACGACCGCGATGGGAACGTTCACGTAGAACGCCCAGCGCCAGGACAGGTGGTCGGTGAACAGCCCGCCCAGCAGCGGGCCGACGACCGTCGACACCCCGAACACCGCGCCGATGGCGCCCTGGTACTTGCCGCGCTCCCGCAGCGGGATGACGTCCGCGATCAGTGCCATCGCCGTCACCATCAGGCCGCCCGCGCCGATGCCCTGCATCGCCCGCCAGGCGATCAGCAGCGGCATGTTCGTGGCCAGCCCGCACAGGAACGAGCCCGTGATGAAAACGACCGCCGAGACCTGGAAGACCACCTTGCGCCCGAACAGGTCGCCGAACTTGCCGACCAGCACCGTCGCCACGGTCTCCGCGAGCAGGTACGAGGTCACCACCCACGACATGTGCGCGGCGCCGCCCAGGTCCGACACGATCGTGGGCAGCGCGGTGCCGACGATCGTCTGGTCCAGGGCCGCGAGGAGCATGCCCAGCATGATCGTGACGAAGACGACGTTCCGGCGGCGCCGGTCCAGTACGGGAGGCTGCGCGGCTGCGGCACGGGGCGTTTCCTCGGCGACTGTCACACGGTCACGATCACACCGGTGCACGGGCCACGCATGCGGGGACGGTCCGCCCGGGTCCGCCCGGGTCGGGACCGCCCGGGACCGCCCGGTTCGGGATCCGGGGCCCGGGGGCGGGTCAGCGGTCGCCGGGGTTGCGCCGCAGCAGATAGGTGTCCATGATCCAGCCCTTGCGCTCCCGCGCCTCGGCGCGCAGCCGCTCGATGCGGGGCGCCGCCTCGGCGATCGGGCCGGAGTCGAGGATCTCGTCCGGGGTGCCCAGATAGGCACCCCAGTAGATGTCGATGTCCTGGTCCGCGTACTGCCGGAAGGCCTGGTGGGCGTCCAGCATCACGACGACGTCGTCCGCGTCCGCGGGGAAGCCCTCGGCGAGCCGCCGCCCCGTGGTGATCTGCACCGGCCGCGCCACCCGGTTCAGGCCGGTCCGGTGCCGGGCGACCAGCGAGGAGACGCTGCTGATGCCGGGCACGACGTCGTACGTGAACGTCACCGTGCCGCTCTCCAGTACCTCCTCGAGGATCCCGAGCGTGCTGTCGTACAGCGCGGGGTCGCCCCACACCAGGAACGCGCCGCTCTCGTCCTCGCCCAGTTCCTCGGCGATCAGCCGCTCGTAGATCCCGGCCCGGGCACTGCGCCAGTCGCCGACGGCGGGGGAGTAGGCGGCGCCGCCCGCGCTCCGGTCCCGCTCGGGGTCGCGCGCCTCGACGATCCGGTACGTCCCCTCCGGCACGTGCGTCTCCAGCATGTCCCGGCGCAGCCGCACCAGGTCGGCCTTGGCCCCGCCCTTGTCCAGCACGAAGAACACGTCCGTGCTCCGCAGCGCCCGTACCGCCTGCAGCGTCAGCTGGTCCGGGTCGCCCGCGCCGATACCGATCACATGAATTGTCCGCACGCCACGAGTCTGCCGTACGCCACCTGCCGCGCCGCGACCGGGCGGCCCCCGGGGCCGGACCTCAGCCCCGCAGCCGGGGTGCCCGCGCCCCGGCGTCCACGCTCCCGCCGGCCTCCACCTCACCGGCCAGTTCCCGCGCCCATCCGGCGAGCGCGCCGAGATCCATTCCGTACGGCCGCGCCCGCCCGGCCCCCGACGCCGCCCACTGGGTCACGGCCCCCGCCCCGCGCCGCAGCAGCCGCGCCCCGCCGGTGGCGTTGCCGCGGGCGGCGTGCGTGAGCCCCACGGCCAGCTGGGCCAGCCCCCGCCACAGCTCGCGCTCGCCGTCGGGCCCCGACTTCCAGGCGTCCTCGAAGACCTCGTGCGCGTGGAACGGCTTCCCCTCCGACAGCAGCCGCTGCGCCTCAACCACGGTCTCGTCCGGGGCCCGCACGACGCCCTCGGGCTGCCGGGGGACGCCCTCGTCGCCGTACGGCAACGGGCGCCCGAGCCCGTCCCGGGGCCGGGCGTTGCGCGCCCGCCCCTCGTCGTCGCGGTCGCGCCCGCCCGCCGGGCGGTCGGTGCCGTCGCTGTCCGGGGTGCCGTCCCCGGCGTTCTGCACGCTGCTGTCGGCAGGGATGTCCATGGCACCGATTGTCCCTCACCGATTGTCACTCGCCCGGTCCGCTGTCTCTCGCCCGGTCCGCCGCGTCGCGGCCGCCGGGCCCGCCGGGTCCCGGTCCGGGAGACGAAACGGCACGACACGGACGGTAAGGGACCGAGTACGGAACCGAGTTGGCGCAGCCCGGCCCGTTCGTCCCGGCCGCGCGCTAGCGTGATCACGCCGATCGAATCGTCGTTCGGTCAACAGGCGACGGGGGTGAGCGGAGTGGGACGGTGGCGCAGGAGCACACGCACAATCCTTGGCGGCTGCTGCTCGTCGAGGACGACCCGGAACTCGTCACCATGCTCTCCGGGGTGCTGCGGGACGAGGGCTACGCGGTCGACGTCGCGACCGACGGGCAGCGGGGCCTGCACCTCGGCCTCACCCGGCAGTACGACGTGCTCGTCGTCGACCGGCGCCTGCCCGTGCTGGACGGCCTCGACGTGCTGGCCCGGCTGCGCTCCCGCGCGGTCCGTACGCCGGTCATGCTGCTGACCGCGATGGGCACGGTGCACGACCGGGTCGACGGTCTCGACGCCGGCGCCGACGACTACCTCGTCAAGCCCTTCGAACTCGACGAACTCAGCGCCCGGTTACGAGCGTTGTGCCGGCGTGCGCTCGACCGGGCCGACGTGCTCAGGATCGGCTCGGGGCAGCTCCACGTCGGCCGCCGGGAGGTCGAGCTGGCCGACGGCGAGCGGATCGCCCTCGCGGCACGCGAGTTCGCGCTGCTGTGGGTCCTGGCCTCCCGCCCCGGCACCGTGTACTCACGGGCGGAACTGCGCCGGGCGGTCTTCCAGGAGGCGCCCGCGTCGTCCATCGTCGACACCTACGTCTACTACCTGCGCCGCAAGCTCGGCCGGCAGGTGGTGTCCACGGTGCGTGGTCTCGGCTACCGGCTGGGGGAGCTGTGAGGTCGTCGGCGCACGCGGAACTCGCGGCGGTGCGCCGGGCACGGCTGCGGATCTCCGTGATCACCGGCGCCATCATCACGCTGCTGGTCGCCGTCGTCGGCGGCATCGCCCACACGGTGATGACCCACGCGCAGGACGAACAGGTGTGGCGGGAACTGCGCTACGGCGCGGAGCGCGGCGACCTGTCCAGCCCTCCGGGGTGCACCTGGCTGTACGGCCCCGGTGCGCCCCGGCTCGCCAACGCCCCGGCCGGCTTCCCGGTGCGCGCCGACCTGGACCGGGTGCGCGCCACCGGCGAGGCGGTGGAACGCACCGTGCGGCGCGACCACACGGTCTACCTGGTGCGCAGCCAGCTCAGAGCCGACGGGGAGATGGTGCAGGCGGTGTTCGACATGCGCTTCCAACTCGCCGACCGCAGCTACCTGTTGAGAGCGCTGGGTGCCGCCGAAGCCGTGGGGCTGGTCGCTGCGGCCGTCACCGGCGTGGTGCTCGGCCGCCGGGCGGTCGCCCCGCTGGCCGAGGCGCTCGCCCGGCAGCGCCGCTTCGTCACGGACGCCAGCCACGAACTGCGCACGCCCGTCACCCAGGTGTACACCCGGGCGCAGGTGCTGTCGCGGCAGGCGAGCGCCGAGGACCTGCCGGCCCGGCACCGCGACGAACTGGCCCGGCTGGTCGGCTCGGCGGGCCGGCTCGGGGAGGTGCTCGACGACCTGCTGCTGTCCGCGAGCCTCGCGGCCGGGCCCGCCCGGCGGCCCGAACGCCGGCCGGTCGACCTGGCGGAGCTGGCCCGGTCCGTGGTCGCCGAGGAGTCGGACCGGGCGCGGGAGGGGAACCTCACGATCACGGTGGACGCCCCGCACCCGCTGTTCGTCGACGGCATCGAGTCCGCGCTGCGCCGCGCCGTCGCCGAACTGCTGACCAACGCGATCGGCCACACCCCGGCCGGCGGACGGATCACGGTCGCGCTCGGGCGCGTACGGGGCGCGGTGGAACTGACCGTCACGGACACCGGCGCCGGGTTCGACCCGACCGAGACGGAGCGGCTGTTCGAACGTTTCCACCGCAGCGGCAGGCACGGCCGGTACGGCCTGGGGCTCGCGCTGCTGCGGGAGGTCGTGATCCACCACGGCGGCACGCTCGCCGCGAGCAGCCGGCCCGGCAGGGGAGCCCGCTTCATCATCCGCCTCCCGGAGGGTGCCGGCCGCCCCGCCCCCGCTACGGCGCATCCGGTCGGATCAGGTCGCCCGTGACCAGCAGGCGCGCCGCGGCGCGGACGTCCGCGTCCAGCGGCCGGTCCGGCTCCACCGGGTCGATCAGGCCGGCCAGGGCGTCGAGCAGCTCACCGCACCCGGGAGCCGTCGGGCGGCGGGCGCCGACGTGCACGGCCTGGCGCAGCCCGAGCGCCAGCGACCCGCACAGCAGGCCCAGCAACTCGGCCATGTCGTAGGAGCGCAGGGCCGCCTGGGTGCCGAACGGGACGACGTCCTGGTTGTGCAGGTTCGTCGGCAGGCTCTGCATACCGGCCGGTGTCGCGGCGCGGCGGATCTCCGCGACGAACGCGGTGGTGGCCAGCTGCACGCCCTGGAGCCCGTGCTGGGCACCCGGCTCGACGGCCAGCATCGGCGGGAGTCCGCCGTTGCGCGCCGGGTCCACCAGCAGGTCGAGCTGACGCTCGGCGAGATTGCCCAGCTGGGCCGTGACGGACGCCAGCAGGTCGGCCGCGAAGGCGGCGGGCTGGCCGAAGAAGTTGCCGCCGTGCACCACCTTGCCCGTGCCCGTGCCGCCCGTGCCCGTGCCGCCCGTGCCGCCCGTGCCCGTGCCACCGGGGAAGAACAGCGGGTTGTCACTGACGCCGCCCAGGTCGGCGGCGACCACACCGTCGACGTAGCCCAGGGCGTCCTCGGCGGCGCCGAGCAGTTGCGGGGCACAGCGGATGCTGTACGGCTCCTGCAGCGGCCGGGTGCCGGAGGGCACCGTGCCGTCGAGCGTGTGCCGCATGCGGGCGCCGACGGCGACCGCGCCGGGATGGCCGTAGGCACGCAGCAGGTCCTCGTCGAGGAATGCGGGATCGCAGCCGAGGAGGTCGGCCAGCAGGCAGGTCAGAGCCGTCAGCGCACGGTGCGCACCGCGGACGGAGTCGAGAGCCAGGGCGGTGGCCGCGGTGGTGACGGAGGTGCCGTTGACGAGCGCGAGGGCGTCGCGGCCGTCCAGCGCCAGGGGGCGCAGCCCGGCGGCGGCCAGCGCGTCGGCGGCCGCCGTGCGCCGTCCGTCCACGTAGGCGTGCCCGCGGCCGCGCAGCGCCTGGGTGGCGTAGGCCAGCGGGATCAGGTCGCCGCTCGCGCCGACGGAGCCGTAGCGCGGGACGGCGGGGACGAAGGTCGTGGCGAACATCGCGGCGATCCGCTCCACGACCTCGGCGGACACGCCGGAGAACCCCTGGGCGAGCGACCGGGCACGCAGCAGCAGGGCCCCGCGCGCGATCTCGTGCGGCAGGTCCGGACCCTGGCCCGCCCCGAGGTGCGCCAGGGTGTTGTCGCACTGGTCCGCCTCGTCGGCACGGCCGGCGTAGCCGACCAGCGCGCCGAAACCCGTGGTGGCGCCGTAGATGTGCCGTTCCCCGCCGCCGTCGCCGTGGCGCAGCCCGTGGAAGAGTTCCCGGCCGCGGTCGATGCGCGCCCGGGCGGCGTCGTCCACGGTGACGGTGAGCGGCGTCGCCGCGCGGCGCAGGTCGGCGCGGTCCAGCGGGCCGGTCAGCGAGACGGTGTCCTTGGTGGTGAGCACGCCGGAGAACATAGGCCGTGAATCTCAGAACGCTCTGAAATCCGGTGGATAGCGTCCGGCCCATGGCGCACGACTACCTGATCATCGGAGCGGGGCCCGCGGGACTGCAACTCGCCGCCTCCCTGGAGCGTGACGGTGCGGACTACGTCGTTCTGGAACGCGGCAGCGTTCCGGGCGCGTTCTTCACGCGCTTCCCCCGGCACCGCCAACTCATATCCACCAACAAGGTGCACACCGGATACGACGATCCGGAACTGCGGATGCGGATGGACTGGAACTCGCTCCTCAGCGACGATCCCGAGCTGCTGTTCACCCGGTACAGCCGGCGCTACTTCCCGCCGGCCGACGACTTCGTCCGCTACCTCGCGGACTTCGCGGCCCGCACCGGGGTGCGGGTGCGGTACGACACCACCGTGGAGAAGGTCTCCCGCGACGCCGACGGATTCACCGTCACCGACCACGCCGGCACGACCTGGCGCGCCCGGCGCCTGGTGGTGGCCACCGGAGTGTCGCAGCCGAACCTGCCCGACGTCCCGGGCATCGAACTGGCCGAACGCTACGACACCTTCGACACCGACCCGGAGTCCTTCACCGACCAGCGGGTGCTGATCGTCGGCCGGGGCAACTCCGCCTTCGAGACGGCCGACAGCCTGATGGAGACCGCCGCGGTCATCCACGTCGTCGGCTCCGGCTCGCTGCGGCTGGCATGGCAGTCCCACTACGTCGGGCACCTGCGCGCGGTGAACAACAACTTCCTCGACAGCTACCAGCTGAAGTCGCAGAACGCGCTGCTCGACGGCCGCATCCTGGAGATCCGCCGGGACGCGGACGGCTTCAGCGTGCCGGTCTCCTTCGAGCGGGTCGACGAGGTGGTCAAGGACCTCCACTACGACCGGGTGATCGTCGCCACCGGGTTCCGGATCGACACCTCGTTCTTCGACGACACCTGCACACCGGACCTGATCGTCGACGACCGCTTCCCCGCCCTCACCCCCGTCGGCGAGTCGGCCAACGTGCCCGGCCTGTACTTCGCCGGGACCCTGATGCAGGGGCCCGACTTCAAGAAGTCCACCACCGGCTTCATCCACGGCTTCCGCTACTCGGTCCGTGCCCTGCACCGCGCACTGCGCCGGCGTCACCACGGCGAGCCGTGGCCGGTGACCGAGCTGGGCGACGACCCGGAGCGCTCCGTCGACGCGGTCGTCACCCGCGTCAACCGGTCCTCCGGGCTGTGGCAGCAGTTCGCCGTCCTCGGCGACCTGCTGCTCGTCGGACCGGACGGGACGGTGCGCTACGCCGAGGAGGTCCCCGTGCGCCACGTCCCGGACGCCGTGCGCGCCGGTGACTTCGGCGAGACGGCCGCCCACGCGGTGATCACCCTGGAGTACGGCGCGGACCACGACCGGGTCGACCCCTTCGACGTGGCCGCCTCCCGCAAGTCGCAGCAGGACGTGGGCGGCCTCGACGGCCGCTACCTGCACCCGGTCGTCCGCTGGTACCGGGCCGGTGAGTTCGTCGCCGAGCACCACATCACGGAGAACCTGGAGAACGAGTGGGACAGCGAGGAGTTCCACCGCGCCCCGCTGCGCGCGTTCCTCACCGGACACCTCGGCTCCTCGCTCCCCGGCTCCCCGGCCCCGGTGGCACCGTGACGCTGCGCGCGCTGCACGACGCGGCCCGCGAGACGCTCGACCCCGTCCACTACGACTACGTGGCGGGCGGGGCCGGCGAGGAACGCGTCCTCGCCGCCAACGAGCGGGCCTTCGAGTCGTACCGGCTGCTGCCGCGGGTGCTGCGCGGCAGTGAGGACCGGGACACCGCGGTCGACCTGCCGGGTGCCCCGCGGGCCGCGCCGGTGGTCGTCGCGCCGACCGCGTTCCACCGGCTGATGCACCCGGACGGCGAGCGGGCCACCGCCCGCGCGGCCGCCGCCGAGGGCGCGGTCCTGGTGACCGGCACGGCCGCCACCACGGCGGTCGACGCCGTCGTCGCGGCGGCCCGCGAGGCGGCCCCCGACCCCGCCGTGTGGTTCCAGCTGTACCCGCATCCGCGCCGGGAGGTCACCGAGGCGCTCGTGCGGCGCGCCGAGAAGGCGGGCTGCACGGCGCTGGTGGTCACCGTCGACTCGCCGGTCTTCGGCCGGCACACCAGGGACCTGCGCAACGGGTTCGCCGACCTGCCGCCCGGATACGCCGCGGAGAACATGCGCGACCTGCCGGGCGCCCCGCCCGGGGCCCTCACCGACATCCCGATGTCCCCGGCGCTCTCCTGGCAGGACTTCGCCGGAATACCGCGCATGACCCCACTGCCGGTGCTGGTCAAGGGAGTTCTCCATCCCGAGGACGCCCGGCTGGCCGTCGGGCACGGCGCGTCCGGGGTGATCGTCTCCAACCACGGGGGCCGCCAGTGCGACGCCGTCCCGTCCGCGGTGGACTGCCTGCCCGCGGTCGTCGGCGCCGTCGCGGACCGGGTGCCGGTCCTGCTGGACGGCGGGGTGCGCCGGGGCAGCGACGTCGCCGTGGCCCTGGCGCTGGGAGCGGCGGCCGTCGGCGTGGGACGCCCGGTGGTCTGGGGCCTGGCCGCGGAGGGCGAGACCGGCGTCCGGACCGTCCTGGCGACGCTGCGCGACGAGTACGACCACACGCTCGCCCTGTGCGGGGGGCGCCGCAACACGGATCTGACGCAGGACATGGTCGTCCGGAAGGGGGAGACGTGGTGAACAGCCGGACGAAGCCGGCCGCGCCGGACACGTGGTGGCTGCCCCGCAAGGTGGTGGCACTGCGCGTGCGCATCTTCGAGAAGGTCAACGGCGACCAGACGCTCACCCTGCCCAACGCCACGCACGGGCCCGAGGTGTTCGAACGGGTCTACGCCCACCCCGCGGTGGACGGCCGCAGCGCCGGGGCCGGCCTGTCCGACCTGTTCTGGTACTGGCTCTCGCCGGGGCCCGAGGTGCACCAGGAGCACCTGGAGCCCGGCGAGCGCTACGAGGACGTGGCCGCCACCACCCGGCGCATGCTCGTCGGCAGCTCCGCCGACCTCGCGGAGGCGGCCACCAGGGCCTTCGCCCGCGTACTCGACACGGTGCCGGACAACCGCGTCAGCCTGGTGAGACTGCGCGACCTGGTGATGCCCGCGTGGGCGGAGTTCTGCTACGAACTGGTCTTCAAGGAGCCGTGCCCGCCGCGCGCCCGGGACCTGATCACCGCCCATGCCGAGGACGTGATCAGCGCGCTGAAGTGCACCGGACTGCGCCACCCGCGGCGCCGGGCGCGGCTGACGGCGTACCTGCGCGAGCGCGTCGCGGCCGGTGACGTGCCGCACCCGCTGCCGGCCACGCTGTCCCCGTCGGAGCAGGTGCACTACCTGCAGGGGACGATGTTCAACACGGCCGTCGTGCAGCTGTCCGAGGCGACCGCGCACGTCCTGCTCGCCCTGGCCCGCCACCCCGACGTCCAGCGGCGCGCGGCGGAGGACCCCGAGGACGACCGCTACCTGACCCACGTGCTCGACGAAACGATGCGCCTGTACCCGCTGTTCGGCATCGCGCACCGCATCACCACGGGCGACGTCCCGCTCGACGAGGACACCGTGCTGCCGGCCGGGTCCGTGGTGTGCTTCAGCTACCCCGGCTACCACGCCACCGGCTACGACCGGCCCGACGCGTTCGACCCGGACCGCTGGGCCACCCTGTCCGCGAAGGACGCCCACCACATCCCCTTCGGCGTGGCCGACAACCGGCCCTGCCCGGCCTGGCGGCTGTCCCCGCTGGTCATGCGGGCGGCGGTACGGGAGTTCCTGCGCCGGTTCCGGCTGGACTCGACGGCCTCGCACACCCGGTCCATCCCGCACCGCGCACCCTGTCTGCTCGTCCCGCGCGGTCTGCCGGCCGAGCCGCGCGGGCTCGATGCGCTGCGGAGCTTCGTCCGGGTGCGGGACGGGGTGGAGGACGTCACGCGGGGCGTACGGCAGTTGGTGCTGGGCACCGCCATGGTCCTGCACGCGCGCCACAAGCGGCTCGCGGTGCGCTACTTCGAGGAGCACGCGGCCAACGGCTGCCCGGTCGCGCACCAGCCGGCCGCGCACCAGGGGGACGTCCACCCGGAAGGCGCCCACCCGGAGGGCGGGCAGCAGGGAGGCGCCCATCTGG
>NZ_JACBYP010000065.1 GCF_018982965.1 Streptomyces mayonensis | reverse complement strand
GGGATCGGGGGGACATGCGGGGCCTCCCGGTGGGGGTCGGTGAGGTGTTGTAGGCATGACAGTGATCTGGTCCAGACCTTTCGTCAAGAGGTCCGTACCTGAAAGGCCGTCGGGATGAGTGCCCGAGGTGCGGGAACCCGGCGGAATGCGGAAGGTGAGGTTCCCAGGGTTTCCACCGCACGGACAGGGCGAGGACGAACAGTCATGGCTGAGCAGAAGTCGGCGCAGACACTCCCGAGGCCGTTGCACGCGGCGGCCTCCGCACTGCGGAAGGTGCCGGGTGCCGGGACGGTCGGCAGGGCCGCCGAGGGCGCGTTGGACCGGATCGGGGCGGTGTCGCCGCGCGGGCGGCGCGTGATCGTGTACACGGGGGCCGGGGTGCTGGGGGTGGCCGGGCTGGTGGAGTGGCCCGTCGCGGCCACCGGAGCGGCGGTGGCCTGGCTGACACAGCAGCGGGGGAAGGGGCAGGCGGGCGGCGCCTCTTCGCGGGCGAACGGTGCCGCTTCGGCTGCCAACGGCGCCTCGTCCTCGTCCCGGGGAAGCGGTGCCTCTTCGGCGGGGGCGGGCGGCGAGTCGGCTGCCGCCCGGTCGACGCCGCCGAAGCCGGCCGCCGCCAAGTCAGCCGCCGCCAAGCCGGCCGCCGCCAAGCCGGCCGCCGCCAAGTCGGTCACTGCGCGGAAGGGCACTGCCAAGTCGCCCGCCGCGAAGAAGGCGACGGCGAAGAGGGCGACCGCGAAGAAGACGGCGGCGAAGAAGACGGCGGCGAAGAAAACGGCGAAGAAGGCGACCGGGGCGAACGCGACCGCGACTGCGAAGAGGGCAGCCTCGACGAGCACCGCCGCGAAGAAGAGCACCGCTGCGAAGAAGGGCACCACCGCCAAGTCCGCCGCCAAGAAGACGGCGTCACCCGCCCGGACCAAGAGCCGGTCGGCGGCCAAGGCGTCATCCAGTCGGCCTTCCCGGAGCAGGAGCCGCACGGCGGCCTCCGCCTCCCGCACCCGAACGGCGGGCTGAGGGGCGAGCGATGGTCGGTGTGCTTCTGACGCGGTCCCAGGACGCCGTCTCCGGGTTCGTGCTGGCCGGACCCCGCCTGCTCGCGCGCGGCACCGCCCCCACCGTGGGCGCCGCGGCCGGCGCGGTCGCGGGCACCGCACGGGCCGGTGTGCGCGGTGCCGACTTCGCCGCGCGGGCCGCCCGGGTCGCCCGCGCCGCGCTGCCGGGCGGCAGCCGGGAGTGGCGGGCCGGAACGCGGGCCCACCTGGCGCTCGGGCCCGCCCCGGTGGACGGGGTGCGCCGGGCGGGCGGCACCGAGCAGGCGGCGCGGCGGGTGGCGGAGGAGCTGGCCGAGCACCCGGACGTCCTGCTCGCCTACTGGGACACCGGCCTCGCCAGGCTGGTGGTGACCGCCACCGAGGACGCGCTCACGGATCGCGTCGTGGACCGCGCCACCGCCATCGCCGAGCGCCACGGACTCACCCGGCCGGAGCAACAGGGGCAGCAGAGGCAGCAGGGGCAGGTGGAGGGTGGCGCGGGCGACGAGCCGGACCATCCCGGTGACCCGGTCTCCGTGCGGGTCGCGGCGGCCGCGCTGGGGGCAGACGCGCTGGGCGTCGCCGCCGCCGTGACCGGCGCGCGCCTGCGGCTGCCCGCGTCGCCGCGTCTGGTCACCGCCGTGTCGACGCTGCTGCGCGAGAACCCGGCCTTCCGCGCCTGGCTCCGCGAGCGGCTCGGCGACCACCGCATGGAAGTGGCCCTGGCCGCCGCCAACGCCGCCGTGCACGGTGCCGGACAGAGCCCCACCTCGCTGGTGCTCGACGGGGCGTTGCGCGCCTGCCAGTTGGCGGAGGCCGTGGCGCGGGCGGCGGCCTTCGAGGCCGTGCACGACCGGCTCTGCGTACCCGGTCGCGGCAGCCTGCCCGCCGGAGGCGCGCTGCGTCCGCCGCCGCGCACCTCCCCGGCCCAGGACTACGCCACCCACGCCTCGGCCGGCAGTGTCGCGGGTGCCGTGGCGACCCTGCTGGTCAAGCACGACCTGGCCGAGGCGGCGGAGGCGGTGCTGTCCGGTTCGCCCAAGGCGGCGCGTTACGGGCCCGCCGCCTTCCACGCCGTACTGGGCGCCGCGCTGTCCCGTACCGGCGTGCTGGTGCGCGATCCCGCCCGGCTGCGGCAGCTGGAGATGGCCCGCACGGTCGTCCTGCACCCCAGCGCGCTGCGGGCGCCGGGCGCGGGCGCGGACCCGTGGACCGAGGACGTGCTGGACGCGGCGCGCCGCGCGGGCCTGCGCGTGGTGATGGTCGAGGACCCGGCGCTCGCCGACTTCACCGGCCTCGCGGACCAGGTAGTCGACGCCCGGCGCCCGCTCGCCGAGGTCGTCGCCGGCCTCCGCGCCGAAGGCGGCGGTGTCGGCGGCGGTGGCGACAGTGGTGTCGGCGGCGGTGGCGGTGTCGTCACCGTCGTACGGCCGCAGGCCGGGGACGGCCCGGAGGTGTCGGCCGGGCTGCTCGCCGGGGACGTGGCGGTCGCGCTGGCCGACGGCGACGGCCCGGTGGCGTGGCGTGCGGACGTGATCGCCCCGCAGGGGCTCGCCGACGTGTGGCGGCTGCTGCGGTCGGTGCCGGCGGCCCGCGCGATCGGGCGCCGGTCGCAGACGCTGGCCCGGTCCGGGGCCGCGCTGTCCGGGCTGCTCGTGGCGGTCGGCGAGGCCCGCGGCAGGCGCCGGGGCGGCGTCTCGGCGCTGCTGGGAATGCGCCACGCGCCGGTGGACGCGAGCGCGGCGGTGGCCCTGCTGTCCGGGACGCGTGCGGCGCTCGGCGTGGCGATGGCCCGCGCCCCGCACCCGCGGCCCCGGGTGGCGTGGCACGCGCTGGAACCGGACGCGGTTCGGGACCGGCTGGAGCGGGAGGGCACGCCCGAGCCGACCGCCACCGAGCAGGCCGCGGCGCGGTTGAGAGCGGCCGCGGACCGGGCGGGCCGGGTGCGGGTGCTGGCCCCGGCACGCTGGTCGTGGCAGCTGGGCCGGGCCGTGCGCGGGGAGTTGGACGACCCGCTCACCCCGGTCCTGGCGGTCGGCTCGGCCGCCTCCGCGATCCTCGGGTCGGTCGTGGACGCGCTGCTGGTGGTCGGCGCGCTCGACCTCAACGCGCTGGTCGGCGGCTTCCAGCGGCTGCGGGCCGAGCGGGCGCTGTCCGGGCTGCTCGCCGAGCAGAAGCAGAAGGCCCGGGTCACCGGGGAGCCCTCGCGGGAGACCGGCGAACTCTTCGGCCAGAACGAGGAGTCCGGGCCGGAGGGCGAGCCGCGGATCATGGACGCGGCCAAGCTGCACCCGGGGCACGTGATCGAACTGCAGGCGGACGACGTGGTGCCCGCCGACGCGCGGCTGCTGTGGGAGGACGGTCTGGAGGTCGACGAGTCCGCGCTGACCGGTGAGTCGCTGCCGGTGGACAAGTGCGTGGACCCGGTGCCCCGTGCTCCGGTGGCCGAGCGGTACTGCATGGTCTTCGAGGGCACGACCGTGGTGGCGGGGCGGGCCCGGGCCGTCGTCGTCGACACCGGCGACCACACCGAGGCGGCGCGGGCGGTCGCGCTGGCCGCCCGGACCCCCTCGGCGGCCGGGGTGCAGGCCCGGCTCCAGGAACTGACCCGCAAGGCGCTGCCGCTCACCCTGGCGGGCGGCGCGGCGGTGACCGGTCTGTCGCTGCTGCGCGGGGCGCCGGTCCGGCAGGCGGTCGCGGGCGGCGTGTCGGTGGCCGTGGCCGCCGTGCCGGAGGGGCTGCCGCTGGTCGCGACGGTGGCGCAGCTCGCGGCGGCCCGCCGGCTGAGCCGCCACGGCGTGCTCGTCCGCACCCCGCGCACCCTGGAGGCGCTGGGCCGCATGGACACCGTCTGCTTCGACAAGACCGGCACGCTCACCGAGAACCGGCTGCGGCTGACGCGGGTCGCGGGCCCCGACGGCACGGTGCGCAGGGTGGGGGACCCGGACACCGCCGAGGCCGTACGCGTCGCCGCGCGCGCCTGCCCCCGGCTGAACGGCGACGGCGCCCGGCCCACCCACGCCACCGACGAGGCGGTCCTGGACGCGGCCGGGGACGACCCGGAGTGGACGCAGGAGGAGGGCCTGCCCTTCGAGACCTCCCGCGGCTACGCGGCCGCCGTCGGACGCGCCGGTAGCGCCGGTAGTGGTGGCAACAGTGGCAACGGTGGCAGTGGTGGTAGCGCAGGCAGTGGTGGCAGCGGCGGACCCGCGGTGCTGGTGGTCAAGGGTGCCCCGGAGACGGTGCTGCCCGCCTGCGCCGGGCTGCCCGCGGGCACCGCCGAGGTCGCGCAGCGGCTGGCCGGTGCCGGGCTGCGCATCATCGCGGTGGCGCGGCGCACCCTGGCCGACGGCGAGAAGGCGGCCGACGTCATCGAACGGCCGCCGTCGGGGCTGGAGTTCACAGGACTGCTGGCCCTCGCCGACGTGCCCCGCGAGACCTCCCCCGCCCTGGTGCGCGGGCTGCGCGAGGCAGGCGTACGGCCCGTGGTGCTGACCGGCGACCATCCGCAGACCGCGCGTGCCATCGCCGTGGACCTGGGCTGGCCCGAGGACGCCGTCGTGGTCACCGGCGACGAACTCGCCGCCGCCGACCGCACCTCGCGCTCCCGGCTGCTGCGCGACGCGGACGTCGTGGCCCGGGTGGCGCCCGAGCAGAAACTCCAGGTCGTCGAGTCGCTGCGGGACGCCGGGCGGGTCGTCGGCATGGTCGGCGACGGCGCCAACGACGCCGCCGCGATCCGGGCCGCCGACATCGGCGTCGGGATCAGCGCCCGCGGCTCGGCCGCCGCCCGCAACGCCGCCGACCTGGTCGTCACCGGTGACGACCTGCTGGTCCTGGTGGAGGCGGTCCGGGAGGGCCGGGCCCTGTGGCACAGCGTCGCCGACGCCATCGCCATCCTGATCGGCGGCAACGCGGGCGAGGTCGGCTTCGGGATCCTCGGCACGGTGCTGGGCGGTGCGTCGCCGCTGTCGACCCGGCAGATGCTGCTGGTCAACCTGTTCACCGACCTGTTCCCGGCGATGGCGGTCGCGGTGACACGGACGGGCGACCCGGAGCAGGAGGCCGCCGACGCGGGCGCGCCGCTCGGGGCGGCGGTCCTGGGCGAGCCGCTGCTCCGGGAGATCCGGCACCGGGCCCTGACGACGGCGCTCGGCGCGACCGCAGCCTGGCTGTTCGGCCGCTTCACGCCGGGCACCCGGCGCCGCTCCACGACGATGGCGCTGTGCGCGGTCGTCGGCACCCAGCTCGCCCAGACCCTCGCCGACCGCCGCGAGAGCCGCCTGGTGCAGGTGACGTGTCTGGGCTCCGCCGCCGCGCTGGTCGCCCTCGTGATGACGCCGGGCGCCAGCCGCCTCTTCGGGTGCACGCCGCTGGGTCCGGTGGCCTGGACGGGCGTGGCCGCGGCGATCGTCCTGGCGCTGGCGGGCCAGCGGGCGCTGCCGGGAGTGGAGGGGGCGGTGATGCGCTACTGGCCGAAGGTGGCGGAGCGACTGCCGGGCGCGGTGCGCTGACGCACCTCTCTCCGCCCCGCCCGGGGGTGCCGGGGGTGGCGGAGGTGGCAGGGGCGCCGGGAGTGCCGGGAGTGCCGCTCATGGTCCCGTGCCTACCAGCCGCGGTTGGCGTAGCGCTCGGTCTCGGGGAGGGTGTCGCAGTTGATGCCGACCATGGCCTCGCCGAGGTTGCGGGAGGCGTCCGCGACGATCTTCGGGTCGTCGTAGAAGGTGGTCGCCTTCACGATGGCGGCGGCGCGCCTGGCCGGGTCGCCGGACTTGAAGATGCCGGAGCCGACGAAGACGCCCTCGGCGCCGAGCTGGCGCATCAGCGCGGCGTCGGCCGGGGTGGCGACACCGCCGGCGGAGAACAGCACGACCGGCAGCCTGCCCAGCTGGGAGACCTCCTTGACCAGCTCGTAGGGGGCGCGCAGCTCCTTGGCGGCGGCGTACAGCTCGTTGTTGTCGCAGCCGCGCAGCCGGGCGATCTCGTTCTTGATCTGGCGCAGGTGGCGGACGGCCTCGACGACGTTTCCGGTGCCGGCCTCGCCCTTGGAGCGGATCATCGCGGCGCCCTCGGCGATGCGGCGCAGGGCCTCACCGAGGTTGGTGGCACCGCAGACGAAGGGGGTGGTGAAGGCGAACTTGTCGCTGTGGTTGACCTCGTCGGCGGGGGTGAGGACCTCGGACTCGTCGATGTAGTCGACGCCGAGGGACTGCAGGACCTGCGCCTCCACGAAGTGGCCGATGCGGGACTTGGCCATCACGGGGATGGAGACGGCGCCGATGATGCCCTCGATCATCTCCGGGTCGGACATCCGGGCCACACCGCCGTCCTTGCGGATGTCGGCCGGGACCCGTTCCAGGGCCATGACGGCGACGGCGCCCGCGTCCTCGGCGATCTTCGCCTGCTCCGGGGTGACGACGTCCATGATCACGCCGCCCTTGAGCTGCTCGGCCATGCCGCGCTTCACACGGGCGGTGCCGGTCTCGGTGACCTGGGTTTCGGAGAGCGTGCTGGACACGGGTACCTCGCTTGCGGGGAAGGGGTTCCTGCCGCTTTCTGCGGCTTTCTGCAGCAACGAGGAAACGTGAGTCGAGCAGGCCACAGCAAGGGCCAATGCGAAGGCGGTGGATCGTTTTCCGCGCGGGATGCGCTAAGCGGCACGCTCGACCAGGGCGGCCGGCGACTCGTCGTCCATCTCGAAGGCCAGCGGGAAGGGCGCGTGCCCGGCCAGGCGGAACCAGCGGACCTTGCGGTGCTCGCGCAGCCTGCGGGCGGCTCCCACGGCGTCGTTGTGGAAGCGCCGGGCCATCGGCACCCTCCGTACCGCCTCGGCCAGTTCGTCGGCGGCCGCCTCACCCCCGGGCGCCTCGCGCAGGGCGTCCACCTGCTGCGCGTCGGCGAACACGGCGCGCAGGGCCTGGCTCAGCTCGCTCTCGGCGACCTCCCGCAGCTCCTCCTCGGCCTGCCGTGCGGCGTGCGCGGCCTCGTACAGCACGATGGAGGCGGCGGGGTCGAGCACGCCGGAGGTGGCCAGTTCCTGGGCCACGGACGCCCGGCGCAGCAACTGCGCGTCGAGGGCGGCACGGGCGGCATCGATCCGCGCGTGCAGCCGGTCAAGACGGCCGGCCGTCCAGCTGAGGTACAGGCCCACGGCCACGAGGACGGCCAGGATCCAGATGAGGGTTGCGGTCACGGGCCGAAACCCTATTCCAGAGTTCCTCCGCGATCAGCGCCGCTGCCCGGCATCGCTCGCCCAGCCGCTTCCTCGGGCACCTCCGGCACTGCTGAAGTGACGACGACGCTCCGGCGGTCCCGTGCCGTCGAGCGCCCGTTCAGCCGGAGGCCGCGACCGGGACCCGCAGTCCGAGCCACTGCTCGGCGTCCCAGGCACGGAACCGCTCCACCTCGGTGAATCCCAGCCTCGCCGCGAGGCGCATCGAACCGACATTGGCCACCTGGGTGGCGAGCACCACCGGCTCACCGGGAAGGACACCGTCGAACCAGTCGAGTGCCGCCGCGCACGCCTCGGCGGCGTACCCGAAGCCCCACGCCCGCGGCAGGAACAGGTAGCCGAGGTCGGCCTTCCCGACGGCGGCGGGGCGGTGCCGCTCCGAAGCCCTCCTGAGCAGGATCTGGCCGATCATCGTCCCGTCGAGCTCGACGACGAAACTCCCCGGCCACCGCTCGGGCACCTCGGGCAACTCGCGCTCGAGCCCGTCCCGCGGCCGGGGCCCTCCGAGATGGGTGTGCACCTCTGCCGACGCCAGCAGCTCGATGAACACCGCGCGGTCCCGGGCCTCCGGCTCACGGAGCACGAGCCGCTCGGTCCTGATCGGGGCAGGCGGCCAGGCGACGGCTCCCAGATCGGTCATACCGGGAGCCAATCAGGAGGCAGGGAGGCAATCAAGGCCTCCCGGAGCACCGCCGGTTCACCGGTCCCCCGGGCACGGACGCCGGAGACCCGCATGGCTGCTCGGCCCTCCGAGACGTCCGTCGACGCGCGTGCCGGGCCCGGACTGTCCCCGTGCGGGGCGGTGCGATGCGACGGATCGACGGATCAGTCCCTGGCGAGGCCGAAGCGGGCCCGCAGGCGGGTCGCCCGGTCGTCCGTGGCCACTGCCGCCGCTCCGGCCGTGACCGTCTCGTAGACGGAGAGGATGTCCGCACCGACCGTGGACCAGTCGAAACGCCGTACGTGGGCGCTGCCCCGCTCCCGCAGCACCGCCCGGCGCTCCGGGTCGGCCAGCAGGCGTACGGCCGCCGCGGCGAGGGCGTCCGCGTCCTCGTTGGGGAAGAGTTCCCCGGCCGCCCCCTGGTCGAGGACCTGGGCGAAGGCGTCGAGGTCGGAGGCGAGGACGGGGGCCCCCGCCGACATGGCCTCGACGAGGATGATGCCGAAGCTCTCGCCGCCGGTGTTGGGCGCCACGTACAGGTCGACGCTGCGCAGGAGGCGGGCCTTGTCCTCGTCGCTGATCATGCCGAGGAACTCCACGCGGGAGCGCAGCTCCTTCGGCAGACTCTCGACGGCCTCCTCCTCGTCGCCCCGGCCGGCGACCAGCAGCCGGGTCTGCGGGCGGGCGGCGAGGACGGTGGGCAGGGCCCGCATCAGCACCGGGAGGCCCTTGCGTGGTTCGTCGATGCGCCCTATGAAGCCGATCGTGTCCCCCTGCCACTCGGGCCTCGGCGCGGCGTCGGCGAAGAAGCCGACGTCGACTCCGTTGGGGATGACGACGGCGTCCCCGCCCAGGTGCTCGACGAGGGTGCGGCGGGCGTACTCGCTCACCGCGATCCGGGCGCTGATCTTCTCCAGGGCCGCCTGGAGGATCGAGTACGCGGCGATCATCGCGCGGGAGCGCGGGTTGGAGGTGTGGAAGGTGGCCACGATCGGGCCCTGCGCCGCCCAGCAGGTGAGCAGGCCGAGCGAGGGCGAGGTCGGCTCGTGGATGTGGATGACGTCGAAGGCGCCCTCGTGCAGCCAGCGCCGGACCCGGGCCGCCGACAGGAACCCGAAGTTCAGCCGGGCCACCGAGCCGTTGTACGGCACCGGCACCGCGCGGCCCGCGGAGACGACGTACGGGGGCAGCGGTGTGTCGTCGTCGGCCGGGGCGAGCACGGACACCTCGTGGCCGAGGCGGACGAAGTACTCGGCGAGGTCGCGGATGTGGAACTGGACGCCGCCCGGCACGTCCCACGAGTACGGGCAGACGATGCCGATCCTCACGACGCGCCGCCCTGTCCGGCGGCCGTTCCCGGCGTCGTCCCGGGCGCCTTGGCGGGGTCGAGGTCCTTGAGCCACAAGCGCTGCAGCATGTGCCAGTCCTCCGGGTGCTCGGCGATCCCCGTGGCGAAGGCGTCAGCCAGCGCCTGCGTCATGACAGACGTCTTTTCGGCCCGGGTGCCTGACTCGGGCACCGCGACCGCCGGGTGCACCCGTCCCTGCATGACGGGCGAGTCGTCGTACCAGAGGGTCACCGGCAGCAGCAGCGCGCCGGTCTGCTGGGCGAGCAGGGCGGGGCCGGCCGGCATCCGGGCCGTCTCGCCGAAGAAGCCGACCTCCACGCCCGAGGCGGACAGGTCGCGGTCGGCGACCAGGCAGACCAGGCCGCCGTCGCGCAGCCGCCGGGCCAGCGTGCCGAAGGCGCTTCCGCCGCTGTGCGGCAGGACCTCCATGCCGAGTCCCTCGCGGTAGGCGACAAAACGGTCGTAGAGGGTCTCCGGCCTGAGGCGCTCGGCGACCGTGGTGAACGGGATGCCGAGCCTGGTGGTGACCCAGGCTCCCGCCAGGTCCCAGTTGGCCAGGTGCGGCAGGGCGAGGACCACGCCCCTGCCCGCGTCCATGCCGTCCGTGAGGTGGTGCAGGTCCTTCGGGGCGAAGCCGCCCTTGATCCGCTCCGTGCTCCACGCGGGGAGCCGGAAGGACTCCATCCAGTAGCGCAGGTACGAACGCATGCCCGCGCGCGAGAGGGCGGCCAGCCGCTCGGGACCCGCGCCGGGCACCACGCGCGCGTAGTTGCTCTCCAGCCGGCGCACCCCCGCGCCGCGCCGCTTCCAGGCGAGGTCCGCGACGGTACGGCCGAGGCGCACGGCGGCGGGCTCGGGGAGCTTCTTCACGGTGCCCCAGCCGGCGCCGTACAGACCGTCGGTCAGCCGGTCCCGTGCGCTCACTTGGCCGCCTCGGTGCCCTGGTTCTCCTGGGCGGCGTCGGCCTCGGCGGCCTCGCGGCGGACCGTGACCACACGCTGGACCAGCGTGACGAGGCTGCCGACGGCGACGGCCCACAGGGCGACCGGCAGCAGGTACTGGATGCCGGGCACGCCGAACTTGTGCAGCCCGGCGAATCCGGCGGCGACCAGCGAGACGACGAGGCGTTCGGCACGCTCGACCAGCCCGTTGACCGCGACCGGCAGCCCGATCGCCTCGCCGCGCGCCTTGGTGTACGACACCACCTGGCCGCTGGCCAGGCAGAAGATCGAGACCGCGCACAGGATGTTGTCGTCGCCCGACCCCGCGTACCAGAGGGCGAGGCCGCCGAAGATCGCTCCGTCGGCGACCCGGTCCAGGGTCGAGTCCAGGAAGGCGCCCCAGCGGCTGGAGCGGCCCAGCTGGCGGGCCATGTTCCCGTCGACCAGGTCGGAGAAGACGAAGAGCGTGATCACCACCGTGCCCCAGAAGAACTCACCCATGGGGTAGAAGACCAGCGCACCCGCGACCACACCGGCGGTGCCGAGGAGGGTGACCGTGTCCGGGCTGACGCCCCGGCGGATGAGAAACGCGGCGAACGGTGTGAGGACACGCGTGAAGAATGCACGCGCGTACTTGTTCAGCATGGCCTTCCCGACGGTCGGTGTGGCGCCGCGGCCCCTGCTGGCCACCGGCTGGCCCATCGTAGTCACGCGCGCGCGTGGGCGAGGGACGGGCACCCTCGGCCACGGACGGGCGGCGGCCGGGCGGCGGGATCGGGCCTCTCGTATGGACGTGGCGTGACGGGAGTGGAAAGCTCGAAGGACCGCGGGCGTCGCCGGAGCCGCCAGTGCACGCGGTCCCGCGTCCGCGCCCCCGACGACCTCACCGTGCACGGGAGGCAAGGACATGGGCGACAAGGCACACACCCATACCGGAGCCGCCGGAAGGGCAACGGCGGCCGACCACCCCGCGTCCGTACGGAACGTGGTGCTGGTCGGCCACTCCGGTTCGGGCAAGACGACTCTGGTGGAGGCTCTCGCGCAGACCGCGGGAGCGGTGAACCGGGCCGGCCGCGTGGAGGACGGCGGCTGCGTCTCGGACTACGACGACATGGAGCACCGGCAGCAGCGCTCCGTACAGCTCTCCCTGGTGCCGGTCGAATGGGACGGCATCAAGATCAACCTCTTGGACACTCCCGGGTACGCCGACTTCGTCGGTGAGCTGAGGGCCGGTCTGCGCGCGGCGGACGCGGCCCTCTTCGTCGTCTCGGCCGCCGACGGGGTGGACGGCTCGACCCGCATGGTCTGGGAGGAGTGCGCCGCCGTCGGCATGCCCCGGGCCATCGTGATCACGCACCTGGAGGCGGCCCGCGCGGACTTCGAGGAGATGACGCGGATCTGCGCGGAGGCCTTCGGCGGGGACGACCCCGACGCCGTGCTGCCGCTGTACCTGCCGCTGCACGGCGCGCCCGCCCCCGACGGCCACGCGCCCGTGACGGGGCTCGTGGGGCTGTTGTCGCGGAAGCTGTTCGACTACGGCGCGGGCGAGCGGGTGGCCGCCGAACCCGGCGAGGCGGAGCTGCCGCAGCTCGACGAGGCCCGCTCCCTGCTGATCGAGGGGATCATCTCGGAGAGCGAGGACGAGACCCTCATGGAGCGCTACCTGGGCGGCGAACCGGTCGACGTCAAGACGCTGATCGAGGACCTCGAGCGGGCCGTCGCGCGCGGGGTGTTCTTTCCCGTGCTGGCCGCCGCCCCCGCCGCCGAGGGCGCCCGGCAGGGCCTGGGCACCGTCGAGCTCCTGGAGCTGATCACGCGCGGCTTCCCCACCCCCCTGGAGCGCGCGGCGCCCAGGGTCACCACGCCCGGGGGCACCGCGCGGGAGCTGCGGATGTGCGACCCCGGGGAGTCGCTCGTCGCGGAGGTCGTCAAGACGTCCTCCGACCCGTACGTCGGCCGGATCTCCATGGTGCGTGTCTTCTCCGGCACCCTGCGCGCCGACCAGACGGTGCACGTCTCCGGCCACGGGCTGGCCGACCGCGGCCATGAAGACCATGACGTCGACGAGCGGATCGGCGCCCTGTCGACGCCGTTCGGCAAGCAGCAGCGGCCGGTCAGCCACGTGATCGCGGGCGACCTCGCCTGCGTGGCCAAGCTGAGCCGCGCGGAGACCGGGGACACGCTCTCGGCCAAGGACGACCCGCTGCTGATGGCCCCCTGGGAGATGCCCGACCCGCTGCTGCCGCTCGCCATCGAGGCCCACAGCAAACCCGACGAGGACAAGCTCTCCCAGGGGCTGGCCCGGCTCGTCGCCGAGGACCCGACGATGCGCCTGGAGCACAACCGGGACACCCACCAGGTGGTCCTGTGGTGCCTGGGCGAGGCGCACGCGGACGTGGCGCTGGAGAGGCTGCGCAGCCGCTACGGCGTCCAGGTCGACGTCGTACCCCACCGGGTCTCCCTGCGCGAGACGTTCGGCGGCCGGGCGGCCGGGCGCGGGCGGCACGTGAAGCAGTCCGGCGGGCACGGCCAGTACGCCGTCTGCGAGATCGAGGTGGAACCGCTGCCCGGCGGCTCGGGCATCGAGTTCGTGGACAAGGTCGTCGGCGGCGCGGTGCCCCGCCAGTTCATCCCGTCCGTCGAGAAGGGCGTGCGCGCCCAGGCCGCCAAGGGCGTCGCCGCGGGCCACCCGCTGATCGACGTACGGGTCACCCTGCTCGACGGCAAGGCGCACTCCGTGGACTCCTCCGACGCCGCCTTCCAGACGGCGGGCGCGCTGGCGCTCAGGGAGGCGGCGGCGGACGCCCGGATCCATCTGCTGGAGCCGGTCGCCGAGGTGAGCGTGCTGGTCGGCGACGACTACGTGGGCGCGGTGATGAGCGACCTGTCCGGACGGCGCGGCAAGGTGCTGGGCACCGAGCAGACCAGTGGCGGCCGGACCCTGATCAGGGCCGAGGTGCCCGAGATCGAGATCGGCCGCTACGCCGTGGACCTGCGCTCCCTCTCGCACGGCACCGCCCGCTTCGACCGCCGCTACGCCCGGCACGAACCGATGCCGACGCAGATCGCGGACCGGCTGCGCGAGGAACTGCGCGCGGCGTCGTAGCGGCCCCGCACCGGAAGTGGCGCCTCCCCGTGCGCCGCCGTGGCCGCCACCCGGCGCACGACGGCGCACCCGGCGGACGGCCCCGCGCACGGCGGCGCCTTTCGGTGTCCCGTGACGCATGCCGCCGCCGGCCGATACGCTGATGACCAGATCAACAGGTGTGCGGGGCAGGGAAGTCGGGAAGGCCGCAGGAGCGACAGTGGTGGCGATCGGGGGCGGGAATGACCGTTGACGGCGGTTACGCGGACTTCTTCGGACCGCAGGTGCCGCGGACGGACGACGGCGGCCAGACGGCCACCTTCGCGCTGGCCTCGGCCGCCTACCGGGACAGCGAGGCCGACGAGATACTCAAGGCCAACAGCGAATGGCACAAGTCGGCCGTGAGCAAACCCAAGATCAAGCTGTTCCGGCCCAATCTGGGCGAGGCGTTCTCCCGGGCCATCATCGACCGGATGCTGGGTTCCGGCCGGGCCCCGCTGATCCAGTCCTTCGGCGCGCAGCCGCAGGTGGTCGTGGAGCACAGCCTCGCGGCGCACCGCATCCGCAGGGACCGGGACAACTGGCTCAGTGCCGTCATGGTGATCTGCGGGCTGCTGTTCCTGCCGGGCCTGCTGATCTGGCTGCTGGTCTTCCAGATCCGCACCACCATGGCCAGGCGCGAGGACAAGCGGGCCGGCGCGCTCGCCACCGCGCTCCTGCTCGGGATCGGTGTCCTCGCCGTCCTCTTCCTGCTCAGGATGCCCTTCAGCGGCTTCTGGGCCTGGTACGCGCGTGCCTGCGTCGTCGCTCCGGTGATCGGCTGGTTCTGGGCCAAGCGGATCTGCGAGCGTACGGCCCACGACCTGAGGGAGCGCTGGAGCGGCCTCCTGTCCGGCTCCGGCGTCGGTGCCAAGGTGCCCGAGGCGGTGCCGAGCAACCCCGGGGAGAAGGCCGCCGAGGAACTGCGGCAGTCACTGGCCCGGCTCGGCGCCGAGCAGCAGTCCAACTCCGTCTTCTACGCCGGTCCCAAGGGGATACTCGGCATGGGCACCCGCTGGGGCAGCTGGCAGCTCGCGGAGGAGCTGATCCCCGTCGACCCGGACCGGGAGATCAACCCCTTCCGCAGCTGGGACGTCATCAAGGCCGTCCACGACCGGCTGCGCATGCTGGAGCGCGGCCCTCTGCACACCGGCGGCTTCCCCAAGCCCACCGTGAAGCACTGGGTCGTCACCCCGATCGGTGAGAACGCCGGCTCGGTCTCCCGGCCCGACGGCACCGACGTCGAGGAGTACCAGGTCAAGCAGCACGCCATACAGGAGATCTGCGACAAGCAGCAGTTCGGCGCGGGCGACCGGCACTATCTCGGTGTGCAGTGGACGCTGTGGGACGGCCAGTTGGTCATCTCCATGCTGATCACGGTGACGGTGCTGCACGAGACGCTGCGCATCGAGGTCACCGGGCATGCGCTGGGCCCGGTGCACAGCCTGTTCACCAGCAAGCCCGCCGCCAAGGAGAAGCAGGTCCAGAAGTCGGTCAAGTTCTGGGAGACCCGCACGGTGAAGCTCCCGCTGGTCGACGCCGACGAGGTGGTGCGCCTGACCGCGCGGGCCCCGCTGACCTGGTATCCCCCGCTGCTCTACTGGCTGGGCGGCAAGCTCTCGCTGCCCGAGCCCTTCGGCCTGCGGCACGCCTGGGCGGACCGGCCGTGGCGGCACCGCTTCATGGCCGACGACGCGCTGCGTGCTGCCACGCCGGTCCTCCGGGCGGTGCACTCCGCCGCGATCAAGGTGCTGAAGGAGAACGGCGTGGACACGGAGAAGTTCGGTGCCCGCGCGGGTGGCCTGAGCGGAGCCGTCCAGGAGGCGGCGCCGAAGAAGGCGGACGTCTACGACGCGTAAGCCTCCGGCGGTGGGGCGGGGATGCCGGGGTGACCGGTCTCCCCGGGGGCTGCGCCCCCGGGCCCCCGCTTCGGCCTGGACGGCCTTGTCCTCAAACGCCGGACGGGCTGTTTCGCCCGGCCGGCGTCAGGACGCCGGCGTCGGCCAGGCGTCGGCCAGCATCTTGCGGGTGTCGCCGAGGAGCTGGGGCAGGACCCTGGTGTGGCCGATCACGGGGAGGAAATTGGTGTCGCCTCCCCAGCGGGGCACCACGTGCTGGTGCAGGTGGGCGGCGATCCCCGCGCCTGCCACGGAGCCCTGGTTCATGCCGATGTTGAAGCCGTGGGCGCCGGAGGCGGTGCGCAACGCCGTCATCGCCTGCTTGGTCAGCTCGGCCAGCTCCGCGGTCTCCACGGCATCCAGCTCGGTGTAGTCGGCGACGTGGCGGTACGGGACCGTCATCAGGTGGCCGCCGTTGTAGGGGTACAGATTGAGCACCGCGTACACGTGCTCCCCGCGCCGGACGACGAGCCCGTCCTCGTCGGACTTGGCCGGGATCGAGCAGAAGGGGCAGCCGTCGTCGGCGCCCGGGCCGCTCGGCTTGTTCTCGCCCTGGATGTACGCCATCCGGTGGGGCGTCCACAGACGCTGGAACGCGTCCGGCGTCCCCACTCCCAGCTGCTGCTCCGGCTCACTCGTCATGCGTGCAGCATATGGCGTCGCGTCCGACCCGTGGAAAGGCCCCCGGATCTTAACCGGGGGCCGATCCCCGCGTGTGCGGGGAACAATCGCGGCGACGCCACGAGGATGAGCGCTACGACGGACCATCCCCGCACCGGCGGGGACCGCTTCACACCTGGACGCGGCGCTCCACCACATCAACGATCTTGGCCAGCGCCTGGTCACGGGGGATGCCATTTTCCTGAGACCCATCGCGGTACCGGAACGACACCGTGCCCCCGTGCATGTCCTCATCACCGACGATGATCATGAACGGGACCTTCTGCTTCTGCTGGGTGCGGATCTTCTTCTGCATCCGGTCCGAGGAGGAGTCCACGTCGACACGCAGCCCCTTGCGCCGCGCCTCCGCCGCGAACTCCTCCAGGTACTGCACGTGCGCGTCCCCCACCGGGATGCCTACCGCCTGGACCGGGGCGAGCCACGCCGGGAAGGCTCCCGCGTAGTGCTCAAGCAGCACACCGAAGAATCGCTCGATGGAGCCGAACAATGCCCGGTGGATCATGACGGGCTGCTGGCGGGAGCCGTCGGCGGCGGTGTACTCGAGACCGAACCGCTTGGGCTGGTTGAAGTCGACCTGGACCGTCGACATCTGCCAGGACCGGCCGATGGCGTCGCGTGCCTGAACGGAAATCTTCGGGCCGTAGTACGCAGCGCCGCCCGGGTCCGGAACCAGCGGCAGGTTCTGCTTCTCGGCGGCTTGGCGCAGCGCCTCCGTGGCCTCGACCCAGTCCTCGTCGGAGCCGATGAACTTGTCGGAGTCGTCGCGGGTGGACAGCTCCAGCTCGAACTCGTTCAGGCCGTAGTCCCGCAGCAGATCGAGGACGAAGGTCAGGAGCGTGTCCAGCTCCTGGGGCATCTGCTCCTTGGTGCAGTAGATGTGAGAGTCGTCCTGAGTGAAGCCGCGCGAGCGAGTCAGACCGTGCACGACGCCGGACTTCTCGTAGCGGTAGACGGTCCCGAACTCGAACAACCTGAGCGGCAGCTCGCGGTAGGAACGGCCACGCGACTTGAAGACCAGGTTGTGCATCGGGCAGTTCATCGCCTTGAGGCGATAGTTCTGCTCGTCGAACTGGATGGGCGGGAACATGCCCTCCGCGTAGTGCGGCAGGTGCCCGGAGATCTCGAAGAGGTGCTCCTTCGAGATGTGCGGGGTGTTCACGAACTCGTAGCCGGAGACCTCGTGCCGACGGCGCGAGTAGTCCTCCATGACCTTGCGGATGACACCCCCCTTGGGGTGAAACACCGCGAGACCGGGGCCCAGCTCGTCGGGGAAGGAGAACAGGTCCAGTTCCGAACCGAGCTTGCGGTGGTCCCGCTTCTCCGCCTCGGCCAGGAAGTCCAAGTGGGCCTTCAGCTCGTCCTTGGACGGCCAGGCGGTGCCGTAGATCCGCTGGAGCTGCGGGTTCTTCTCGCTGCCGCGCCAGTAGGCAGCGGCCGAGCGCATCAGTTTGAAGGCCGGAATGTTGCGCGTGGTCGGCAGGTGAGGACCACGGCACAAGTCCTTCCAACACAGCTCGCCCGTCTTGGCGTCGAGGTTGTCGTAGATGGTCAGCTCACCGCTGCCCACCTCCGCGTCGGCGCCGTCGGCAGCCTGTGCGGCGTTGCCCTTGAGGCCGATCAGCTCGAGCTTGTACGGCTCGTCGGCGAGCTCCTCTCGAGCGGCGTCGTCACTGGTCACGCGGCGCGAGAAGCGCTGTCCGCGCTTCTGGATCTCCTGCATCCGCTTCTCGACACGCTTGAGGTCCTCGGGAGTGAAGGGCTCCTTGACATCGAAGTCGTAGTAGAAGCCGTCCCGGATGGGCGGGCCGATGCCCAGCTTCGCCTCGGGAAACAGCTCCTGCACGGCCTGCGCCATCACGTGCGCGGTGGAGTGGCGCAGGATGTTCAGACCGTCCTCGGAGGAGATCTCGACGCCTTCGACGGTCTCGCCGTCCCGGACCTCGTACGCGAGGTCCTTCAGCTCGCCGGCCACGCGGGCGGCGATGACCGAGCGCTCGCCGGCGAAGAGCTCGGCGGCCGTAGTGCCCGTCGTCACCACGCGTTCTTCCCGCTCGGAATCGCGTTGGATGATCACACGGACGTCTGACACCGGTCTCTCCTGACTGAAGGTGGGGCTGCGGCGCCATACCGGAGCGCACGCATGAGCCGATCGTACCGACCCGACCCCTCCCACCGCGAAACCAGTTTCCGGGGCCCCTCCCTGCCGGTTGCCTCCCGTTCCCTTCCGTCCGTCCTCGTCAGCCCTCCGTGGGGGGTGTGGTCCGTACCGGCACGTCGATGCGTCGTCCGGCCGTGGGGATTCGTCCCGTCCCGGCCAGAGGTCCGCGAACCGCAATCAGGGGGTCTGCGAACCGCAAAGAACGGCATCGCAGTCGGGTCATTCCGGCGTACGTCGCAAACAGCCCGGGTATCACCGGACCGGGGCAGTGGGCGGCGCGTCAGCTGCCGTGTGCGGACGAGGAGTTGAGTGCCCTATGACGAGCTGGTTCGAGGGGCCGCTGGCCGCCTTCGACACGGAGACCACGGGTGGGGACGTCGAGACCGACCGGATCGTGTCGGCGGCCCTCGTCGTCCAGGACGCGTCGGGGCTGCGGCCTCGTACGACGCGGTGGCTGGTGAATCCGGGGGTGCCGGTGCCGCCGGCGGCGACCGCGGTGCACGGGCTGACCGAGGAGCACGTACAGCGCCACGGGCGCTGGCCCGCGCCGGTGATGTACGAGTTGGCCGAGGCACTGGCCGAGCAGGCGCGCGCCGGGCGCCCGCTCGTGGTGATGAACGCGCCCTTCGATCTCACCCTGCTGGACCGCGAGTTGCGCCGGCACCGCGCCTCGTCGTTCGGCCGCTGGCTGGAGCGGACGTCGTTGCACGTGCTGGACCCGTATGTGCTCGACACGCGACTGGACCGCTACCGCAAGGGCCGCCGCGCCCTCACCGACCTGTGCACGCACTACGGGGTGGAGCCGGCGGACGCGCACGGCGCCGCGGCCGACGCACAGGCCGCGCTGGAGGTCGTACGGGCGCTCGGGCGCCGGTTCTCGGCGCGGTTGGAGCGACTCTCCCCCGCCGAACTGCACACGCTCCAGGCGGTGTGGCATGCGGGGCAGGCGCGGGGCCCGCAGGCCTGGTTCGCACTGAACGGCCCGGAGGAAACGGTGGACCCGGCCTGGCCGTTGCGGCCGGACCTGCCGGCGGTGGCCTGAGCACATGGAGGACATGAAGAGGCCGGTCCGTCTTGCGGCGGACCGGCCTTTCCCGAGTGGGCGATACTGGGTTCGAACCAGTGACCTCTTCGGTGTGAACGAAGCGCTCTCCCACTGAGCTAATCGCCCGGGAACGCACTGAACCATACAGGGCGCCGCGCGTTTCCATCAAACCGCTCGGGGACCGCCCGTGAGGTGCTCGGCCAGGCCCCGCCGCCCCGCCCGCATCATCAGCCGGTGGTTGGCCCTGAAGAGGGGCCGGCCCGGTACGGCGAGGCGGCGCAGCAGCGGCTTGTGCACCTCGACCTCCTGGTCGTAGCGGGCCAGTGTGCCGGAGCCTCGCGGGACCACGGTCCAGCGGGCCCAGCCCTCCATGTCACCGCTCATCTCGACCTCCAGCACCCCGGCCACGGGGTCCCGGCGGCCCTCCCGGAGCGTCGCGGTCAGGCCGTACGGGAGGAGGGACCGGAACCGGAGGAGTCCGCTGGTGTCGTCGAGCCGGGTGACCTCGCGCACCTGCGGCCACCAACGGGGGTAGTCCTCGATCCGTTCCAGTGCCCGGTAGACGTCCGGGGCGGGTGCGGGCAGCTGCCACAGGCTGCGGAAGCGGTAATGGTTCCAGTCCACCTCCGCAGTGTGCCCGGGCCGGCGCCCGGCACATGTCGGCCGGCGTCATCTGTCCCCCGGGAGTGGGAGGTTCGCGGCCGCGGCCGCCGTCTGCTCCCCGTATCCCGTCGGTGTATCCCGTCGGTGTATCCCGTCGGTTCGAACCCGAGGCCCTCGTCGACGGGCCGGCCGTCGTGGTCCGCTCCGACCACGGGGAGTTCGCCGCCTGTCTCGCCCGACTTCTCCAGGCGAGATCGGTCAGCACTTTCTTCGCGTCGAATGTGTCGTATGTACGGAGGAATCCAATCGCATTCCGGAAGACGTCCGTCGGGCGAAGACGTCCGTCGCACGTACGGCTGAAAGTCGGCCTTGATTGCGACCTTCGGGCACTTCTCCCCGAGAGCGCGATGCTCTTGATTGACGCGCTCGGCCCGGTCCCCGGCATCACACCGGGAGTAACGGATCGTCACCGTGCGGTTCTCCGAGCCGTTGCCGCCGCTGCGGGCGGTGGTCGTGGCACCGGGTCCCGCGGTGGGTGAATCGTTTCGAGCAAGCGCTTGCCGGCACAAGGCACCGGCCGGCACGGCATCCCGGACGCACCCGCACACCACAGCGGCCCGGCTCACGATCGTGAGCCGGGCCGCCGATGATCCGGTGGGCGATACTGGGTTCGAACCAGTGACCTCTTCGGTGTGAACGAAGCGCTCTCCCACTGAGCTAATCGCCCGGGCGCAGGAAGAACATTACCCCATGTCAGGGGCGCCCGTGACCAACGGGGAGCCGCGACGCCGCGCCTCCGCCGGCACTCACTGGTCCTTGATCTTCCAGGGCATCTCGAGGCCGAACTTCCACAGGTAGATCCCGGCCAGCACGGCGATGATCACCACACCGATCGAGGTCAGGATGATGTTCCGGCGCCGCACCTTGGGGTCGAGGGCCCGCTGCGCGGCCTCGGTGACCTTGCGCTTGGTCCAGCGCAGGACCAGCTGGGCCCAGACGAACTCGGTCGCCCAGATCGCCATGCCGCCGAAGATCACGACCCAGCCCGGTCCGGGCAGTGGCAGCATGATGATGCCGGTCACCACGACCGCGAGCCCGACGATGAAGACGCCGACCTGCCAGCTCAGGTGCAGCGCGCGGCGCGCCTTGACGAATTCCGGCGCACGCGAGCCGAGCGCGCGCTCCGCCTCGGCCTCGTCCGTCCCCGAACGGTCGTCCGCCACGGCTGCCTCGCCGGGCTTGTTACTCCCCGTGTTCATACGGCCAAACACTACCGGAGCGAATCCTGTCACCGGAATGGGCGCAGGACCCGAACGAGCACTCGGCCGGAAGAGTTACGTAAACGCACGCAAAACACTCAGAGGGGTTTACAACGGCACCGTAGGTGGCATGTCGATTTCGCCGACGTGCGAATCCCCGAGCGCACACTGAGCGAAAGGCCCTGGCGCTTATGAACACCACGGTCAGCTGCGAGCTGCACCTGCGCCTCGTTGTGTCGAGCGAGTCCTCCCTGCCTGTCCCCGCAGGCCTGCGGTACGACACGGCCGACCCCTACGCCGTGCACGCCACCTTCCACACCGGAGCCGAGGAAACCGTCGAGTGGGTGTTCGCCCGCGACCTCCTCGCCGAAGGTCTCCACCGTCCCACCGGGACCGGCGACGTCCGGGTCTGGCCGTCCCGCAGTCACGGCCAGGGCGTCGTCTGCATCGCTCTCAGCTCCCCGGAGGGCGAGGCACTGCTCGAGGCCCCGGCGCGGGCTCTGGAGTCCTTCCTGAAGCGCACAGACGCCGCCGTGCCTCCCGGCACGGAACACCGGCACTTCGATCTCGATCAGGAGCTCTCGCACATCCTGGCGGAAAGCTAGGGCGGGGCCCCGCAGAAGCCGCCCGTCGCCGTCGACTCGGGGTGACGGCACGGGCCAGGACAACCGCATACGGCACACACCGGCGTCGTCGCCGCGGTCTCCCGCGGGGCGGCGCCGGTGCGTGTACGCGGGACGACCGCGACGGCAGCTGTACGAGTCGCGGGGCGGGGCCGTATGGCCGCTCGGGGCGGCGGGAGAGGCACGGGCGCTCGGAGCGACGGGCGGGCACGGGCGCTCGGCTGAGGCAGGGCGAGGGCCGGGGGCAGAGCAAGGGCAGGGCGGGGGCGGTCGGCAGCGGGGCTTGTCCAGTGGCAGGCAAGGGGGCAGGAGCAGGCCCCAGGGGCGGTTGCGCTTGGTGTGCGACGGCCGGACCGGGCGGCCCGGTTCGCCGGGAACCAACGCGGGCCGGCTGCCGTTGTAGGGGCAACCGGCGGCCGGACCGCTGTCGCGGCCGGTTCTGCCCGCCGCGGATGGCACTACCATCGGCCAGCATCGACGGGCGCCCGCCCGACGCATGGCCAGGGAGCGAAGTGTGCTGATCACCCACGACACCCGGTGTGCCCTCGACACCGTGGTGGATCTGGTGAACACCGTGCCGGAGGACGAGTCGGCGGCGGACGGGCTGCCGGACGTCGCGGCTCTCCAGGAGTTCGTGGCGACCCACGAGGTCAGCGACATCGGCATGCTCTCGGAGCTCGACCTCTCGGCGGTGCGCAAGATCCGCGGCCGGTTCGCGGCGGTCTTCGCCACCCCCGACGCACGGGCGGCCGCAGGACTGATCAACGATCTGGTGGCGGCCGCGGGCACCACCCCGCGGCTGACCGACCACGACGGCTACGACTGGCACATCCACTACTTCGCGCCCGGCGCCTCCGTCGCCGACCACCTGGCCGCCGACTGCGGGATGGCCCTGGCCTTCTTCGTCGTCGCCGGGGAGCAGGAACGGCTGAGACGCTGCGAGGCCCCCGACTGCCGGCGTGCCTTCGTCGATCTCTCCCGCAACCGCTCGCGGCGGTACTGCGACAGCCGTACGTGCGGAAACCGCTTGCACGTGGCGGCGTACCGCGCCCGGCGCAAGGAGGCGGCGGGCTGATCCGTGCCCGTGGACGGCCGCGGGCCCCTGGGACGGCGCGGGTGGGATGCCTCGACGGGCGACGCGGCCCCCGGCGGGTGGCGCCGGGGAGCGCGGGTACGGCTCACAGCAACAGCAGATCGTGCAACGAAGCCATGAGCAGCAGGCACCCGATCACCGCAAGGAAGATCATGAGCGGTGGCTGGGATAGGGCGAAGAGGCAGCCGCGCGGTTCACTCTGTGTCCGCCCGGTTTCGCTCTGTCTCGTGTCCAGCTGGGGATCCAGCTGAGTGGTGTCCGGCATCTCGCGGCGATCATGACGCAGCGAGCAGGGCCTACGCGATCAGCACGCCCGTAACGACCGGGAGTTCGTTGAATGTCGCAAAGTCCGTTCGGATCGTGATCACTACGGAGCGCACACTGTCGGCCTCGGACCACTGTGTCGTTTCAGTCAGGTGCGCCGGGTCATATCCCGTGCTTCTTGAGGATGGCCTCGATGTCGCTGAAGTCGTCCTCACCGCGGGGCGCGTTTGCCGGCCGGGACGCGGGCTTCGCGGCTGGACGGCTGCCGGAGCCGAGCGAGGGCGCCGAGGCCCCCGGCGCGGAGGCCGGCGGCGCCACGGCCTCCCGCCGCGCCGCCGCGCGGGCTTCCTTGCGCTCCTTGCGGGTGCCGCCCCGGCGCCGCTCCACGGTGCGCGTGATCATGAAGAGGACCCAGGCCAGGCCCAGCACTCCGAAGCCCGCCCAGGCCACCGGACTGAAGGCCGTGTCGGCCAGCCACTCGACGACGCCGGTCATCACCAGGCCGATCGGGACCAGGGAGTAGGCGGCGACGCGCACCGCGGTGAGGAAGCGCCTGCGGTACGCGGTGACCGCCGCGATGCCCAGGCCGGCCGCGGACACCGCGGAGCAAACGGTCTCGGCAATCATCCGGTCCTCCATGGCTGGCTCGGGTCGGGCGTGAGTACTTCGTCCCTTCCATCCTGCACCGTCCGGACGCTGCGGGGCCATGCCATGGGCACGAGATCAGGGAGATCTCGGGGTCCGCTCCTCCGCAGGTGCCGGTGGGCGCAGTACCCCACCGCGGTCGGGACGCGGCCGCCCGGGCTGGGAGAATGAAGGCATGAGCGACTCCTCCCCCGCCCGTCCCACGCCCGTCCTCGACGTCTGGTGCGAGCTCCAGTGCCCGGACTGCCACGCCGCCCTGGACGATCTGCGCGCCCTGCGCGCCCGCTACGGCGACCGTCTGGAGGTGCGTCTGCGGCACTTCCCGCTGGAGAAGCACAAGCACGCCTTCGCCGCCGCTCAGGCCGCCGAGGAGGCGTTCGCGCAGGGCCGGGGCTGGCCGTATGTCGAGGCCGTGCTGGAGCGGGTCGCCGAGCTGGACCGCAGGGGAGATCCCCTCCTGGTCGAGGTGGCCCGGGAACTCGGGGTGGACGCCGAGGAGGTCGACACGGCCCTCGTCGACGGCCGGCACATCCTGATCGTCGACGCCGACCACGCCGAGGGCAAGGCGATCGGCGTGACCGGCACCCCGACGTACGTCATCGGCGGCGAACGCCTCGACGGCGGCAAGAGCCAGGAGGGCCTGCGCGAGCGCGTCGAGGAGATCGCGGACCGGCTCCTGGCCGGACAGGCCGGGCTGGAGGAGCAGGAGGGTCAGGCCTGACCCCGGGCCCGAACCGACGTTTCCCGGACGGCTCCGTACCCCGGCCGGCCGTCACGGCGGTGACAGCCGGTCAGCCGTCACAGCAGTGACTTGCAGTAGCTGAACCGGGTGGTGGTGTAGCCGAGCGACTCGTAGAGCCGCTCGGCCGGGGTGTTGCCGGCGAAGACGTTGAGGCCGATCAGTGGCCGACCCGCCGTGATCGCACGGGTCTCGGCCAGCAGCATCAGTGAGCGGCCGTGGCCCCGGCCCCGGTGGGCGGCGTCTGCCTCGACGGCGAAGACGAAGGCCCGGTCCTCGTGCAGCGCCAGCCACAGCACACCGACCCGCGTCCCGTCGTGTTCCAGCACGTCGAAGCACGTGTTCTCGGTGTCCCGGCCGTCCGGCAGGAGCGTCTCGTGATCGCGGCCCGCCTTCGCGTGGGCGTCGGCCTCCGGCACCCCGCGCCCGATCCAGCTGCGGGCGTACTGCTCCTTCTCGCGGGCCTGCCAGGCACCGAACTCGTCGTGCGTCATGGGCCGTCCCCGGCTGCCGGCGGGCAGGGCGGGCGGGCTGTCGGCCAGCGGTTTGGTCATCGTCCGGTTGCGCAGGGCGTAGCCGAGGGCCTGTGCGAGCAGCTGTCCCGCCTCGCCGTCGGCGGGGACGCTCGCCTCGATCTGCCGGCAGCCCCAGCCGCGGGCGACCTCCTCGGCGGCCAGGGCGGCCACCGTGCCCCGGCCCCGCCCGCGGTCCGGCTCGTCGATGCGCAGCTCGCGGATCACGGCGACCGAGTCGCCGAGGGCGGACGAGGTGCCGAGGTGGACCGCGCCGACGGGGCGGCTGTTCACGCACACCTGGTAGCGGCGCGAGCGCGTTCCGTCGGCGGCGCGCTGGAGCGGCTCGGTCGGCCGCAGGGTCGTGGTCATCACGGCCTTTCTACCCACCGTGCGCCCCGGGGGCAGCCGAATTTCCGGGACATGTCCCGCCGCGGACGCCGGACACGCCCGGTACCGATACCCGGACCGGTGCCGGCACCCGTTCCGATGTGCGGTACCGATGCCGGTCCCCGTACCGATGTGCCGGACCGATGCCGGCCCCCGTACCGATACCGGACGCATGCCGGTCCCCGTGCCGAGTCGCCCGGGGCGGGCCGGTCACGGGCCTTACGGGTCCAGGTCGTCCGCGGAGCGCTCCTCGAAGATCCGCATGGCCTTCGCGGTCACCGGTCCGGGCGCGCCCGCCGGTGCGCGGTCGTCGACGCGGTGCACGGCCTGTACGTCCCGCAGGGTCGAGGTGAGGAAGACCTCGTCGGCGCGGTCGAGGACGTCCATCGGGAGGTCGGTCTCGCGGGCGCCGGTCCACTCGACGGCCAGGGCGCGGGTGATGCCGGCGAGGCATCCGGAGGCGACGGGCGGGGTGTGGATCTCGCCGTCGAGGACGACGAAGACGTTGGACCCGGTGCCCTCGCACAGCCGCCCCACCGTGTTGCCGAACAGGGCCTCGGACGCGCCCCGTTCGCGGGCGCGGGCGAGGGCGACGACGTTCTCGGCGTAGGACGTGGTCTTCAGGCCGGTGAGCGCGCCGCGTTCGTTGCGGGTCCAGGGCACCGTGATCACGGCGGTCGAGTCGGGGCGGCGGGAGGTCTCGCCGAGGGCGACGACGAGGGTCGGGCCGTGCTCGCCTCGGTCGGAGCCGAGGGGGCCGTGGCCGCCGGTGTAGGTGATGCGCAGCCGGCCCAGGGGCACCGGGTCGGCCTCCAGCACGGCGGCGCAGGCGCGGCGGACCTCGTCGAGGTCGGGGGCGGGCAGCCCGAGGCCGCGGGCGGAGCGGGTCAGCCGGTCCAGGTGCCGGGTCAGTGCGAACGGCCTGCCGTCCACCGCCTTCACCGTCTCGAAGATGCCGTCGCCCACGGTCAGCCCGTGGTCGAGGACGGAGACGCGGGCGGACTCGGTGTCCTGCAGTCCGCCGTCGAGCCAGATCTTCACGTCACCAGCGCCTCTCCACTCACGTTCACTTCGTACGCCCCCGACGCTACCGCGAGCAGCCGGGACGCCTTCAGTTCGGTCTCGCGCCACTCACCCTCCGGGTCGGAGCCCCAGGTGATGCCCGCGCCGGTGCCGAAGCGCAGCAGTCCCGCGCCGCGGTCGATCCAGAAGGTGCGGATGCCGACGGCCAGCTCGCCGGTGCCCCGGTCGGCGTCGACCCAGCCGACGCCCCCGCAGTACGGTCCCCGGGGCGCCCTCTCCAGCGCGTCGATGATCCGCAGGGCGCTGGTCTTGGGCGCGCCGGTGACGGAACCGGGCGGGAACGCGGCGCCGAGCAGCTCCGGCCAGCCGGTGCCGGGGGCCAGTTCGCCGCGGACGGTGGAGACCAGGTGGACGAGGCCCGGGTGCTTCTCGACGGCGCACAGGTCGGGAACCGTGACACTGCCCGTCGCGCAGACCCGCCCCATGTCGTTGCGGACCAGGTCCACGATCATGACGTTCTCTGCGTAGTCCTTCTGCAGCAGGTCGGCCTCGGTCCGGCCGGTCCCCTTGATCGGCCCGGACTCGACGGTGCGGCCGTCCCGGCGCAGGAACAGCTCGGGGGACGCGGTGGCGATCTCGACGCCGTGCCCGGGCAGCCGGATCGTTCCGCCGTACGGCGCCGGGTTGCCCCGGGCCAGCAGGGCGGTGAGGGCGTCCACGTCGGCGTCCGGGCCCACGGGCGCCGAGAGCACCCGGCAGAGGTTGGCCTGGTAGACCTCGCCGGTCGCGATGTGCTCGCGTATGCGCTGCACGGCCGCCGTGTACGCGGCGTGGTCGAGGGAGGACGCCCAGTCGTCGACCGCCGGGCCGCGCCACCGTCCCGGCGCGGGCGCCGGGACCGGCTCGGTCCGTACGTCCGCGAAGCGCGCGCAGGTCACGCGGCCCTCGAAGTCGGCGCAGACGGCCCAGAAGCCCTTGGACTCCAGGGCCGCGGGATCGCTCGTGACATCGAGGAGTCCGGTGGCGAGACGGTCGCCGAAGCGGGCGAGAGGCGCGAGGTCGGGCACGTGACCGAGTCTAGGCCGGTGTCCCCGAGGTGACCCGAACGTGTCCTTCCGGCGGTCCTGACCAGGTACGCCGGCAAGCGCACCGCAGCACGCTGCACAAACGCGTTTTTGTACTGGCCCCGGAATCCGCTAGAGTTCATGACGTCGCCGGGACGCGCAAGCGGACCGCATCGACAGGCGGACGTAGCTCAGTTGGTAGAGCGCAACCTTGCCAAGGTTGAGGTCGCGAGTTCGAGCCTCGTCGTCCGCTCGCAGGAACAGGGGGCCTCCCGGGTCCCCTACACTCCTGGTGGAGTGGCCGAGAGGCGAGGCAACGGCCTGCAAAGCCGTCTACACGGGTTCAAATCCCGTCTCCACCTCCAAGGACGATTAGCTCAGCGGGAGAGCGCTTCCCTGACACGGAAGAGGTCACTGGTTCAATCCCAGTATCGTCCACTGGTCCGCGGGGATCATCGATCCTCACGGGTCACCGATCCCCAGGATCTGCGCGCGATTAGCTCAGCGGGAGAGCGCTTCCCTGACACGGAAGAGGTCACTGGTTCAATCCCAGTATCGCGCACGCAGCACTCGCACCATCCCGGACGATTAGCTCAGCGGGAGAGCGCTTCCCTGACACGGAAGAGGTCACTGGTTCAATCCCAGTATCGTCCACACCGCCCGGAGCCCCCGGCCGTCTCGTACGGCAGGGGGCTTCGTCGTGCAGGGAGCCTCGTCGGGTGCGGGCCCGTCCGGGAGGCGGGCCCGCACCTGCCGGATCAGCTGGAGAAGAGCATGCGGCCGAAGCCCTTCTGGCGGTGGTGGCCGTAGTGACCGTGGTGACCGCCGTGCGGGGCTCCCCAGGCCGGGGCCGGTGCGGCAGGGTACGCCTGCGGGGCGGCGGGCGGGGGCGGCGGAGCGGGCTGGGACCACTGGGCCTCCAGGCGGGTCAGCGACTCCAGCTCGCCGTAGTCGAGAAAGATCCCGCGGCAGCCGCTGCACTGCTCGATCTGAACGCCGTTGCGGTTGTAGGTGTGCATCGGTGCGTGACACTTGGGGCACTGCATGCTCGGCTCAACTCCTCGCCGGTCGGGTCTGCTTCGCGTATCGCCAGGACAGACTCTGTCCGGCCGCGGGTCGGTTGCACACTACTTCGCCCAACTCCGGCTCAACAGTGCGGGCCTTGGGGTGCGGCGGAGGCCATGCGCGCGCAGGCGTCGACCAGGGACAGGTCCACCTCGTCCAGCGGCCGGTCCGTCGCGGCCGCCCTCGCTATGGCCCGCGCGGCGGTCTGCGCGGTGAGGGCGCGGGCCGGGACGTCCAGCACCGGCCAGGGGTCGCCGTCGGAGGGGACGGCGGGACCTTCGGAGGCCCGGTAGGCGGTGAGGAAGCGCTGCCACTCGTCGGGCGGGAGCAGGCCGCAGGCGTACCAGGCCGCCGGACGTGCCAGGTCCCAGGCCGGGACGCCGGTGCCGAGGTCGTCGACGTCGATCAGCAGCCAGGGGCCCGCGGGCGCCGGATGGCGGACGAGCTGGCCGAGGTGGAGGTCGCCGTGGCAGAGCCTGGCCGGGCCCGGCATGGGAGCCTCGCCGCGGGCCCAGGCGGGAAGCGCCGACCAGGCCGCCAGGACGGGGGCGGTGGCGGGGTGGTGGGGCGCGGTGTCCAGGAGGCGGCCGACGGCCCTGGCCGCCTTCACGGGACCGCGCATGGCGGGCACGGGCGAGGGTGGCGGCGTGCGGTGCAGGCGGGCGAGGAGCGCGGCGGCGGCTTCCCAGGGCGCGGCGTCCGGATCCTCCGGGTCCACGGGCTCGCCGTAGGGCCAGTAGGTCACGAGCCGTCCGTGCAGCACGAAGGGCGCCTCGGCGAGGGGAGGCAGGAGTACGCCGGTGAGCCGGGCGGCCGCGGTGACGCGGAGGGCCAGTTCGGCGGGGCCGGTGTCCACCGCGTGAGCCTTGGCGACGGTGCCGGCGTGCCGGACGACGGTGGTGTCCGGGCGGTCGGCGAGGGTGGCGGTGCCGCAGGGGCAGGCCGACGGGCCGGCGTGGGCCCTCGCCCTGACGCGGGCTTCCAGGGCGGGGAGGAGGGCGTCGTCCGTGGTCACGGGGGCGAGCGTACGCACCGCCGTCGCACCGCTGCGGCGGTGTCCCCGCCCTCGGCCCGTTCTCGTCCTCCCCTCGCTCTCGCTCTCGCCCTCGGCGGGGCGTACGGCGTGGGGTTCGAGGCAGGCACTGAGGATGGACGCGGGTGGCTGCGGTCCTGCGGGCGGGCGGTACTGGAGGGGCGGGCGGCCACCGCGGCGAGTACGACGACGTCCGCAGTGGTGACAGCGGGAGGAGCGGCGGCGATTGCGGTGCCGGTGCGACGCCGGACGCCGCAGGGGCGGTGATCGTGCGGGTCCCGGGTGTGGCCGTGGACAGAGCAATGCCGGCGCAGCTCCCCAGCTGCGCCGGCATTTTGCCGTCCGCCGCACCCCCGTCCCCACGGGGTTTCATGGGTGGATGTCCCCGCCCGGACCGCTCTTCCGGGCCTGGGGTCGCCGCTCAGCGCCCCAGCACCACACCCACGGACGACGCTTGTGTGGCCACTGTCTCCCACCCGTCGAAGACGAGGAGGAGCAGGACCGCCAGGGGCAGGGCCATGAGTGTCGCCACCGCGGGGTGGCGACGGCCCTGACGGCGGTTCTCCCGCGTGCGGACCAGCGTCCGCGGCATCGTCTGGGCCATGGTCCCTCTCCTGACCGTTTCCGTTGTCCGGCAGCGGCGAGTGTCTGACCTCGGGGGACGAGCGCTGCACCCGCCGCTTGACCTCAAATCTAGGTGTCCGGCGCCTGCCGGGCGTCATGCCCTCGTACCGATTGCCGGGCCTCCCGGAGGATGAGCCACTACCTGCGGTGTACTCCCCTGGGTGGAGACCGGGTCATGGGTCTCGTCGCGGGTCTCGGGGTCTTCCCCCACGGGGTGTCCCGCGTGCCCCGGTATCGCCGTACTGTCCGGTGACTTCGATCACTCCGGGCGGCCCGACACGCGGCCTCCTCGCCCCCGGCGGCCCGGCCCGGTAACGGCCGCGCCACCTGCACGGGACCGCGTTCCCCTGTCGTCCGCCGCGCCCCGACCGCCTCCCTCCCCCACTCCAATACCCCCTCGGCGCCGAGGCATTGGGATCGCGGGTGGTCCGGTCCCCCGGACCGCTCAGGTCTTCCTGACCGGTTCTCAACTCTCGCGCCCTGCACTGACAATCCGTCGCCCCGGGAGGGCGCGGCCTCTGCGCGCGGGCGGCCGTGGAAACGTAAGCTGTGGCTCGTCACAGGGACCGGGCAGCGGGGATGAACATGGCGATGATGCGCCTGAGGCGCGAGGACCCGCGCGTCGTCGGCTCGTTCAGGCTTCACAGGCGGCTCGGCGCGGGTGGAATGGGCGTGGTCTACCTGGGCTCCGACAAGAAGGGGCAGCGGGTCGCGCTGAAGGTCATCCGGCCGGACCTGGCCGAGGACCAGGAGTTCCGGTCGCGGTTCGCGCGCGAGGTGTCGGCGGCCCGGCGCATCCGGGGCGGCTGTACCGCCCGCCTGGTCGCCGCGGACCTGGAGGCGGACCGCCCCTGGTTCGCCACGCAGTACGTTCCCGGCCCCTCACTGCACGACAAGGTCGCCGACGGGGGCCCGCTCGTCGCGGCCGACGTCGCCGCCGTGGGCGCCGCACTGTCCGAAGGTCTGGTCGCCGTCCACGAGGCCGGGGTCGTGCACCGGGACCTGAAGCCGTCCAACATCCTGCTGTCCCCGAAGGGGCCGCGGATCATCGACTTCGGAATCGCCTGGGCGACGGGCGCCTCCACCCTCACGCACGTCGGGACCGCCGTCGGCTCCCCCGGATTCCTCGCGCCCGAGCAGGTGCGCGGTGCCGCGGTCACACCGGCCACGGACGTGTTCTCCCTCGGGGCCACGCTGGCGTACGCCTCGATGGGCGATTCGCCCTTCGGACACGGCAGTTCCGAGGTGATGCTGTACCGCGTGGTGCACGAGGAGGCGCAGTTGCACGGCGTCCCCGACGCCCTCGCGCCACTGGTGCGGGCGTGCCTGGCGAAGGATCCCGACGAACGCCCCAGCACCCTGCAGCTGTCGCTGCGCCTCAAGGAGATCGCCGCCCGGGAGGCCCAGGGGCTGGCCGACGCCCGGCCGCCCGCACCGCGCTCCGCGGAGGCGGATCTGCCGACGGGACCGCTGGCCGACACCTATCCGGAGCGGGCACCGCGGCGTTCGCAGGGCAGGCCGGGTGCTCAGGGCACTCCGGCACCGCGCGGCACACAGGGGTCGCGCGGGCCGGCCGCCTCCAGGGGCTCGGCTCCGTCGCGGGGCTCGGCCCCTTCCCGCAGTTCCACGCCGCCGCCCCGCGGCTCGGCTCCCTCGCGCGGCGGCTCCGGCTCGCGCGGTGGGGCCGCGTCCCGGGGCGGCGGCAGTGCGGGGGCCCGGTCGGCGTCCCGGCCCGCATCCGCGTCCCGGGACACGTCCGGCCGGAACCCGTCCCGCACCGAGGGGGGCAGGTCCGCGCCGCGCGGCGGGACAGGCCGTACGGCGCCCAGGACCAAGGGGACCGGTTGGCGGCGGCCCGCCAATCCGCGGCTGCTGCGGCAGCGGCTGTTCGTGTTCGTGGTGGTGACGCTGCTGGTGGCACTGGGTATCGCTGCCGCGCAGGGCTGCCAGGGGCCGTCGCGCGGGCTCGGCGACGACCACGGCGGCGTACGGGCGGCGCAGCAGGAGCAGAGGTACGAGCAGGTGTCGGTGCCCGGGGGTCTGCCGGGCGGCCTGCCCGGTGGCGGGTAGAGCTGACGGCGCGCCGCGGGGTCCACGGCCCCCGGCCGCGCCCCGCGCCCCCGCTTGCCGTGGGCAGTCGCGTCGTACACCGGTCCGCGCCGGGGCACGGACCGAGGACGGTTCCGTGCCGGGCAGCGGCCTACGCCGAGGGGCGGCCCGTCGTCACCGCGTAGAAGGCGACCGCGGCCGCCGCTCCCACGTTCAGGGAGTCGACGCCGTGGGACATCGGGATGCGGACCCACGCGTCGGACGCCGCCAGGGCCCGCCGGGTCAGTCCGTCGCCCTCCGCGCCCAGCATGAGGGCCACCCGGTCCATGCGGTGCGGGGCGACCTCGTCGAGGGGCTCGGCACGCTCGTCCGGGGTGAGGGCGAGGAGGGTGAAGCCCGCGTCCCGGACCGTTTCCAGATCGGCCGGCCAGGTGGTGAGGCGGGCGTAGGGCACGGAGAAGACGGCGCCCATCGAGACTTTGACGCTGCGCCGGTAGAGGGGGTCCGCGCAGTCCGGGGAGAGCAGGACGGCGTCCAGTCCGAGCGCGGCGGCGGAACGGAAGATCGCCCCGATGTTGGTGTGGTCGTTGACGGACTCCATGACGACGACGCGGCGGGCGGCCGTCAGCAGGCCGGCCGCGGTGGGCAGCGGCTTGCGCTGCATCGAGGCGAGCGCGCCGCGGTGCACGTGGTAGCCGGTGACGCGTTCGGCGAGCGCCGGGTCGACGACGTACACCGGGGCCGGGGCCTCGTCGATGATGTCGCGCATGGTGTCGACCCACTTGGCGGACAGCAGCATCGAGCGCATCGCGTAGCCCGCCTCGCCGGCCCGTCTGATGACCTTGGCGCCCTCGGCGATGAAGACGCCCTCGGCGGGTTCGCGGCGGCGGCGCAGCTCGACGTCGGTCAGGCCCGTGTAGTCGTGCAGGCGCGGGTCGTCGGGGTCGTCGATCGTGATGAGGCCGGCCACGTCAGGCCGTCCCGTGCGGGCCCACGGCGACGACCTCGCCGACGACGATGACGGCGGGCGGCCTGACCTCCTGTGCGACGGCCACCTCGGCGACGGTCGCGAGGGTGGCGTCCACCCGGCGCTGGGCGGCCGTCGTGCCCTCCTGGACGAGGGCGACCGGGGTGTCGGGGGACTTGCCGTGCGCCACGAGGGTCTCGGCGATCTTGCCGATCTTGTCGACGCCCATCAGGATCACGAGCGTGCCGGTCAGTCCGGCGAGGGACGGCCAGTCGACCAGGGAGCGCTCGTCGTCGGGGGCGACGTGGCCGCTGACCACGGTGAACTCGTGGGCGACGCCGCGGTGGGTGACCGGGATGCCGGCGGCACCGGGCACCGAGACGGAGCTGGAGATGCCGGGGACGACGGTGCAGGCGATGCCCGCCTCCGCCAGCGCCTGTGCCTCCTCCATGCCCCGGCCGAAGACGAAGGGGTCGCCGCCCTTGAGCCGTACGACGGACTTGCCCTGCTCGGCGTGCTCGACGAGGGCGTTGTTGATGGCCTCCTGGGCCATGAAGCGGCCGTAGGGGATCTTCGCGGCGTCGATGACCTCGACGTGCGGCGGCAGTTCGGCGAGCAGATCGCGCGGGCCGAGCCGGTCGGCGATGACGACGTCGGCCTCGGCGAGCAGCCGGCGGCCGCGGACGGTGATCAGGTCGGGGTCGCCCGGGCCGCCGCCGACCAGGGCGACACCTGCGGTGCGGGTGCGCCGGTGCGGGGCGACGAGGGTGCCGTCGCGCAGTCCCTCGACCACGGCGTCGCGGATGGCGGCGGTGTGGCGCGGGTCGCGGTGGCGCGCGTCGGTGGTGAGGACGGCGACGGTGACTCCCTCGCTGTGTCCGGTGGCCGGGGTCCACGCCGTGGCACGGTCGGCGTCGTCGGAGCGTACGCACCACACCCGGTGCCGCTCGGCCTCGGCGGAGGCGGCGGCGTTGGCCTCGGTGTCGCTGGTGGCGATCAGGGCGTACCAGGCGTCGGCGAGGTCGCCCTCCGCGTACGGGCGCCGCTGCCAGGCGATCTCGCCCGCGTCCGCCATCGCCTCGACGGACGGGGTCGCCTCCGGGGAGACGAGGTGGATGTCGGCGCCCGCAGCGATGAGCGCGGGCAGGCGGCGCTGGGCGACCTGCCCGCCGCCGAGGACGACCACGCGACGGCCGGTGAGGCGGAGGCCTACGGGGTAGGCGGGATGTTCGGCCATGAGGGTGGGCTCCTCGTCCTGGCTGTGCGGTGGGCGCTGCGGCTCTGGAGCGGCCCTGACGTGGCTGACGGGTCTGACGGGTCTGACCGTCCCGATGGGCATGACGGTCCGGCGGGTGTGGCGGGTGTGGCAGGTGTGGCGGTTCCGAAGGGTCTGACGTGGGGATACGTGCGGATTCTAGGAGACGTGCGGGGACGGCACGAGACGCGTCCGGCATCCGGCGGGACGGCCCGTGGGCGCTGGGGCGGCCCGGCGGCCGAGGGCGCGTCCTGCGCGGGGCCGGAAGGTGAATCGCATCCGGTGAACCGGCGCGGGCGGGCGGTCGCGGATCCGTGCCGCGGCCGCCCGCCCCGCCGGGTGCCGCCTACTTCTCGGTGACACCCGCCGAGTCGAACGTCGCCACCTCGTGCATCGCCCGCGCCGTACTCTGCACCATCGGCAACGCGAGCAGCGCGCCGGTGCCCTCGCCGAGGCGGAGGTCGAGGTCGACCAGCGGGCGCAGGCCCAGCTTGTTGAGGGCGGCGACATGGCCGGGCTCCGCGCTGCGGTGCCCGGCGATGCAGGCGGCCAGCACCTCGGGGGCGATCGCGCGGGCCACCAGGGCGGCGGCACCGGCGCTGACGCCGTCCAGGATCACCGGCGTGCGCAGGGAGGCGCCGCCGAGCAGCAGGCCGACCATGGCCGCGTGCTCGAAACCGCCGACCGCGGCGAGGACACCGACGGGGTCGGCGGGGTCCGGCTGGTGGAGTTCGAGGGCGCGGCGGACGACCTCGGTCTTGCGGGCCAGCGTCTCGTCGTTGATGCCGGTGCCGCGGCCGGTGACCTCGGCCGGGTCGGCTCCGGTGAAGACGGAGATGAGCGCGGCGGACGCGGTGGTGTTCGCGATGCCCATCTCGCCGGTGAGCAGCGCCTTGTTGCCGGCCGCGACCAGGTCGCGGGCGGTCTCGATGCCGACCTCGACGGCCTGCTTGGCCTCCTCGCGGGTCATCGCGGCACCCGTGGTCATGTCGGAGGTGCCCCCGCGGATCTTGCGGGGCAGCAGCCCCGGCGTGGCGGGCAGGTCGGTGGCGACACCGACGTCCACGACGCAGACCTCGGCGCCGACCTGGGCGGCGAAGGCGTTGCAGACCGCTCCGCCGCCCAGGAAGTTGGCGACCATCTGGGCGGTGACCTCCTGCGGCCAGGGAGTGACGCCCTGGGCGTGGACTCCGTGGTCGCCGGCGAAGACCGCGACGGCCGCGGGCTCCGGGACGGGCGGCGGGCACTGCCGGGACAGGCCGGACAGCTGGGCGGAGATGATCTCCAGCATGCCGAGCGCGCCGGCCGGCTTGGTCATGCGCTTCTGCCGTTCCCAGGCCTCGCCGAGCGCCTTGGCGTCCAGCGGGCGGATCTGCGCGACGGTCTCGGCGAGCAGGTCGTGCGGCGCCTCGCCGGGCAGGGCGCGACGGCCGTACGTCTCCTCGTGGACCACCCAGGACAGCGGGCGCCGCTTGGACCAGCCGGCCTGCATCAGCTCGGGTTCGTCCGGGAACTCGTCGACGTACCCGACGCACAGGTACGCGACGATGTCCAGGTGTTCGGGCAGGCCGAGGGCCCGGACCATCTCGCGCTCGTCGAAGAAGCTGACCCAGCCGACGCCGAGGCCCTCGGCGCGGGCGGCGAGCCAGAGGTTCTCGACGGCGAGCGCGGAGGAATACGGCGCCATCTGCGGCTGCGTGTGGCGGCCCAGGGTGTGGCGGCCGCCGCGCGTCGGGTCGGCCGTGACGACGATGTTGACCGGTGTGTCGAGGATGGCCTCGATCTTCAGTTCCTTGAACTGCTTCGCCCGGCCCTTGGGCAGCGACTTGGCGTACGCGTCGCGCTGGCGCATCGCCAGTTCGTGCATCGCGCGGCGGGTGTCCTCGGAGCGGATGACGACGAAGTCCCAGGGCTGCGAGTGGCCCACGGAGGGCGCGGTGTGGGCGGCCTCCAGGACGCGGAGCAGTACCTCGTGCGGGATGGGGTCGCTGCGGAAGCCGTTGCGGATGTCCCGGCGTTCACGCATGACCTTCAGGACGGCCTCGCGCTCGGCGTCGTCGTAGGCGGGAGCCGCCGGGCCGGTGGGCCGGGACGCCTCCGGTACGTCGTCGGCGGTCCGGTCCGCCCGGTCCTCCAGGGCCTCCAGGCCCTCCCGGTCCTCCTGGTCGGCGGCGCGGGTGGCCAGGTCGTCGGCGTTCTGGGCGAGTTCGGAGTCGGCCTCGCGCCGGGCGGGGAGCTCTGCGGCGGCCGGTCCGGCTGCGAGCTCCTCGGGGGCGACGAGGACAGCCTCGGGCGGGGTCGGGGCGGTGTGCGGCGGCCCGGGCGGCGTCTCCTGCCCGGCGGCGGGCACCGGAGCCGTGGCTGGCTCCGCGGGTTCGGACGTGCTGGGGGCCACGGCCACTTCCTGCGGTACGTCGGGTGTGTCGGGGCCCACGAGGGCCTGGGGGCCCTGTGCGGACTGCGGGACGTCCGGGGCCGCGGGGTGTTCCGCGGTGCGGGGCGCGTCCGGGTGGGGACCCGGGGCGGGCTCGGGAGCGGACCCGGATGTCCCGCCGGCGGTCGGGGTGTCGGGGGCGGATTCGTCTTCGGCTTCGGCGGACACCTCGAAGCCGTCGGCGTCCGCGGCGACCGCGACGGCCTCGGGGTCCGCGACGGCCGGGGCTTCCGTGGCGTCCGTCTGCGGCGCGGCTTCCTGCGGGGTGGTTGCCAGAGGAACGGCTTCCTGCCGGGCGGCCTCCTGCGCGTCCCCCTGAGCGACCGGTCGGCCGGGAGCGTGCTGGTCGGCAACGGCCTGGTCGGCGGGCGCGTGGTCCGCGACCGGCTGGCCGGCGCCCGGCCGGGCGTCAGGGCGGGTGGCGGCGGCGTCGGACGAGGACGGAGAGCCCGGCTGGGCCACCGCCGTCTCCTGCGGCGCGGACGGCCCGTCCGGATGCGGGTGCGCCGCTTCCTGCGGTGCGGTCGGCACCGGCGGCTGGGGCTGCCCCTGTGCGTCCGCGACCACCACCGGTTCGGGCAGGTCGGCGACCGCCTGTGCCCCGGGCTCCGAGGACTGCTCGGATCCGACGGGCTCGGATCCGACGGTCTGGAGACCAGCGGCTTGGGGATCGGCCGGCTGGGGCTGGGCGGACGGGGTGGCAGCGGAATCGGCTTCGTCGGCCTCGTACTCAACGGCCTCCGGCGCGACGGCCTGGGCGGCAACGGCATCCGGCGCGACGGCTCCCGAAGCCGGAGCGCCGGCCTCCGGAGCACCGGCCGCGAGGCCAACGGCTCCTGGGGCAACGGTTCCTGGGCCAACGGCATCCGGAGCCGGCGGCTCAACACCCGCCGTGGCCTGCCCGGCCTCCGGGGTCTCCGTGCCCCCCGGGGTCTCCGGGGCCTCCGTGACCTCCGTGACCTCCGTGACCTCCGTGCCCTCCGTGCCGACGGTGCCCGGCGCCACCGCACCCGCGGTATCCACGGGCTCCGCAGTATCCACGGTGCCCGGCGTCGCAGAGCCGACGGCGGTGCCCGGTGCCGTGGCCTCGGGGGCCGGGGTGTCCGCGGGGGTGGCCATCGGCTCGACGCGACCGGGCGCGCCGGCCACCTGGCCGTCCTGGGCCACGCGCGGCTCGGGAAGCGGGACCTCCGGCGACGCGTGCGGAGCCGGGGTCTCACCCTCCTGCGACGCGGGGGTTTCCCTCGCCGGAGCCGGCTGCGGGGCTGCGTCCGCGGCGACTTGTGCGCTCACGCCCTCCTCGGCGCCGTCCGTTCCGTCCGCGGCCGCCTGCTGCTCGGGGAACTCCCGCGCCCCCGGCGCCTCGTGACCGCCCCCGGCCGCGGGCTCCGCAGCCTCTCCCCCGGCTGCGCCGGTCTGCTCGCCGGACCCGTCGGCCTCCCCGGGGCCTGCGGGCTGCCCGGGCTGTCCGGCCTCCCCCGCGGCACCGCCGGTCGCCGCCCCGGCCTCCGTGGCCACGCGCGTCACGAGGGCCTGGGCCGCGCCCGCCGGTTCCGGCTCCCGGCCGGGTACCGGAACAACCGTTTCCGCATCCCCCGCCCCGGCGCTCACCGGGGCCTGCGCGGGGACGGCCTGCGGTGCCGCCTGTGCTCCCCAGGGCGCCGCCGGCTGCGGAGGCGTCGCGGCGGCCTCGGGGACGTCGAGGTATTCGGGGCCGGCGGTCGCCGGGGCCGGGTGCCGCACCGGTACGGCGGCGGGTCCGCGGTCGGCGAGGGAGCGCACCGGGCTCGCGGAGGCGTCCGGGATCGGCGGACCGAGATGGAGGGGTCTGCGCGGCGCAGCCGGGGCGGAAGCGGGGTCGGGCAGGCGGACGCCACCGAGGTCGACCGAACCGCTGTCACGGCCGGACAGTTCATGCGGGCCCGGCTGGTGCACGGTCTCGACGACCGGCTCCGGCGCGGGCGGCGCGACCTCGTTGCCCCAAGCACTCTGGGCTCCCGGCAGCAACAGCAGGTCCTCGTCCTCGGCGTCGGCCTCGGAGAGGTAGGTGTACGCGCCGGGTGCGGGGACGCCCGGCTGCTCCACCATGCCTGCGTTCTCCGGCAGCCCCTCGCCCGGGATCTGGCCGGTGTCGGTCATGCGTAACCCCTCGCCCATCGGTTAGTGCTTCTACGACCAGCTCGCCCGGGACGGCGCACCGACCGCCCCACAGTGAGAACGAGCGTGCGTGCCCTGCGGCACGAACGACCCGCGGGAAAAGACGACAAAGCCATTGAGTGGCATTGTCGCGGCCGCTCCCCCGCCACGACAGCTCGATCCGCGACGGCCCGCTGTGGACTGCGCCACGTTGCGCGTCCTTCGGTTCTGCCGTACCACATGCCGCCCACAACTGACCGGTTTTCAGGACATTGGACGACGAAGCCCCAGGTGCCCCCATGCGGTACAACAATCCGCCAGCCTACCCCGGCAGTACGACAACCCGATCACGGGGCGCGGTCCGGGAGGACCCCGCTGAGCAGGAACGCGACGCTCCGCTCCGTCTCCGTCCAGGCCCGGGTGTCGAGTCCGACGGACTGCAGCAGCGCGCACTCGACCCGGTAGCCGTGCTCCGTCAGGTTTCTGCCCACGAGTTCGGCCGCGTCGCGGGTAGCGGCGTGCGCGACGATGCGCTCGGGCCGGCGGTCGGCGACCGCCAGGACCACGGCCGCTCCCCCGCCGCCGACCCGGACGACGTCCGGTTCGGGCAGGTTTTCCAGGACGTGCGGGGCGCTTCCGTGGACGGTCTGCACCTGGACGCCGAAGTGCCGTGCGGCGGCTTCGGTCCGGGCGCAGGCGTCCGGGTCGCGGTCGACCGCGATGACGGCGGCACCCGCGCGGGCGGCCTCGGCGGCGAAGGCGCCGCCGCCGCAGCCGATGTCCCACACGAGGTCGCCCGGCCGGGGCCCGAGCCGGGCGAGTTGGGCGGTGCGCAGCAGGTCGGTCTCGCCCTCGCCCAGCTCACCGCCGTACGCCTCGGCGGGCAGCGACCAGCCGCGCGGTCCGGCGGCGGGGGTGCGGCCGGCGATCCAGCCGGCTCCGTCGGGCGCGGCGCCCGGCCCGGTGTTCCCGCCGGCCACGATGACGACGTTGGGGTCGCGCCAGGTGTGGTCGGCGGCCTTGTCGGAGGTGACGACGGTGACCCGCTCACGGGTGGTGCCGAGTTCCTCGCAGATGACGAAGGTGCGGTGGACGCCCTCCATCAGCAGGCCGAGTTCGGCGGGTCCCGCGCCGGGCGAGGTGAGGACCGCGACCTTGGTGTGGGCCCGGCACACGTTCACCGCGCGTCGCAGGGTGCGGGGGTGGGCGACGACCACGTGGGCGTCGTCCCAGGGCATTCCGGCGCGGGCGAAGGCGGCGGCCACCGAGGAGACGGCGGGGACCACTTCCACCTCCAGGCCGTACTCGGGGGCCCGGAGGGTGCGTACGACGCCGAAGAAGCCGGGGTCGCCGTCGGCGAGGACGACGGTGGTGCCGCGATGGGCGGCGATGCGGCGGGCGGCGAGGGCGACGCTGCCGAGGCGGATGCGCTCGGCGGCGGGCGGGACCTCGGGAAGCGCCAGGTGGTGGGCGGCTCCGGCCACCAGGGTCGCGGCGCCCAGTGCGGAGCGCGCCGCGGCGGTCAGCGGCGAACCGTCCCAGCCGATCACCGTGACCCGGTCGGCCATCGTCGTAAGTCTCCAGGGTTTTCGCAGGTCGTGGTCGCGGATCCGTCGCGGGTGCGCCCCGTGAGGGTACCCGGTGCGGCCCGGGCACGCGGCGGCGAGGCCGGTGGGGCCCCGGGGAATCAGTTCCAGTCGGTGAAGGTGGTGAAACCGCCGTCGCCGACCGGTTGCCCGGCCGCCCCCTCCAGGTCCTCGGGCAGCAGGCTCCAGACGATGAAGTCGGTGCGTACGTCCGTCCAGGTGCCGTCGTCGGTGCGGACCCGTGCGATGCACGCGCCGCGCAGCACGCCCTCGCTGATGCAGCCGATCTTCTGGGCGACCTGCTGGGAGGCGGTGTTGTCGGCCGCGGTGCGCAGTTCGACGCGTTCGAACTTCTGGTCGCCGAAGAGCCACTGGGCGGTGGCGAGCGCCGCCTCGGAGGCGTATCCCTCGCCGCGGGCCCAGGGCGCGACTATGTAGGACAGTTCGGTGGACCGTACGTGCCAGTTGGTCCGGGTCAGCCGGACGAGGCCGACGAGCCGCTGGGTGAGGAACTCCGTGACGGCGAGGTCGAGTCCGCGTCCGGCGGCGCGTTCGGCCGGTGCGTGGTCGCCGATCCACCGGCCGGCGTCCTTCTCGGTGAAGGGCTGGGGGACGTGGGTCCAGGCGGCGACCTGCTCGTCGTTCATCATCGCGGCCAGGGCGGGGACGTCGTCCTCGTCGAGGGGGCGCAGCACCAACCGCTCCGTGCTGATGGAGATGTTGGGGAAGGTGCTCGTCATGCGCCGCTCCGTAACCTGGGTAACCGTCAGGGCCTGCTCGAACTGCCCAGCATGCAGCATGAAAGCACGCAACCGCACCACCGGGTCCGCCCCGTGGGCACGGAGCGGACCCGGTGGGTGACGCGGGGTTCGGCTCGAAAGGATGTTCCGAGGGGTGTTCGGCGGAGGTGTTCAGAAGGAGGGCAGGACGGCGCCCGCGTACTTGTCCTCGATGAACTTCTTCACCTCGGGCGAGTTCAGGAGCTTCGCGAGCTTCTTGACGCGCGGGTCGTCCTCCTGGCCCTCCTTGACGGCGAGGAGGTTGCTGTTCGGGTTGCCCTTGGCGCTCTCCAGGACGAGGGCGTCCTGGGCGGGCTTCAGGTCGGCCTCGATGGCGTAGTTGCCGTTGACGACCGCCGCGTCCACGTCGTCCAGGGAGCGCGGGGTCTGGGCCGCCTCCAGCTCCTTGAACTCGAGCTTCTTCGGGTTGTCGGTGATGTCCGCGGGGGTCGCCGCGGTCCCGACGCCGTCCTTGAGGGTGATGATCTTGTTGGCGGCCAGCAGCTGCAGGGCCCGGCCCTCGTTGACGGTGTCGTTGGGGACGGCGACGGTCGCGCCGCTCTTCAGGTCGTCGGCCTTCTTCACCTTGTGGGAGTAGAGGCCGAGGGGCTCCAGGTGCACGTCGACGACGGACACGATGTGGGTGCCGTTCTTCTTGTTGAAGTCGTCGAGGTAGGGCTGGGTCTGGAAGTAGTTGGCCCCCACGGAGCCGTCCTCCGTCGCCGTGTTCGGCGTGACGTAGTCGGTGAACTCCTTCACCTCGAGGTCGAGTCCCGCGTCCTTCGCCAGGTTGTCCTTGACGTAGTCGAGGATCTCGGCGTGCGGGGTGGGGCTCGCGGCGACGACCAGCGGGCCGGAGGTGTCGGAGGCGGCGTCCTGGTCCGAGCCGCAGGCGGAGAGCCCGAGGGTGAGGGCTCCGGCGGCGAGGACGGCGGTCGTGATCTTGGCGGTGTTACGCACGAAAAGTGCCTTTCCTGAGGTGATGCGGCCCCGGCCGGGGTAACGGCGGGGAGTCTTGGGGGGGGAACCGGTCAGGCGACCTTGCCGACGTCGGCCGCCGCGGGCTCCTTGGCCCTGAGCAGCCGGAGCCTGGGGCCTGCACCGCCGCGTCCGCCACGGCGGTGCAGGGTGCGGGCCGCGTAGTCGCCGGCGAACTGGATGAGTGAGATGGCGACGGCGAGGAGTGCGACGGTGATCCACATGAAGCCGGGTTCGAAGCGCTGGTAGCCGTAGCGCACGGCGAGGTCGCCGAGGCCGCCGCCGCCCACGGTGCCCGCCATGGCGGAGTAGCCTATGAGGGCGATGACCGTGGTGGTGGTCGAGGCGATCAGGGACGGCAGCGCCTCGGGGACCAGCACCTTGCGGACGATGGTCCAGGTGTTGCCGCCCATGGACTGCACGGCCTCGACGAGCCCTCCGTCGACCTCGCGCACGGCGGTCTCGACGAGCCGCGCGAAGAACGGGATGCCGCCGATGGCGAGCGGCACGATCGCGGCCTCGCTGCCGATGGTGGTGCCGGTGACCCAGCGGGTGAAGCTCATCAGCGCGACCATCAGGATGATGAAGGGCATCGAGCGGCCGATGTTCACGATCTGGCCGATGACCTTGTTCACCACGACGTTCTGCAGCAGGCCGCCCCGGTCGGTGAGGACGAGGAGCACGCCGAGCGGCAGGCCGACGACGACGGCGATCAGGGTGGACCAGCCGACCATGATCAGGGTCTCCCAGGAGGCCTGCTCGAGCAGCGGCTGCATCTGCGACCAGGTCACTTGGCGCCCTCCTTCACCAGCGAGTCCGGCGTACCGGGTGCGTCGGGGGCGTCGGGGGCGTGCGGGGCGTCCGGCGCCTCGTTCACCACGTCGATCTGCAGGCCCTGTTCGCGCAGGAAGCCGACGGGCACGACGTTGTCCTCGTAGCGGCCGGGCAGTTCGATGCGCATCCGGCCGACCTGGAGTCCGCCGACGGTGTCGATGGCGGCGCCGAGGATCGAGATGTCGATGTTGTAGGTGCGCGAGAGCTGGGAGATGACGGGCTGGGTGGCGGCCTCGCCCTGGAAGGTGACGTCGAGGACGGTGCGGTCGTCGCCGGAGGCGTCGCCGCCGACCGGGAAGAGCGCGGCGGCCAGTTCGGAGCCCGGGGTGGCGAGGAGTTCGCCGACCGTGCCGGATTCGACGATGCGGCCCTGGTCCATGAGGGCGGCCGAGTCGCAGATGCTCTTGACGACGTCCATCTCGTGGGTGATGAGCAGGACGGTCAGTCCCAGCTGCCGGTTCAGGTCGCGCAGCAACTGGAGGATGGAGCGGGTGGTGTCCGGGTCGAGGGCGCTGGTGGCCTCGTCGGAGAGCAGCACCTTGGGGTCGCCCGCGAGGGCGCGGGCGATGCCGACGCGCTGCTTCTGTCCGCCGGAGAGCTGGGCCGGGTAGGACTTGGCCTTGTCGGCGAGGCCGACGAGGTCGAGCAGTTCCAGCGCCTTGCGGGAACGTTCCTTTCCGGACTTGCCGAGGATTTCCAGCGGCAGTTCGACGTTGTCCTGCACGGTCCGGGCGGAGAGCAGGTTGAAGTGCTGGAAGACCATGCCGATGCGGCTGCGCGCCTGCCGCAGTTCGCGGCCCGCGCGGGGACCCCGGCCCGCCAGCGCGGTGAGATCCTGGCCGGCGACGGTGACCGTGCCGGCGGTGGGACGCTCCAGGAGGTTGACGCAGCGGATGAGTGAGGACTTGCCGGCGCCGGACTGGCCGATGACGCCGTACACCTCGCCCTCGCGCACGTGCAGGTCGACGCCGTCCAGGGCGGTGACCTCGCGGCCGCGCGAGCGGTAGACCTTGGTGAGGCCCGATGTGGTGATCACGTGGGTTTCCGTCACTGTCGAGTGCGCGGCGCGGTGGTGGGCGCCGGGCACGGGGCGTTGTTCTTCGGGGGCGTGGGTCCTTCGCGGCGCGGCACGGTTCTCGCGGTGGCGGGTAGCGACCGGGAACCCCGAGGGGGAGCCCCGAGGGGCGAAGACGTGCGCGCGGGACGTGGCTCAGCCGGTGGCGCGGGCGTGAGCGGGCGCTCGCTTCGGGGCGCGAGGCTCAGGTGCTGCAGGGGCCCTCTAGAAGGCGCACATTCGACACGCACAAGGAGACATACAACGAGCACCGGGCGTGGTCGTCGCCTCGGTCGCAGCGGTGCGGTCGCTCGTCGTGCTCATGCGTTCAGTAAAGCAGACGTATGCTCGGGCCCGGGCGCCGCTGTCCGCATGATGGACACCTTGCTGGACAGCGGCGGGCGGCGGCCGGGCGGGCCCGCGGGCGTCAGCCCCGTACGGAGATCTCGACGCCCGCGTCGGTGACCAGCGCGGACAGGGCCGACAGGTCGGTGACCACCAGGTCGGCGTCAAGTTCGCCGGGCCGGTGGGTTGTGGCCAACGCCACGGTCCGCATCCCGGCGGCGCGACCGGCCTGGAGACCCGCGGGGGCGTCCTCGAAGACGACGCAGTCGGCCGGGTCGACGCCCAGGGCCCGGGCGCCCAGGAGGTAGGGCTCGGGGTCGGGCTTGCCGCGGGTGATGTCGTCGGCGGCGACGAGGGTCTTGGGGAGGATGCCGACGGCGTCGAGGCGGGCCTCGGCGAGGCGGCGGGTCGCGGAGGTGACGACGGCCCAGCGGTCGGCGGGGAGGGCGTCGAGGAACCCGCGGGTGCCGGGCAGCAGGTGCACGCCGCCGTTCGGCACGTCCTCGACCTCGAGTTGCTCGATGCGCGCGACGGCCTGCGGGACCACGGCGGCGGGCAGCAGGTCGGCGGCTATCTCCGCGGCCGGACGCCCGTGGAGTTCGACCCGCGCGAACTGTTCGGCGGTGATCCCGTACTCACCGGCCCACCGCGTCCAGCAGCGCTGCACGGAGTCGAGGGAGGAGACGAGGGTTCCGTCGTTGTCGAACAGGAGGGCCTGTGCGTGGAGCTTCATGCCCTCGACCCTACGGGGCCGCAGCCCCCCGCCCGGACCACCGGACGCCGAGCCCGGACCACCGCACCGGCCGGCCCGGGGCACACCGGCCGGCCCGGGGTGGCGGGCCGGCCGGTGT
>NZ_JACBYP010000064.1 GCF_018982965.1 Streptomyces mayonensis | reverse complement strand
CCCCTGCCCACCCGCCGATGCACACGAGCGCCCGCCCCCGGACTCCGGACGGGCGGTCAGGGTTGCCTCAGCGACACAGATCACCGCACGTCCGACTACAGTGCGGCGGAGGATGGGGGTAGTCTCGGACAGACTGATTAAGTTACCGCTTAGTAATATCTCACCCCTCGCAGGCCCGAGGAGCCCCAAATGCAACTCGCCGCGATCATCGTGTCGCTGGTCCTGATGGTGGTCGGCGTGGCACTGTTCGGCCGCGCCGTCCTGCAGATCGTCACGTACATGCGCCTGGGCCAGCCCGTGCCGGCCGGAACGCGGACCAACGACCCCGTGGACCGCACCGTCACCGTGGTCAGGGAGTTCCTCGGCCACACCCGGATGAACCGCTGGGGCGTCGTCGGGGTCGCGCACTGGTTCGTGGCGGTGGGCTTCTTCACCCTGCTGCTGACGATCGTCAACGCCGTCGGCCAGCTCTTCCAGGCCGACTGGCTGCTGCCCGTCATCGGCGACTGGACGCCGTACAACGTCTTCGTCGAGTTCATCGGCACCATGACCGTGCTCGGCATCCTGGTCCTGATCGGCATCCGGCAGCTGTCCCACCCGCGCAGGCCGGGCCGCAAGTCCCGCTTCGCCGGCTCCAACTTCGGCCAGGCGTACTTCGTCGAGGCCGTCATCCTGATCGTCGGCGTCTGCATCTTCATGCTGCACGCGCTGGAGGGCGCCCAGCACCACGTGGACGGCTACGAGGCCTCCTTCTTCCTCTCGTACCCGGTGGTGTCGGCGCTGGAGGGCACGGACCTCGCCACGCTCCAGAACCTCACCTACTTCTTCGCCGCGCTGAAGATCGCCACGTCCTTCATCTGGATGATCACCGTCGCCCTGAAGACCGACATGGGCGTGGCCTGGCACCGCTTCCTGGCCTTCCCCAACATCTGGTTCAAGCGCGACGCGAAGGGCGGCACCGCGCTCGGCGGGCTGCTGCCGATGACCTCGGGCGGCGAGCCGATCGACTTCACCGACCCCGGCGAGGACGACGTCTTCGGCGTCTCCCAGGTCGAGCAGTTCTCCTGGAAGGGCCTGCTCGACTTCTCCACCTGCACCGAGTGCGGCCGCTGCCAGTCGCAGTGCCCCGCCTGGAACACCGGCAAGCCGCTCTCCCCCAAGCTCCTGATCATGTCCCTGCGCGACCACGCGCACGCCAAGGCCCCCTACCTGCTGGCCGGCGGCGGCAAGACCATGGAGGGCGAGGAGAAGGCGTCCGGGGAGCAGCTCGCCCAGGTGCCCGCGGCGGCACTGGCGGAGGCCGAACGCCCGCTGGTCGGCACCCTCGAGGCTGCATCCGACAGCGGCTTCGCCGCGGGGGGCGTCATCGACCCCGACGTCCTGTGGTCCTGCACCACCTGCGGCGCCTGCGTCGAGCAGTGCCCCGTCGACATCGAGCACGTCGACCACATCGTCGACATGCGCCGCTACCAGGTCATGATCGAGTCGGCGTTCCCCTCCGAGGCCGGCACGATGCTCAAGAACCTGGAGAAGAAGGGCAACCCCTGGGGCCTGGCGAAGAAGCAGCGCCTGGAGTGGCTCAAGGAGCTGGACTTCGAGGTCCCGGTCGTCGGCAAGGACATCGAGGACCTCACCGAGGTCGAGTACCTGTACTGGGTCGGCTGCGCCGGCGCCCTGGAGGACCGCGCCAAGAAGACCACCAAGGCCTTCGCCGAGCTGCTCCACATCGCGGGCGTCAAGTTCGCCATCATGGGCGGCGACGAGAAGTGCACCGGCGACTCCGCCCGCCGCCTGGGCAACGAGCCCCTGTTCCAGGAGCTCGGCATGGAGAACGTCATGACCCTCAACGCCGCCTTCGGCGAGGAGACGGACGACGACGGCAGGGTCACCGACGCGTCCAGGAAGCCCAAGTCGGCCAAGAAGATCGTCGCCACCTGCCCGCACTGCCTCAACACCCTCGGCAACGAGTACCCGCAGCTCGGCGGCGACTACGAGGTCGTCCACCACACCCAGCTGCTCCAGCACCTCGTCGACGAGGGCAAGCTGACCCCGGTCACCCCGGTCGAGGGCATCATCACGTACCACGACCCGTGCTACCTGGGCCGCCACAACAAGATCTACACCCCGCCCCGCGAGATCATCGCCGCCGTCCCCGGCGTCCGCAACGAGGAGATGCACCGCCACAAGGAGCGCGGCTTCTGCTGCGGCGCCGGCGGCGCCCGGATGTGGATGGAGGAGCGGATCGGCAAGCGCATCAACAACGAACGCGTCGACGAGGCCCTCTCCGTCAACCCCGACATCGTCTCCACGGCCTGCCCGTTCTGCCTCGTCATGCTCACCGACTCCGTCAACGGCAAGAAGAACGACGGCAAGGCCAAGGAATCCATCCAGGTCGTCGACGTCGCCCAGCTCCTCCTGGACTCCGTCAAGACCCCGGCCGACCCGACCGGCGAACCGGAGCCGGAGACCGAGCCGACCCCGGAGCCGGTGAAGTAGCACCGCCCCTCTCCCGACTCCCCAACGGCACCCCCGGGTTCGTCCGAACCCGGGGGTGCCGCCGTACGTCGAACACGTGCATCATTACCCGGTCGCCGGCAGGACCGGTGAGACACTCGGTCACCGGCGGGACCGGTGAGACACTCGGTCACCGGCGGGACCGGTGAGACGGCTCGACACGGACGAGGTGAACGGTGCGACGCCCTCGAAGAAGCACCCTGACCGGCACGGCCGCCGCCGGCTGCCTGCTGCTCCTCACCGCCTGCGGCCACGGCGGCCGGGCACCCGCGGGCGCCGCCTCCACCCCCGTCCGCGCCGCCCAGGCCCCCGCCCTCCTCCCGGTCCCCCGCGGCGAGGGCAGCAGGACCCCGGACGACTTCAACGGCGACGGCCACCGCGACCTCCTCCTCGACGACCTGGTCAAGGCCCAGAGCCACGCCGACGACGCGGGCATCGGCATCGTCTACGGCTCCTCGCACGGACTGGTCCCGGGCACCAGGCAGTTGCTCACCCCGAAGCAGTACGCGGCGCCGACGGACGGCCAGTTGCCGGCGGTCTTCGAGACGGCGGCGACCTGCGACCTCGACGGCGACGGCTTCACCGACCTGGTGGTCACCACCGACCCGCCCTACGACGGCCAGGGCCGCCCACCCGTCCCGCTCCAGCTCCTCTTCGGCTCCCCGTCGGGCCCCGCCGACCGCGCCGTCCCCCTCGTCGTCCCCGACCAGGCACGCCTGGGCAACGACTGGCCCGAGCGCCCGGTCTGCGGCGACTTCGACGGCGACGGCGCCCAGGATCTGGTCGTCCACGCCTCGGCAGGTCACCTCAGCTACCTGCGCGGCCCCTTCACCCGCAAGGGCGCCCCGCGCGCGGCCGCCGACCCCCTCCCCTCCCCCGGCGAGGCGCCGACCGGCCCCGCCGCCGACGTGAACCGCGACGGGTACGACGACCTGGTCGTCCGCGCCTCCACGGGCCCCGGCAAGGCGTCCGTCGTCCTCGGCGGCCCGAACGGCCCGACCCGCACCGGGGCCACCCTCCCCACCGGCACCGACATCGCCCTCGGCGCCTTCGGCCGGGGCAAGGCACTGGACGCGGCCGTGGGCAGCCCGTCCGGCACCTCACTCCGCTACGACCTCCCCACCGCGGCCCGCGGCACCGTCGACGCCCCCGGCCCGCGACTCCACGCCGCCGACTTCGACGGCGACGGCCTGAGCGAGCTGACCACCGAGGCCTCGGGAGAGGTCCGCGTACTCCCGGGCAGCAGGACCGGCCCCACCCCCCGGGGCACGGTCACGGTGAAGCCCGCCGCGCCCGGCACGACGCGGGTCCTCACGGCGGCCGACTTCGACGGCGACGGACGCGCGGACCTGATCCTGCGCACATACCGGGACGAAACGAAGGACACGATCGAGATCCACCCCGGCACGCCGAAGACCCTGCTGTCGCCCGCCCCCTCCCTCACCTTCTCGACCTCCCAGTTCCTCACCCCCTAAGGGCCGCGCGCCCAAACCCCGAGGCACCGCCCCCACCAACCCCGAGGGACACCGGGAAACCCCCGTAAGGGATGTCACAGCTCGGCCGCAAGAAGGCCCCGAACGGCCGCGCCCGGCACGTGACTCTCCGGGACCAGGTACGTTCGAAGGCGTGGCTGGATTCAGGATCGGACGCGGCCGGGACAACGGCGCTCCACACACGCGACCGCAACGCCCGCCGTACGGACAGCAGGCACCCCAGGGACCGTCGTACGGCGGCCCCGCGACGCCTGGTCACCCGTACCCGCAGCAGCCGTACGGAGGTGGCGCCCCCGGTCACGGCCCCGGCCCCGGCGGTTCCCCCTGGCCGCAGGCGCACGGCGGCGGGCACGGCGAGCCGGAGTACTTCGGCGACGGCGGCCACCACCCCGGCCCGCACGGCGGCCACGCCCCGCAGCAGGCCCCGTACGACCCGTACGCGGCCAACAACCCGGGCCACACCCAGGCGTTCACGGTCGACGATCCCTACAACCAGGGCGACACCTACCGCGCCGGCTCCGCCCCGGCCCCCGGCCCGATCGGCCCCCGCCTGCACTGGAAGGACCTCCTGAAGGGCGTCGTCCTCGCGCCCAACCAGACCTTCCTCCAGATGCGGGACTACGCGATGTGGGTCCCGGCGCTCATCGTGACCTTCCTCTACGGCCTGCTCGCGGTCTTCGGCTTCGACGGCGCCCGCGAGGAGGCCATCAACGCGACCCTCTCCAACGCGATCCCGATCGTCCTGACCACGGCGGTCGCGCTGGTGCTGAGCGCCTTCGTCCTGGGCGTGGTCACCCACACGCTGGCCCGCCAGCTCGGCGGCGACGGCGCCTGGCAGCCGACGGTCGGCCTCTCCATGCTGATCATGTCCATCACGGACGCCCCGCGCCTGCTCGTCGCGATGTTCGCCGGCGGCGACGCACCCTTCGTCCAGATCCTCGGCTGGGCCACCTGGGTCGCTGCGGGCGCCCTGCTGACCCTGATGGTCAGCCGCTCCCACGACCTCCCCTGGCCGAAGGCGCTCGGCGCCTGTGCGATCCAGCTGATCGCCCTGCTGTCGATCGTGAAGCTCGGCACGTTCTAGCTCGGCCCGCACACGACAAAGGGCCCAGGCGCGCGATACGCCCGGGCCCTTCCCCTTGTGTCCTCTTTCCGATCCTCTCCCCACCCGTCAGGCGTCGAGCACCTGCCCCTGCCGCCGCACGACGGGCGGCAGGACGGACCACGGAAAATTGATCCAGTCGTCGGTCCGCCTCCACACGTACTCGCACTGGACGAGCGAGTGGGACTTCTCGTAGATCACCGCGCTGCGCACCTCGGCGACGGTGTCGAGGCAGAAGTCGCGCACCAGCTTGAGGGTCTTGCCGGTGTCGGCGACGTCGTCGGTGATGAGGACCTTCTTGTCGGAGAAGTCGATGACGTTGGGGACGGGCGCAAGCATGACGGGCATGTCCAGCGTGGTCCCGACACCGGTGTAGAACTCCACGTTCACGAGGTGGATGTTCTTGCAGCCGAGCGCGTAGGCCAGCCCGCCCGCGACGAAGACGCCCCCGCGGGCGATGGAGAGCACGATGTCGGGCTCGTACCCGTCGTCGGCGACGGCCTGCGCCAGCTCGCGCACGGCGACACCGAACTGCTCGTAGGTCAGGTTCTCCCGGACATCACTCATGCGCGCGCCCTGCTCGTCACTGGCTTCATACCTGGGTCCGATGGAAGTTGAGGAAGGACCGGGAGGCGGTCGGCCCCCGCTGCCCCTGGTAACGGGACCCGTAGCGCTCGCTGCCGTACGGATGCTCGGCGGGCGAGGTGAGCCGGAACATGCACAGCTGCCCGATCTTCATGCCCGGCCACAGCTTGATGGGCAGGGTCGCGAGATTGCTCAGCTCCAGCGTCACGTGCCCCGAGAAACCCGGGTCGATGAACCCGGCCGTGGAGTGCGTGACGAGCCCGAGCCGGCCGAGCGAACTCTTCCCCTCCAGCCGCGAGGCCAGGTCGTCGGGGAGCGTGATGACCTCGTACGTACTGGCCAGCACGAACTCACCGGGGTGCAGGATGAACGGCTCGTCCCCCTCCGGCTCCACGAGCCGGGTCAGATCCACCTGCTCGACGGAGGGGTCGATGTGCGGGTACCGGTGATTCTCGAACACCCGGAAGTAGCGGTCGAGGCGTACGTCGATGCTCGACGGCTGCACCATGGAGTCGTCGAGCGGATCGATGCGCACCCGCCCGTTGTCGATCTCGGCACGGATGTCCTTGTCTGAGAGAAGCACGCACCGAGGATACGCAAGGCGCGCGGAGCAGCGACAACCGCCGCCGCGCCGCGCGCCAGGACCGTACTGCTACCGCTTGTCCGAACCCACCGGCACGGCACTCCGCAGCCGCGCACACCGCGGACATCGGACGAGCCGACCGGGGCCGAGTCGCTCGGCCTGCTGCATCGGGAACGAGCTGGCGGTGAACACGTGCCCATCGGCACAGCGGACGACGGTGCGCTCCATCAAGTCCTTCAAGTCCCTTCCCCAAGAGCCGCGTCTGGCTGACTACCCTGACGACAAAAGCCACAGTACGGGATGAAAGAGACGACCTTCCAGGCGGCACTCCGCCGTCACGCACACCCTCACGCACACCCTTTTCGAGCGCCCCACCGTACGCCCCAACTCGCCCCCACGGCAGCCGCATCCCACCCCCGAAACGACCGCGGCCCCACGGCGCGAACACCGGGGGCCAGCGATGGGGTAGAGTGAACGAGCGTCCGGACACCGACCGTGGTCGGCGTCTCACGCGGGTGTAGTTTAATGGTAGAACATCAGCTTCCCAAGCTGAGAGCGCGAGTTCGATTCTCGTCACCCGCTCCATGGAGAAGGCCCAGTTCAGAAACGTGGGCCTTCTTGGTGTTCCCGGTGATCACTCGTCGCGCGGAAAGCCTGTGAGGCCGCGCCTCACCATCGGCCCCTGGACCTCGACTTCCGCGATGAGGCAGCCCTCACCGCAGGTGCGTAGGTCAGTGGGTCACGAAGCGGTCAGGTGGTAAAGCATCGGCGGGACTTCGGTTTCGTGGTCTGGTGCCGATGATTCGCCAGTGGCGAGGAACAGGAACGTCTCGGTTTCCTCATCGCGTTCGGCCGGAGATCGTCTCTCGATGAGGTCGAGTGCCGCGTGGACTCCTGCCTCATGTCGGCCATGCGTCCGGCGAACGCCTCACTGCTGGTCCTGAACGCGGCAGCCGGCTCGGCGCAGCCGTGGAGAACTTCTTGACGAGCTCGAGCCGGGCGCCCGCCGCAGATTGGCCGCGTTCATTTCCGGAGTGCATTCCCGCGCCACCACGCCGATCCGCATCGGCGCCTCACCCATGGCTTCCATGTCCGTGAGGACGGAGTCCGTCTGGGTCTCGGCCTGCGCCAGCCGGTCGACGATGCCTGGCCCGTCGCCGCCGTCGTCTCCGTCGTCGGCCGGCGGGGGGGGGGGCGGAGACAGCCGCGTTGGCGTAGGGCACGCTCCTGGGCCCGCAGGTGATTCCCTACTGGTAGACGCGGCTCAACTGGTCGCGGGCTTCGTGAAGGCTCGACTCGGTCCTCCGGAAGCGGATGGTCCGCAACCGGGCCATGTCGAACGGCAGGTCACCACTCCCGCCAATGAGGATCACCGGCTTCCCTCGGCCGATACGGAAGCCCAGCTCGTACATGACGTTGGCGTTCGCGCCGCTGACGTCGGCGATCACGATGTCGTCCTCGTGAAGCCACCGGTGGATCTGGTCCGTGACCTCCCCGATGGCGTCGGCACGCAACGGAATGGTTCCCTGGTCCCGGCAGGCTGCACGGACGACCTCGTCGTAGACGCGCAGCGCACCCTCGTACAGGAGACGCTTCGGACTTCCGTACTCCGCGTGCTTGTCGCCGATGGGGCGCTCAACCAAGATCCCCGGCAGCGTCACTACCTCCGGCCCCGCTTGCTCAGCTGTTCGGCAGGCCGATATGACGACGGTCCGGCATACGACGACGGCCCGGCCTGTGACGAGGACCCCGCATGCGAATACCCGTAGCTACTGGAAAGATATGACCCCGTTGGCACCGGGTTCGCCGGATAGCCCTCGCCAGAATAACCACCGACTCCACCAGCCGTCCCCTGCACAGCGGAAGTACCCCAGGCAGACGAACTCCCAGGATACGACGAGGGAGGTTCGGAAGCAGTGATCGACATGCCGGCCATTCCCTGAGACACCTCAGCAACCCGACCTATTTCAGTCCTCTGATTACACCTTCCACCCGCCGCGTGTTTGTCAATGTGAATTCTGCCATTTTGGTCTTGGGTCAGTGTCAGACCTGCCTCCTGCAATGCCGCCGCCTCCAACGGTCCCGCCCTGTAGTCACTGCGGGTGAGGTCGTGCAGCCGATACCGCATTTCCTTTTCGAACTCACTGGCACCCTGCGGCACATATCCACTCGGCAGATGTCCCCGGGGCACGATGGGTACGCTTCCGTCGAGGCCGTAGAAGGCACGGACGGAAGCGGCTCGTTGCTCATCTGTCGGTTTAGGCATGAAGCCCTCCATGGCAAATAGCGGACATCGTCATCACTCAACGCACCAGCCGACCCTCTGGTTCAGAATTTCGGCGTGATCGGCCGTCGTCCGGTTTGACTACTCAGGTTGAATCGGCGACGTCCGGGCGGTTCAGGGCGGTTGCAAGTTCCGGGGTGTGCGGCTGGTCGGGTCGTGACGGCGAGGAGGTCGAGGGCGAGCTGGACGATCTCCAGCCGGATCTGTTCGTCGGACGATCCAGCGCAGGCCAAGGAGCGACAACGGGATTGCTGCACCAAGCTGGGGACCTGGCGGGACACCGCGCACGCCACGACAACCGGCGAGCCGGACGCCGATGCCGGTGACGGACAGAGTGTCCAGTCGCCCGAGTTCGACAACACCGAATCGGCAGGGCATACGGTCATCGAGGCCTCGAAAGGGCTTGACCGGGCAAGCCTGGAACTCGGTGGTACCGACATCGTCGATGACACCGTCAACGCGGTCGGCGGCGACGTCGGGGCCGAGGGTCGTGCAGTGTCTTATTGCGACAGCTCAGGCTTCGAGACCTTGGTCAGGTCGGCTGGGTAGTGCCGTGAGCGCATGGGGTTCGCCGGGTCGTTCAGGCCACGGCGGCGAGAGAGATTGTCCAGGATGACGTAGATCGGGGCGCGGTCCGGGCACGCGGCCCGGATCGACCTCCGTGCGGCCAGGGTGTTCACCGCACCCCTCTTGCGGCGGTTGACACCCCACAGCCGGTCGTCGCCGACGGAGTAGCAGCCGTGGAAGTACCGCACCCTGTGTGTGCGGCGGTAGGTCGCGGGATGGCGCTCGGGGCGACCGGCGGGAGCCCAGCCGGCTCCGGCGGTGGGCGGATGCCGAGCGGCCCGAACTCGTCGAACGCGAACACGCGGTCCGGGAAGCGTTCCAGCACCTCCTCGATACGGTCCAGCTTGGCGTCACGCTCGGGGTCGGGCGACTCCTTCCAGGTCTTGGTGCACTGGAAGGTGACGCCGTGTCAGGCGAGCAGGCGCCGTAACGCCTCGCGGCCGACCCGGACTGGCAGGACGGCCCTGGTGACCGGCGCGTCGCGCGGCACAGGACGAGCGATCGCGGTCCGGTTGGCGGCGAAGGGAGCCGCGGTCGTCGTGCACTTCGGCGCGGACGAAGACGCTGCGGCAGCGACGCCGAAGAGATCGGGCGTGCCGGTGGAACCGCGATCACCGTCCGGGCGGAACTGGGCGTGGACGACGACGTCGACACCCTCTTCACGGGAGTCGAGGCCGCACTGGCCGGGCGGCCGCTCGACGTCCTCGTCAACAACGCGGCAACCGCGCCCGCCGGGCCGATCGGGAGCACGACGCGCAAGGAGTTCGACCGCCTCTTCGCGGTGAACGTGCGAGCGCCCTGCTTCATCGTCCAACGCGCGCTGGGCCTGCTCCCCGACGGCGGCCGCTTCACCACGATCTCCTCCGTGGCGACCCGGATGGCCAACCCCTCCCAGACCTCCTTCGCCATGACCAAGGGAGCGGTCGAGACCATGAGCAAGACGCTGGCCAACGAACTGGACGTACGGGGGATCACGGTGAACGCGGTTGCTCCCGGCGCCACCCGGACCGCGACCAACGGGGCGTCCTTCGAAGCACCGGGCCTGGCGGAGCTCATCGCCCGGCACGACGTCGCTCGACCGGCTGGGCGGGCCCGACGACGTCGCCGACGTGGTCGCGTTCCTCGCCACAGACGCGGCACGCTGGATCACCGGGCAGGTCATCGACGCGAGCGGTGGCCTGTTTCTCGGACCGCGCGTCTGAGTGAGCTTCTTCAGCGGTGCCACTCCAGGGTGACTACGGCTTCGGCGATTGACGTCATGCGGTCCGGGCCGCAGCGGGCGCGGCCCCGGCGTCGGCAGACCGCCTTGTTGGGGCCCTCGACCGCTCGGACCCGCCTGGTCAGCGCGCGACGTGGGCAAGCAGTCAGGCCCCCGTGCCCGCGAGGCCGTCCGGTGAACCGGGGTGCCCGGTGTGCCCACCGAACCGGGAGGCGCCGCGGTCAGACCTGCGCCTGCCCTCCGTCGGCGAACCAGTCGGCGCCGTTGACGAAACTGGAGGCGTCCGAGGCCAGGAACGTCGCCACGGCGGCGATCTCGTCCGGGCGGCCGATCCTGCCGAGCGGCACATCCGAGGCGAGCTGGTGGTGGTCCGGGCCCACGGCACCGACCAGGCCCGGGGTCTCGGTCGGGCCGGGGCTCAGCACGTTCACCCGGAACTTGCGTTCCTGCGCGCCGAGCGCCCAGCTGCGCACCAGGTTGCGCACCGCTGCCTTCGACGCTCCGTAGACTTCCAGGCCCGGTCCGGGGCGGAGGGTGCTGGTCGATCCCGTGACCACGATCGAGGCGCCGTCCGACAGCAGGGGCAGCGCCTTCTGCACGGTGAAGACCGTGCCCTTCACGTTCGTACCGAAGGTCGCGTCGATGGCTTCCTCCGTGATCTCACCGAGACGCTGGGGGACGGCGCTGCCGGCGTTGGCGACAAGCACGTCGATGCGGCCCGCCTCCTCGCGCACGACCGAGTAGAGGTGATCGAGGTCCGCCTGTACCGAAACGTCCGTCCTCACGCCGGTGGCCGCCGGCCCGATCTCGGCGACGGCCGCGTCGAGCGGCTCCTGACGGCGACCGGCCAGGAACACCCGTGCCCCCTCCGCGGCGAACCGCTTGGCGATGGCGAGCCCGATGCCGCTGTTGGCTCCGGTGACCACCGCCACCTTGCCTGCGAGTACTCCCGTCATGGCGCACCTACTCCTTAGTTCTTGACTGGTTCGTCCATAACGCTAGCCGTTATGGACGAACCAGTCAAGAATGGGTAGGCTGGTCTCATGGCACGACCCAGGAAGTTCGACGAGCAGCAGGTACTGGAAACTGCCCGGGAGCGGTTCTGGTCGGGTGGGTACGCCGCCACGCGCATGGAGGACATCGCCGAGGCGACGGGGCTCGGCAAAGGCAGCCTGTACGGCGCGTTCGGCGGCAAACAGGAACTGTTCCACCGCGTGTTCGACGACTACTGCGGCTCCGTCGTCGATGCCGTGAGCCGGCAGCTGCGCGGCAACGACGCGGACGCCTACGCGCGGCTGTCCGCCCACGTGTACGCGGTGGCGGCCGCGACTGCCGCAGACACCGCCCACCGCGGATGCCTGTTGGCCAAGGGCGCCGCCGAGCTGGCCGAACACGACGAGACGGTGGCCAGGCGGGCGCGCGCGGCCATCGAGGCACTGCAGGCGCTGCTGGAGGGCGACATCGCAGCCTGCCAGCGCAATGGCGACATCGCCGCGGACGCGGACCCGGGAAAGCTGGCCGCGCTGGTGCTCGCCGTACTGCGCGGCATCGAAGCGCTGGGCAAGGCCGGAGCGAGCGAGGAAACGCTGACCGGTATCGCCCGGACAGCCCTTGCTGTCCTGCCCCGCCCCGCCCGCTGAGCTTCCTCGGTCCGGCCACCGGAGCGCGAGTTCGGCTCTCCCCACCGCTCTGCAGGAACTCCGGGCGGGTGGGACGGCGCTCGCTCACCTGGTGTCCCGGTGGCGCAACGTGACGTATCCGGTGGTGAGGGCCTCGGCGCTCCACAGGGCAAGGATGGCCGTACCGGTCCACGGACCGTACGCGCGCTCGAACGTCCGCCCGCTCTCGGGCACGCAACAGGGAGCGAACGCGTTCGTTACGATCGGTCCATGACTGCGAGGAAAGAGCCGATCAGCCGCCGGGAGCGGCCCGCGAAGCCTGCTCTGTCCCGGCGCTGGATCGTGGACACCGCCGTGCGGGTCATGCGCGCCGAGGGACTGGCGAAGGTCACCATGCGCCGGCTGGCCAAGGAGCTGGACACCGGTCCGGCCTCGCTGTACGTCTACGTGGCCAACACTGCGGAACTGCACGCGGCCGTGCTCGACGCCCTGCTGGGCGAGGTCGACCTGACCGGCTCGGGCGCGGGGGGCGACTGGCGCGAGCAGCTCCGCGCCGTACTGGCCTCCTACACCTCCGTGCTGTTCGCGCACCCGCAGCTCGCCCGGTCCGCCCTGGTGGCGCGTCCCAGCGGCGAGAACTACCTGCGCCTGGTGGAGCGCGTCCTGGACCTGCTGTCCCGCAGCGGCGCCTCCCGGGAGCAGGTCGCCTGGGGCGTGGACAAGCTGCTCCAGGACGCCACGGCCACCGCCGCCGAGCAGTCGGCGCAGGAACAGGACCCCATGGCCGAGGACGACTGGAACGCCACCACCCGGGCCCTGCGCTCCGTGGACGAGACCCGTCCGGCCATCAGGGCGCACATGCCCGCCCTGGTCAGCGGCTCGCCCGAGGACCGCATGGGCTGGAGTTTCGACGTTCTGGTCAACGGCATCACGCACACCCCCGTCCCCGGCACGAACGGCTGAAGGCCCCCGGCGCGAACGACTGAAGCCCCGCCGGCCGACTGGCCGCCCGCGAACGGGCCGGCGGCGGTCGCGTCGCGACACACCTTCTTGCGAACTTGTACGTGACGAACATGTTCGTTATCGTGGAGGCGTAACGGCCGGACCGCCGCACGCCCGACCGTTCCGTCGCCCCGCGGCGGGGCGGGCGGTGCGGGCTCCGGACCCCTTCCCGAGCTGCGGGTTCGTGCGCGCTCGGTCGATCAGTCGGAGGACCCCATGAGCACCCATCACCCCGTCGCGATCATCGGTGGGGGCCTCGGCGGCCTCACCGCCGCCCGCGTCCTGCACGTCCACGGCGTCCAGGCCGCCGTCTTCGAACTGGAGGCGTCCGCCACGGCCCGTACCCAGGGCGGCATGCTCGACATCCACGAGGAGAGCGGCCAGAAGGCGCTGCACGCCGCCGGACTCCACGAGGACTTCCTCGAGATCGTCCACGGGGGCGGCCAGGAGATGCGCCTGGTCGGCCCGGACGCCACCGTTCACGTCCGCGAGAAGGACGACGGAACCGGCGCCCGTCCGGAGGTGGACCGCGGCGACCTGCGCGACCTGCTCCTGAACTCGCTGCCCGACGGCACGGTCCGCTGGGGCAGGAAGGTCACCGCCGCCCGGGCGCTGGGCGACGGCCGCCACGAGGTGACGTTCGCCGACGGCTCCACTCTCACCACCGACCTCCTGATCGGCGCCGACGGGGCCTGGTCCCGGGTGCGGCCCCTGCTCTCCGACGCCACGCCCGCCTACACCGGCGTCTCCTTCGCCGAGACCGACCTGCACGACGCCGACGCCCGCCACCCGCGCAGCGCCGCCCTCGTCGGGGGCGGTTTCTTCATCAGCCTGGGCGGTCGGCGCGGTTTCCTCGCGCACCGCGAGACCGACGGCAGCCTCCACGTCTACGCCGCTCTGAAGGCCGACGAGGGCTGGCTGGACACCGTCGACTTCACCGACCTCGCCGCCGCCAAGGCCGCCGTCCTCACCCAATTCGAAGGCTGGCACGAGGATCTGCGCGGCCTGGTCGCCGACGCGGACACGGTCACCCCGCGCCGTATCCACGCCCTGCCCGTCGGACACCGCTGGGAACGGACCGCGGGTGTGACGCTCCTCGGTGACGCCGCCCACCTCATGTCCCCCTTCGCCGGCGAGGGCGCCAACCTGGCCATGCTCGACGGTGCGGAACTCGCCGAGGCGATCGCCGCCCGCCCCGGCGACACCGAGGCCGCGCTCGCCTCCTACGAACAGGCCCTCTTCCCGCGCAGCGAGGCGTCCGCGGCCGAGTCCGCCGCCAGCCTGGAGACGATGTTCGGCGACCGGGGACTGGAGCAGATGATCGAGTTCTTCACCGCCGGACCGGCCGCCGGGTGACCACCGCCGACAGCGCCATCGGCCACACCGCTGACCGCACCACCGACCACACCACCGGCCACACCGCCGACCGCACCACCGGCAGCGTCCACGCGATCCGGGAGAAAACATGACCGCGCCCGTCCCACGAGTCGTCACCGTACGGTCCGGCCTCGATCTGACCGTACGGGAGGCCGGAGAGGGCGGCCCGGTACTCGTCCTGCACGGCGCGCCCGGTCCCGCCGGCCTCACCCCCCTCGTCGACCACCTCGCCGCCGGGCACCGGGTCCTGGCACCCACCCATCCGGGCTGGGACGGCACCGTGAGACCCGCCGCGCTCGACTCCGTGGCCGCCCTCGCCGCCACGTACCACGCCCTGCTCGACCGGCGGGAGTTGGACGGCGTGACCGTGGTCGGCACCTCCTTCGGCGGCTGGATCGCCGCCCGGATGGCCGTGGACGACCGCGCCGGCCGCATCTCCCGGCTCGTCCTCATGGACGCCATCGGGCCCGAGATCCCAGGCCATCGAGTCAACCTGCCCAGTGGGCCGCCGCCCGGCACCCGCACGCCGGCGGCACCCGGCGGTCCGCCCGCCCGGACGCCCACCGCCCTGCGCGCCTACACCGGCCCGGACCTGCACGACCCGGGACTACTGGCACGCCTGTCCACGGTCACCTGTCCCGTTCTCGTGATCTGGGGCGCCGACGACACGGTCGTCACCCCCGACTTCGGCCGCGCCTACGCGGCCGCGTTTCCCTCTGGGCGTTTCACGCTCGTCCCCGGCGCGGGACACCTGCCCCTCCGCGAGGAACCCGAGGCAGTCTTCACCGCCCTCGACCGCTTCCTCGCCGAGCCCACCGCCTGAACCGCCCGGCCAAGCGCTCCCCGCCTCCCGGCCTCGGACGCCGACCCCGACCTCCACTGCCGACTGCCGTGTTCCGGCGTACTGGCGTACTGGCGGTCAGGCCGTGTCGGCTATCAGTGGGAGGTTCCGGTTGTCCAGGGGGATCGCTCCCGGTTCGCCGGTCGGGGCGGCCTCCGGTTTCGAGCACCTGCCTGCCGGAGCGACCGCGGGGTATCCCGTGGCTACCGTGACGCGGTATGCCAACCTTCTTATCTGCTTCGCGCTTGTCTGCTTCGCACTTGTCCGTTTCGCGGAACGGCAGGCGTTTCGGGCTCCTTGCCCTCGTGACGGCGACCGTGCTGGCCACCGGCCCGGCGGCGAGTGCGCGGGCGCCGGGCGAGTCCAGCGACAGCGGCTGCGGCGGGCAGGACGAGACCCGCCGGGCGCTGCGCCTCCTCACCGAGCACGACGGCATCACCGGAGCCGCGGTTCTGGTGACCGACCCTGCCGAGGACGGGCGTTGCGGACGCTGGTCCGAGGCCGCCGGGACGGCGGACCTGCGTACCGGACGGCCGATGGACACCGGTGACCGGCTGCGCGTCGGCAGTGTGACCAAGACCTTCACCGCGGCGCTCGTCCTCCAACTCGTCGCCGAGCAGCGGCTCTCGCTGGACGAGTCCGTCGACCGCCGGCTGCCCAGACTGATCCGGGGGCACGGTCACGACGGGAGCCGGATCACCGTGCGCCAACTCCTGCGGCACACCAGCGGACTGCCCGACTACCTCGAGAGTCCCGAGTGGGAACGCCCCGAGCAACTGCGGTACCGGCACTTCGAACCGCGCGACCTCGTGCGGCGCGCTCTTGAACTCCCGCGCCCGGAGGGCACCTGGCACTACGCCACCACCAACTACCTCGTCCTCGGCCTGCTCGTCCGCGAGGTGACCGGCCGTACCCCCGAGGCGGAGATCGACCGCCGTTTCATCAAGCCCCTGGGACTGCACGACACCTACTGGCCCGGTGACGACACCCGCGTCCACGGCCCCCACTCCCGCAGCTACTTCGTCGACGGCGACGGCCGGCGCGTCGACGGCACCGACTGGAACATGACCTTCGCCGGTGCCGGCGGCGCCCTGGTCTCGTCGCCGGGCGACCTGACGCGGTTCGCCACCGCCCTGTTCGACGGACGGCTGCTGCCCGCGGCCCAACTGGCCGAGATGCGGCGCACGGTGGAGGCCGACCCCGACCGGGTGTGGCCGGGCGCCCGCTACGGACTGGGCCTGATCTCGACGCCGCTGTCCTGCGGCGGAGTGTGGTGGGGGCACGCCGGTACGGTGCCCGGCGGTCACCGTGCCCTCGTCGCCGTCGGCCCCGGCGGCCGGAGCGCCGCCGTCGCCCTGAACCAAGTGCCCGACTCGCTCGAGGCCGAACTCGACTTCCTCGACGTCGTCGACAAGTCCCTCTGCGAGGGCAGGTCTTCCGGAAGGACGCCCGCATGACCACCCGTTTCCCGCACCGGCTCCGCTCACGCACCGCGGCCGGCGTCGCCCTGTGCCTGGCCGGGGCGTTCGCCGTCACCGCGTCGCCCGCGGCAGCGACCGGGACCGTGCCCACGACCGCCCGCACTGCCCCGGCCGGGCCCGCGACCGCGGACCCGCTCGCCCGCTACCACCGGCAGCACCTCGACTGGAGGAGCTGCCTGCTCGGGCCCGAGGACGAGACCGGCAAGGAACTCCAACAGGCGGGCGCCCAGTGCGCCGACGTCACCGTCCCGTTGAACTACGACGAACCGGACGGCCGCACCATCACCGTCGCGATCTCGCGGATCCGGGCCACGGACACCGCACACCGCGTGGGCGCGCTGCTGCTCAACGGCGGCGGCCCCGGCGGGCAGTCGCTCGGCGACCCGCCGTGGGTGCGCGCGGCGATGCGGCAGGTCGGGGAGCGGTACGACGTGGTGGGCGTCGACCCCCGTTTTGTCGGCCGGAGCACACCGCTGGACTGCCACTGGCCCACCGGCTCCTTCATACACGGGGCGGGGAAGGACCGCGCGGGCTTCGACCGTTCGGTGGCCGTGGCCGAGGACCTCGCCGATCGCTGCCGGACGTCGCAGGGCGAGGTCCTGCCGTACGTCACGACCCGGAACACCGCCCGCGACATGGACGTCGTCCGCGCCGCGCTCGGCGAGCGCAGGATCTCCTACCTCGGGTACTCCTACGGCACCTACCTGGGCCAGGTGTACGCCACGATGTTCCCCGGCCGCACCGACCGGGTCGTGCTCGACGGCGTCCTCGCGCCCGACCGCTACAGCCCCCGCCTGCTGCGCGGCACGGAACCGGCCAACCGGCACGCCCTCAAGGGCTGGGCCGCGTGGGCGGCAGCCCGCGACGCCGCCTACGGTCTGGGCCGTACCCCGGGCCGGGTGCTCGCGACCGTGGAGCGCGTCCAGGCGGCGGCCGGACACACGCCGCTGCCGATCGGCGGACACCGGGTGGACGACCAGCTGGTGCCCGTCCTCGTCCTCAACGGCCTCTCGCAGGACAACGACGCCGCCTACGCCGATCTCGCCCGCGCCGTACGGGACATGCGCCGCGCCGCCGACGGCCGCACGGTCACGCCCTCGCCCTGGCTGGGCGAGACGCTCGACTTCCTGCTGAGCGGATCCGACTCCGCGTACGGCAGTGTGCAGACGGCGGTCCTGTGCGGGGACGTGGCCGCGCCGCGCTCCCCCGAGGTGTACTGGCGCGATGTCCAACGGTCCCGCGCGAGCGACCCGTTCTTCGGTCCCGTGGCCAACAACATCACTCCGTGCGCCTTCTGGGACCCGCCGCGCGAACGCCCGACCACGGTGCGCGACGACTTCCCGGCCCTGCTCGTCAACGCGACCGGCGACCCGCGGACCACCTACCGGAGCGCGCAGTCGCTGCGCCGCATGTGGCCCTCGTCCCGCCTGGTCACCCTCCGCGGCGCGGACCAGCACGCCGTATACGGCGTCTTCGGCAACTCCTGTGCCGACGCGACGGTCAACACCTACCTGGCCACCGGCCGCCTGCCGACCGCGGACGTCACCTGCGACCGGTCGTCCGGCTGAGGGGAGCGGGGGGAGGGGGCGCGGCGGGGCGCCGTGGCGGCCGGTGGGTCGTGGTGGTCACCGGGCCGTGTCCCGCTTGGGCGTTGGCGGGCGGGACGCCTCGCGGACGGCTCGTTCTGCGTCTGTCAGGCGTTCGATCGGGGCGGTGTCCCGAAGCCCCGGTACGCACACCACGTCGTCGGCGTCCAGCGCTGCCAGTGAAGCGTCGACGACCTGGTCCACCGGCATGCCGCCCTCTTCGTGCACCCGCTGTTCGCGGCCCCCGACCGGCTCCTCGCCGCGCGAGCGGTGGAACTCGGTCGCGGTCAGGCCGGGGCAGAGCACCTGGACGTGCAGGGGTGTGCCGGCCAGTTCGGCGGCGAGGGTGCGGGTGAAGGTGACCACGTAGCCCTTCGTACCGCCGTACACCGCGCGCTCGGGCAGCGGTCCCGGCGGCAGGGAGCCGGCGAAGGCCAGTTGCGAGGCCACGTTGACGAGGGTGCCGTGTCCGCGCTCCCGCATGGCCGCGACCGCCGCCCGGGCCAGGACGGTGACGGCGAGGACGTTGATGTCCAGCACCTTCCGCAGCAGGGCCGGGTCGAGGTCGGTGAACGGGCCGTAGCCGTTGATCCCCGCGTTGTTGAGGAGGAAACCGATGTCGTCGCCGGCGGCCCGTTGCGCCACCCGCTCCAGGTCCGCGGGGTCCGAGAGGTCGGCCACCAGGGTCTCCACGCGGATGCCCGTACCGTCCTCCCGCAGTTGTCGGGCGAGGTCGTCGAGCCGCTGTGCCCTCCTGGCCACCAGGACGGTGTCCCACCCCCGTGCGGCGAGCCGCCGTGCGTACGCCGCGCCGATGCCGGAGGAGGCTCCCGTCACCAGGGCCGTGCCCTGCCGTGTGCTCCCGGTGCTCACAGTGCCTGCGGTGCCTGCGGTGCCTGCGGTGTCTGGGGTGTCTGGGGTGTCTGCGGTGCTCACTTGTGCGTCGCTCCTTGCTCTCCCGGCTCTCCTGCTCCCGCTCCGGCCTGCGGGGTGCCGCCGCCGTCCGGGCCGGGTACCACCTCCGGGCCGTCGAAGGCCTCGCGGGCGCGGGTGACGGCGGGCATGTGTTCCGCGGCCCAGGCGAGCAGCGCGTCGACGGGAGGTCGCAGGGTCTTGCCGAGGGGCGTGATGCGGTAGCTGACCGCCACGGGACGGGTGGACACGACCTCGCGTTCGATCACGCCGTTGCGCTCCAGGCGCCGCAGGGTCGCGGTCAGCGACTTCTGGGTCACCTGCGGTACGGCCCTGCGCAGCTCGTTGAAGCGGCACGGGCGTTCGCACAGTTCGCTGAGGACGCTGAGCGACCACTTGTCGAGCACCTGGTCGAGCAGTTCGCGGTGCGGAGGGGAGATGCGAACGGTGTCCATGGGGGAACCTGGTTTCGTTGAAGTGTCCTTCTTCCACCAAGTAGCTTACGGATACCTGGATCGGACCGAACAACAGGAGAGCGTCCATGGCCGTTCGGCACTTCACTCCGCGAGGCATGCTGCAACCGACTCCGTACCACCACGTGGCCGTCGGGACCGGCGCGACGCACGTCCATGTCAGCGGGCAGATCGCGCGCCGGGCCGACGGGACGCCGGTCGCGCCCGGCGATCTGGCCGGGCAGGTCTCCCAGGCGCTGCGCAACACCGCGGTCGGGCTGACGGGCGCGGGTGCGTCGTTCGCGGACGTGCTGCGGCTGACGTTCTACGTGACCGGGTGGCGTCCGGAGAAGATCGACGCCTTCATGGCCGGCGTGGAGGCCGTCGCCGGGGAGATCGGGCTCCCGCTCCCCATGCCGCCGGCGTCCCTGATCGGCGTGGACTACCTGTTCGAGCCGGACGTGCTCGTCGAGGTCGAGGCGACGGCGCTGGTCGGCTGAACGGGTCCTGCGGCGGGGCTCCCGGGGGGCCAGGGCGGGCACAGGGCGTGCGTAGGGCCTGCGCAGGGCAGCGTACGCACGGCGAGCGTGCGCAGGACGGGCGGACGTAGGGCGGGCGTGCGCAGGGCGGGCGTGCGCAGGGCGGGGTCAGGCCTCGACCGGTCCGGGGACGATGACGACCTTGCCGGCGACGGTGCGGGACTCGGCCAGCCGCAGGGCGGCGGCCGCGTCGGCCAGCGGGAAGGTCCCGGCGATCTGCGGGGTCACGCTGCCGTCGGCCAGCAGGCGCAGGACGCTGCCGAGGTCCTCGGCCAGGCGGCGCTGCCAGGAGGACCGGCAACGGCGGCTGCCCGCCCAGAAGTTGTAGAAGTGGGCGCTCCTGCCGTTGGGCATGGCGTTCCAGGCGCCGAGGCGGGCGAAGAGCTTGAGGACGGGGGCCTGGGAGTTGCCCTCCTCGTCCTTGGTCGCCGCGGTGCCGTAGGAGACGAGGGTGCCGCCGCGGCGCAGCAGCTTCCAGGAGTCCTCGATGCCGGGGCCGCCGACGTGGTCGAAGACCGCGTCCACTCCGTCCGGGGCGAGCTTGCGGATGCGGGCGTACATGTCCGGGTCGCGGTAGTCGACGGGGGTGACGCCGAGCCCCCGCAGCGCGTCGTGGTGGCGGGGGGAGGCGGTGCCGATCACGGTGATGCCGGCGTGGCGGGCGAGCTGGACGAGGATGGAGCCGACGCCGCCGTTGGCGCCCAGGACCACGATCGTGCCGCCGGCCTCGACCTCGGCGGTGCGGTGCAGCATCTGCCAGGCGGTGATGCCGTTGACGACGACCGTCTCGGCGGCGGACGGGTCGATGCCGTCGGGCACCGGCATCAGGTCGGCGGCGTCGACGAGGAGGTGGCTGGCCCAGGCGCCGGTCTTGGTGACCGCGGCGAAACGGCGCCCGACGAGCGCCGGGTCGGCCTGGGGGCCCGTCCTGACGACGGTGCCGACCAGGTCGTAGCCCGGCACGAAGGGGAACGGCGGCTGGTCGAAGTACTTGCCGCGGCGCATCTGCTGCTCGGCGAAGGAGACGCCGGTCGCCTCCATCCGCAGGACGACCTGGCCCTTGGCCGGAGCCGGCAGCTCGTGCGTGCGCAGCTGAAGGCCCTCGGGCTCGACCTCGCCCGGCAGCAGGATCTCGGTCGCGGTGACGGCGGTGCGGGCGGCAGCCGCAGTGCCTGCGGCACCGGCGGTGCGGGCGGTTGTGCTGTGGTTCATGGCGTTCCCCTTGTGACCGATCCGGTTCGGCAGCGAGTGTTTGCTTACAGTTGTAACCCTACGACCGTGCGGCCGACGCACGCAAGAGAGAACGCGGATAAGTTTTCGGCCGTAAGGTTACGGAGGATCGGTCGTCCGCTCCCGGGTGCCGTCGGGTTGTCCGCGAACCTCTCCAGAACTGTCCGCGAACCTCTCCGGGACTGTCCGCGATCCGTAACGGACGGATCGCCGGGCAACCTTTCGTCGTCCTGCCTGGTGGACTCGAGGTGATCGAGGGCGGGCGAGCAACTGCGGGAAGGCGGGGCGGACATGGCGCGGCACGGGGCGGGACGGGGCTGGTACGGCAAGGTGGTCGGGGGCGCACTCGGGGTGACGCTGCTGGCCGTCGGGGCGTCGGTGTGGACCGCGCAGGCCGACTCCGTCGGCAGTGCGGCACCGAAGCCGTCCGCGTCCGCCGGCCAGGGCGGCCCGGCCGAGTCCGTCGACGTGTCCATCGTGCACGCCTCGGACGCGGGGGCGCGCGGCGTCAACATCACCATCGACGACGGCCCCGACCCGACGTGGACCCCCCAAGTGCTGGACCTGCTCGACGAGTACGGGGTGAAGGCCACGTTCTGCGTGACGGGCGTCCAGGCGCAGACCTATCCGGACCTCGTGAAGCAGGTCGTCGCGGCCGGGCACCGGCTGTGCGACCACACCGTCTCCCACGACACGGCCATGGACAGGAAGCCCGAGTCCTACCAGTCGAAGGAGATCCTCGACGCCGAGCGCATGATCATCAAGGCGTCCGGGGGCGTACGGCCCCAGTACTACCGGGCGCCCGGCGGCGCCTTCACCCCCTACAGCCGCAAGCTCGCCGCCTCGCACGGGATGCGGCCGCTCGGCTGGAACGTGGACACCAAGGACTTCGAGCGGCCGGGCACGGAGGCCATCGTCGAGACCGTGAAGCGCGAGCTCTCCAACGGGCCGACGGTGCTCTTCCACGACGCGGGCGGCGACCGCACCCAGACCGTCGAGGCCCTGCGTCAGGTCCTGCCCTGGCTCAAGGAGCAGGGCTACTCCTTCGGGTTCCCGGTGCGCTGAGCCCCGGCGTCCTCCGGCTGGCACCGGGGACACCACACCGTGCCGCGGCCGCCGGTGCGCCCGCGACGCAGACCGGTGCCGCAGCGCGGGCAGACCGCGTCCGGGTCGTCGCGGTGGCCGGTGAGCCAGGAGCCGCGCGGCGGGACCCGGCCCTCGGGGACCGCGGCGCGCAGGGTGCGGCGCATGTCGGTGTGCAGGCGGCGGCGGTCGGCCGCGGTGAGGTCGGGCACCGGGTGGGTGGGGCGCAGCCGGGACCGCCACAGGATCTCGTCGGCCAGGAGGTTGCCGAGCCCGGCCAGGACGGTCTGGTCGGTGAGGGCGGTCTTGACGCTGCCGCGGCGCGCGGCCAGCGCGGCGTCGAACCCCTCACGGTCCACCGTCAGCGCGTCGGGACCCTGGCGGCCGAGCAGCCCGGCGACGCCCTCCTCGTCGTGGGCCAGCCACAGGCCCTTGAGCTTGCGCTGGTCGCGGTAGCGGAGCCGGTGGCCCCGGGAGAGGGTGAACAGGACCCGGTCGTGCGGGTGGAGGGGGTCGTCGGGGCGGCAGCAGAGCAGGCGGCCCGTCATGCCGAAGTGCAGCAGCAGGGTGGGGCCGCCGGTGCGCGCGAGCAGCCACTTGCCGTGGCGTTGCGCCCCGGTGAAGCGCCGGCCCTCCAGCGCGTCGTGCAGGCCACGCGCGCTCACTCCGTGCAGGACGCCCGTGTCACGGACCTCGACGTGGCGTACGGTCCTGCCCGTCGCGCAGGACTCGAACACCGCGCGGAAGCCTTCCACGTCCGGCAGTTCCGGCACGGGTGCCCCCTCTCCCGACGCCGCTCCCGGTTCCTGTCCCGGTTCCTGTGCTGACTCCTGTCCCGGTTCCTGTGCTGACTCCTGTCCCGGTTCCTGTGCTGACTCCTGTCCCGGTTCCGGTGCTGGTCCTGGTCCCGCCCGGTCCCGGTCCCGGTCCCGGTCCCGGTCCCATGGTGCGCCTGTCGTGGGCCGTGTGCATTCCGCCCGCCGGAGGTCGCCTATGTTGGCGGCCATGCAGGCATACACGATCGGCCAGGCGGCCCGGCTGCTCGGCGTGAGTCCGGACACCGCCCGGCGGTGGGCGGACGCGGGCCGGGTGGCGACCCACCGGGACGAGGGTGGCAGGCGGCTCATCGACGGGAAGGACCTCGCCGCCTTCTCCGTGGAACTGGCGCAGGGCGGCGGGAGCGGCGAGGAGGAGGTGTCCTACACGTCGGTGCGCAACGCCTTCCCCGGCATCGTCACCGCCGTCAAGCTCGGTGACGTGGCGGCGCAGGTCGAGATCCAGGCCGGCCCGCACCGGCTGGTGTCGCTGCTGACGCGGGAGGCCGTGGAGGAGCTGGCCCTGGAGGTGGGGATGGAGGCCACGGCCCGCGTGAAGTCCACGAACGTGCACATCGACCGCGTGTGAGCACCTCGCCACGCGTCACGGGCCGGGCGCCGGCCCCCGGCTCCGGAACGCCGCGTCCCGTGCGGGGAAGCGGCCGCACACCTGGACCGCCTCGACGCCACTGACGTACCGGCCCCCGCAACGGTCCTGGGGCAGCACCAGCTGGGATCCGGCGCGGTCGAGCGGGGTGCCGTCGAGGGTGGCCGCGAGGAGGACGGGAGCGCGGCCGAAGTCCGGGTCGATCTCCGCCCAGGACAGCAGGGCGTGGTGGCCGTCGGCCCCGCTCACGGCGATCAGGAAGCGCAGCCGGTCCTTGCGGCGACGGGGGTCGAAGTCGGGAGCGGCGTCGGTGAGGACGTCGTACAGCAGGGGGCCGGTGAAGCGGTGGTGCCGGACGCCGCTGGTCGCGCACTCGAAGGCGACCTGCGCCGTGTGCTGGGGCCAGGCGAGGAGGTCGGGGACCTTCAGCCGGGCCGGACGGTGCAGATCGCCGGTGATGACCATCTCTGCCGTCGGACCGGCGGCCGACACGGCGGCTGCGAGGGACTGGCTCACGGCTCCCACCTCCTTCCTGACGGTACCCGACACAGCACCCCGTACAAACGCACATGCCAGGCGATAGATCAATTGCGCCTGCTCATGCGAAGAGACAGGTGACTTACGGATGGCATCTGCGGCACTATCATCGGGATGACGGCGGGTTCCTTCGGGACCCGAGGCAGGACCTGAGGGAGTGGACCCGTGATGACCCGTTCCGCGCGCCGGACCCGCCGGACGCTTCAGCTGGCCGGAGCGGGTGCCGCCGCGCTGCTGGCGCTGAGTGCCTGCTCGTCCTCCGACTCCGGCTCCGGCTCCGACGCCGGTTCGGGCTCCGGGTCCGGGTCCGGCGGCTCGGACCAGGTGTCCGGGACCGTGAACGTCTTCGCCGCGGCCTCGCTCACGGAGAGCTTCACCGAGCTGGGCAAGACCTTCGAGAAGCAGCACCCGGGCACCAAGGTCGTCTTCAACTTCGGCGGCAGCGACTCGCTCGCCGCGGGGATCACCAGCGGGGCGCCTGCGGACGTGTTCGCCTCCGCCAGTCCGAAGACGATGAAGGTCGTCACGGACGCCGACGCCGCCGCCGGGACGCCCGCCACCTTCGTGCACAACCGGCTGGAGATCGCCACCCTGCCCGGCAACCCCGACGGCGTCTCCTCCCTCGGGGATCTCACCGGCGACGGTCTGAAGGTCGTGCTGTGCGACAAGACCGTGCCGTGCGGCGCCGCCGCACAGAAGGCGCTGACCTCCGCCGGTCTCGAACTGACCCCGGTCTCCTACGAGGAGGACGTGAAGTCGGCGCTGAACAAGGTCGTGCTCAAGGAGGCCGACGCGGCGGTCGTGTACAGGACCGACGTACAGGCCGCCGGTGACAAGGTGGAGGGTGTGGAGTTCCCCGAGGCGGCGAAGGCCGTCAACGACTATCCGATCACCCTGCTCAAGGACGCGCCCAACTCGGCGGCGGGCGAGGCGTTCATGGAGCTGGTGCGGTCCGCCGAGGGTCAGAAGGTGCTGACCGGGGCCGGGTTCACCGCGCCGTGACCCGTACGGATGGTCCCCGTACGAATGGCTCCCGTATGAATGTTTCTCGTACGGATAGTCCCCGTACGGCAGGTTCCCGTACGGAAGGACGGCCGCGGCGCCGTCGGTCTGTCGGGGGCGGGGCTCCGCTGCCGCTGCTGGTGCCCGCGCTGATCGGGCTGGCGTTCCTCGTGCTACCGCTGGTCGCCCTGCTGATCCGGGCGCCCTGGACGAGCATGCCCGAGCTGCTGACCAGTACCGAGGTCTGGCAGGCGCTCAGGCTCTCGCTGATCTGCGCCACGGCGGCGACCCTGGTGAGCATGGTGATCGGCGTGCCGCTGGCCTGGCTGCTCGCCCGGGTGGAGTTCCCGGGACGCGGACTCGTCCGGGCCCTGGTGACACTGCCGCTGGTGCTGCCGCCGGTGGTGGGTGGCGTCGCCCTGCTCATGGCGCTGGGCCGCAACGGGGTCGTCGGGCAGTGGCTGGACTCCTGGTTCGGCATCACACTGCCGTTCACCACCACCGGCGTGATCCTCGCGGAGGCGTTCGTGGCGATGCCGTTCCTCGTCATCAGCGTCGAGGGCACCCTGCGCGCCGCCGACCCCCGCTACGAGGAGGCGGCCACCACGCTCGGCGCCTCCCGCTTCACCGCGTTCCGCCGGGTCACGCTGCCGCTGATCGCGCCCGGTATCGCCGCCGGTGCCGTACTGGCCTGGGCGCGGGCGCTCGGCGAGTTCGGGGCGACGATCACCTTCGCCGGCAACTTCCCCGGCCGTACCCAGACCATGCCGCTGGCGGTCTACCTCGCCCTGCAGAGCGACCCGGAGGCCGCCATCGCCCTCAGTCTGGTGCTGCTGGCCGTGTCCGTCGCCGTACTCGCCGGACTGCGCGACCGCTGGATGACCGCCTCATGATCGACAACACCGACAACACCAACAACACCGCCAGCACCGCCAGCACCGCCAACATCGAGAACACCGAGAACATCGCCCCCGGGGACACGGCCGACGGGAACACCGCCGCCGGGGCCGACGCCGGTGCCCCGGCCGCCGGCGGGCTCGACGCGCGGCTCGTCGTCGAGCGCGGGGCCTTCCGGCTCGACGTGGCGCTGACGGCCGCGCCCGGTGACGTCGTCGCGCTGCTCGGCCCCAACGGCGCGGGCAAGACCACCGCCCTGCGCGCCCTCGCCGGCCTCGTCCCGCTCTCGGACGGCCACCTGCGGCTCGACGGTACGGAGTTGGACCGTACGCCGCCCGAGGCCCGGCCGGTCGGCGTGGTCTTCCAGGACTACCTGCTCTTCCCCCACCTGACCGCGCTGGACAACGTGGCGTTCGGGCCCCGCTGCCAGGGCGCGTCCAAGGCGCAGGCACGGGAGCGGGCCGCCGGGTGGCTGGAGCGGCTGGGCCTCGCCGAGCACGCCGGCGCCAAGCCGCGCCGGCTCTCCGGCGGCCAGGCCCAGCGCGTCGCCCTCGCCCGCGCCCTGGCCACCCGGCCCCGGCTGCTGCTCCTGGACGAACCGCTCGCCGCCCTCGACGCCCGCACCCGCCTGGACGTCCGCGCCCAGCTCCGGCACCACCTGGCCGACTTCGAGGCCGTGGCCGTACTCGTCACGCACGACCCGCTGGACGCCATGGTCCTCGCCGACCACCTCGTCGTCGTCGAGGACGGCCACGTCGTCCAGGAGGGCGCCCCCTCCCACATCGCCCGCCGTCCGCGCACCGACTACATCGCCCACCTGGTGGGCCTCAACCTCTACCGGGGGCGGGCCGAGGGGCACACGGTACGACTCGACGGCGGGGCCGCGATCACGGCCGGCGAGGAACTGACCGGGCCGGCGTTCGTCGCCTTCCCGCCCAGCGCGGTCACCCTGCACCGGGAGCGGCCCACGGGTTCCAGCGCCCGCAACCTCTGGCGCTGCGAGGTGGCGGGCCTGGAGACCCACGGCGACCGGATCCGCGCCGACCTCACCGGCGAACTCCCGCTCGCCGCCGACCTGACGACGGTCGCGGCCGCCGAACTCGGCCTGCATCCGGGGGTCACCGTCTGGGCCACCGTCAAGGCGACCCAGACCCACGCCTACCGGGACTGAGCGACCGCGGCAGGGGCGGCCGGTCACTTCCGGCCGCTCTTGTCGAAGACCGAGCGCGACCAGAAGTAGCCGAGTGCGCAGAGCGCCAGGCACCAGGCGGGCGCGAGCCACCCGTTGTGGCCGATCTCCGTGCCGAGGAGCAGGCCGCGCAGGGTCTCGATGGCGGGCGTGAAGGGCTGGTACTCGGCGACCGGCTGGATCCAGCCCGGCATCGCGTCGATGGGCACGAAGGTGCTGGAGACGAGCGGCAGGAAGATCAGCGGCAGCGCGTTGTTGCTGGCGGCCTCGGCGTTCGGGCTGATCAGGCCCATGCCGACGGCGATCCAGGTGAGGGCCGTGGCGAACAGCGTGAGCAGTCCCAGGGCCGCGAGCCACTCCAGGGCGGTGGCGTCCGTGGACCGGAAGCCGATCGCCGCGGCGACGGCCCCGACGAGGACGACACTGACGACCGACTGCAGCACGCTGCCGATCACGTGCCCGGTCAGCACGGAACCGCGGTGGATGGGCATGGTGCGGAAGCGGGCGACGATGCCCTCGGTCATGTCGTTGGAGACGGAGACCGCGGTGCCGACCGTGGTGCTGCCGATGGTCATGAGCAGCAGGCCCGGCACGAGGTAGGCGACGTAGGCGGAGCGGTCCGCGCCACCGGCGCCTCCCGGGCCCGTGCCTGTGCCCATGCCCATGCCCATGCTGCTCATGCTCATGCCCGCGCTCATCGTGTCGCCGAAGACGTAGACGAAGAGCAGCAACAGCATGATCGGGGTGAGCAGCAGGTTCAGGGTGAGGGAGGGGTAGCGGCGCGCGTGCAGGAGGTTGCGGCGCAGCATCGTGGCGGAGTTGCGTACGGCCGGGGCCGGACTGCTCATCGGGCCGTCTCCTTGGTCAGGGCGAAGAACACGTCGTCGAGGTCGGGCGTGTGGACGGTGAGTTCGTCCGCCTCCACGCCCGCGGTGTCGAGGCGGTCGAGGAGCGAGCGCAGCGCGCGCTGGCTGCCGTCGCCGGGGACCTGGAGGGTGAGGTCCGCGTCGTCCCGGGTGCTCTCGGGCAGGGCGGCGGCCGCGGCACGGTAGGCGTCCGGGGCGGTGAAGCGGAGCCGGACGTGGCCGCCGGGGACGAGGCGCTTGAGTTCGCCGGGGGTGCCCTCGGCGGCGATCCGGCCGTTGTTCAGTACGGCGACGCGGTCGGCGAGTTCGTCGGCCTCCTCCAGGTACTGCGTGGTGAGGAAGACGGTGACGCCGTCGGTGACGAGTTCGCGGATGATCTGCCACATGTTGTGGCGCGAACGCGGGTCGAGGCCGGTCGTCGGTTCGTCCAGGAAGATGACGCGCGGACTGCCGACCAGGGTCATGGCGATGTCCAGTCGGCGCCTCATGCCGCCCGAGTACGTGGACGCGGGCTTCCGCGCCACCTCCGTGAGGCCGAAGCGCTCCAGCAGCCCGGCGGCGACGCGCCGTCCCTCGCGCCTGGGGAGCAGGTGCAGGTCGGCCATGAGGAGCATGTTCTCCTCGCCGGTGATCAGCCCGTCCACGGCCGAGAACTGCCCGGTGACTCCGATCGCGGCACGCACCCGCCGACCGGCGGTGGCGAGGTCGTGTCCGGCGACCTGCGCCTGCCCGCCGTCGGCGGAGACGAGGGTGGACAGGATCTGCACGGTGGTGGTCTTGCCGGCTCCGTTGGGTCCCAGCAGGGCGAACACGGAACCGGCCGGGATCCGCAGGTCGATGCCGTCGAGGACGGTCTTGTCGCCGTACGCCTTGCACAGACCGATGGCGGAGACCGCCGATACGGGCGGTAAGGCGGAGACGGAGCCGGAGCCGGAGGCGGCGGAGACGGAAGAAGCCGAAGAGGTGGCCGGGGGCGGCTGTGTGCCGCCGTCGTAGCTGGATGTGGGCATGACAGACACGGGGACGGGTTCCTCCCGTTCGAAGGGTGGGTGAGGCAGTGGGCCGTCGCCCGGGGAGCGGTGCGGTCAGACCCGGGCGCGGCGGACGTCGACGTTGCCGTACCGGGTGCGGGCGCGGATCCTGACGGTCTCCTCGGACTTCTCGGGGGCGCCGGACTCGGTGAGCCCGTTGCGGACGTGCCCGCCGCGGGAGCTGATGTCGAGCCAGGCGGCGGAGCCGTCGCGGACGCCGACCTCGATGGCTCCGTAGGCGGTCTCCAGGCGGACCTCTCCGCGGGCCACTTCGTCCACGCGCAGCGTGCCGTGGGCGGTCGTCGCGACGAGCGAGGCCTCGGCGCGGGCGATGCCGATGTCGCCGTTGGCGTGCTTCACCCGCAGGTCGCCGAGGGCGGCGCCCACGGTCGTGGAGCCGTGCGAGTTCTTGAGGACGGCCGGGCCGTCGACGGTGCCGACGCGCACGCTGCCGGAGCTGGTGGCGATCTCGGCGGCGCCCTCTACCCGGTCCACGGTGACCGAGCCGTGGGAGGCGGTGAGCTTCAGCGGCCCGGTCGTGTCCAGGCGGACGTCGCCGCCCGACGTCCGCACCCGGACCTCGCCGAGCCGGCCCTCGCCGAGCACCTGGGTCCAGGAGCCGTCCATCTCGACGCGTGAGCCCGTGGGCAGTTCCACCGTCACGTCGACCGTGCTCATGGGACCGATGAAGCGGCGCTCCTTGGTGGCGATCGTCAGGACGCCGCCCGCATAGGAGACCGTGGTCTGCTCGGCGGCCCGTACGTCCCGGTCCCGCTTGGGGTCGCCGGGCCGCACCTCGACGACCGTGTCGAGTCGGTCGCTCGCGGCGAACCGGACGGAACCGGCACCCACGTGAGCGGTGACGGCGATCGGTTCGGGAGTGTCGTAAGAAGGCATGGCTGTACCGTCCTCGTGAGTCCTGGGAGCGTCCTCGCTGGTGGGACGCGGTATGACGTACTGCGAAGTGGGCGTGACGCGACGTGGCGTGCGCGGTGCGCGGCTAGCGCACCCAGCCCGTGAAGCTCTGGCCGACGGGACGTACCGGCCCCGTCGCCCGGGGGGTGCCGCCTCCGTCGACCGCGGCCGACACGGCCCGCACCAGCCAGGCGTTGACCGACAGGCCCTCGCGGTTCGCGGCCTCCTCGGCGCGTGTCTTCAGGTGGGCGGGCAGGCGCAGGCTGACGCGGGCGTTGCCGCCTTCGTCGCCGTCGGCGGGCGACTGCGTTCCCGGCGCCTCGACGGGCGCGGCGACCGGCTCCGCAGCTTGGCCGGCATCGGCGGGCGGCGGCGTCACCACGAAGTCGGGGTCGAGCCCGCGCAGCCGTACGTCGACCGAGCCGGGCGCGAGGTCGCGGGTGATCTCGTCCATCGCGGCGGAGAGCACGTTGAGCATGGCCAGCCGGGCGGCCGACTCCAGCGGCGCGACCAGCCGCTCGGCCACTTCACGGGAAGCGTCGCCACCGGCCTCGGCGGCCACCGCGAGGTCTCGGCGAAGGCTGTCGACATACGGGGTGAGGTCCATGACGCCATGGTGGCACCATCATGGCGTCATGCGCAACCCTTCATGGCGCCGCGCGTGGCACCACCACTCCTGCAAGCCTCCAACCTGCGGAAACGCCGGGAAACGCGAAGCGGAAGAGACCCGACAGGCCCCCGAGAGGCGCCACCGCCCCACCATTTGGCGCCACCGTGGCGTCGAGTGACGCCATGTGGCACCACTGTGGGGTCAGGCCGCTTCGAGGCGCGGTTCGGGCCGCGTCACGGCGGGCAGGGTCTCCGGCTCCGCCCAGTTCCTCGTGGTGCGCACATAGCCGTGGACCACCGAGCCCATGGCGAGCAGCAGCAGGGGGCCGAACACCAGGGGATGGCGGGCCATCTCGACCGGCAGCCAGCGGGACGCGGCCAGCACCGCCGCGAAGACGGCCACCCCGTGGGCGACCAGCCGAAGTCCCGCGGGGTCCCAGCCGCGGTCGAAGGAGCGCAGGGCCGCCTCCACGGTGACGGCGAACACCACACCGGCGACGAGGTCGATGCCGTAGTGATAACCGAAGCCCAGCGTCGCGGTGAGCGTGGCGACGAGCCAGAACGTGCCCGCGAAACGCAGAATGCGCGGCCCTTTCCGGGAATGCAGGAAAATCACCGTGGCCCACGCGGTGTGCAGACTGGGCATGCAATTGCGGGGGGTGACCCCGTCGTAGGTCCAGGGTTTGGGCGGGCCGACCGGCGGGAGCGTGTCCGGCCACAGCGGCGCGATCGCCCACTGCTCACCGCCCGTGCCGAAGGCCCCGGAGCCGTAGGTGAAGATCGGACCGACCACGGGGAAGATCATGTAGATGCCGGGCCCGAGCAGGCCTATCAGCAGGAAGGTGCGTACCAGGTGGTGGCGCGGGAAGCGGCGCTCGGCGGCCACGTGACGCAGCTGGTAGAGGGCGACGACGACCGCGGCCACCGCGAGCTGCACGTAGACCCAGTCGAGCAGGTGGGTGCCGACCGGCCCCGAGGCCCTGACCAGCCGGCCCACCAGCCAGGACGGGTTGCCCAGCGCGTGGTCGGCGACGGCCACGTAGGGGTCGAGCACCGCGGGACGGGTCTTCGCGGTGATCAGCAGCCAGGCGTCCCCCGTCTTCCGGCCGGCCACCAGCAGGAGACCCAGTCCGGCGCCCTTGAGCAGGAGGATCCGTTCCGCGCCGGTGCGGCGCGTGAGGGCCGTGACCGCGCAGCCGAGGACCGCCCAGAGCGCCCCGTTGCCGAAGGCGTGGCCGCCGGTGACCGTGGCGTCCGCCATCCACCGCACCAGGGCCACCACGGCGTCGATCCCCAGGGCCGCGGCGAGTGCGACGAACCGCTGCCGCCAGGTCAGCACCACCATCGTCAACGCCAGGCCCGCGTACAGCAGCGGCCCCGACACGGGGGCGAATATCACCTCTTTCGCCTGATTGGTCATCGGCCCGGGCAGGCCGTAGCGCCGTGCGGCGACCTCCAGTGCGACGAGGAACCCGAGGGTCGCCACACCCGCCACGGCCCAGAGTCTTACCCGTGGCCGATGCCAACCTATTCGCGAAAGTATCGGTGAAGGCATGTATCTCAATCTTCATTCTTTTCGGCTGTTTTCAGCCGTTGTGCCAATTCAGCCGATTCAGCCGCTTTCAGGCGGATAATGACCTTTCGGTCAACGGGAATGTTGCCGACCCGTCAGCTGGACAAGACGAAAAGATTACGCCAAGGGTTGCGACCCCCTTCCGCAGCGCACGGCTACAGCACACGGCGCGCACCCGGCAGCCGCCGCAGTCCCGCGGCGAGCAGGAACGCGGCCGGCACCGCGAGGACCGTCACCGTGATCCACAGGCCCGCCGCGGACGAGCTCCGGTCGGCCAGGGCGTACTGCACGGCGACCACCAGCGGCAGATGGACGACGTAGACGCCGTAGGAGTCCGCCGCCAGCTCCCTCGACCAGCGGGTGCCACCGGTCACCGCCGCGCGGAACAGCGTGAGCAGCCCGACGCACAGGGCCACGCACAGCGCGCTCTCGTACGCCGCCCACAGCGCGGCCGGTCCGTTCGCGCCGCCCGGTGCGAAGCTCCCGGCGTCGGCGCCGACCGCGAACAGCACCGCCACCCCGGCCGCTCCGCCGGCCAGCCACGTCCAGCCGACGCGGGCCTCGAAGCGGTCGAGCCAGTCGTGGCGGAAGGCGAGCAGGCCGGCCGTGAAGAAGGTGAGGTACTGCGGCACGCGCGCGGGCTCGACCTGGAGGAAGTCCAGGACGGGCACCCACTCGTCCAGCGGGTACCGCAGCCGGACGAGGAAGGTGGCGGCGGCGACGAAGACGGTCAGCGCGGCGAGCGCGAGATGGCCCGGCGGGGGCAGGCTGCGGCGGACCCGCAGGCGCAGCAGGCCGCCGAGGCGGCGCAGGACGACGTACACGACGGTGCAGGCGAGGAGGTTCTGGACGAACCACAGGTGCCCGAACTGCAGGTCCGGCCAGGAGGGCCCGGTCCAGCCCGCCGGCTTGTCGCCCAGCCCCAGGTACACGTCGGCGAAGTAGCGCGGGAAGGACAGGGACGGGTAGCCGCGGTAGTGCACGTAGTACGCGTACATCAGCCCGGGGACGATCGTCAGCGCGCCGACGAGGACCGGGATGCCCAGCCGTACGAGCCGGCCCGTCAGGAACCGCCGGGCCCCGCGGCGCTCGTACGAGCCGGGGACGAAGACGGCGGAGACGAAGAAGAACAGGCTCATGAAGAAGGCGCCGTCGACGGCCGACAGCGTGGCGAGGGCGGCGTTGCGCGGCTCGCCCTCGACGTACCACCAGTCGGCGGGGCCGTACGGCTGGGCGGCGTGGTGGACCACCACCAGCACGGTCAGGGCGATGCGCAGGTTGTCCAGCCAGTCGAGACGGCGGCCGCCGGGCCGGGGGCCGGAGGAGGGCGGACCCGGACTCCCGGCGCGGGAGGGCTGGTCGCCGGATGCGCGGGAGGGCGCGGGATCGGCGCCCGATTGGTGTGTGTACATGTGTTGAGCATCCTCAACACATGTACACCTCGCACTGGTGCTAGCCCCCGGGCCGCTCCTCCAGTGAGCCGTAGAAGCCCCGCAGGAGCAGGCGCTGGTTGGCCGCGCTGCGGTGCTCCAGGACCTCCGGGGCGAACATCGGGGCCTCCAGGTTGGGCTGCATCACCCGCTCCAGGAGCAGGGGGCCGAGGATCAGGCAGAGCATCTGGAACGGCGCCCACGCGCCGTCGGCGCCGCCGCCCTCCCGCGCGGTGCCGTGCACGGCGGACAGCCGCTCCAGCTCGGCCCGCGCCCCGCTCAGGAGCCGCCCGAACAGCTCCGCACTGGCCTCGCTGTCCTCGAGCAGCACCTGGCGCAGATAGCCCCTGAGTACCGGGTCCGCGCCGAAGAGGCGGGCCGAGGCCGCTCCCAGGGACTCCATCAGGCCGTCCGCCGGTTCGATGCCGGCCAGTTCGCCGCCGATCCGCTCCAGCACGTGCCGGTCGACCGCCGCGCGCAGGCCGTCCTTCGAGCCGAAGTGCCGGGTCACCAGCGCCGGTGAGACACCGGCCGCCGCGGCCACCGCCCGCGTCGAGGTCGCCTCGAAGCCGCGCTCGGCGAACAGTTCCAGGGCCGCCGCGCGCAACCGCGCCCGCCCGGTCAGGTCGCTCTTCTCCACCGCCCGCATGCCCGCAGCGTAGTCAACCGCCGAGGGCACGCCCCGACCGCGGACGCCCGGTCCCGGACGCCCGGCCACGGACACCCGGCCAGGCCCTGTCGGGTCACGCGCCACGCCCCGCCCGTCGCGCTCGTGACAGACCCGCCATATCGGATCCTCGCGGTGCCAGGCAGACTCTGCGCTGTAGGCCCGAAAACGGAGGATGACTCGCGCATGATCACGCTCACCAAGGAAGACGGTCCCGCGGACCTGGACGGGGTCACCCACCTGTCCATCGGCGTCTCCTGGGACCCCACGGCCGGCAGCAGCGGCGGGGTGCTCGGCAAGCTGCGCCGCAAGACCGGCACCGACCTCGACCTGATCGCCGTCGCCATGCAGGGCGCCGACCCCGTGCGCCTGGCCGGTCTCGACTCGCTCGACCCCATGGGCAACGGCTCGCTGCTCCACAGCGGCGACAACCAGACCGGTCACGGCGACGGGGACGACGAGACGGTGACCGTCGAGTTCGCCCGGCTCCCGGACGTCATCACGTCCATCGTGTTCGTCGCCGCCGCGTACAAGAAGGGCAGCTCGTTCCAGAAGGCCCGCAACATCAGCTTCAAGGTGTATGACGCGACCGGCGGGAGCACCCAGCAGGTCGCCGACATCTGGCCGAGCCTGCTGAGCCAGGACAACGGCTGCGCCGTGGCCAAGGCCGTGCGCGTGGGCGGCTCCTGGAAGCTGGAGGTCATCAACGACACCGGCAAGATCAAGCAGGGCGACGAGCACGCCCTGATGCGCTTCGCGGTCAGCAAGTAACCGGCCGGCAGAGGGCGGTGGGGCCGCGGGGGCCCCACCCCTCAGCCGGTCAGACCGAGTTCACCCGCGCGCACCCCGGCCTGGAAGCGCGACCCGGCGTCGAGCGCGGCGAGCAGTTCGGCGACCCGGCGCCGGTAGGTGCGCAGCGACATCCCCAACTCCCGGGCGGCGGCCTCGTCGGTGGCGCCCGAACCCAGCGCCCGCAGCACCGCCCGGCTCCCGGAGTCGAGGTGGGGCTGCTCGCCCCGCAGGAAGGCCGCCAGGTCGGTGGCGGCTTCCCAGGCCGCCTCGAACAGGGCGTACACCCCGCCGACCACGGCGGGATCGGTGGTCACCGTGTACGCGCGGCCGGTGGGCGCGTCGGCTCCGGCGAGGATCGCGTACCGGCGGTCCATGACGATCGTCTCGTGCGGCAGGGCTCCCGCGGCGATCCGCACCTGGGCGCCGGAGCCGGCCAGCTCGACGAGGCCCCGTCGGCTGTCCTCGCCGACCAGCACGGTCGGGCTGAACAGCTTGCGCACCCGCTGCACCGGGCTGGCCCGGACCCGGGCGCGGGCGCTCTCCTGGGAGCGGGGACGCGGCCAGGTGTCGAGATCCCGGGCGGCACAGACGAACTCCTCGCTGACCGAGGAGAACAGGTGCCCGGCCCGTGCCAGCAGGTCCAGCTCACCGTGGATCGTCACACTCTCTGCCATACGGCCATTGTCACCCACCCGGGCGACGGAGGCCCGTGGACGCGGAACGAGGAGACGCGGAACGAGGAGGCACGGAACGCGGAGACGCGGAACGAGGAGACGCGGAACGAGGAGACGCGGAACGAGGAGGCCCGGAACGCGGAGGCACGGACCGGCGGACCCGGAGCGGGGCCCTGGGGGGCGGTTGACCGGAAGGGCCGGGGAGGGGGCAGTGGCCAGGGGTTTGGCAGCTAGTTGCCAGCGGTTCGCGGGGGCGGGGACGGGGCTCGCAGGCTGGAGGCATGACCAACGACTTCCGCCTCGGCGGCGACCTCGCCATCGGCCGGCTCGGCTTCGGAGCCATGCGCCTGTCCACCAACGGCTTCCACGGTCCGGCCCGCGACCCGGAGACCGGACGCGCCGTACTGCGCCGCGCCGTGGAGCTCGGCGTGAACCACATCGACACCGCGGGCTTCTACACCAGCGCCGACGGCACCGTCCGTGCCAACGACCTGATCCGGCAGGCCCTGCACCCCTACCCGGAGAACCTGGTCGTCGCGACCAAGGTGGGCCCCGTGCGCACGCCGGACGGCGGCGCGGAGGCGACCACCGATCCGGCCGCCCTGCGCCCGATGGTCGAGGAGAACCTGGAGGCCCTCGGCCTCGACCGCCTCGACCTGGTCTACTTCCGCGCCGGAGGCATGGGCCCCGCGCCGCGCGGCGAGTCCATCGCCGCGCGCTTCGAGGCACTGGCCGCCTTGCGCGAGGAGGGCCTGATCCGCCACCTGGGCGTGAGCCATGTCGACGCCGGGCATCTCGCAGAGGCCCGGGCGATCGCGCCGGTCGCGGCCGTGCAGAACCACTTCCACGCCGGCAACCGCGACGACGCGGAGGTGCTCGCGGCCTGCGAGGAGGCGGGGATCGCCTACGTGCCGTACTTCCCGCTGGGCGGTGGCCTGAGCGACATCCGCGAGGACCGTGTCACCGAGGTCGCCGCCCGGCACGGGGCGACGGCCCGGCAGATCGCCCTGGCGTGGCTGCTCGCCTCCTCCCCCGTCACCCTGGCCATCCCGGGCACCGGCTCCCCTGACCACCTGGAGGAGAACGTCGCCGCCGGGTCGATCGAGCTCACGGCGGAGGACATCGCCGACCTGGCCTGACCGACCCGCGCGGGTCCCGATCCGGGTCGGGTCGAGGCGGGTCGGGGCGGGTCGGTCTGATGAACCGACCAGCGGATTGTCGTCAGCACCCTCCGATCACGGCGTGCTACTGTCGAGGGAAGTTGCAGTTGTGGTTGCCTGAAGGTTCTTTTCCGACGGGGTGATCATCGCGGCGACCGGAGTTCGCACAGGGCGGGCTCCGAGCACCGTCCCGAAGGAGAAAAAAATGGCATCCGGCACCGTGAAGTGGTTCAACTCGGAAAAGGGCTTCGGCTTCATCGAGCAGGACGGCGGCGGCCCCGACGTCTTCGCCCACTACTCGAACATCGCCGCCCAGGGCTTCCGTGAGCTGCTCGAGGGCCAGAAGGTGACCTTCGACATCGCGCAGGGCCAGAAGGGCCCGACCGCCGAGAACATCGTGGTCGCCTGACACTCACGACGCGCTCTCACACGTCGCAGTAGGGGCCCGCACCTTGGGGTGCGGGCCCTCACTCGCGTTTTCGCTTTTTCTTCATCCTGTCGTTCTGTCGTTCTTCGTTCTGTCGTTCTTCGTTCTTCATTCCCTTCCGGTCTACCGGCCCAGCGTGACAACGACTGTGCCGACAACGACCGAATCCGGCTCGTTCTTGCGATTCTCTGCGCATTTCCTCTGCTGCGGACTCCCTTGATACGCGCCGTCCCGCCGTATGGCTCGCCGTATCGAGGAAGGTTTCCCCATGGACCGCGCACGTACCAGTGACCGCAGGCGCTCCGGCGGCGGCCCCCGCCGCTCCCGGGCCGCGGGCCGCTCCCAGAACCCCGGCCGTCCCCAGAACTCCGGTCGCCGGGCCGCTCCCGCGCCCCAGGGCGGGGAGTTCGCGCTGCCGAAGACCGTCACGCCCGCCCTGCCCGCCGTCGAGGCGTTCGCCGAGCTGGACCTGCCGCCCCGGCTGCTGACCGCGCTGGGCGCCGAGGGCGTGACCGTGCCGTTCCCGATCCAGGCGGCGACCCTGCCGAACTCGCTGGCCGGCCGCGACGTCCTCGGCCGGGGCCGCACCGGCTCCGGCAAGACACTCGCCTTCGGCCTCGCCCTGCTGGCCCGTACCGCCGGCCGGCGTGCCGAGCCGCGGCGACCGCTCGCCCTGGTCCTCGTCCCCACCCGCGAGCTGGCCCAGCAGGTCACCGACGCGCTCACCCCGTACGCCCGCGCCGTGGGCCTGCGCTCGGCCACCGTGGTCGGCGGCATGTCGATCGGCCGGCAGGCCGGCGCGCTGCGGTCCGGCGCGGAGGTCGTCGTCGCGACGCCCGGACGGCTCAAGGACCTCATCGACCGGGGCGACTGCCACCTCGGGGACGTCGCCGTCAGCGTGCTGGACGAGGCCGACCAGATGACCGACATGGGCTTCATGCCGCAGGTCACCGCCCTGCTCGACCAAGTGCGTCCGGACGGGCAGCGGATGCTGTTCTCGGCCACCCTGGACCGCAACGTCGACCGGCTGGTCCGCCGCTACCTCACGGACCCGGTGGTGCACTCCGTCGATCCGTCGGCCGGTGCCGTCACCACGATGGAGCACCACGTGCTGCACGTCCACGACGAGGACAAGCAGCGCGCGACGATCGAGATCGCGGCGCGCGACGGCCGGGTCATCATGTTCCTGGACACCAAGCACCGGGTGGACCGGCTGGTCAAGCACCTGCTCAAGAGCGGCGTGCGCGCGGCCGGCCTGCACGGCGGCAAGTCCCAGCCGCAGCGCACGCGCACCCTGGCCCAGTTCAAGGACGGGCAGGTGACGGCGCTCGTGGCGACCAACGTCGCGGCGCGGGGCATCCACATCGACAACCTCGACCTCGTCGTCAACGTCGACCCGCCCGGCGACCACAAGGACTACCTGCACCGCGGCGGCCGCACGGCACGGGCCGGCGAGTCCGGCACCGTCGTCACGCTGGTCACCCCGGACCAGCGGCGCGAGATGACCCGGCTGATGGCCTCGGCCGGGATCACCCCGCAGGTCACCCCGGTCCGCTCGGGCGAGGCGGAGCTGTCCCGCATCACCGGTGCGCAGGCTCCCTCCGGAGTCCCCGTCGTCATCGCCGCCCCGATCGTGGAGCAGCGCTCCCGCCGCACCGCGTCGGGCGGTTCGTCGTCGGGCGGTTCGTCCGGCGGTGGCTCGTCGTCCCGCGGGCGCCGGGGCCGCGGCGGACAGGGGCGTGGCGGTCAGGGCGCGGCCGCCCAGAGCCGCGGCGCCGCACAGCCCCGTACCGGCCAGGGACGCGGCACCCAGGGGCGGCCCGCCGGTGAGGCCCCGCGCCGCAGGCCCCGCCGTCAGTCCGCCGGCGGATCGGCGGCCTGATCCTCCCTCCGCCCTCCCCGCAGCCCTTGTTCCACCCCTTCTGGCCCCGGCGGCCGTACGGACGCCGGTGAACGGCGGCCCGTGCCGCCCCGTCCCCCTTGTGGAGGCATCATGCGCTGTGTCATCGCCCGGTATCCGTTCGACCTCACCAAGGGCGGAGTGCTGGACTCGATGAAGGGCGTCACGCCCGAGCCCGTCACGGGCGAGTCCGTGACGATCGGCCGCCGCCGCTACCCCGTCAAGCAGGTGGGCGAGGTCGTCACCCGGCAGGACCGCCGCGACTTCTCCGGCGGCGAGGTGACCCGGGCCATGACCCGCCTCGGCTTCACCTGCCACCCCGCTCCGGGCGCCGAACCCGCGCCCGCGCCCGCGGCCGGCGCCACACCGGTCGAGACCGCGTCCGCGCTGCTCGGCGGGGCCGCGCCCGGCCCGTCTCAGGACGCCTGAGGCCGGGCGACCTCCCCCGTCGCCCGTCCCTCGGCGCCGCGGGAGCCTACGGCCGAGTGGGGTCGGCGTCCCACTCGGCCTGCGGCACCACCTGGCGGATCATCGGCCCGTCGCAGCGTCCGCCCCGCGCTCCGCCGTCGGTGTGGCCACGGAGTCGCGGCCTTCCAGGGACTCCCTTTCGGATTCCCAGCGCTCGGTCTCCGGCGCGTCGTTGGTCGGCCGGACCTCCCGCCCGGAGGCGGGCGCGGAGGGGGTGGCGTCCTGCCGCTCCGTGCGCTCCGGGGACGGCCGGACGTCGCTCTCCCTGGGGTCCCGCGTCGCGTCGCTGGGCGCCGGGCCCGGTGGGGACGTCGGCGGTGGGGAGTCGGACGGTGCCGGGGCCAGCGGTGCCGTGGGCCGCGAGGGCTGCGCGGGGGCCGCCCAGTGCAGGGGCAGCGCGATCAGGGCGGCTGCGGCAGCCGTCGCGGCGGCACCGGCGGCGGTCCGCAGCAGGCGCCGGCGGGACGCCGCCCGGCGGATCTCCCGGTAACGGCCGGGCGGCGGGCCCAGGAAGTCGGCGCCCGGACGCAGTACCACCAGCAGCGGGTCCTCGTCGTCCCGCTCGAAACCCGGCTCGTCGTTGACGTTGCCGTTGCCGTTGGCCTGGCCGTGGTCGCGTTCGCGTTCGCGTTCGCGTTCGCCAGGACCGTACGAGCCGTCGTGACCGTCCCAGCGGGTCCCGTCGTTCAGGTCGTTCCGGTCGTTCCGGTCGCTCCAGTCCTTCTGGTCGTCCCGGTTCTTCCGGTTCTTGCGGTTGTTCCAGTCGTCCTGCCCGTCGTGCCCGTCCTCAAGGCGTGTGGTCAAGGCTTCTCCTCAGATGGACGCGGAGCATTTCGCGGGCCGCGTGGAGGTCGGCCTTGACGGTTCCTTCCTTGCGTCCGGTCAGCACGGACACCTCCCGGATCGGCATGTCGGCGTAGTAGTGGAGCAGGATCGGCACCCGCAGCCGCTCCGGCAGGGACTGCACGAGCATCCGCACCGACGGGTCGGCCTGTTCAGTGTGCGGACGCACCGCGACCTCCGCTGTGACCCGGCGCACCGCCCGGCGCTCGCGCTCCATTCTGCGCCAGTGGTCGCGCACCAGGTTGGCGGCGGTGACGTAGAGAAAGCCGCGGGGCTCGTCCACGGACGTCCAGCGGGCCCAGAGCCGGGTGAACGCCTCGGAGGCGATCTCGTGCGCCGTCTCGTCGTCGTCGACGAGACGGCGGCACCAGCCGGCGAGGCGCGGATACAGGGCGGCGAACAGCTCGGACGCCGCCCTGTCACGGGACCGTTTCAACGCTCTCCATGGTCGTGAGGGTAAGCCGTGTGCGGCACGGCCGGTCAGGAGGCCGCGGGGCCTACGTCCCCTTGGTGGCGCTGAGTTCCGCGAAGACGATCACGTTGTCGCGGTACTCCTCGCCGATCCGCGGGCCGCCGCAGGTGATGAGCCGCAGCTCGGGACCGGCCACGTCCCCGTAGACGTCGTCCGTCGGGAACTCGTCCTTCGACACCGTCCGCACGGACGTGACCGTGAACTCTGCGGCCGTGCCGTTCTCCAGGCGCGTCTCGATCCGGTCGCCCGGGTGCAGCCGGGTCAGATGCCGGAAGACGCCGTCGCCGTGGCTGCCCACCGTGACGTGGCCAAGGAGGACGGACGGGCCCACCTGACCCGGAGTCGGCGAGTGGCGGTACCAGCCCGCACGGTCGTCCTCTTCCACGGGCGGGACCTCCACCGTGTTGTCCGCGGCCAGCCCCAGCCGCATCACCGGGGTGTCGACGCCGATGGCCGGGATGCTCAGGCCGACCGGCACCGAACGTTCCAGCGGCGGCACGGACTTGGACGCGGCGTGCGAGGGCGGTGCCGTGGCGGCGGCGCGGTCCGGCGCCGTGCCGGCGTCCCCGCCGCCGCCCCCGGTGCCGCCACCGCAGCCGGCGAGCAGCACCGCCAGCGCGGCGGCGGCGAGAGCGCGCCCGGAGAACCGGATCATGCCCCGGTCGCCGCCCGACGACGGCGCACCACGAAGACGGCCGCGCCGCCCGCGAGGAGCACGGCACCGGCGCCGGCGCCGATGACGCCCTCGTTGCCGCCGGAGGACTCCGACGACGCGACGCCGGTGTCGGCGGCGCCCTCGGGCACGGCGGAGACCTGGCCGCGGCCGCGCTCCCGCTCGTCCGGGACCGTCCGGGAGTCGGCACGGTCCTCGCCCTCGCTCGGCACGACGGTCGGGTCGGTGCGGGGGCTGGCCTGACGCTCGTCCGAGGGGGCGGAGGCGGCGGGGCGCGGGCTGTCGTCGGCGAACGCGGGGGCGGTGCCGGCCAGTACGGCGGTGCACGCCAGGGCCGCGGCGCTGAGGATGGTTCGGCGCATCGGGTTGCTCACTCTCGTCGTGTAGGGGGTGGTGCGGTGGATCGGTCGGAGAGACGAGCCGGCCACCGGTCGGGTTGTAAAGAGATGGCAAAGTCCCGATGAGGGGTGATGCGGGGTGCGCGGAGGGGCGCGGGGGGGGGGCACGGAGGGGGCGTGCGGAAGGGGTGCGCGGGGACCGGTCCTTACGGACCCGTGACGTGCCGGTCGCGGCGCCCGGAACGGGGCTGCGGCGCGCCTAGCGTGGGCGCATGCGCGTACTGGTCACCGGCAGCGCCGGGTTCATCGGGTCCCACGTCGTCGAAGCCCTGCGGGAGCAGGGGCACGAGCCCGTCGGCTACGACGTCCGCGAGGACCCCGGCGCCGACGTGCGCGACCCCGCGGCCGTCGGGCGGGCGCTGGCCGGGGTGGACGCCGTGTGCCACCAGGCGGCGATGGTCGGGCTCGGCAACGGGTTCGCGGACGCCGCGGAGTACGTCTCGCGCAACGACCTCGGCACCGCCGTGCTGCTCGCCGCGATGGCCCGGGCCGGGGTGCGGCGGCTCGTGCTCGCCGGGTCGATGGTCGTGTACGGGGAGGGGCGGTACGAGTGCGCCCGGCACGGGGTGGTGCGTCCGGGACCGCGTGCCGTCGCCGACCTGGACGCGGGCCGGTTCGAGCCGCGGTGCCCGGAGTGCGGCGCGGACCTGGCGCCCGGTCTGGTGGGCGAGGACGCCCCGGCCGACCCGCGCAACGTGTACGCGACCACCAAGCTCGCCCAGGAGCACCTGGCCGCCGCCTGGGCCCGGACGACCGGCGCGACGGCGGTGTCGCTGCGCTACCACAACGTGTACGGCCCCGGGATGCCCCGCGACACCCCGTACGCCGGTGTCGCCTCCTTCTTCCGTTCCGCCCTCGCCCGCGGCGAGGCACCTCGGGTCTTCGAGGACGGCCGCCAGCGGCGGGACTTCGTGCACGTACGGGACGTGGCCGCGGCGAACGTCGCCGCGCTGACGGCGGACCCGCCGGCCGGGACGCTCGGCGCCTACAACACCGGCAGCGGAGACCCGCACACGGTCGGCGAGATGGCCGCCGCGCTGGCCGGCGCGTACGGCGGCCCGGAGCCCGTCGTCACCGGCGAGTACCGCCTCGGCGACGTACGCCACATCACGGCCGACTCGGCCCGGCTGCGGGACCGGCTGGGATGGCGGCCACGGGTCGGGTTCGCGGAGGGCATGCGGGAGTTCGCCCGGTCGGGGCTGCGGGCGCCCGACACCGGCGTCGGCGTCGACACCGGCGCCCCGGGCGAGTAGGCGGGAAGGGCGGCCGGGCCCCGTGGTGGGACGAGACCTCCCGTCAGCGGCCGGGCTCCGCCTCCGCCAGGGGCAGGAGGACCTCGAAGCGGCAGCCGCCCGGGATGTTGCGGACCGTGGCCCGGCCGCGGTGGGCCTCGACGATGCCGCGCACGATGGCGAGGCCGAGGCCCGCCCCGGCCGGAGGCGTACGGGCGTGGGTGCCGCGCCAGCCGGTGTCGAAGACCCGCGGCAGGTCCTCCTCGGGGATGCCGCCGCAGGCGTCGGTCACCGAGACCACGACGCCCTCGGCGGACCGCTCGGCGGCGACCGCGACCGTGCCGTCGGCGGGCGTCCGGCGGATCGCGTTGACCAGCAGGTTGCCCAGGACCCGGCTCATCTCCTTGCCGTCCACCTCGACCGGCACGGCCGCCACCGCGTCACCGACCAGCCGTACGCCGTGCTCGCGCGCCAGCGGGTCCGCACCCGCGAGGGCGTCGCCGACCAGGTCGTAGAGGGAGATCCGGGCGGGGGCGAGGGGGAGCGTGCCGGCGTGGATGCGGGAGAGTTCGAAGAGGTCGCCGACCATGTCGTTGAGGCGTTCCACCTCGGTGCGGATCTGCCGCAGGTAGCGGTCGGGGTCGGTGGCGACGCCGTCCTCCAGGGCCTCGGACATGGCCCGCAGGCCCGCCAGCGGGGTGCGCAGGTCGTGCGAGATCCAGGCGACCAGTTCGCGCCGGGAGGTCTCCAGGGCGCGTTCGCGTTCGCGGGACTCGGTGAGGCGGGCGCTGGTGGCGGCCAGTTCCCGGCTGAGCGCGTCGAGTTCGGCGGTGGCCGGGACCGTGGGTGCCGCGTAGCCGCCGTCGTCGCCGAAGGAGCGGGCGGCGGCGGCCAGTTCGCGGCTTCGGGCGACCACCCAGCGGCCGAGGAGCAGCGCGGTGAGCAGGGAGACGACGGCCGCCATCGCCACCACCGTGGTGACGACGGACAGGTCGTGCGGGGACAGGAACATCGCCCAGGCGACGGCGAGCGTGCCCGCCAGCATCGCGAGGACGGCGACCGCCGCCACCACCGCCAGCGACGCGGTCAGCGAACGCCGCCGGATCAGCCGCAGCACGGCCGCGCCCGCCAGGCCGGTGGCGGCGGCGCCGAGGAAGGCGTAGAGGGCGATGAGGAGCATGTCGTGCACGGTCAGTCCGCCTCCCGCACGGACCGCTCGCCGTGTCCCGACCACTCGTCGTATCCGGACCGCTCGCCGTGTCCGGACCGCTCGGACCGCTCAAACCGCTCGGACCGTTCGCGGCGTCCGGGGCCTCCGGGGCGTCCGGCGGGGTCGAAGCGGTAGCCCACGCCCCACACGGTCTGGATCAGCCCGGGCCGTGCGGGGTCGTCCTCGATCTTGCCGCGCAGCCGCCGGACATGGACGGTGACGGTGGACAGGTCGCCGAAGTCCCAGCCCCACACCTCCCGCATCAGCTCGTCCCGGGCGAAGGCCCGCCCGGGGTGCCGCAGGAAGAAGGCGAGCAGGTCGAACTCGCGGAGGGTGAGGGCGAGTTCCGTGCCGTCCTTGGTGGCGCGGCGGGCGGCCGGGTCGACGGCCAGGCCCGCGGCGGACGGCGGGCGGGCCTCGGGGTGCGGCCGTGCACCGGGGGCGGGCCGGGTGCGGCGCAGTACGGACTCGACCCGCAGGACCAGCTCCCGGGGACTGAACGGCTTGGTCACGTAGTCGTCCGCGCCGACCTCCAGGCCCAGGACGCGGTCGTCCTCGTCGCCGCGGGCGGTCAGCATGATCACCGGTACGGGTCCCGCGCCGCGCAGCCGCCGGCACACCTCCAGGCCGTCCATGCCGGGCAGCATCAGGTCGAGGACCACGAGGTCGGGCCGGTGTGCCGCGGCCCGTTCCAGCGCGGCCGGCCCGTCCCCGGCCCGGTCGACGAGGTGCCCGGCACGCTCCAGGTAACCGGCGACGACCTCGGCGACGGTGGGATCGTCGTCGACGACGAGGACGCGGGCGGGTGCGGGGGCGGGGGCTGAGGCGGAGGCGGAGGGAGGAAC